>JAEUUL010000004.1 GCA_016787485.1 Bacteroidota bacterium
CAGGATGTAAACCCCACCTGCGTTTTCGCCGATTACCCTGTTGTAATAACTGCGTGCATTTAACCTGGGTATGTTGGAATAAACAAGCTGCTGCGCCTGCAATTCGCAAGCCAGTGAGCACAACCAAACCGAAATCAAACGCAAACTCAACCCTTCAAAATTCGTGGGTTTGTCTCTTATTGCCAAGCCCGCTGTAATTTTGCCCGATATGTGTCCGGGACCTCAGGAATTTTATTCTACCGCCAAAAAGCAGGAAAGAGCCGTTTTGGTGGGCATCGATCATCCGGCACAAAAAGGCCGTACCCAGGAATTTCTGGATGAACTTGCAGCCCTGGTAGAAAGTGCTGGTGCCCTTCCGGTTCACCGTTTCTGGCAAAAACTGGAATACCCGCACCCCAGAACCTGCGTAGGCAGCGGAAAACTCTTGGAAATAGCCGGCTATGTCAAAGAAAATGAAATCGATCTGGTGGTCTTCGACGAGGAATTGTCTTCTTCGCAAATCCGCAACATAGAACGGGAAATGAATGAGGTGAAAATCCTGAGCCGCACCAACCTGATTCTCGACATCTTTGCCAAAAACGCCAAAACTGCCCAGGCCAAAACCCAGGTGGAACTGGCCCAGAGTATTTTTCTGCTGCCCCGCCTGACCCGCATGTGGACCCACCTGAGCAAGCAAAAAGGGGGAATAGGTATGAAAGGACCGGGTGAAACCGAAATTGAAACCGATCGCCGTGCCCTGCGCGACCGCATCACCCTGCTCAAAGAACGTCTTTCACATATAGAAAAAATTGCACGGACCCAGCGGGTAGCCCGCGAGGGAATGTACCGTGTAGCCCTGGTGGGATACACCAATGTGGGCAAAAGCACCCTCATGAACCTGCTTAGCAAGGCCGACGTGCTGGTGGAAAACAAACTGTTTGCCACGCTGGATGCCACAGTACGCAAAATCGTGCTGCCGAACCCGGATCCCGAAAAAGAACCCATTCCCATTCTGCTGTCAGACACGGTGGGTTTTATACGCAAACTGCCCACGGCATTGGTAGAAAGTTTCAAAAGCACCCTGGCAGAAGCAACGGAGGCAGACCTGCTCATCCATGTGGTGGATGTAAGTAATCCCGGATTTGAGGAACAAATGCGTTCTGTAAAAGAAACTTTGCTCGAAATTGGTGCCGGTCAAAAACCTGAATTGATTGTGTTCAACAAAACCGATGCATTCCGGGCATTACCCGAAGATTTTGGGGTTGGTTCTACCGGTCTCAGTATCGCCCAGTTTGAAAAAAGCTGGATAGCCCGGGAAAATGCCCCGGCCGTATTTGTATCAGCTACGGAAAAAGACAACATACAAACCCTGAAACAGGCTCTGGTAAAGCAGTTGTTGTTATTAAGGAAATAGCACAACTATAATCTCAGTGAGATAAATCTATTCTGTGCCTTCAGAATCTATTATTAACGCTTTGCCACTCTGCCAACTTTGACTCTATCCCCGACGGTTACCCGGTATACGTATATTCCGTCCATCAGTTTATCAAGATCAACTTTTAGCTCATTAAGCCCTATTGTGCCTTCCTGTTTTTCACTTTGTACCAGATTACCTTTCATGTCATAGAGCTTTACTGCAACGGTTTCATTCTTCAGAAGTATGAAATTCACATGAAGTATTCTGTCCGTAGGATTGGGAAATACTGCAAAGGAGTCCGCAAATACCCTTACTTTCACTTCGTTGTTTTCGGTCAGGCCATCATGGGTTGCACTGACTGTGAAGCTATTTAAACCAAAGAGCTTGTTATTAACTTTAAGGGTCAGTATGCCTGAATTAAGGGTGGCATTAATGCCTTTTGTCGAATTCACCATATGGATACTCATATCCCCTTTTAGCGAATCCGGGTCGGTGAAGAATGCAGATATAGGCAATGAAAAGGAATCCGAAGGGCCCATTTTCAACTCGAAAGCTTTCTTCACTGGGGCAAGGCGTTTGGCAATGGCAAAACTCTGTATTTCAGCCCGTGAGGAATCGAAGTCCAAGAGATTTATGGATAGTTTTTGAACATTCGGTTCATAGTCGCATATTCCGGTATCGCTAAAATCTAGTTTCATATACCGCTGATTGTCATAACACATAACCAAATAGGAACTGTCTCTATTAATGTGGTAAGGTTGATCCAAACATATCGCAACCCTTAAATCCGGTTTTTGTATAATACTCAAGTTTCTAAATTCGAACTTTCTGGAAAGAGGAAATAATCCTTTATCAATAATAGAATCATCAAACTGTTTAATAGAAATAATGTTACTTGAAGAATTGTCAATCTTTCTGACACTAATGTTTCTCCAGTAATTTATATTCCACGTATTATCAAATTGCATGAATACACTATCTGTTTTCGAGGAATATGATGTGGGCTCCATTTTGAGATCTATAAATTCCAATGTATCTATTTTCATAATTGTATCTTTATACCCCAAAATCGAGAATTTGCATTTTCTATTTTCCCTTAATACCCTAACTAAATTATCTACACTATTCAGTGTTTCATAATATATATCATCAACATAAATGTTTACTCCCTTTAAATAATCAGGTACCATAATATGAATTCTTCTGCTATAATAATTAAGTAATGTGTCAGGATAATAGTAAACTGTTTTATGCACAAATATAGAATCTGAAGCACCATTAATGCGCACCTTTAAGTCATTATAACCAGTGTCCAAATTTATTGTAACAAAATCATCTAAGCTATTTAAAGGGATATATTTAATACTACTATCAATACGAACCTCACGGTCAAAGCTAATGGCATTCTTTGCATGCAGTTCCATAGTTATAGATGGGTTAGATACAATTGGTCCGGTCTTATAAGTAATAAACACAGGATACTCAATTCCGATTGTAGGGTGGTCTGTGTGAAACATTGACACCTTAAGTTTCTTATTTTCGAGCATGTATTTCGTCAACACAACCTTTTGAATCTGCACGTTAGTTGCTATAAAGTAAAGGGTGTCTCCGACTTCTAAAATATTCATACCACCAATCTGAATATTGCCATTGTCATCCGTTTTTCCTAAATTGATATAAACACTATCTGAAGGTTTCCTTTGTATAACCGCACAATTGGTCAGAACCGATTTATATGTTGAAATGACAATTGGATTGAAATCTGGGTAAGGACAAGAAGAAACTACTGTTGAATTACCCAAAAATTTGACTATTTTTTCCAGATTTGTAATTGGTCGAGAGCAATCAAGCTTATAATGATATGGCGTATTCTGACTTAGGAAGTAATTCTTGTGTTCCTCGAAATGTGTAAGTAGATGCTCGCCATGTTGATACAATTGTTTTACTATAGGCGAGTTCCCTGTTGAATTTTTCAAGTTAAGCAAATTACTCGACCAAATAGGTACTACTCCATCATTCTCGGAATTTAGATAGGCTCTTACCTTTCCAATCAATACTCCATTATTGTAATCTGTTGTCCCAATTTCAGAACGAAATCCAGTTAAATTTAATACCTCGACATTTATCTTAAATGGCAAAAGCTTTAGGGTTTCTAAATTAGAAGAGCCAGAAGCCCTTAAATCCATAGTGCCAGGACATGAATTAATCAAAGACCAATTCACCAGCCAATTAGCAATTGGAGCTCCGTTATGCGGAGTTCCAAGAAAGACTACCTTCTTTATCAAACCCCGCAGTGAAAAGGACCCAACTCCATAATACTTTGAATTGTCAAAGGAACGTGTATAATCAGACAGAAATGCACGAACATCAAGTCCTCCTTTACTGTGACAAATAAAGTTTACATCCGTTGCTGATGAATTCTTGCCTAAGATAAGTTCAAGTGCCTTTCCTATATCATACCCATTTCTAGCAATTGAATTTGCATTACCCTGGGCAATATACCATGCATTAAATCCTGATTTTTCAAGATACCCCATAACGGAAAAGGAACTTTCACAGTCAGATTTGGATGCTTCTATTAGTCCTAATTCTCTTAATTTGAAGCTATTACCCTCTATCTCATTGAAAATTCCGCCTATCGCTATAGCCAAATGATTGTTAATTGGGGAAGATGGAAATATTCTTCCGTATTTACACAGGGAAAAGGTGGCACTCTGAACAAATTCCTCATTAGACCAATAGTATAATTCAAAATCACCCGGCAGAACTGTTTCAATATTACTATTGTCATAATCGATGGTAAGAAATCCCGTTTTGCCAGAATAGGTTAAATCAGGCAAACGATTTATGTTCAAAATACTCTCTGGGACATCAGTAATATTTAATTTATTTAAATCACCTAAATATCGGTAAGATACATTTCCAAATCGCTTAATGGTTATTCTGGTTACTGGTTTTAAATTATTATATGGAACAGGTATTTTTATAGATTCTCCTTTAACATTGTGATAATACAGATTTTTTTTATTCCAATTTGATTCAATAATTTTAGTTTTCACATCGACATCACAGTAAGTCTGCGTTGCATAATCAATAATCTGATATCCAACGTTACTTCCGTCTAATGGATAGTTCGGCATTAAACTATATGGCTGCACATAAAATTTAAATTTCCCTGATCCGCTTGATTGAGTCAATGTTATACTGCTCTGGGTAATTGCTAGCACACCATTAACATATATATCAAGATTGATCTTGCTTCCTTTATTCATGCCAGAATAATTGAATGCTATCTCTCCCATTAAATCATCTCCTTCTCGCTGCCAAGGAGGAACTGTAGAATTGGCATCATCAATTACTATAGAAGGCCCAGAAAAAGTCTTAACCGTTCTGCAATTACTCGGATCAGACTTACAGGCCCCAACCGCAACTACATAAAATGAATAGTCCGTATTCGGGTTCAGATTCTTCACATCAAGCGAAGTTTGAGACTGGGACACTGTTTGATAAAGTGAAGGCGCTGCGCAAGAGGTGCCAGTGGAAACATAGACTTCATAACCGTTTGTTGCAGTATTAACCGCACTCCAACTTAGAGTAACCTGTGATGATGTTATTCCGGATGGGGAATAAAGTGAAGGAGCACCCGGTTTTGTGCAGGGTGTTTTGGTAGTTCCAACAGCGCAGTTGCTGGGGTCGGAAGTCCCGCCAGAATTAGACGCTTTAACTACAAAGTAATAGGTGGTACTCGAATTTAAACCATTAACGGTAGCATTGGTATTTGACGTGGTTATCCCGGTTGAGGTGAATGTATTACCACATGAACTGGCATTGTAGAAGATTTCGTAGGTTATACTGGAGCCAGAAACTGCAGACCACTGTAGTGTAGCAGATTTATCATCAATAGAGGTAATCTGTAAATTCGCAGGTGGAGAAGGCTTTGGCACCGTTGTGTTTGATAAAACAAAATTTCTATCATACAAATGTGTATTTGCCGTATATCTGTAGGAGTTCGGAGTTGAAGTATTATAACCTGAATAAGAACATGTTACATTTACATTGGAGCCTTGTGGAACCTTTAACTGATAATAACCACTGCTGGAGTATGTGGTTCCAAGACTCCCTAAATCAACAAAAGCTCCGTTAATCGAGCCACCATAATTGCATTCTGATGCTGTTTTACAAACTCTCCCTGCAACAATGTAATAATCAGATGTAACAGTATTTACACTCAGGTAACTACCGGTTGCTCCCCGACTCACCCATCCAGTCGATTGGCTGCAGTTGTTAGGCAAATACACCTCATACCAGAGTGTTCCACTTACATTTACAGGTGCACTGCTGGTCAAAGCAACCAGTGTATTATTGGCAAAAGTAGCGTTTGATCCTGCTATTGTCACATTGGAGGATGTATTTCCTGCGCTTGGTCTGATGTTCAACTGTGCAGTGATAACAGTGGCATATGTGTTAACTGAATAAATATTGGTATAAAACTCGTTCACCGCCATATATCCGTATGTGAGGCTTCCATTCGTATTCGGCAGACAAACCTTTATCCAATTATAAAATGTAGCGTCACTGCTATTTGAAACTATAGATTCCGCACATATTCTTGCACCCGGTGCCAGAGTCGTCAGAACCGAACCACTGGAACTTGGTGAGGAACGAATATTCAGGTTAAAAGTATTCGCATTATAATAGACCTGCGGAACCTGGCCGGCATAGCTGTATGCAAACCTGAACAGTAGAACCACAATTCCAAGTGTTCTTAAGATATTTACTCTCATATCATTAGTGTTATACTTTAAAAAATCATTCGCAATGTTGCATTTCCTCCCCAGCCACCAGCTTTGAACTCCTCTCCGCTGAATTTCTTATAGCTGTGGTCATTGGTACGATACATAAGCTTATCATTGGGATTATATTCAATCTTCGTGTTCATATCCTCATTATTCAGATAGATCCCATTTGAATGGGATAATAAACGGGTCCAGTTACCAGATAAACCAAGGTGGATATAATCTGTAATAGGAATATTAAATCCGAATGTGCCTCTTAAAAGAGTAGATTCATTCAGGACATATATTTTTGGATCCTGAATAAAACTACCATTGGCATTAATCCGATTCCCAAACCCCGTCACTTTTTCCTGTAACAAGGTAAAATACCTTCTTGAAAACCACCCCACTGTTGACTGAAAATTGAATTTCGTAGATCGCCCAATATTGAAACCCAAACCCAGACCTGTTTCAGACAATTTATACTTCCCCTCAACCCAATTGTATTGAAAATATATAGGAATATGTTCTGTAATTGACCACCCCAGATTTAAATTATAACAGAAAATGCGATTTTGTGCGTTTAATGCAGTTATCATCGAATCTTCAATACCCGGACTTGACTCAGTTTCGAACTGGTACCGGACCGTCATGTCAACCCGCGCCATTGGTAATAGATTGGCACCAAACTCCAAATAAAATGGATTTCTCATTTTCTTAGGTTGCCGTAACTTGGCTGTTGAAGGTTTCTCTACTGATTGTGTATAAACATTGTCAATTTCTAAGTGGGTAGTAGATTTAACCGAATTGTCGGTAGCCACATTGACCACCTTCACGGGTGTAGAAAAGGAATAATTGGGAAACCAATAGTTAAGCGAGTGTTTAGGAACTATTGACTTAACTATTTCATTTTTGTACCAGAGTTCTATTCTATGAACATAAGCCAACAATGGCCCTTTATTCGGAATGGGTAATATAGATATTTGCATCACCGGCTTTATATCGGTATACCCTATATACCCAGGATCATCAAAATCACTCAGGTTTAGCACCTGAATTCCCTCTCCGTCGGTTGGGGAATATTTATAAATCCCCTCGTCCGTAGTATCCGACCGCTTATTTCCGTTAAAATCAAACTGCTGAACCCCCACAAAGCTCTGATAAATCACATCGCCCGTACCCCAATAATAATTTCTTGCATATTGCCTCGTATCGTAATCGTAACGAGACTCCCACATATAATGAATAACTGGTACATGGTTGGCGTCAATTTTATATTCATTACTCGACTCTTCATAAACAAGTGGACTGTAATATTCAGTGCTGTAATAAAGATTTATCGAGGACTTTTTCATAATGTCTAATTTGTAAGTATAACTAAAAGGATTCTGAGTTAAAAATTCCCTGTACTCAGCTAATCCTGCTTTATATATTTCCGTTTCTTTAATACCCACACTCCTCATATATTTAAGCTTTTCGGGCCGGAAATAGGTCATGAAGTCAATAATAAAATTACTGTTTTGGTCCTTAGAATCATCAAAATATACTTTATATTTCGCAGCAGCTATCAACTCGGGTGTTAGATTCTTTTCTGATAGAGGATATTCAATTTTAATTTGCTTTACGTTATTGACTATATTGTTGGTAAAGGTCTCGTCAAAGCCCGGTTTTTCAATAGGTCCTGTAAATGAGATATCGGTATCGGGCTGAGCTTCGTACTGCATACTAGGTTGATTATCTGCCTTGTATACAAATGGATATGAATTTGTAATATATTCAGACGAAACTACAGTTTCTGATTCAACGCTGAAACCACATTGATTGGAATATCTTCTTGGATTTATCAGATTGACTCTACCTGAAGTATTGTATCTGTTTTCTTCAACTATCCTGAGTGTATAGTTGAAAATAGTTTGACCTTCAGCTGTACCTTTTGATTTATAAAACTTTCCTATCTTTTTTATGGTACCGATATAGTCATCCATAGAACCATTGCCAAAGTTATTGCTATAATAATATATTGCTATCGGTACATGCCTGTCCTCAAAACTTCCGGACAAGATCATGTTACTTATTTCTGAAGCAGACAATACACTCACCACTTCCTGAAAATACTTGAGTTCAAAGTTATGAGCATAGCTTGTACTAAGTCTTTTAAAAGTATTTGATGTTTTCTTCAAACTGATATTCAAAGGAAGTTGATTCTGCATAAAACTATCATAAATCCGTGTTTTTACATAATCCCAGTTATTTGGATAAAAATGTGTAGCCAACAGATTCAATGTGTCACAATCCTTTATTGACCACCGATGGGCAGATACTATCTGGTCAAAAACAAAATTATTGATTGAGGGAACCATAAACTGCCGGTAGAATTGCTTGAGACCTTTTAAATCACTGCCGTTCTTCGTATACAAGATGTAATATTGCTCAAGGCATTTTATCCCTGCTGCGTTAGAACCCAATGATCTGTAACACTCCATGCATCCCAATGGATCCGTCATATTTGAAGTGACAATATTAACGTATTTTGCTAATGCATTGCTGCTCATAGGGCTTTTGGGATATCTGCGATAAAACTCAATCAACTTTGCGGTATCTGAACCGTTCACAGTAAACATATTAAACATTTTATTATTCGCAGCCTGGATTAATCCTGAATTTGGATTCTCCCTGATGAACTTTTCCAATGCATCAATAGTGCTAAGTTTATTCAGTCTTAAGCTGTCAGCCAATGCATTAGCCCTGTATGAATATGGACTATTTGGATTATTACGCGCATAATCGTATAGGGAATCATAGGAATTATACTTTTGAGAAATAGTAAATCCTGTCAGATATATGGATTCCTGGATTTTCACGAGGTATTTTGTGACCCCTCCAAAACGATTTTTCAATTTACCAAGACAAACGATATCTTTCGCCAGATTACAAATACGCAAGTGCCTTTCGACAATACTGTCTTTTACCATTTCGGAGTAAATAGAATTCGGATATGCTATAAGAAATTTCTCCAGGGCTTCAGGATTTTGCTTTTGCATTGCCTGATCAACCAATATTGAGTCCCTCTTGTTTATACAATACCTCAAATGATCTCCATCTTTACTAACTTTGATATATTGGTCCAGGGAATTTATACGCAACGTGCGGATTGAAGCGTAAAAATATAAAGAGTCCAGTATTCTAAAGTTAGATACAATATCCGTTGCCTGTAGTTTATAATCACGAAGTTGGTCAAGTTGACCTTCATAAAGGGAAACTGCACGAAAAGCAGCCAGATATCCTTCAGAGAAGTTTTCATCTCCAACAGTTCCAATTGTTTTTACCCTAGAAAAACCGTAAAGAGCCGCTGCATTATTGGAATCCTTGCGAAGGGCTTTCGTAAATAATGCTTCGGCATTTTGATATTTCTGACGATGAAGAAACTTGAGGCCTCTCTTAATCGGGTCAGCATGCAACTCACTCAAAAACAACAGAATTGCAAGCAGTGCATGAATTTTCGACAATTTCATATTGATGCGAAATCGATGTCATAATAAATAATGATCCGACTCCTTCTCAGCGAAAGCTGAATTCCCGCTGCACTGGGATGCTTGAAAGATCGTGTATCTTCATCTTGAATTGCAGTGCCCGGAGAGTTCTGTAGAACAAAGCCTGCATTTTCTGTCTTTCTTATCAGTAATTGATAAATATCCTTCACTTTTTCTGAAGCTTTCCCTGAAAATTCAAAAACATACGCTAATTTCTCAAGATGGCTTTTCTCGGCTGTATTTAATTCCCATCCCACAACAGTCTCTGTTCTCTCTGACCTCATAACCTGAACCAGATCGCCATAGTCATCTCTTTCATATCCAGGCACCTGAACAACTTTCATCTCTTTTCTTGGTACTTTTAGGTCATCTGAGTATTTTAACTCAATTCTCCCATTTGTATATTTATTGTATTTCAGATTATCCAAACTTATCTGTGACGAATAGCTGAACAATGGGTAATTATCTGGCACTTTAGTCTCAGCTTTGAATTCTCCCATTGCTTTTGCCGATGTATCCTGATCCTTATTTTGCTTTTGAATTAAGTCCTTAATAATATTATACAATGCGGCTGGTGATGTGCTTTTCTCAATTCCATTTATCCCAGTCCCTTGTACAGACGAACATATGGAATTAACAATAGCCTCCGCTTGAAAATAATCACTAATCTGGATATGATCATCAAGCCAGTAAGAACTGGCATATTGGTTTTCAGTTTGTACTACCAACCAATGAAATACAGTATTATCATAGCCTAACTCCTCGATATTGGTTTTGGACAGCGACTTACCCTTCGAATCAATAACATCATATCTTTCGTTTTCCTTAACAAATGCACATTTGTCAATAAATGGAAATGCCTTGTCGTACTGTGGGCGAATAACTTCCGAACCGTCCAGGTTTACATATCCGTATTTTGAATCACTTTCTTCTGAAGATGCATCGTTTATAAGAACCAGTCCATTAAAGTACAAGGCAAACTTATACTTAGGCCGAATCACTTCCTCTCCCTTTTTATTCATTATTCCTTGAAGACTTCCATCAGAAAATGTGCAATATCCGTCCACAAATGGTCCGACAAAAGTGTATTTGTCTCTTGCTTTAATAACCTTTTCTCCCTCCTGATTAATAAAGCCCCATTGCTTATGCTCCTTGTCATCTGAATATGCGATATACCCTTCTGAAGAAGATTTGTACTCAACCCCGCTTTGCAGTTTAATGACAACCGATCCTTTTCTGTTTATGAAACCATTCTCGAATTCATTCGTGTTTTTACTCCGTTTGGATACCAGTGCAAGTCCATCTGAAAATGGTTCAGCCCTGTCATAAATTGCGCTGATTACAACAGCGCCTGATTTGTCAATGAAGCCATACTTTCCTTCACTGTTCCTGAAGCGTGCAAGCCCATCTTTAAAATTACCAGCTTCTTCAACTTCTTTTCCTTCAAGAGTTTTAACCTCAAATACAATTTTGATATTCTCATCCACATAGGCGACTGGCCCATTTTCAGGCACTACCGCTGCCAGTCCCTCACTATGCGGCGAAGTAGATTTAAACGCATCACCTACCTGTACCGGTTTGGGTTCAATCTTATAGTACTCGAATTTCCCTTTGCTGTTTTTTACCCTTGTATAACCGGCTACAACAGGTGAGGGTTGCTCAATCCATTCGTTGGTTACAACAACCTTCCCATCAAGACTGATTAAACCCCATCTGTCCTCTTTGTGCTCCTTAAACGGAATATGCGTCACCCCATCAAGCTGCGTAATGCTTCCACTATTGTTGCGAATAAAAAAATACCCAAATGCCACCGCCGAGAAAAGAACCAGAAACAATAAACCAAATGTCACCTTCATCCATACCCGCCCTTTTCGCTTGGGCGTTGTCTTTGACTTATGATTCTTGTCATCTCCATTTGCCTGAGGCTGCTGTGGTTTGGCAGCTTGATTCATCACGGGTTGACCCAAAACTGTCGGGTTTTTAAATTCAGCAGTCTCTTGGTTGACCTGCAATACTCGTGAATCCTGTTTTTCCACCTCTACAGGAGACTCAGCAGCGGGTGGGTTGACAATTGGTGCTGGTATTTCGGGGAATTTATTCCCGCATGACATACAGAATACGGCATCAAATAAATTAGAATGGCCGCATTTAGGGCAGAATTTTGAATTTTGTTCCATGACGTCTTATGTGGTCTGTTTCATTGTGCCTAATATAATAATGCGTTGATATTTGAATTATTCCTGCACTTCACTGTTGAAAGGGTTCTTAGTCATGCTTAAGTTTCAACATATTAAACTTTTGTGATTCAATGATAATTGACAGAACCGACAAATCCAAATCGAATCCTCAGAAGTCACTTTGGATTTTGTTCAATATCTGTAATCAGCGCCATGTTGCCTCCAAACAAAAAAAGCCACCCCTTAATGGAATGGCTCATTTTTCTGAAAAGCTTTTTTACAACTCGTCCTCGTTGAAGAAATAATCTTCATCCGTAGGATAGTCACTCCATATTTCCTCAATGCTCTCATAAGGCTCGCCATCGTCTTCCAACTCCTGCAGGTTCTCTATTACCTCAAGCGGGGCGCCCGAACGAATGCCATAATCAATCAGTTCGTCTTTTGTCGCAGGCCATGGAGCATCATCCAGGTAGCTCACAAGTTCCAGTGTCCAGTACATAGTGCTAACTTTTAATTTTCCGCGAAAATACACTTTTCAGCCACTCGTGTCAACTGCCTTTTTCTTTTTATGTCAATCTGCACTTTTTACACCAATTTCGCAGCATGCACCCCGACTGGCAATCGCAGGAACTGATTTACTGTGAGCAACATAGCAGCCCGGAACCGGATGCCCTTACCCGGCTTACCGGTTTTACCTGGCGGCATACCATCAATCCGCGCCAACTCAGTGGCCACCTGCAGGGTCGTTTTCTTGCCATGCTTTCTGCCCTTATCCAGCCTGAATGTGTTTTGGAAATTGGCACGTTTACCGGGTATTCTTCCCTCTGCCTGGCAGAAGGCTTGTCGGCTACCGGAACCCTTCACACCATTGAAGCGGATCCCGAAAATGCCTTCAAAGCTGCAGAATTCCTGCAGGATTCCGGCAAATCCATCATTCAATACACCGGGGATGCGCTTCAAATACTACCCACTCTTTCCATGCAGGCAGACCTAGTTTTTGTAGACGCTGCCAAAAGACAGTATACCGAATTTCTGGATGCTTGCCTTCCCCTCACCCGGCCAGGGGGTCTGCTGCTTTTCGACAATACCCTTTGGAGTGGTAAAGTGACCGACGAGAATGAACGAATCCATGATACAGACACAAGGCTCATGCATGAATTCAATGCCTCACTGGCCAATCGCAAAGATGCAGATGTCGTGTTGCTTCCCCTGCGGGATGGCCTCACCATGGTGCGCAAGCACTGAAAACCGGGTACCTTCCTTATCCCCTCATTTTATCCAGCAGTGAGCTCAGCGTTTCACATTCTTTTTCGCTGAGATGATTCATTTGCTTTTGGGATTCCCGAACCTTGTCGTCCATATTCGCCAGCAAGTCAAGCCCCTTCTGGCTGATGATGATGTTCATCTTGCGCCTGTTTGCATCGTCTATGGTGCGCTTGATAAATCCAGCTGCACACAGCCGGTCACACAACCTTGTCAGGTCCGGATTTTTGTCCAGCATCACTTCCTTGATTTCACTGGGGTTTGCTGCATTCGGATACCTTCCGCGCAGGATGCGCAACACATTATACTGCTGGGCTGTAATACCAAACGGTTTAAAGTTGTCCCTGAAAGCTGTGCTCAGCCAATTGGCCGTAAACATCACATTCAGCACGGCTTTCTGTGCCGGAGACTCAAACTTTCGCTGTTTTATTTCTTCTTCTAATTTCACGGCTACCAGAGATTTACCGCGATTTTACACCATTCTTTGCATTTCTCCTCAAGGGCTAGCCCTATTTTTGCACCATGCAATTCGAAAATACCCTCGATTTTGCCCGGAATCAGGACCAAACAGACCCGTTGGCCCCGTTCAGGGATGAATTTATCATTCCAAAAAATGAGAAAGGAGAGCCCTGGACCTACCTCTGCGGTAACTCCCTTGGGTTGCAGCCAGTTGCAGCAGCGGAATTTTTGCAAACAGAACTAAACGACTGGGCTGCATTGGGCGTTGAGGGTCATTTTCACGGCAAAAACCCATGGTTCCACTACCATAAATTCCTCACAGACCATTCTGCAGAACTCGTGGGTGGTCTGCCCCATGAGGTGGTGGTTATGAACCAGCTCACTGTAAATCTGCATCTGCTGTTTGCCAGTTTCTACAGACCCAGCTCCTCCCGATACAAAATCATCATGGAAGCCGGCGCTTTTCCAAGCGATATGTATGCCGTGCAAAGCCAGGTGGAGTGGCATGGTTTCAACTATGACAATGCTGTGATTGAAATGCAACCCCGGGCAGGTGAACATACGCTGCGTACAGCAGATATACTGGATACCATCCATCAAAACCGGGATTCGGTTGCCCTGGTTTTTTTCAGTGGGGTACAATACTACACAGGCCAGTATTTCGATATAAGGGCGATCACAGAAGCGGCCCATGAAGCCCAGGCATTCGCCGGATTCGATCTGGCCCATGCAGCTGGCAATGTGGCGCTGAAACTCCATGAATGGAATGTGGATTTTGCATCATGGTGCTCCTATAAGTATCTCAACAGCGGTCCGGGAAACGTTTCTGGTGTCTTTGTCCATGAAAAGCACGGGCTGAATGCCCAAACCCCGCGACTGGCAGGCTGGTGGGGCCACAAAGAAGATGTCCGCTTTCAAATGAAACGGGGTTATATTCCCGAACCTGGTGCTGCCGGCTGGCAATTGTCCAATGCACCCGTTTTCGGAATGGCTGTACACCGTGCCAGCCTTGATATTTTTCACAGGGCAGGAATAGACCGCTTAACTGCCAAATCGGCACTGCTTACAGCCTATCTTCGCTTCGTGCTCTCGCAGGCTAAAATTTCCAATCCCCACCTGCTATTTGAAATCATTACCCCGGAGAATCAGGAGGGATGCCAACTCTCGCTGCTTGCCGGCAACAACGGAAAAGCTTTGTTTGATCACCTTACGGCCTGTAATGTTATCGCAGACTGGCGGGAACCCAATGTAATACGCATGGCCCCGGTTCCACTCTATAACTCCTTTACCGATGCGTGGAAAACAGGAGAGGCCTTTGCTTCCTTTAATCCGTCCTGAGACTCTGGTGGTGCTTGCGCCACAATTCCCGAACAATCCCGTCCTTCAATCCCAGATTGGGGGCGTAAACATCATGGATATTGCACAATTCCATAATGCGGATAAAAATGTGTCCGGCATGATGGATTACCTCTGCCCGGTCCGGATTCATCTTCAGTTCATATACGCGATCGTGAATGTCCAGTGATTCCAGGTACTGGTTGGTGCTCTTCAGATGATGCAGATTCATTGCTTCTGATGAAGCCGTGCCGGCAAGGGAATGCAGTTTTACAATGTTTCCCCCTGTACCTACAGCATGTACCACATCATCGGCTGGTATGGGCAAATCCCGCAGCCATTGTTCCATCCTGTCAAATTCTGCAGGTTTTACTTTCTTTTCACGCAACCGGACTGTTCCAATATTGAAACTTTCAAAATGTTTGATTTTGCCAGCCTTTACCAGCGCAATCTCTGTGCTTCCACCGCCTACATCCACATGCAAAAAGGTGTGACGCGCCGGCAACCAGTCCATGATGGCACTTTGCACCAGCCGGCTTTCTTCCTTTCCACTAATCACTTCAATCCTGATTCCTGTGGTTTTGCGTATTTCCTTCACCAGTCTTGCACTGTTTGTAGCATCCCGCATGGCACTGGTGGCACAGGCTCTGTACATGTCCACATTGAAAATTTCCATGAGTAAGGCAAATGATTGCATGGCCTTGGTGAGTAAGTCGGCTTTCTTCCGGCTTATCTCCCGGTTCTTGAACACATCATCTCCCAGCCGCAGCGGTAACCGGGTAAACTCCACACTCTTAAAGTCGGTCTCATCAAGATCCGGATGAAGGGGTCTGGCTATATATAACCTCACCGCGTTTGAACCAATGTCTATTGCTGCCAGTTTCACATGGCCGAAATTAGTGCAATTGCACAGTGTAAACTGACATTTTTTCAGGCTTTGTCATCTGTGCCAGGCATTTTTCTCTCTGCCATGGCATTTCGTGCCCGAAAATCGTAGTTTTGTCGTTGAATCAAATGTTTGGTTCACCCTTTGAACATCAGATTAGAACATGGACGAAAACCAAAACTCCGGAGAAAACAGAAAACCCGGCACCGGCTTCCGGTTTAACCCTTATTGGATATACGGCATTCTGCTTTTAGTACTGCTCATTCTTTCCTTTTATCCCCGCAGTTCCAGTCAGTCAACCAATTGGTCCGAAGTGAGGGCCATGGTTCTGAAAGGGGATGTGGAAAAACTGGTTATGACCAACGACCGCTATGTGGATGTTTACCTCACCCGGCAGGCCCGCGACCAGGAACCCTACAAGAAAAAGTCTGCCCGACGTGAAGATATGTTCGGGTCAGACCAGCCGGATTTCAGTTTTGAAATCGAAAAAGGCTATTTCAACGATGAAATCAAAGACCTGAAACAGGAATTGGTGAAAGCCAAACTGGATCCCAATAAAATTCCTATTTCGTATGAGAGCCACAACGACTACATGGGACAAATCCTGCAATGGGCGCTGCTGCTGGGTGGTTTGTTCATTTTCCTCAATCTGATGTTCCGCCGCGCAGGTGGATCTGGCGGAGGTGGACCCAATATTTTCAACATAGGCCGTGCACGCGCACAGTTGTTTGATAAAGACACCAAAGTAAATATCTCCTTTAAGGATGTTGCCGGGCTGGAAGAAGCCAAGGTGGAAGTGATGGAAATTGTGGATTTTCTTAAGAATCCTAAAAAATACACTAACCTGGGTGGGAAGATTCCCAAAGGAGCATTGCTTATTGGCCCTCCGGGAACCGGCAAAACACTGCTTGCCAAAGCAGTGGCAGGTGAAGCCGGTGTGCCCTTCTTTTCGCTTTCAGGTTCAGACTTCGTAGAAATGTTTGTGGGTGTAGGTGCAAGCCGTGTGCGCGACTTGTTCAAACAAGCCAAGGAAAAAGCACCCTGCATCATTTTCATTGACGAAATTGATGCCATAGGGCGTGCCAGAGGCAAAAATCTGGTGCAGGGAAGCAATGATGAACGTGAAAATACCCTCAACCAACTGCTGGCAGAAATGGATGGCTTTGGAACAGACAGTGGTGTTATCATCATGGCTGCCACAAACCGTCCGGATATTCTGGACAGTGCACTCATGCGTCCCGGTCGTTTCGACCGGCAGATTACAGTGGACAGGCCGGATCTTGTCGGCAGGGAACAAATTTTTAAAGTTCACCTGAAACCATTGACTAAACTGGGCAATGACGTAGATGCCCACAAACTGGCTGCACAAACACCCGGATTTGCCGGTGCAGAAATTGCCAATGTGTGCAATGAAGCCGCCCTGATTGCGGCCCGTAAAGACAAAGAAACGGTGGATATGATTGACTTTCAGGACGCCATTGACCGCGTAATCGGTGGTCTTGAAAAGAAAAACAAAATCATCAGCCCTGAGGAAAAAGAAATCGTTGCATACCACGAAGCCGGACATGCTGTGGCGGGTTGGTTCCTTGAAAATGCAGACCCTTTGCTTAAAGTGTCTATCGTTCCACGTGGGGTAGCTGCTCTGGGATATGCCCAGTATCTGCCAAAAGAACAATACCTCTATCGCACAGGGCAGCTCGTGGATAGTATGTGCATGACCCTGGGCGGACGTGTGGCTGAAGATATATTCTTCGGACAAATCAGCACGGGTGCACAAAATGACCTGGAACGTATTACCAAACTGGCGTATAGCATGGTAACCATGTATGGTATGAGTGCCAAGGTGGGCAATGTGTCATTCTATGACCCCCAAGGTGAATACGGCTACCAGAAACCATACTCCGAAAAAACCAGTGAAATGATTGATGAGGAAGTGCGCATGTTGATTGATTCTGCATACACACGCACGAAAAACCTGCTTACAGAAAAACGGGAACAGGTTGAAATTCTGGCTAAAGAACTTCTGGAAAAAGAAATATTGTTTCAGGCCGACCTGGAAACACTCATAGGCAAACGACCTTTTGAAACCAAAGTACATGAAGCTGCTCCCAAACTGCCGGAAGAAAATACGCTTGTAACAGAAAATCCGGCTGAAGTTCCTGTGCCGAAAGAAGAACCGGAAAACCCGCACATTGAAGATAACGCGTAACCAAATCATCACCTGGCTGGGGTTTGCACTTCTTTTGGCAGCCCTGTGGTTCTTGCGCGCTGTTGTTGCCTATTTTCTGGTTGCTGCCATTGTAACTTTCCTGGGTTCTCCACTGGTGAACAAGATGGAAAGCCGCATCCGGCTTGGTAAGAGACGTATGCCGCGAACCCTTGCCACTATTTTGGTTCTGCTTCTTTTTCTTACGATTTTTCTTGTCCTTATCCGGGTCATTGCGCCTCCGTTAATTGAACAAATCTCTGCCATCTCTCACATTTCCTATGACGATTTTCAAAAGAGTTTTGGCAAGCCCATCGCTGATTTAAGGGAATATGCCGTATCCATCGGGATAAGTGCAGAATACTTTACTGCCGCATATTTCAAACAACAATTTTTAAGCTGGGTGAGTGTAATTGATTTTGGTACCCTTTTCTCCCGTTTCATCAGCGGACTCAGCAGTTTTATGGGTTGGATTTTTTCAGTGCTATTCATTTCTTTCTTTTTCCTGAAAGAGAAATTTTTACTTTATCGGATTATACATATTCTTACTCCGGATAAACATGAACCAAAAGTTCAGCGGGTGATGCGCAGTGTGAATACAATGCTGGGCCGTTACTTCCGCAGTATTCTTCTGCAAATTCTGGTGTTTGGTACCTATATTTTTATAGGACTTACCATTTTTGGTGAAAAATATGCCCTTACGATTGCTGTTTTCTCCGGTATCATCAATCTCATCAGTTATATCGGCCCTTTGTTGGGCGTAACATTCGCTTTACTATTCAGTATTTGCTCGCATATTGGTGCAGATTTTTATACCCAGATTGTACCGGAAATGTCTCATGTTGCCATCGTTTACGTAATTGCAATTGCTCTCGATAATTTTATTTCATATCCCCTCATTTTTTCCAATTCATTGCGGGTGCATCCGCTGGAGTTGTTTTCTGTAATTTTAATTGGTTTCAGGCTCGGCGGACTCGGCGGGATGATTGTGGCAGCTCCTGTGTACACAGTGCTCCGTATCATTGCCCGCGAATTCTTTATCCGTTTTGAAATTGTAAAATCCATCACCCGGCGAATGTGAAAATATCCGCACAATTGAATTCCACTCATTGGTCGGAATGATGTGCTTTATCTGAATATTTTCTCACCTGCTTTCACGGGAATATTTAATTTACAATCATCAGGCACAACCGGACAACTGAAGTCATGGTTATAATGACAGTAGGGATTGTAAGCCATATTGAAATCAATCATTCCCGTTTTTTCAAATCTCTCTGCTTCTATAAAACGGCCTCCGCTATAGGTTTCATTTCCGTTCGTTGCATCACGAAACATGATAAAAAAATGCAATGAATCTTCTTCTGCCACAAATGCCGGCAACTTACATAACCGGCCTTGCAATTCAAATTGCAGAATACCGGCTTTACCCATATTTCTCACTCCTCCTTTGGTGTCTGGGATTTGCCTCACTTTTTCTGCATTCTCCGTGCGCAAAATGGCCTCTACTCTGTAGTTCTCGTCCGGTGTATAATATTTTAAACCATGAAAATGTTCCGAATCTTCTATGGGTGATTCCGGCCCGAAGGCAAACGCATTGTCCTTAGCCTTCCGCATTTCTTCAATCCCCTTTTGCCAATCACTGTGTGAGTTTCTTTCTCCCGTTTGTCCACAGGAAGAAATACCCATACTCAGACAGATCAGAATCCACAATCGCGCCATACCCTGCAAAATTGCGTAATTTCGCAAACAGGTGAAAGCCATCCTACAGTTTTTCCGGCATGCCCGGGCCCACAAGGGTCTGTTGTTTCTCAATTTCGGATTTAATCTGCTCTTCGTAGTACTGCAGTTGGTTACCCTGCTAATGATTATGCCGGTTCTGAAATTTCTTTTCAAACCTGGCGAGGGTGCTCCCGCCATCAACACCAGAGGCTTTGATGCAGGGGGCTGGTTTGCAGGTATCTACAGCGATTTTATTGCCTGGTTTGGTACTCTGGCAAAAGGGGAGCCATTCACTGCCCTGGCCTTTTTGTGCGTGGCATTGGTCGTACTTACCGTTGTCAAAAATCTCAGCCGGTTTATGGCCATGAGTGTGATGGCAAAATTGCGCAACTTAAGCATTCGCGATATGCGCATGAACATCTACAACCGCTGCCTGGATCTTCCGGTGGCTTACTTCAACGAAGAAAAAAAAGGTGATTTGCTCTCCCGTATGAGCAACGATATGAAGGAAATCGAATTCGCCTTTATGGTTTCATTGGAAGCACTGTATATGCAGCCCCTTACCATTTTGCTTTTTCTGGGTACCCTTATCGTACTTTCACCTGTTCTCACTCTGTATATCATTCTTTTTCTGCCTGTCACTGCCCTGGTCATTGGACTCGTCAGCCGTAGCCTCCGAAGAAAAAGTACACAAAATCAGGAAATGGCAGGCCGGCTGATGTCATCTTTTGAAGAGACCATCGGTGGTATGCGCATCATCAAAGCATTTAATGCAGCCGGTTTCTTTCGCAAACGCTACAGCGATTATGATCTGGCCTATACACGCAACAACACCGGCGTGCAGCGCAGATACGACCTGTCATCTCCACTCAGTGAAACCATTGGCATTGGCGTCTCCGCGGCTCTGTTATGGCTGGGTGGAAGTATGGTTTTCCGTGGTGAACTGAATCCCGAATTTTTCCTGACCTATTTTGCCATTTTCAGCCAACTCATCAATCCATTCAAAGCGCTGAGCACCGCCTACTCCGCCGCTGTGCGCGGACAGGCAAGCCTGAACCGTATTCACGAACTGGTCAATGCACCGGTGGTGGTTGCCGATCCGATTTTCCCCAAAAAACCTGTATTTGCCAGAGAACTGGAACTGCGCAATGTGAGCTTTGGTTACAATCAACAGCATGTTTTGCACAATATCAGTCTGCACATTCAGAAAGGCCAAACCATAGCCCTTGTTGGGCCTTCCGGTGCAGGTAAAACCACCCTTACGGATTTGATTGCCCGGTTCTATGATGTAGCAGATGGAAACATTCTCCTTGATGGCATGGATATACGGGAGTTTGCACAGGATGATCTGCGCAGATTGATCGGAATTGTAAGTCAGGAATCCGTGCTGTTCAATGACAGCATTCGAAACAACATTGCTCTGGGACTCCCGGACATTTCAGAAGAAAAACTGATTGCGGCCGCACAAGCTGCACATGCCCATGAATTTATCCTGCAAAGCGGGCAGGGTTACGATACCAATATCGGGGAACGGGGAAGCAAACTCAGTGGTGGTCAGAGGCAAAGACTGGGTATCGCCCGCGCACTGCTGAAAAATCCGGAAATTCTGATCCTGGATGAAGCTACTTCAGCCCTGGACAGTAAAAGTGAAAAAGCTGTGCAGGCCGCCCTTGAAACTCTCATGCAAAACCGAACCAGTATTATCATCGCCCATAGGCTGAGCACAGTTACCCATGCAGACTCAATTGTAGTAATGGACAAAGGCAGAATTGTGGAACAAGGCACACATCAGGAATTACTTGCACAGAAGGGCTTGTATTTCAACCTGATACAACTCCAACAACTTGCCTGATTCAGGTATTGAACCAGTAAACAAGTTTAAATGCCAGGCTGCGGTCTTTGCTCTTTAAATCAGGTAAATAATTTTCTGAATAAACCACAAAGAAATCACT
This sequence comes from Bacteroidota bacterium, assembly GCA_016787485.1. Lineage (GTDB taxonomy): Bacteria > Bacteroidota > Bacteroidia > NS11-12g > UBA955 > JAEUUL01. The sequence continues at coordinate 21,699 of JAEUUL010000004.1, forward strand.
CATAGGCCTGAATCGGTATTGATATCTCACATTGATATTTACATTATCCCGTTGTGTGTTGTATTGTAAAAATGCTGTGAGATACATAATGGTAGAAATACTGTATTCCGTTTTAAATGCCACCAAATTCAAGGTGGATTTTCCGATTTCAGGCAGATCTATATTCACCCTCCTGTAGGACAAACTAAAATTCCAACGTGGCTGTTTTCGCCATTGCAATGCAGCAGTATAGTAGGTCTTAACACCAGAGAAATAGGTGCCCGTGCCTACCTCGCCAGATGCATTGAATCGCTTTCGGGTATTGCTGTTTGCACCGATACTTATGGTGCTGAATTGATACTGCCCGATCAAAAAAACACGCTGTGTGGCAATCGGGCTGAAGGGGAGATACAAATTAAAAAATTCCGTTGAGAATGTCGCCCTTGCTTCTGCAGAATTCTGAAAAACAACCCGGGGTGTTACACTGCTGAAACTCTCAGTAGGCCTGAAAGCACTGTCGTAATAACTGCTGTTGTATATATTAAAACTATAGTTGTTAATTAACTTGCTTTTGGGATAGTAGGTGCGTGTAAGTGAGGGCTCCAATCTGTAATAACTGTAGTAATATCGCTTCTGTGTGACCTGGTCATACAACTCTATCCGCGGTACAAATCCGCTTTGCGCCCTGAAATCCTTTCCCACATATTCATGATTCCACATTGCCTCCCATTTCAAATCTTTGTATAACAAAAAACTGGCATGCGACCAATTTTCCCTTCCGGCCTTTTCAAAGAAAGATTTCTGTACAAATGCTTTTCCTATCCAACGGTTGTTCTTGGTTAGTAAATTGTATTCCAATCCGGTTACAGTATTGGCATTTGCCGGCTTTCTCATTAAGTCCGTTTCTGCCTGATTTACCAGAATCCAGCCAATATTGCTGGCCCCAAATACCTTGTACTGCAACGCAGCTACCGTATAGTTCGTGGCTACAGTCTGTTGCGCATCACTTTTACGCACCTGCACATTCATAAGCCCTATCCGCAAATCATTCCCTATTTTTCCTGTCACCCTCAACCCCGCGCTTATCGGCACAGGCCCACTGTTGCCCAGTCCTATTCTGCGGCTGAAAAACGGCCGTATCTGCCTGAATCCAAAACCGGCAAACAGATCACTATTTTCAATAAAAAACTGCCTGCGTTCAGGAAAAAACAGGCTGAAACGGGTCAGATTCAACTGCTGCTCATCAACATCTACCTGGGCAAAATCAGGGTTCAATGTCATATCCAGATTCAACGAACTGGAGAGACCTACTTTTATGTCCATCCCCAACCGGGGTTTATTCGATTCAAAAAATTCATTTTGCGCACCAGATGCAGTGGAACTCACATACGGTATCAGACTTATGTTTGGGCCTTTCCTGCGGGGCGGGCGTTCCCATTTAACATCCCTGGTGAAATTCAGCACACTTATATTAAAATTCCGAGGCACCTTTATCCATGTGCTTACCTCGTTATTCTTCAGGTCTACCCTGGCTACATTCAACTTCCACTTATCCATCCCGGAAACAAAACGTATGCTTTTCAAAGGAATTTCAAACTCTGCAAACCACGTATCCTGCTTAATTTGGGTAGCACTGTGCCATATCTGGTCCCATGCTGTGGTTACCCCAAACTGGCCTCCCCCTTCTATTGCACCTTCCCGTTGCGCATTCTGTGGAGTCACACCAAAGGAAAATCCATTCTGTCCATCCTGAAATGGTGACAGGGTTAAAACGACCGCATCACTCAGATTTACACTGAAATCGCGCTTCAGCGACTGGATTACAAATGGTTTTGACGGATTGCGGTTTACACACATAAATGCCGCAAACAACGACTTTTCATTATGGGCAAGCATAAAACAGGTCTTCGTCTTAGCCCTGGATGTGTCATACGGGAAATGCTGAATAAAATCAGTACACCAACCTCCGCTTTGCCATACTTTTTCTTCAAGATGGCCATCTATGACCATATTCTCCTGAGTTGTCCGCACAGGATAGTCCTGGCCTGCCACCCGGGTAAAATAAAATAAGCATGTCAGAATAGCGCCAAAGATCTTCACAGACTTAGTCTTTCACAGCCAGATTCCGCTTCTGGGTCTGGTTCATATAATTGATTTGCTGGTAATAGGATTGACGGGCATAAGGAACGTAAAATTTCAGGTTGGCCCCGGCCATCAGTGTATTGCTGTATATCCCGTTCCAGGCTTTCAATTCGGCCGTTGTACAGTCAAATATATCACTCAGTGTATAGAAACCATCACCGGGCTTCACTTTGTACCATACCCATACCTTTTGGGGAACAACCGGCTTTGCGGGAGCAGGTGCCGGCGTTTTGGGTGCAGGGCTGGTTCCATTGGTTCCGGGTTCTTTAACCCTTGGTTTAATTTCTATGTAGGTTATACTGTCTACTACCCGTACAATAGTATCATATTCAGTTCCGGGTTTCACAATTTCAGGTTCACGCTTAGTAAGCCAGATCCGGAAAGAATCTTTCATGTGGTTATACCCTTCCTTAGACACCACCGGGATACGGAATGTTCTGGGCTCTCCGAAACAGGGCACAAGACTCTGCTTCAGCTCTGGATTCAACTCCTGCAAGTCTGCCACAGCTATTCCCAGTTTCGCATGCAAATATCCAAACGACAATGGAACAGATGTACTTACCGTATCTGATTCAATGGCTTTATAGGTTTGCTCTGTTATGTTGAATTCTTTGTGATAATACATCACCGCCACAGCTGCATAAAACTGCACGATGGGTTCTTTTTCCTGCGCAGTCAGATGCTTGTATATATCTTTAAATTCCAGACTGTTATTGGCCAGACGTATAACCTGATTGAGACGCACGGCCCCAATCCGGAATGCTGTAATGACTTTGGGCCAGTCTTTATAGATATCGTACAAATCTCTCAGATACTTGCAAGCCGCATCCGAAGACAATTCAACACTGCGCCTCTCCTCCAGCACGGCAGATTGTGTAAGCCCATACTTTTTACCCATACTGAAGTTCAGCGGCCAAATACCGTTGCTTCCGTCTGTTTCCATGAACGTGGGTTGCAACCCCGTATTGGCTGCAGGAATATACTTTATAAACCAAGGCAAACCATGCGTTCTCTGCGCTGTTTCCAGCACTGTTGCATAATGATTGAATCTGCCGGTTATTATGCTTGTGCTTGCATTCTCATTCCGTATCCATGCTTCGGCATTCTGGCGTATATCCTCATTGTAAAAAAAAGGCAACCCTTTTTGTTCCAGCAATTTCAGCTTTTGTTCCACCAAATCCTGAGCATGGGTCATGGCAGGCCAGATCAGCAGGCTAACGATAAAATTCCGCAATACACCCATTTACTTATACTTTTCTAAGGTCTTTGCCAATTCATACAATTTCTGTTCCTCAAAATGATTGCACATCAATTGCATACCTGTTGGTAAGCCTTCGGGGGTGGAATTCCACGGTATAGATATGGCAGGATTGCCAGCCAGATTGGCCTGTACGGTAAACAAGTCAGCCAGATACATGGCTACAGGATCTTTGCTCTTTTCTCCCAGCCTGAATGCAGGAGTACTGGTTGTAGGTAATAATATGGCATCAAATTGCCCCAGAATTTCTTCTGTCTTCTGCCGTATAATCCGGCGCACTTGCTGCCCCTTCTTATAGTACGCATCATAATAGTCCGAACTCAAAACAAAAGTGCCCAACATAATCCTGCGCTTCACTTCTTGTCCGAAACCCTGGGTGCGGCTGTATATATACGTACTTTCCAAATCATGGGCATCAGGACTGCGATAGCCATACATAAGACCGCTGTACCGGCTCAGATTGCTGCTGGCTTCTGCAGTAGTCAGGATGTAATAAGCAGGAACCATATAGTCCAGCAATGGAAAGTGAAAAAACCCCACTTCATGGCCGTCTGCACCCAATTGGTCCGCAAGTTTGTAAACGGAGTCGCGGATGAACGGATCAAGACCCGGATGCTCAACTGCCTCCTGCATAATGCCAAAACGGAATTTCCGGTCTGCAGATTTTACTTCATAATGTGGTTTTGGACGCTGAGATACTGTGCTGTCATTTGCATCAGGTCCGGCCATGATCTCAAGAATCAGTGCATTGTCCTCCACACTTTTGGTTATAGGACCGATCTGGTCAAAACTACTGGCGTAAGCAAGTAAACCCCAACGTGAAACCAATCCATATGTGGGTTTCATACCCACCAATCCCGTAAATGCAGCCGGCTGCCTTATAGAACCACCGGTATCTGTGCCCAGAGATGCATGGCACAAACCTGCCTGCACAGCCACAGCGCTTCCGCCCGAACTTCCGCCGGGTACACGGGATTTGTCCGCAGCATTCAGAACCACGCCATAAGCAGAATTCTCATTACTCGCACCCATGGCAAATTCATCGCAGTTTGTGCGGCCTATGAGAATTGCATCCTCATCCAGCAGACGCTGCACAGCAGTTCCTGTATAAATGGAGGTGAATCCCTCCAGAATTTTACTCGAAGCAGACACCTTATGTCCTTCATAGGCCAATACGTCCTTAAGGGCAATAACAACACCTGCAAGCCTGCCGGCCTGCCCGCTTTTTACCTTTGAATCCACGCGCCTGGCTTGCTCCCTGGCTTCATCGGCCCATACCTCAAGGAATGCGTTCAACTCTGGTTGTGCATCAATACGGTCCAGATAACCCTCTACGAGCTCCGCACAGGTTACAACTCCGGATTCCAGGTCTGCCCTGATTTCCGATATCCGGGTGTGGTCTTTCAATTTTCTTCCTTCTTGGGGTCTTCCTGCATCCCCTTGTGAATCTCGTCTTTTACATTGTTCTTGGCGTCCTGAAATTCGCGGATACCACGGCCTACACCGCGCATCAACTCAGGAATCTTACGCCCGCCGAACAGTAAAACCACGATGAGCAGGATGACAATGATCTCGGAATTACCCAATCCCAGAAACAGTACATTTATCATACTGCAAAAATACGCCTTTTACACTTACCTAACCTATTTCAAAAGCCAACCCATTGCAGCCTTTAAAACCGGTATTGAATTCAGCCCGGAATTGTCCCTATTTTTGCACCTTCTCATATTATGCCTGAAACCTCATCTGTTCTGAATTCCCTCAGGGATCATCTGGAAAAAAACCTGTCGCACACCCAGACAGAGTTTAGCCGCATTCGTGCAGGAAAAGCATCCACCAACATGCTAGATGGTGTGGTTGTCGAATATTACGGTGCACCTACACCGCTTGCCCAGCTGGCCAACGTGAATACCCCCGATGCGCGTACTCTCGCAATCCAACCATGGGACAAATCCCTCATTAAACCCATTGAAACAGCCATCATTAACAGCAATCTGGGCTTTGCCCCTCAAAACGACGGGGAAATGATCCGGATCAATGTTCCGCCACTTACCGAAGACCGCAGAAAAGAACTGGTTAAAATGGCCAAAGCCGAAGCCGAACATGGCAAAGTAGGTATCAGAAATATCCGTAAAGACCATATGGAAAAAATAAAATCCATGCTCAAAGATGGTCTGGCTGAAGATGATGCAAGGTCAGCTGAAGATGAAATTCAAAAAACAGTGGATGGTTTCATCAAAAAAACCGACGACCTGCTTGCCGTTAAGGAAAAAGAAATCATGACAGTATAAACGCAGAAAGGACCGCCATAAGCGGTCCTTTTTTTTGCATTCAGTTTTCTGAAACAGATCTTACCTCGCTGACTCCGGGTGTTAAATCACCTCGAAACCAGACAAATTGCGCACTTTCCCGGCCTTCTCCATCAGTGCGCTTAAATTCTCAGCCATCACCGTAATATGCCCCATTTTACGGTGCGGACGTATCTCGGCTTTGTTATATAAATGCACATATACTCCAGGTATATCCAGCAATTCCCGTTCGTTTTTTAACCTGTAACGCCCACTCTGTCCCTCGCCGCCAACCAGATTAATCATGGCAGACGGCTTTATCATACCCGTATCCCCAAGTGGCAAATCCAACAATATTCTGTTCAATTGCTCGAACTGACTTGTATAACTGCCTTCTATGGTATGATGACCGCTGTTGTGCGGGCGCGGAGCAATTTCATTGACCAGAACACGGGCATCATTCGTCACAAACAATTCAACAGCAAATAAACCAGCACCATGAAATGCCTTGATCGCATTCAGAGCTATTTCCCTGCATTCAGCCTCCAGGTCAGGTGAAACTTCTGCCGGAGAAAAAAGAAATTCAACCAGGTTACTCAAAGGGTTAAAGTACATTTCAATCAGCTCATAAGATACCAGATTCCCATGCCTGTCTGCAGCAACAATGACCGAATATTCAGTTATATTTTCGTGAAACGCTTCAACAACACAGGGCCCGGGAGTATTCCAGTTACCAGCCCTCAATTCCTCTTTGGAAACAATATCCACACCTTTTCCGTCATACCCTCCTTTCCGCTGTTTCACCACAAGTTTCTCACCAGGCAGAGAGTCCATCTTCTCAATAATCCCTGCGGTATCCGTCGCCAGAAAATAATCGGCTGTGGGCAATTGATGTGCAGTATAAAAATCCTTTTGTAAGCCTTTATCCTGAATAATCTGAAGTATCCGGGCCGAAGGAATCACGACCTTTCCCTTATTTTCAATTTCCAGCAAGGCCTCTGCATTGATATGCTCAATTTCGTAGGTCAGAACGTCACATTTTTCTGCCAAACTCTGAATTTTCCCTGCATCCTTCAAACCACCCTCAATTACCTCTGAAGCAACAAGCCATGCCGGACATTTACTGTCATTCTCAAGAACCACGTACTCAATATTCCATGGTCGCGAAGCTTCAATCAGCATTTTGCCCAGCTGACCACCCCCGATAATTCCTATTTTACTTGTGTAAGGTAACATCCTATTGAAACAATTGAATATATTTATTGATTAATGAATGAATATCCACCTTATCATCGAAATATTTCCGCGCTGCCTGGCTTCTCTGTGAATATTCATCAGGTGTGCATTCCCAGAAATAGGCAATTGCATTCTTATAATCATCTTTTACAGGCGGTATATCATAACCTGCACCTGCCGATCCCAGATTTTTCCATGGAGTATTGTCTCCTATGATACAAGGCAACCCGCTTTGAAGCGCTTCCGCAATTGCATGTCCGAAATTTTCACCCAATGTAGGTAAAATAAACACATCGTGATTTTGGTAATAATTCTGCAACTCATCCGGTGTTTTTTCTCCCGCATATGTTGCTTTGATATGCGTGGGCAGTGCATTCACTTTATCCATAAATTCTTTAAAATACACTTCATCCAAAGCACTGCCCACAAAAGTAATTTCAACCGGATAATCAATCTCTGACAGTACCTCGGGTATAAAATTCACATTTTTTTCCGGCGAAATACGGCTAACACACAACAATTTTAAACTCTGTTCCTTTTTTACGGATTTCTCTTTCAAATAGGCCGTCACTTTTGCAAAATTCTCTGCCTCTCTGCATTCCGCGTCTTTGGAAAATACCTTTTGAATGTGAAGTGTTTCTTCAGGGTTTGTACTGTGAAACAAAACATGGTGAAACCAACCCATCCATTTCGCAGCCTGCAGATATACCTTCTTTTTCCAGGGTTTTACCCCCAATGCACTTTCATGCAGCATGCCACGCGGTGCCACAATAACCCTTTCTTCCTTTGCCTTGTGCCACCATACCAATGGATAAATAGAAAATACCCGTGAAAAAATTCCCTGTATATAATAAATATCAGCTTCTTCTTCATCCAGTAATTCGTGCAAATGCTCTCTGCTTTGTTTCGCTTTACTCACATAGTGAACCTTGGCCATTCCTTTCCAGTCTGTCCAACAATCTGTGGCCACCGCCATGGGCTCTGTCTGACCATAATCCATGCATCCTGTAATAATGCGAAAATCAAACAGGTCATGCAAATTCTCCACCATGTTTTTTATAGAAGTTACAGGTCCTCCCGCCCTGTATGCAGGGTCAAACCAATCTACAGTAATTACAATTTTTTTCTTCTCAGGCATAAACTTTATTTTTTTCTAACCAATGTGACAAAACAACAAGATTCCAAACCGGATACCACTTTGGATTAGATTCTGTTTCCAGGGTATTTCTCAATCCCTGAATGTACGCAGGACTGAACAATTCTGTTTGTTCCAGATAATCCAACTTCTCCTTCACAAATCCTTTCAATTCCCGATTCATCCATAATTTCCAGGGTAGCGTAAATCCCATCTTCGGCCGGTTCCATACTTCGGCTGGCAACCAGTCTCCCATGGCATCAATAATCAGTTTTTTCGGTGGATTCAACGGTTTGAAATCATCTGGCAAGGAAAGCACAAATTCAATCAGATCCTTATCCAGAAAAGGCACCCTTACTTCCAATGCGTGGGCCATACTCATCTGGTCTGTGTCTCTTAAAAGTACATTTTCCATGTAAGTATTCATTTCAGCAATACTTATTTCCGACATCAGTTTCGGACCCCATACAGAATGTATACCCGGATTGAAAACGTTTGCAGGTTTATATCCTGCTGTCGCGAGTTCCTTCTCTCCCATTGCCTGCCTGAAAACCGGGTATAAATGTTCCCAATCCCAGTTTTTCAACTGTGCCAACGCTTTCAGTTTCTCCCCCCGCGGACCTTCAAGTCGCTTACCCAGCATACCCACCAACCTGCTCCGCATGTATTGTGGAATTTGGCCGGCCATTCTCAGTCTCTGCAGCTTGCGCAAATATGAAAAAACCGGATACCCGCCAAACAGTTCATCCCCTCCCAGTCCACTGAGTGCCACTGTTATTCCGGCAGCTTTGGTGTGCTTAGACACAATATAGGTATTCGGTCCGTCAGCGCTTGGATGATCCATTGCATTCAATGAATCGGGCAGTTCTGCCAAAAAGTCTGTGGGTTGCAGGATAATTTCATGATGCTCAGTTCCGAATTTATCTGCCACCAATGCAGCATACCGGCTTTCACTGAATTCTCCCTCCTGAAAACCAATGTGAAATGTTTTTATCCCTTTGCCGTGGATATGGGCCATAGCCGCTACTACACAACTGCTGTCAACCCCACCACTCAAAAATGCTCCCAGTGGAACATCACTCACCAGCCGCTTCTGCACCGCTTGCAGAAAGAGTTCACGGGTTTGTTTTACGACTTTATCATATGGTCCGGTAAGGCTGTATTTGTTCAAGCCATCTGCCGTATTCCAGTATCGCTTCTCATCCCAGATTCCCTGCTTTATGCGCGCCAAATACCCCGCTTTGAACATTTTCACCCCTTCCAGTATCGTATCTGGCGAATACACAGTCTGGAACTGAAGGTAGGACGATATTGCACTCCGGTTCAGTTTGGGTTTGACCAATCCACTGGCCAGCAATCCCCGTATTTCTGAACTGAAAACCAGTAACCCTGCCTCCTGATAATAGTACAAAGGCTTTTTACCCATCCGGTCTCTGGCAAGCACCAGCTCTTTCTCCTCACGGTCCCAGATGGCAATGGCAAACATTCCGTCCAGTTGCTCAATGGCCCCCGACCCGTAAATGCTGTATAAGGCAAGAATCACTTCCGTGTCAGTATCGGTCTCAAAGGGATAATCCTTAACCCTGGCCTTCAGTGACTGATAATTGTAAATCTCCCCGTTAAATACAATGACATACCGTCCATCTGCACTGTACATGGGCTGCCTTCCCTGATCACTCAAGTCTATAATGCTCAGCCTCCTGTGGCCCAAAACCACTCCGGGCTCTGTAAAAATCCCCTGAGCATCTGGTCCGCGGTGCGTGATTGCATGGTTCATATGCACCATCACATCATTGGATCTGAATCCGTCAAGCCTGCCCACTACACCGTTTATCCCGCACATGTCTGAAAATTGTTCTTACTTTGCAATACTATTTTGAAAATCTGTATTCTCACCGATGGTGTGTATCCTTTTTCTGTTGGAGGGATGCAAAAACACATCTCTTATATCATTCATCGCTTTGCCAACACAGACCATGAGGTCAATGTTTTTATGCCCGAAGTGGACCAGCATACCCCGGAATCTGCGCATATCTCCTTTTTTGGCCCGGATACAGCTGCCAATATTCGCTTTACTTTTATTCCTAATCCCAAACCCGGCAAATTCCCCGGACAATATATCTGGTGGTCCTGGCAATATGCCCGCAATATTACTCTGGCATTGCAGGAATTTATCCCCGGGTTGGATGTGATTTATTCCAAAGGATTCTGTGCCTGGCATTATTTGCTGCACAGACCCGTAAAATCCGTTCCTGTAATTTCCCAACTTCATGGTCTGGAAATGTACCAAAAATCATGGTCGTTTTCGGAGTGGTTGAAAAAAATGATTCTTCGCCTTCCAGCATCTGCCATTCTCCGCAAATCGGATTATATGTTCAGCTATGGGGGAAAGGTGAAAGAAATTGCCCTTCGTCTTGGGGTCAGGCACGATCGGATATTTACTCAATATGGTGCGGCAGACAGGAATTTTCTGTATCCATCTCCGGATCCTAAACCGAATAATCTGCCCAGACAATTTCTGTACGTGGCCAGGTTCGAATTCCGCAAGGGTTACCATGTTATGATAAGTGCCCTGAAAAACCTCAACCCTGCCGATTATCATCTTACAATTGTCGGTGATGTGCCGGAGGAAAATAAACTGTTGCAAGCCAACATACTATATACTGGAAATCTTCCCGCCGAAACCATCCTGAAGCATATGGAAAAGGCTGAAGTACTGCTGCTTCCTTCCTTGTCAGAGGGTTTTCCCACCATTCTTGTTGAAGCTATGGCAAGGGGACTGAGTCCCATAGCTACCGATGTGGGTGCAGTTGCTGATATTGTGGACCATACCGTAGGCTGGCTTATTCCTGCAGGTGATATCACTGCACTGAGGGATGCCATGCACGCAGCAATAACCTGTCCGTCACAAACACTTCAATCACAACAAAAACTCTGCGTAGACCGCGTTCATGCAAAATTCAATTGGGAAAACACATTTCCGGAATTAGTTTCGCACCTGCAATTCATCACCCATGATTATCGGAACCGGACTACTGGCTAAAAATGTAATTCCGGCTGATTCAGACAACCTGCTGCTCTTTTGCTCCGGTGTTTCAGACTCCACAATCTCAGATTCACAGGCATTTTCCAGAGAAGAGAATTTATTGCTGCAACAACCCAGAGATAAAAATTTCATTTATTTCTCGACAATCAGCATTTTCAATCCCACCAAAGCCAACAATGCATATATCCTGCACAAAATCCACATGGAAGAGCTTGTGCGCGCGCATTTCCCTTCACATATCATTGTCAGACTGCCCAATATCGTAGGCGAGGCCGGAAACAAATCCAATCTGTTCCCTTATTTCATACGTCACATTCAGCAAAATATTCCCGTTGTGATTTATAAAAATGCAGTGAGGCATATACTTGCAGCCAAAGATATTTCACATATTGTAAACGTATTAACTTCTGCTTCCTTTCAGGGTGATATCAATGTTTGTTTTTCAAACCCACCCACCGTGCTCGACATTTATCTGTACATGTGTTCAAAGCTCCATGCCACACCGAACTATTCTTTGTCAGACGAAGAAATCAATTACCCTGTGAAAAACGATTCTTTTGTTCAGCTCATGGGAAGCAACCATCCTGTGATACAGAACTGGAAAGAAATAATTGATGCATATTTGGAAATCACGGATTGATTTTACTTAACGTTTTCTTCCATAATTTGTTCCTAACTGCTTCAGCGTTTTTACCCAATTGACAGCATCATAGGCCATTCCCAATTCTGCACTGATGGCCGACATTTTCTGCAGTTCAGACTCACTCATTTTCATGGTACGTATCATGGCTTCCTTTAATTCTTCTTTATTTCCACTGTCAAATACAAAACCATTTTCCCCGGGTCTTAAAAATACCGTGCCGCTGCCTACGGCACTGCTCAGTATCAGCGGATAACCCGCAGCAGCATATTCCTGTACCACCATACCCCAGGGTTCGGAATAGCTGGTTAAAACAAAAACATCGGTCTGTTCTATCACTGGTCCCATTTCCTGAGGCTGCACAAAACCAAGGTGCTTAATGTCGGGATGCAGGGTTCTCCGGTCATACAACACCCCTGTGCCGGCACACCATAATTCCCAGTCATTCGGATACTCCTTTTTCAATTCGATAAACGCCTTCCATAATAAATCATATCCCTTTTCAGGGATATACCGGGCAACACATAAAAATCGCCTCCTGCGCTTCCCTTCCGGTATCCGGCTCATTCCCATCTTTCTGAATTTTCCGGTATCCGTAGCATAAAAACCTGTGTAAATTTCTTCTGCCCCAAAACCTATTTTCTCTGCAAAATCCGCCTGAATATCTCCCGGAACCCATGCCGCCGAATACAATCTGCGCAGATAATATCTGGCAAACGGGAGCAGCAGTAGTTGGCGCAATGTTCCTTTCCATAAATTGTCAAAACACAGCACCACAGACAAATTGCGGTCAAACATCCGGATGATTTTATTGTAAATTTTATCAGACCACCCGGATACAATGACAATATCAATATTCTGTTTGTTGATGATTTCATAGATCCCCTCCATGCCCAGCACATCCCGGTCATAATAATGGATCCCCGGATGAGGTTGAAACTGAAAGGGTGCCTCCGGATTCACAGGATAATGTATAACATGGATACTGTCCCCCGGATAGGTCTCGGCGAACTTCTGAAGACAGGTGACAGTGTACCCTGCAAGTTCTGTATATAGAAATAAATAGTTCAATGGTCCGATTTTGTTGGATTATGCACCCGATAGCCCGATTTTTGCCAGGCTCTGCAGCTTAGTATGGAACGGATTCTGGTTTTTCTCATGGTACTTTCGGTTTTCCTCGATGAATTTATCGTGGGGGCTTCAACCAATGAGGCGCGCGCCCAGATGCCGTTTGACCTGTATTATTACTATTTTATCTACCTGGTTTTCCTTATCCATTATATGGTGAAGCGAAAAGCCATGCCATTCTGGCCCAGATGGTTTGCCATTCCCATTCTCATTCTTTTCGGAATCAGCATTGGTGTCGGAAATATTGAAGGCACGTTTGGCTTTCCTATGATCAAGCAGCTTCTGGGAATTACTTACTCCTCCATTGCCTATTTCAGTCTTGTAAAATATACCGGATTTGATTTGCAGCGTATTTTCAGATTGTATCTGCGTATCAGCTATTGGGTGGCGGTTTGGGCCATTCTGGAACAAGTCATGCGCCTGCTTCACTTCGATTTGAAATTCAAAGGAGGAGGAGTTGAAAGTCTGCTTCGCTTTGCCGGTTTCTGGAATCTGTTTGACAACAGCAAAGCGGTTTCCCTGGGTCTGTACCGTTCATACTCCATCATGGGCGAACCCTACTTTCTCGCCGTTGCCCTCATACCTGCACTTTACTATTATCTGTCCTGTTTTATCGGTCCCCGCCACACCAGAAACTGGACTCATCTAAGGTCATTTCTGGTCGTGTTGTTCGGATATTTGTTTACTTTCAGCTCAGCAGGCTATATCGGGTTGGGACTTATGTTTGCCTTTCTCCTGCTCAATTGGGGGTTTCTCAACTTCAAACATGGCAGAATTCTGTTTCTCCCCCTGATCCTTCTCATCATTATCCCACGTCTGGATTCGTTTAAAAACATCTTCAAAGAACTAACCATCCGTATTGATGATACTTTAAAAGCATTCACATCCACCAAAAAACTCAGCAAAAATGAACTGGCCAAACTCAATTCCAGTACGTTTGCCCTTTTCAGCAACTTTATGGTGGCACAAAAAAGTTTCGAGAAACGGCCGTTAACTGGCTCCGGACTGGGTTCTCACGAAATTTCGTATGATTTGTATTTCGAAGAATTGCTGGGCAAACGATTCAAAATTATATTCGGTAAATTCAATACCAAAGATGCAAATTCCCTGTTTATTCGATTGATGTCTGAAACCGGAATAATAGGAATTGCCGCTTTCCTGTTCTTTCTGCTGCGATTTGCCATTGGGCGGAAACCATCACTAAACCCTGATCTCGTTTTGCTTGTGCTGATGAATCAGGGAATTTTTATCATGTTTGTGGTCCGTCTGATGCGAACCGGAAATTATCTGGGTCAGGGCTTTTTTCTCTTCTTCTTCCTGTTTGCCTATAGTGCCATTCAAATCAGAAGGGAAATGACACAATCCCGGAAAAAGTTAAACCCTGCCCAGCCCGGAATTGCCGAAATTCAGGAGACTGAATCAAAATAGGCTTCGCTGTAATATCGCACGAAACGCTTACCCCATTGGATGGGTGGAATCAAAGATTGTACATCTTCACCCATTGCGTTTTTAACCGTGAAACTGGCCAGATTTATGCCCAATCCCATTGCAGCACAGCTTGTTCCCTGCAGTCGTGGATTGATTTCCAGCAATCCGGGCTTTCCGCTGCTGTCCATTTTTACCTGAATTCCCACAGGTCCGTCTAGTTCCAGGCTTTTCAATATGGATTTACAAAACGCCAGGATCGTTTCATCCTTTTTATACTCGCCTGCAACTGAAATTCCTGCATTCATTCTCAACCGTCGTCGGGGTAACAGCAAAACCGGATTTCCCTTTTGAATAAAACAATCTACTGTCCATTCTTCTCCCGGCAAATACTCCATGACCAGCATTTCAGGCAATTCATGTCCTGAAAAAATACGGATGATTTCTTCCAGATTTGAATACATATGATCTGGCTTATCCTGAAAATATGCGTCAAATTCCAAACGATTTTCCGTTAAAATTCTGATACCCCGGCTCCCGTTTCCCGCAGCTGGTTTTATCACCACGTCACGTTGAGGATATCCCAATTCTTTCACTGCCTGCTTCAACGTATCCAGATTCTTTACCCGGCGGTAGGCTGGTACATCTATCTTCCCGGCACTCAGATGGTCAAACAGTTTAGCCTTGTCATTTGCTATCTCCAGCGCACCGGGTTCAGATACAGCTATCAAAGTGCCGCCAAGTGCAAACCGCTTTTTATTCCCTGACAATTTCAGCAATTCCCTTGTAACCAGGGGTATCAATACTTCAATCCGGTTTCGGCTGCATATGTCAAGCATGCGGGGGATATAATCATCCCCGGAGGCTGAAGGCAATTGCAGAAAATCATCACACAATGCCCTTCCCGAGGCCATTGGATTTATGTCACCAACCACAAGTGAGACATCACCACACAGCAGTAAACTTTTTATAAGTCCGGGGCCGCCCGGAGCCCCGGCCCCGGTAATTAATACACGTATCTTTGAATCACCCAATGATTTGAATTAACAGTGTTTTAAAATAAATGCCGCCTGCTTTTCCCAAACGTAATTTTCAAGAATCTTCCGTTTAAAATTTCTGCCCATTTGTGTCATTTCTTCATTATGATTCAGTGCCCACAACAACGCTTTTTCCAAAGCTTCATTCGGGTTTGAAACAAGCAATCCGTCTGTTCTATCTTGCATGACATCACGCACCGGACCATTGTCTGGCGCCACAATCGGCCGTTCCATGATACCGTATTCAAATATTTTAATGGGTGATCCATACCAATTTGAATCTGGCATAACCGCTATATCAAACGCACCAATATAGGCCATTATAAGGCTGTGTGGAATCTTACCTGTAAACAGATAGGAACCCTCCTTCAGTATTTCAGCAGCAAGTTTTTCGTAGCTTCTCCGCATGATGCCATCTCCCACAATCATCAGGAAGGATTCCGGATAATCATTGTGCACCCGGACAAATGCTTTAATCAATTTGTCTACCCCATGATATGGGAAAATACTTCCTACAAAACCAATGATTTTTCGTCCGTTTGCTCCGCATTCATGCTTCACACTGTCCGAATCTTCTGAACCCGGTAAGTCCTTTTGCGGATTGATACAATTCGGGATAATGGAAACAGGTTTTTTCGCTGCATACTTTTCACGGATAAATTTCTCCAGCACAGATGAAACACAAAAAATATGATCCGTATGATTGAATTTATATTTCTCCTTTTTGTGTGCCAATCCATGAAAAATGCTTTTCCCTTCCCATTCCCTCATCTCTTCCACCACAGGGGAATTCACTTCAAGAAAATGCTTAACCCGCATTTCCCTGCATACACGCAAACCCTTATCCTGCATGAATTCGTTGCGTTCGTAAACCAGATCGGGCTTGTGTTGTTCTATCGCTTCCCGCAACCTGGCTGCAGCCCGTTTGTCATGCTGAATAAGAAGATAATCTTTCATGCTGCTCTTCACACAGAGTGGCATCGATTTTTTTAACAGACTGCGCCAGCCACCCCGCGTTATATCGGCATGATAATTTTCAACTTCCGATTTTTCCGTACCTCCCATTATCACAGGAATCACTTCATGACCCAACTTGCGCATAGCGCCTATGGTTTCACGCTGATGGGTGCTGTAACCCACCTCGCTTACAATGTCGTGCGTGGGATGCGGAGAGTAATAAATAATGCGCAATCGGTTATTTAATATTTTGCAGCGTTCTGTATATCCGCAAGGGTATAGCTACCCTGTGGAATGTTGATTTCCCTTGTGTGATAGATTTCTTCTATGGTTTCACCACTATTGATGACATTTACCCACTTTCTGTAACCCTCCGGAAAATCAGCCCTTGCGGCCAACTCCCTGAAATAATCCGGGTCAGCCAAATTTGCTTTTTGTATAAATGAGAACAACAACTGTCGTGATATTTCCTGCACATCCTCGCCATTGGCAGCTTTGGTAGGTGCAAAATACTTTTCCTCTTCTATGGCCATAAAGCCCTTGCCATCCGCCGCTGCATAGTATTGGTAAGTGTGCGCTTTTGCGATGCCAAACACAGATTCCATCCCAAGCAATTGGATGATTTTACGCAAAGGTCCCTTCACCGCCTTTAACAGTGGATTGCTCCGCAATTTATCCGTGGCCCTCTTCTTTTCGGGTGTCCAGATCAACAATGTAGCTGAGAGTTGTTCCGGTAAAAATACAATATGCGGCACCCATGAATCTACCCTTGACGGGTTCCAGTCCTTCTGATGAAATTGCCGTGTAATTTTCATCCTTGTCCGGAGGGTTTTAGGATCTGTCTGAACCTGCGGATCAAAAAGCAGACTCTCATACCCCGATCCGAAAAATGCGTTGGTAGTAAGTATATAATTGTTGTGGTGATGTATGGCATGCGCTGCTATGCCCGGTTCCCAATCCTTTCCTGCAGGAAAAATGTGTATTTTTAAAATAAAATCATCATTCTCATACACATGAAAATACGGGATGTTATATAGAGACCAGGTCTGAGACAAATAACCCGGGTCGTCAAAATTCCGACGTATGACCCTGCGTAAAAAAGCATTGTCTGAGCCAATTTCCAGCAGTATGGGCTCCACAGCTTTGTGAAACGCATAGCGTTCGTCCAGTTGCTCATTCAGTGCGATGATTCTTTGAATATATGGCTCGTGTTCCAGTGTTTGGTTATTCATACAGCCGCGATTTTATCTTCTTAAAATTTGTTCCGGAGTGTGTTGGGTCACAGAAGTCATGTATTTATTTCAGCATGCCCTCAATTTGTTGCGCTTGCCTGCTCAATTGCCATGGAGAATAATCAAACGATTCGTTATAATCCATCTTTTCAAGAAGCTGTGTCAATTTCCCTATCTCCTCTTCAAGATTGTCCGCATTCAGAAAAACTCCCAACCGATGATCTGTGATAAAGCGTGATACTTCGCCGGCTTTTGCGACCAATACGATAGGAACCCTTGCCGCTATCACCTCCATAAATTTTGTACTGCGCATGTCCTTCATATAATCCGGCAAAAACAGCAGTGCTGCCGTCCTGTCTTTCAGGGTTGTAAATATGTCTTTTGATGGTATTTCAGAATGATAGATCACATGTTCCGGATATGCCCCTGATTCCCTGAATATCTGTTTGTACTTCTGCTCACGGGTATAAAACTCTAGCTGTACATCACCCTTGCTTTGCGCCAGATACCTGCCAAGTATCTGCATGGTTTTCTCCTGCCGCCCCAACAAACTACCAAAATTCAACAACCGGACGGGCTTTCCCCGATACTGCCGTCTGGCAGAAATTTCCATATCAGGATCTGCGCCATGTTCCAGTACAATCAACTTTTGTGCGTATTGAGGATATCTCTCCGAATACGCTAACCGTGTAATATGGTAAGAGAGAATAATTTTATCAGCCTGCTGCAATACTTTTGACAGCCTGGCCTCTTCCTCCCTCTTCCTTGCCTTACTGAGACCACCATGACCATAAAAATGATCTGCGGTCCATTCATCCCGGATGTCTGCGATGAAATTCAATTCCGGATGTCTTTCCTTAAGCAATGCCCCGTAATAAAGCAATGAAAATGGCCCACCGCTTACAATCAGGTTCTTTGTATCCAGCGCATTTAAACCTTTATCCATTGCCTCCATCAATGCGCTTTCACTCAGAATTCCACGGTCATAATAGTTGCCCTTTGTTATTGCTTTTAACCAGAGCAGAGATAATCTGTAACGGATCTTCTCAAGAATTGTGTCCGGGCTGGAGTTCAGAATGCCGGGATATCTGTTGGCTATGTGCACTACATCTATATCATGCACATAGCTATCCCATGGAGAAGAATCTCCCGGTCCCGGTGTGCCGGATATCACACGCAGCACAATCCCCGCCTTTTGCAGATAATGAGCATATATCGCCCATTTTCTGCCACCGACTCCCGGCATAGGTGGAAATGTGTAACAAACAATAAGTGCTTTCTTACCTGCTGGCAATTGAATTATAAAATCAATCGTACAATCTCAAATACTTCTGCAAAATCAACACCTGCCTGAACACCGCGAACCACGGCCAGGCTCTTTACAAATTCCGGTTGCATATATTGCCTGTGAGACTGACTCCTGTAGTGTTTTAAGGCTTCAGTTTTCCGAAGCACATGTCTCTCTTCCAACGAAATAAAGGCAGTGGTTTTGAATTCAAAATTGTTCCAGGGCAATTCATAGGAAAACAACGTAGAAAATTTAAAAACACGCACTGCTTCCTGGGCTATGGTATAATGGTCCTGATGTATATCATTGATGGAAGGGACAAAGACAATATCAGGTTTTATCTGCTCTCTTAATGATAAAATATCCTGCAGTATTTCCTGCCTGCGGAAATTAAATGTTCTCACTTCATAATCAAAAAGAAGCAGCTTGTCTCCTGCAATTCCAAGAGATTGACTTGCAGCATACAATTCCGTTATCAGAATATCTTCAGGATGGTCCTTTTGAATACTCTGCTTGCAGGCAGAAAATGCGGCACAATACACCTCATTTCCTTCTTCCAGCAAACGGCTGATTGTACCGCCACAACCCAATTCGGCGTCATCGGTGTGTGGCGCCAGTACAAGCACTTTTTTGTCTCTGATTCTAAGCATTTTTACATGTATGATCCATATAAATCACAAAACCAATCTACATTTTTCTTCCTGAATTGCTCTCTGCTTTGAATGGCCGGATCCAAAATCGAATAATACTGATTCTCAGGGGTGGCAAATCCTTTCTTGTCCTTTCTCCAACGGATTTTATCCGGCAATTCCGATACACTTTGTCTCAATACCCACTTTTGCCAGCCCTCATGAATCTTCATACGGTCTGGCAGTGAAAAACTGAAATCAATCAACCGGTAATCCATAAACGGATGCCGGGTTTCTATGCTGAATGCCATTCCGTTCCTGTCGTCGGCATGAAGAAAATGGGGCAATTGAAATTCTTCCAGATCCATTTTCAGAATTTCAGTAAGACTACCTGCGCTATACCACTTCTCTTCCAGTTTGGTTCCAAGTTTCTTCAAACCCAACCGCAGAAGCCACACAAGTTTCCATTCATTCAAAACAGTGTGATGCACCTGGTTCGCAGTCAGGTTTTTCATCGCAGCCCAGCTTTTAACCTGACTCAGATATTCCTGAATACGACCACGCACAATCAAATTTCTCGCATATCTGTAAAAATGATGGTGATATCCGGCCACACTTTCATCTGCTCCCTGACCGCAGAGCAATACCACAAACCCTTCTTGTCTGGTGAGCCTTGAAACACACCATTGGGAATAATATGTCAATCGTGGAAGCGGTGTCTCCTGAAAGCGGATATGTTCCTTGTAATCCGCTGGAGAAAACCATCTGGTTGGGTCAACTTTGTGCAACTTCAGCAAACCATCTTTCCCCAATTCGTCAATAAACTCCGATTCGTCTTCAGCCTTTCCCGGATGAACCGCAGAAAAAGCAGCTATGGTGTGCTCCCTGCCCAATATCCGCCGCATCAATACATAAGCTGCACTGCTGTCCAGGCCACCCGATAAAGAAATGCCAAGGGGCACATCAGACCGCAGGCGCAACCTTACCGCATCAGATAATAAGTGATGATATTCTTCATATACCGCATCATCTGATTTTCTGGTCTGTATATCCACCGGCAACTTGTAAAAAGGTTTCCACGCATTCGCCACTTGCTCTGTTACCCTTGACCTGCCCACCTGCAAACTGCAAAAATGCGCCGGGTAAAAACGTTTTGTCTCTGCAAAAAATGTTCTTTCGTCCGCAACAGTTATTCCACCCGCTTCAAATCTTGAAACCGATTCCTGATCAAAAGTATTCCTGCCTTTATGCAAATGCAATATGGGCTTTATTTCAGAAGAAAACACAACCGAAGTTTCCGTTTGCCTCCAATACAATGGTTTCACACCATAGCGGTCATTCACAACAAAAATGCTGCGTGCTGCATTGTCCCAGATGACAATACTGAACATACCATTGAAGGTTGAAACAGCATCTGATCCCCAGTGCAAATATGCCCTGAGCAATACTTCAGTATCTGTATTTGTAATGCAATAAATACCGTCTCTTTTTAAAGCCTCTCTTATTTCAATGTAATTGTATACCTCTCCGTTAAACAGAATCCAGTTTCCGTTTCCATCGGTCATGGGCTGATGACCCGTAATGTTGGGCTCAATAATACTTAATCGCTTGTGACCGAGAAAAATATCATAATCACCGGAATTGAACCATGCAGCATCTTCAATGTCCACTGCCAGACCCTGTAAAGTGCCCTTGGTGCGAAATGTTTTATGCTCTCCGGTACTGGAATTGATCAGAACCACACCATCACTGTCCGGTCCACGGTGATTCATGAGATTCAAAGCATGTACAGACTCAATAATCCGGTCTGCTTTCAAACCGTTACTGTCCTGATAAAATAAAAATCCGCACATTAATTCAGTATGGGTTTCCCCACTTTTTCATTCCAGAATTTTGTAAAATTCTCTCTTGTGGTTCCCTTAGCCCAAAACAACCTTTTAACTTCGTCATGAACTGGTTTTGGTGGAAAATTCAGTTCCATTAATCCCCGCAATTCAGTGCCGTTCTTAAACCATAAACCCAGACCTTCGGGCAAAGCAAAATAGGTATAATCATCTTCAAACACATAGGGCTCCTTATTGAAATACAGCGCCTCGAACAGCACGGTGGATATATGACCAATGATGATCTCATGGTCACTGATTAACTGGTAAATATTATCATCCTCCACCTGTGAATACCTTGCTCCTTCAAACTTCATCAGCTCAGCGTATCTGGCATTGGGTTCTTCAGTAGGATGCAGCCTTACTGTGACCTGAAAAGGAAAATGCAGCTGTTCCAGAGCCGCTGACACTGCGAGTACCAGACCGTTGTCCTTTGCTGTATAAGGTATTCCTTCCCCTATGAACAATATCCGTACTCTGCC
This sequence comes from Bacteroidota bacterium, assembly GCA_016787485.1. Lineage (GTDB taxonomy): Bacteria > Bacteroidota > Bacteroidia > NS11-12g > UBA955 > JAEUUL01. The sequence continues at coordinate 43,484 of JAEUUL010000004.1, forward strand.
TTCAGGGTCCGGACCGATTCTGGTTATATTTTCCAGAGATTTTTCAAGAAAATAATGCCCGAATTCAACACATTCATCCACCGCATTTACAATCTGGGAATGATACATACCGAAGGTGAAAAAATAATTCGTTTTATGCTGTTTGAATTTGCTGTCTTTAACAAGTTCTTCACCGTATTTCATTCCAATGCCCACTGTACCATGCTGTACCTCAACTGTGGGAATGCCCGATTCCCTGCAAATTTTAAATAAACTTCCCTTCTGCCAGTCTCCGTTATTTCCTTCAGAAACCACCACCAATTTGGGTTTTACCCTGTTGAGATACTTTTGTATCCGCTTGGTATATCCCGGTACCAGCTGGTGTATTTGCAATAACTTTCTGCGAAGGGTATCTGCAATTTCAGGTGTAAGCCAATCACCCATTTTCTGCTTAAGCAGTCCGATAAAAGCAGCTACCTCATTCTCCGCAGCTGCATTTGGACGGCGGCGAAAAATCCTCGCCCAAAACAGAGAAGCATAGTAAAAGTAATCAAAGCTGCGGTGGCCGGGCAAATGGCCAAAGCGATCCATGCTTTGGGAATACAACAACTGCACCTGACTCAGCTGCGGATATTCCGTGAGAAACTGTGTCATCCGGTTTGGACATTCCGGATTCTTTTCCCAATTGGCAATGCGCAGAACATCTGTTTTCCCGGCAAAAAGAAACGGACTTTTCCAAAAGCTGAATAACAGATACCTGTAAAATTTCCATCGGGAAAAGTGAATCCTCGAATCCCAATTCACCTCTTTGTTGGCTCTGGAGTTGATCATGGTGAATTTCAACTCCAGGCGTATGGCCAGCCAGAAACTGGTACCGTCCGGAAAACAATAATCCAGAATGCCCGGAGTATTGTCTGTTTCCCAAATTATACGATTGCGTTCTTTAATTAATTCTTCCACGCACTAACCCGGTTACAGGGAATTAGAAATCAATCATCCAGCCCCTCTCCGAACACATTGTGCCGCATTTTCCATTCTCCGTTCTCGTCTTTGCCCCAGAGGTGTGGCGAACGATATTTGTCCACTGTTTTCCAGAAATCTTCTTCTGATGTGTCTATGTAGTCAAGGAACTCTTTGAAATATTTTTTCGGAAATTCAGAATCATATTTCTTCACCAATGCAACACCCTCTTCGCGGGTAATTTTACCGTTTCTTATTTCCTGGTCAGCGTCATAGGTTGCCCGGCCAATACCAAATTTTATCCAGGTGGTAAAATAATGAAAAGGATCAATTTTGTCGTCTATACTGCTGTACTTGGAATAGCTGCCTTCCGTTCTTTCAGGGTTGGCCTCAAATCCTGTATGCTCAGCAGCATAATAATAACATTCCTGGGGATCCCATTTCAAATAATATCCCAGATAATGCATCTCCACTCCCTTCTCCTTCAACTCAGTTGGATTGGGTGGGATATAGGGTGCGAAGTCATGAAACTTGAAACCGTACTGATCAATGATTTCCTGCATGGTCACACCCCCGAAACGCATTTGCATCGGGTCTTCAACCGTGAAGAATTCTTCATTCATGGTAGGTATATTGTTCTCATCCACTTTGTTGCCATACTCTGCCTGATTTTCGCCATACATCACCAGCTTGATACCATATTTGGCCGCTATTGCAGGCCCCACTATTTTCTGGCCAATGATAAATGGCTGAAACGGGTGCAACAAATTGTGAAACGCCAGCTTGGTCATCAGACGGTGCAATTTGCCATTGGGAGTGTAAAGCAGATTGTCATGACCTCCCACATGCATCCAGTTCTGGAAATTCTTCCATCCAATGTCTGTATACAAATGGGGCGCCCAGGTAACCGTAAGTGGATTCATCCCATATTTGTATTTTAAAACATGAGAGGTATAAGCACTGTCTTTACCTCCGCTACCCGGCACCACCACATCATACCCTCCGTCTTTGCTTCTGAACTTATCCAGCAAGCGCAAAAGGGTGTCTTCACGTTTCTGCCAGTCTATGCCAAGCTCTTTCTCATCGTGATACCTGCATGCTGAACAAATGTCGTTTTCATCAAATTCAATGGAGTGTTTTTTCTGTTCAGTTGTACTTTTAAATTCAATGGTTGAACTTGGTCTCTGATTGGAAATGACACATTTCCTGCAGAACCTTACCTCTGAAGGCAAACCATAATAGGCCTCAAGTCTCTGTGTTGTCATTGCTTTATATTTCTGTAAATTTTTTAATGATTTGTAGTCCGGATTCTCCGCTTTTTTCGGGGTGAAATTGTGTTCCGAAAATATTGCCCTGTTTTACGGCACAACAGAATGTATGCTCTCCAAAGGTTGCCTTTGCAAGCCAGGTATCACTGCTTGCAGGCACTGCTGCATAGCTGTGCACAAAATAAAAGGCACTATGGGGTTTGGTGGTTTCCAGTATGGAATCTGCCCACCCTCCGTTTTCGAATTCGTCTATTTCTTTCCAACCTATATGCGGAAGACGAAGGCCACCATCTGCTGGCAAGGGCAACTTCTGAATTTTCCCTGCTACCAAACCCAGCCCTTTGCTGTGGCCGAATTCATCGCTTTCCTCAAAAAGCAGTTGCATGCCCAGACAAATACCCAGAAAGGGCTTTCCGGTGCGGATATATTCGTGAATAACAGATATTAAGTTGTGCTTCTCCAGGTTTTCCATTCCATGCCGGAATGCACCCACACCCGGAAGGATTACAGCATCTGCTCCGAGTATTTCGTCGTGGTTGTTTGTAAGAATTCCCCGTGCGCCAACTGCCTCAAGGGCATTTAGCTGGCTCCTTACATTGCCTATCCCGTAATCCAATACTGCAATTGTTTTCATCTTCTTCACATTCGGATATCCATGCCAGCAGCATTCAGATTCTGTTTTAATTCCTGAATGCCAAAGGTATTGTAGTGCAGTATTGAGGCAAACGCAACGGCGTCAGGGTTAATGCGGTCCGCAAGTGCCAGCACATGATCCGGCTGTCCTGCACCACCGCTGAAAATAACAGGAACACTTACGGCGTTATAAACCTGCTCGGCCAATTCCAGATCAAAGCCCTTTTTTGTCCCCTCCATATCTACAGAAGTAAGCAGGATTTCACCCGCACCCAGCCTTTCCACTTCTTTTGCCCACTCTACTACATTCAATCCGGTTTCTTCCCTTCCATTGTCTGTATAAGCCTCCCACCAGCTGCCTTTGTTCTTCGCTTCAATAGAAGCAACCACTGCCTGAGAACCGTACATCTCAGCAGCCCTGGTTATTAAAGTGGGTTCTTTTATGGCTTGCGTATTGATTGAAATTTTATCTGCACCGGATTTAAGCGCAAGATCAATATCCTCTACGCTTCTGAGACCACCACCTATGGTAATGGGAATAAATACTTCGCGGCAGGCCTGTTCTATGATATGGAATAAATTGTTTCGTCCGTACAAACTGGCCACTGCATCCATAAACAGAATTTCATCTACACCCTGCTGGTAATATTTACGTGCCAATTCAACAGGGTTGCCTACTTTACGCAATCCTTCGAGGTGAATTCCCTTGATGACAAATTCATTTTTTACGTCAATTCTTGCAATAATTCTTGTGCGCGAATGTCTCATGCCTGTGCTCCCCGATAATCCATAAAATATTTTTGTTTGGGAATTTCCCAAAACCGGTTGTCTCTCAAAGCAGAGATAAATAACTCGTCACTCTTTCCCTCACCAAACAGCTGGGCAGGCTCCATTCTGACATCGCTTAGCTGCTGAATGGCCTGCAGGATTTCATCCTTTCCGTACCCTGTATTCACAATCTGCTCGAGCAAGCTGCGGTTCATTTGCCTTGTACCAATATTTACAGTGGGTATTCCGTAATACGGAGCTTCCCGGATTCCTGCACTGCTGTTGCCCACAATCATTTCCGCATGTTTCAGCAATACCAGAAAATATTCAAACCTTAAACTCGGGAACAGGATAAAATCAGGGTTGTTGTTGAACTCTTTAAATCGTTGAAGAATAAACTCTGAACCCATATCATTGTTCGGGTATACAACCACGAACTGTTTTCCGGATTCAATCAGCGCCCGAACCAGGTTACCGGCCTGGTCAAAAACCTGATCGTACTCTGTGGTTACCGGATGAAACATCACGATGCCATATTTATCAAATGGAATTTCATAATGTTCCTTTACTGTTTCCAGAGTGGGCAACCGGTTGCTCAGCATAACATCCACATCCGGTGAGCCGATTACAAAAATGGATTCGTGCTTTTCTCCCATTTGTTGCAACCGTTTGCTGGCTATTTCATTTGCCACAAAATGAACATGGCTCATTTTGCTTACTGCATGCCTCACAAGTTCATCTATGGTGCCGGAAACCTCGCCACCTTCCACATGCGCCACAAGAATGTTATTCAGTGCGCCTACAATTGCCCCGGCCAGGGCTTCTACGCGGTCGCCGTGAATCACCACCAGGTCTGGCATCAATTCCTTTACATATCCTGAAAAACCTTCAATGGTTTTTGCCAGTATGGAATCCATGCTGTCGTAATCATGATGATTGATATAACTGTAAATGTTCGGGTAGCCGCATTTCTGTATCTCATCCACGGTGCGGCCATACCGTGAATTCATATGCATTCCCGTTGCAAAAATGTGCGCTTCGAATCCGGGTTCATCCAAGACAACCTCTATCAATGATTTAAGTTTCCCAAAATCTGCCCGTGTTCCCGTAAGAAAAACAATCCGTCTTGGTTCACTCATGCGTTGCCTGAATAATCCGCTTTACAAATGGCAAAAATACACCCGAATGACATTCAGTTGACATTCAATGGTTAAATTATTTGTTTTCAATGTTTTAGGATATGTACATAAGAAATTTGGGTATCTGCAGGGATAAATTCAACTGCCCGCTTACCCAAAACAGTTTCGTATTCTTCTGCAGGAATTTCCCCTGTACCCGGTCGCTTTACCCAGATATTGTCTGTGCTGAAGGCCTCACCCGCCGCGATATCGCGGATACTTACCACCGTTGCAAAAGCAAACTGTATGGTGGGTGTTTCTTCTTCCACAGGTCCCTTTTCGCCTCCTCTTTCCAGTTTTAGCATTTTACTGCCTTCAATCAATTCCTTCATGGCCTGTGTATCCATAGAGCAAACGATATCCGGACCCGGCCGGTTCATATGGTCTGTGAAATGCCTCTCAAGTATGGACGCACCCAATGCCACAGCGCCCAGACATGCCAGATTGTTTGTGGTATGATCGGACAATCCCACCACAGCAGCCGGAAAGTGTTTCTCCAATTCCTGCATAGCTCCTAACCGTACCAGATGCGGAGGGGTGGGATAGATATTCGTACAATGCAATAGTGCATAAGGTACCTTTGCATCTCTGAATATCTGAACCGCTTTTTCAATGCTCCGGATTGTATTCATGCCCGTGCTGAGAATAATGGGTTTGCCAAAGCCGGCTATATGTTTCAGCAGTGGGTAGTTGTTGCATTCACCGGAACCAATTTTATAGGCCGGGATATCAAATTTTCTGAGTCTTTCCGATGCAGCCCTTGAGAAAGGTGTGCTGATGAAAATCATCCCTTTTGATTGCACATAGCGCATCAGTTCATACTCGTCTGTCTCGGACAATGCGCAGCGTTCCATGATTTCGTAAATGGAAACATCGGCATTTCCGGGAATCGTTTTTTTCGCTTCTCCGGCCATTTCATCCCATACAATATGGGTCTGGTGCTTGATGATTTCAGCTCCGGCTTTCTGTGCAGCATCCACCATTTCTATGGCCGTTTGAAGGGAGCCTTCATGGTTAATGCCTATTTCTGCAATAACCAGAGGGTCGTAATCATACCCGATTCTCCGACCGGCAATTTCAAAACTTGGTTTCATTTATTTTTTATAATGTTCGGCCACAGCACGGGCCAGAATTAAATCAAAGGGGGTGTCTATGTCTATGAGGCTCTGTTCTCCCATCACGAGAAGCTCGCTGTTGTCATCAAAAAATTGTTTTGTCTTTTGATAAAATGGAACGGATACACCATAAAATGCACCGTTGTTAAAATAAATATCGGGATACTCCTGCCGGCGCAATTCTTTAAATTCAGGCATTAAATAATTTGTTTTGTTCTGTGCATCTTTGTACAAATACTCTGCAGGATGGTGCATTACCGGACAAACGCCCAAAACGGATTTTGCACCATTTTTCAAAAGAGAAACACCCCGTTCCATTTCCTCCACCCTCCGGAAAGGAGATGTGGGCTGAAGTAAAACAATATACTCAGGCAATCCGGATTCCTTTTCCAGATACTGCAACAAATGATCCACCACTTCTGCATGGGTGGCAGTATCGGAACACAATTCCGCCGGTCTTTTGAAAGGTACTTCCACCCGCGGAAAATCAGATGCCAGATCTATGGCCGCATCCATATCCGTACTTAGAATCACGCGGTCAAATGCCGTTGTGGCTGAAGCTGTGGCCAACGAATACGCTAACAGAGGCATACCGCCCACATCAATCATATTCTTACCCGGCAATCCTTTGGAATTCGCACGGGCTGTAATTATGGCCACTACCATCAGATACCCTGCAGTATTGTATTAATTGCTTCGCTATGACGGGCTGTTTCTTCCTCCGTGGTATTTACCATAACGGGAAGTGCAACGGACCGGGCCAACAAATCCGCAGTTCTTTGCCATGCGGTTTTCCAGGAATCTCTGTAAGCAGGCACACCTGCAAACATGTGATTCCAAGTGCCCGCAAAATGCCAGTCAATGGCATCGGGAATATTCTTGGTGCCATAACCGGCAGCATTGTATTGTTTTACAAATTCCGTGGCCATTGAAGCTTTCTCAAAATGAAAGATCAATGTATCAGCCAGTTCACCGGCTTCATCCGTAATATTCCTGAATTGTATTTTATCGGTGTTCAATGCATCCTTGAGCAATTTCTTGTTTCTACGGTTTGCACTTACAATCTGATCCAGCTTATCCAACTGTGCCATGCCCACAGCACCCTGCATTTCATTCATACGGTAATTCATACCATACATGCTTCTGGTATCCCTTCCCCGTGGCAATGCCGGATTGTTTTCATGACCGTGGTCGGTAAACTCCTTCATGAATTTGTAATATCCGGAATTGTTCGTTACAATCATTCCTCCTTCGCCGGTAGTAATCGTTTTGCCAAAATCCAGAGAATAAATTCCGATGTCTCCAAGAGTACCTGCATACTTCCCTTTGTAGCTTGCTCCCAAAGCCTCGCAGCTGTCTTCCAAAACAGGAATGTTGTGCCGCGATGCAACAGCCAGAATCTCATCCATACTTGCCGGATTGCCAAGCATGTGTACAGGTACAATGAGGCGTGTCTTATCTGTAATCGCCTTTTCCAGTTCCACCGGGTCCATGTTATAAGTGTCGTCTACATCCACAATAACCGGCACAGCACCAATCATCAAAATGGTCTCTACGGTGGCGACAAATGTGAATGCCTGCGTGATGACCTCATCACCTGGTTTTACTCCCATCGCCAGCATGGCTACAACCTGTGCCACTGTTCCGGAAGTTACTGCCTGTGCATGGGCAGATCCAATCTTTGCCGAAAATTTTCTTTCGAATTCACGCACCCTGTATCTTCCATTCCGCAAGCCGTCAAAACCATGCGGGAATAACACTCCATTGCTGGTTTCAAAAATATCCTGCAGACCGGCCAGTTCTTCTTTTCCTATTAATTCAAATCCAGGCATATGTTTACATTTTACGCAATAAATCTTTTACTTTTTCTTTGGTGAATATATTCTTCCAATCATCACCAAATGCATTGGACAATGGCTTTTCGTTTTTCAAGGTGGCCTCAGCCATAATGTCCAGTTGCTCTTCTGTTACACCTTCCATTACACGCGGTAATACAATGTTGTATTTTTTCAATATTTCCTTGAAAACTTTCACATTGGGATAATATTCCTCGAGCTGGTTAAATGCCACACAAATGGAAAACCCGTGATGCAGACCCAACACGATGCTCAAACCATAGGATAACGGATGACAGATACCCACACTTGAATTGGCAACGGCCTGTCCGCCCAATGAAGATGCCACCAATAACTTTTCGTGGTCCATCTCTCCTAGAAAGATTTCCTTCATCATATCCAGAGACTTCTCTGCCAATGCAATGGTCATGGCATCGTTTATGCGGCCCAGTAAACTTTCTTCATTGTGGACGAAGCAATCCATTGCGGTATAAATAAATTGATCCGTGGGTACCGTTTTCAACAAATCGGCATCCAGAATGACCTGATCGAAAACACTGTGATCACTGTTGATTCCCAATTTCTTTTCAGGGCCGGTTAAAACAGCTGTTCTCGTAAATTCCGCACCTGTGCCGGCTATGGTAGGGACACCAATTTTATAGACCGGCGGATTCTTCACCAGGTCCCAACCCTGATACTTAACAGATTTTCCGGGGTTGGTGAGCATCACAGAGATGGCTTTGGCTATGTCCAGTGTACTGCCACCGCCAATACCAACAACCGCAACAGGCAACTGACCGCGTTCCTTTACCAGATCTGTCAGCTCATCAATATACGATGTTTTGGGTTCTTCGGTGGTGTCTGCATAAATAACCAAATCCTGATGTTCAAGAAAATCTGTCGAAAACAAATTCTTCCCATCAAAATAATGATCAATCACAACGACAGCAAAGGCATCGGATTTACCTCCCCTTTTCCCATCCAGCAGCCCTTTCAACTGGGACAAACTGCCACGGCCCAGATAATAATACAGAACCATTTTTGAATTTTTCATATTATTTTATTCTTTGTTTTATATTTATCAATTCTTCAATCCATTTGGAATAATTTGTATCTGCATTAAAAGCCGTATTCCAAAAATTCCTGATTCTCTCCCGCGCTGTCACCGACTGGTATGTCTCTGATTGGATCTTTTCCATAGAGGCTGCAAAATCAGATGCTGAGTAATTTTCTTTCAGCAATATACCTGTGGCATCGGTCACTATCTCCCTGCATCCTCCTACATCCGTAGATACAACCGGAATACCCATACTGATTGCCTCCATCATGCTGACCGGTATTCCTTCAGTGCTGCTCAAACTAAGGAAACAGGTAAATGGCGTCGTTGCGTACAAATTGTACAGCTCAGGTTGTGTGAGATTTCCCAATAATTGAACTTTGATCTGAGCATCCTTTTCAACGATCCGTTTCAGATCTTCAAGTTCTTCTCCATCACCCACGTGCCACCATTCGGCATTGGGAATTTTATTCAAAAGCCGAAAATTGTCTATATGCCGTTTGTGCGAAGTCACCCGGCCGCAGGAAATAACCCTGAGAACGCCATTCTGCATTGGCGGAGGCAATACACCGGTACTTTTGGTTCCCAAATATGAAACATGCACCTTGCCCGCTTGTTCACTGTACTTGCGGGTGAGGTAATTCTTCCCATCCATACTTATCGGGTAAAGTCTATCCAGATTCTTGTATATAAACCAACGAAAAGGGATGCGGCCGTTTCTCTGGGTTTCCTCATAAATATCATAAGCATGAAGTCTCGTGATGGCAGGTGTTCTGAGTCCCTTCTTCCTGAGAATTGCCAGCAACAATGCTTCGTTACTGGCCCAATATGAATAGAATATATCCGTATCTTCTGAAGCGATAGCCGCCACAGTATTTGCTCTTTTTATTTCATTCCGTATTTCACGGAGCAAGATTACCGCAGATCTCACCTTTCTGTATAAAATCCAATTTCTGAAGTATTCACCTGCAAATAACCACAGCCATAAGAAAAAGTCTGCCCATGAGAATGCCGGGGATGAAGAATCTCCTGATTGGTAATTGTAAATTTTGAATTTAGCGCGGTTGTCACCGAAAGACCATTGAACAGGATTATCTGTAAAAACATTCACATGCCCAACACGATCAGAATGCGCATACGCCTGCCATTCATTCTGAATAAAAGAAATATTGCAGTTGCTGCTCAGAAAAGTTAGACGCAATCCCAAAATGCTCAATTACCGTTGACTTCTTGCGCGTTCTGTCCAGGTTTTAACTGCATTGATTACCTTCTCAACCTCTTCATCCTGAAGTCCGCAGTACAATGGCAATCTAACAAGACAATCCGTATACCTGTCAGATTGTGACAATACACGATGGTCATGATCCCCTTCAAAAAAGGGAGATTTATGAAGGGATAAGTAATGAAACACAGCATTGATGCCCTGCGATTTCAAATGATCAATCAGCGATGTGCGTTCATCCAGAGAATTGCATACCAAATAATACATATGCCCGTTTGTAGTGGCATAATCCGGAATAAATGGAACCTGGAAATGTCCGTTGGCCGCAATCATGGTTAATCCGGTGTGATATAAATTCCAGATATGGTTGCGTCTTTCCTGAATGAATTTACATTGCTCAAGCTGGGCATATAAAAATGCAGCTGTGATTTCTGATGGCAGGAATGAACTGCCCACATCCACCCAATTATACTTGTCCACCTCACCGCGGTAGAAAGCACTCCGATTGGTCCCTTTTTCCCATATGATTTCAGCGCGGGCACTCAATTCAGGGTCATTCACACTCAACATACCGCCCTCACCAGATGATATGTTTTTTGTTTCATGGAAAGAAAATGCACCCAGATTTCCAATAGAGCCAAGTGCTTTTCCCTTGTAAAAACTGTCAATGGCCTGAGCAGCATCTTCACCTACAAGTAAATGATGCTTTTGAGCAATGGCTGAAATTTTATCCATATCGCACGCAACCCCGGCATAGTGCACAGGAATAATTGCCCGTGTTTTCTCTGTAACCAATGTTTCAATTGCATCTTCATCCATACCGGGATGGTCGGGACGGCTATCGGCAAATCTGATTTTAGCCCCACGCAGGATGAAGGCATTTGCAGTACTCACAAAGGTATAGGAAGGCATTATCACTTCATCTCCGGGCTTTATCCCCATCAATATTGCCATCATTTCCAGGGCATCGGTGCAACTGCTGGTGAGTAAAACCTGCCGCATTTTGTAGCCGGTTTTAAACCATTCATGGCACTTTTTCGTATATGCACCGTTGCCGGAAAGCTTGGCAGAGCCTATGACCTCACCGATGTAATCGATTTCCTTTCCTGTAACATATGGCTTATTAAACAATATCATGCAGGATTAAATTTAAATATTTCCGATGCATTTGAATACAACACTTTGTCGATATCTGAATCTGTATACGATAGATTTTTCATCACTTCAAGAATATTCCGGAGCTGTACTTCGGGGTCATGAAAATAATAATCAGTACCAAACATGATTCTGCATTTGTCTGTATATTTCATCAGTTTAATAAGGTCGGGCCATACCGAAGTGTCAGAAAGATACTGCAAAGACAAAGACAGATCATAAAATACGTTTTTCAACGGACGCAAATGAAAGAAATATTCCAGGAGACGCGTGCCACCACTATGGGCCACAATAAATTTTCTTTCAGGCTGTGCAACACACAAATCAATGAGTGTTTGCAGACAAGGCCGGTACTGGTAATCGGGGCCGTAATAAAATGCATCATAAATCACAGGGATTTCGGGATTCACCTCTTCTAGTTTTCTCAGCAGGACAGATGAACAAAGCTGAGGCAATTGCTGAATAACAGAATGAATCTTCAATGCCTTTACCCTGCCTTCATTGATTTCTTTCAGTACGAAAGGAAATTCACCTTTTAAATCCAGAATCAAACTGCAACAACAATCGGGACTGAGTTTTGGTGCATGGTTTCTATAATTTTCCACATAATTAAAAATTACATTTTTCGCTTTCACATTGGCCAGAGTATACCCTTCCGGATTTTCTTCCACGTGAAAATGACAGTCAAATATTCTCATTGCAATCCATTACTTTGTAATCTTATTCACGCGGTTGTTTACCATTCGGTTCACTGTGCGTTTCATCAACTCATTTACCTTGCGGTCTGTGTTTTTCAAACCTGCTGAAATCCGGGAGAACAGCGCAGTTGTGCGAACTATTCTGTTTTCCTGTTCACCTGAATCGAGGTCCTTTTTATACCGTTGAATCAGGGCGGCAATTTTGCTGATGTGCGACTCCTGCTCCTGCATCAAAACGCTGGCGAATGCAGCATCGGGCTGGAAGGTGTTGTCACCGGTCAGATAAATGTTCACCCTGGGATTCAGGGTGTCTACTATCTGATCGTCCAATGGATATATGTTATATTTTAATTTGGAATGTTCATGTTCCAGGCGCGCTTTTTCTTCCAGTTCACCCAATGGCCATTCCAAAAAGGTAAGCACATTGCGGGCCAGATTTCCCATGTAAACACCTTCTTCAGACGATTCCTGCAGAAACAGATTGTATCCGGCCTCATCTGCAGTGTGATTTGCGAATTGAAGGAATCGCTTTCTGTTAAAGCCCAGCAGACGCAACTGATAGGCCAGCTCCACTATTGAGAAAGTGCCAGAATCCAGTCTTGAAAGCAGGTAACCGGCCATTGCAGCAGCTCCGGCAGGTTCCGGTTTTCTCACATGACCCAGAACATAAGAAACACGTTCATCTCCTTTGAGGTCTTTGCCCGACCCAAACTGGGTGCAACGGTACAAATCCTCGCCATAAACCAGTGCCTGGGCAAAAGGATTCAGGGTATGTGTGGCAGGATGGAATGTACTCTTACCGCGGAATGACTCTTCCGATTCAAAACTATCTTTCAGAATTTCATAGCAACGGTTTCCATTGGAATAACTGGAGGATCCCAAACCTACGTATGCTGTACCCCGTCCACTCAGATGCCTCTGTACAACAACACCCAGCAGCTGTGCCAGAGATTGGATATTTGCAAGGTCAAAAATGCCATGGATTCTGGTTTTTATGTCCTTTCCCCACGATTTAGAATCAAGCAAACGGCTGATATTCGGGAACAAGCTGTACAATTCACTGCGGGTTTTTTCATTCAGCAGCCGGGGATTTCTAAGCACTTTGTCTGCGATAATTGCGGCCGCCAGTGCAGCCCCGATTGAAGCCTGATTCCATGTAGAAACGGCTTTCAGTTTGCCGGCAGAAACCAGCTCCTCCACCATAAGGAAATACGGCAGCATGAGTCCGCTAATACCACCTTCCACACCATCTCTTACAAATACCCTGCTGTCCTGAATATGGCACTTCAGACTGGTTAAAGTATAACGGATATTTTCATCTTTTGTTAATTCTGCTATACTCTGTTTCCTTTCCTCGGCGAGTTCCTTCAACGCAAAGAACAATAGATTCTGTATCTCATCTGCACTCTGGGGATTGGTCGGAAAGAAATATCCTCCCAGAATCAAAGCATCGCGCAAAGCGCCCGGATCGCGCTGCTGACGGTTGATATAGGTTCTCAAACGGGTAAGCGCCGGTTCTTCAGATTCAAGCCTGCGCAAGAATGCCGTTTTTTCGTGATTCATGAAATCCGCTTCTTCATCCGGGCACCAAATGATCAGACTGCCTTCATCGTGATTCAACAAGGTGTAACTCTTACCGGCAAATTGCATGTTTGTTTTTTGCATTTCACGTAAAGCATCATGCAAAGAAATACCCATGTTAGAACTGGTAGAACAAACGATGGTTTTGCGGGCAAATGTTTTCCAGATGGCAATGTCCAAATGGTCTATACGGGCCAGTTGATCAGCGCCAACACTTTGCAGCAGTTCCTGATTAAAAATGGCCTCCCCCTGATGTGTTTTTCTGGAAATCAGATACTCCCTTACCAGGTTCAGATAATCTGAAGCAGACATAGATTTGAAAGACTCCATGGTATTCAATACCTGCTCACTCATGAGTCCCAGCGCATTAAACCCTTTGATACAACTCTCGAAGCGTTTCCATCCGCGCATAAAGGTAATCTGCCTGTTCAGCACCGCGCTGCAGATTGGCGCATCAAACATGGTATTGTCGTTTCCCGCGTCGTATGGAAGCAAATCAGGATGAAAAGCTCCGGCAGGTTTTATGGAAATCTTTTGCGCAATCTTATAGGTCATCAGCGTAATATCTGTGATGTAGCTATAGCTGCGGTTTTCGTAATTATCCACCACTACCTCTCCCTCTTTATTCAGGGCAGAGGTAAACTCCGGCATGGGGGTGTGTATATAATTATCCTTCATTCTGGTCTTGTTTTATTGCAATTACTTTTAATTCGATACACACAGGCGAAGGAAAACGGGTTACTTCAACTGTGGTTCTGCAAGGCATGATGTGTGCGAAATGCTTGCCATACACTTCATTGAATTTGCGGAAATCCCGGCCTATATCTGTTAAGAAAACAGTAATATCGATGATGTTTTCCAGAGAACTATCCAATTCCTCCAGGAGTATTTTCAAATTGTCCACAATCGCTTCAAACTGTTCAACGACATCAAATCCGGTAACGTTTCCTGCTCCGTCATAGCTTACACCCGGAATCTCACTGATTCCTTTTTTCCGTGCAATGATTCCACTGATATAAATAAAGTCTCCAACGACTCTTGCATGTGGATGAAAAGAAGATCTTCCTTCCGGAAGAGCCTCACTGTGATATTCAAGATTTTTCATTTTCCGTATTCTATGATAAATGCATTTTCGATTTCCTTTTCCTTTCGCAACACCAGATCCCTGTCCGTTCCGGCAACGACAAAATATCCGGGCCTGTCCCTGCTGTCCTTCACTTCCCGGATTTCATCACCGGGCCTGATATCCAATTGAAAAACCAGCAAATCGCTGGCAAGATTGTTGTCAAAATAAATGTTTGTCGTTTTGCCGGGTTTAAATTCAAAGAATTTCATCACTACAAACTTCAGTTTATAGTCATCAATCTTAATATCAAAGGGCTCATTAAAGACACAGTGAATCAATGCACGGTTCGGTTCAAAACCAGTAAGGTAGGGTATGATTTTGCTGCTGATGCTTCCTCCACCTCCCCTGGCAGCAATCTCCATAAGACAGACTTTATCTCCATCTACTTTGTACTCTGCATGGGTTACACCGAAAGGCAATTTGAGTGATTGAATTACCTGTGCATTGACCTGAAAGAGACGATTCTCCAACTCCGGAGAAATATCCCCCAGGTACGTATTCCTCACATCAATACAATCATTGCTGATATAGTGATATTTTTTTGTTATAGCCAGATTGTATACCCGGTTGTCCTGCACATACGCTTCCACAGAGAATTCGTAACCCTCTACAAATTGTTCAATCAGGATGCCGCGTGAACGACTCTCATGCCATGCCGTGGTAATGCGGTCAACTGCAGATTGCACGGTGAGTATATAAACCCCTTTGCTTCCCTGTGAATTAATGGGTTTAACAATCCACTTCCCCGAATCTGCATGGCTATTGTAAAAAGCAATTGCCTCTCTGGGTTCATCAAAAAAGTGGAAGTCCGGAATAACTGAAGGCAACTGGTGCTTCAGGTACTCACGCATAGTGTATTTATTTGTGAATCTCAGTGCATTCTCGAACCCGATACCTTTCAACCCCAGTGATTCGGCCACATATGCCACAGTGGGTACTGCCACATCTGTCTGATCTGTAACAATTGCATCTATTTTATATTTTTTTGCTATTTCCAGATTACCTTCCCTGTCTGTGGTATCTGCCTGTTCAAAATAATCTGCAAGTGCACGACAAGGCGGATTCTCATACATGTCTGTAACCAAAACCTTTAAACCCAAAGATTTAGCCAGATTCACAATGGCCACCTGATTCTGACCACCACCTACTATTTGCAATAATTTGTCTTTCATTTTATGAACATGCTTTACATGCCTTATTTTAATACTTTTTTAACCAACTGACAAAGCCATTATAACTCACATCATCCACTGCATAACTCATACGGAAATAGTCGGCAAAGTCCTTGCCATAAGCAATACCGGGAACTACTGCAATTCTATGCGTGTTCAATAAATCCGTAACAAAATCATTCACATTCTGAGGTACTTTTATAAAATAATAGAAACTTCCATCCGGGTGAATATATTCCCAGCTTTTTTCCTGCAATAGTTTCATGATTTCCACTCTTCTGGCGTTATATACCCCGAGCATTGCGGCATACTCATCCTGATGGGCCTCCATTTCAGCCAGTGCGGAAACCCCTGCCCACTGGGTTGGAGCACTGACATGGGTAATGCTGTTCTGTACCAATTTGAGGTAATTGCCTTTCATGGGTTCCGGAACAATGGCATATCCAAGGCGCCAACCCGTCATGCAGAATGTTTTTGAAAAACTATTTATATAAATGATATTGTCCCGGTATAATGGGTAATTATCCAGCTGCAAGGCACTGACAAAACCAGGACTGTACACAATATGGTCATATACTTCATCAAACAGCAAATAAATGTTGCGTTCATAAGCCCATTTTATCATCCGATTCAATGTGTCCCCGGGTATTATTGTGCCGGTAGGATTGTTCGGGTTATTCAGAACAACCATTTTAGTCCGGGGAGTCGCATTTGTTTCTAAAAGCCCGGTGTCGGGTATGCAAAGATTTGCTCTGGTGGAAACGTTTACCGGCTTACCCCCGCACAAACTTGTAATGTTTGCGTATTGGGGCCAGGAGGGGTCAAATATGATGACTTCATCGCCCGGTTCTATTACGGACTGGATGGCATAATGTATGGCCGAAACTCCCCCGTTCGTAATAAAAATGTCTGATGGGGCAATTTCTGTTCCGTATTTTGTATTCAAAGAAGAACAGATTTCCCTGCGGAGTTCCGGAATTCCCTGTGAATAGGTATATCGGGTCTGGTTGCTCTCCAGGGCTTTTACCATACCCTTTTTAATATATTCCGGAGTGGAAAAACAGGGTTCTCCGGTTTGCAATTTAAATATTTGCTTTCCCTGACTCTCCATTTCCCTGATACCATCTGCAATGGCAATGGCAGCGGGAGCATGAATGTTTTGAATGGTCTGGTTAACTTTCATATCATTGATTCAGGACAGCCAGGCCCAAGCCTGTTTTGCCATACGTGTTGCCACAATAAATCATATATCGTTTACCCTGATAATCGAATAAGTTGGGGTATTCAATCATTTCTGAATCCCAGCCCTCCACAGAGACATCAATTCCTGCATCTGCATCTTTGCGGACAAAATCAACTCCGTTTTCTGATTCTGCATAACCAATTCTGTATGTGTGTCCGCGGTAGCAATACCACAGTTTATACATGTTATCCTCGAATATGGGATGGGGTTTGGCAATAATGTGTTCTCCAGAATTTTTAAAATCAAGAACGGCCTTGCCATTGCGTTGCCAATGCACGCCATCCAATGATTCTGCATATTTGACATTGTACACCGGGATACTCTGTTCACCCCCGGTGATCCAGGGTTCATAGGCAGTATAGTACATTTTCCATACGCCATCCTTTATATAAACCGAACAGGAACCGGTACCCAAAGGCTCTGAGGGGGTGCGGTCAAGCACGGGTGCTTTGCTAACCCTATGGAAAGATAATCCATTATCAGTACTCTTTGCCAAACCAATAAAAACCATAAATCTGTTTTTGGATCCGGCAACCCAACCCACATAATACATATACAGGTCACCGTTGTGTTCCGTAATCCACGGATATGAGACACCGCTTTCATCAAAACAACCCATCTCGCCCAGATCAAGAACCGGATTTTCATCAATGGACAATGTAGTCCAGACATCATCCTCAATAATTCCACGAACAATTCCTATGCGTGATTCGCCCTGCTTATCCCGGCCTGTTACATACATCCACAACTCATTGCCAACGGTGCGAACAAAGCTTGCACCCGTATAACCATGCATCCACCAGATATCCGGACTGGGCTTTAGAATATTGCCCAGTTTTTTCCAATTCATTTCAGAATTACTCATGTCTTTTGAACAGTAATTTGGCTTTTTCCATTCCTATTACACTGTGGTCAGGAAATTCATCTGCCACCACGCTGTTTGCGCCAACCACACAGTTTCGACCCAACTTTGTACCTGCCAGAAGCGCCGCACCAATACCTACCCAGGTGCCGGTGCCAATAAATAAAGGCGTTCCCTGTTTATTGGGTTGCTGCATAATAGGTACCGCTGGGTGCGAAAATGTATGATTGTTATCTCCGACAAATACCCTTTCTGAGAAAAGTACATTGTTCTCCAGCTCAATCCTGTTTGTGCAGGACATGAGTAAGAATCTGCCAATCTGAATTTCGTTTCCTAAAAATATTTCTCCCTTATGCAGGTAATCAGCTTCATCAAAATCTGAGATGTATTTTCTGTCTATATAGTTCATCAAATTTCTGTTATCCAGAAATGCATTGATAAAAGCTCCTTCGCGAATGCTGGTCCGGTCTCCGATATGAATCCTGTGTGGATTGAGAATGCGAAAAGGCGGAGCTATTTTGGCACCTTCACCAAAATAGGCAAAAAGCTTTTTATCTTCGCTTGTGAGAGGCGTATTTTTTTCCAGGAGTATTTGTTCTACGGGCGGATGTTTCATTTGAAGATGTTTACACTTTCTTTGATGACATACAAAGGTCTTTGCTTCACCTCGAGATATATCTTCTCCAGGTATATTCCAATAATTCCAAGAACACACAAAATGAGTCCGGTGGAAAATACAAGAAAAGTAATAATGCTGGTCCAACCCATTACAGAGTCATTTGAAAACAATTTTCTGATAAGAATAAAGATGCCGTAACCAAAGGAGAAAAAAGAAAAAAGGAAACCAATGTAAAGCGATGCCCTGAGCAGGGTACTGGAATGAGCAATAATTCCAACCAATGCCAGCTGGACCCTTTTGCGCAAAGTATAGGAACTCTTGCCTATCTGCCGTTCCTGGTGATCCACATCTATACCTACGATATTAAAGCCGACATGCCGTAAAAGAGAAGAAATATGCCTGCTCTGTTCACGGAACTTAATGATGGCATTTCTTACCTGCTTATTTACAATATAGAAACTCAGATTTTCAGTTTTAAATTCATTCTTCGCCAATGAATCATACAGTCTGAAATAGATATTCCTAAGGAATTTTCTAAGGAAACTTCTGTTGCCCCGAAATTGTGAGATCCCATATACAATGTCGAAACCTTCAATGGCTTTGTCATACAATTTCCTGATATCCTCAGGCTGATCCTGTAAATCGCAGTCCATTACCACAACCCAGTTACCCGTGGCAAAATCATACCCAGCAGAAATCGCATAATGTTGTCCGAAATTGCGCGATAGATTAATGCCTTTAATGTTTCTATCTGCTGATGCCAGTTTTTGTATAACCGGCCATGCGTTATCAGGACTCTTGTCATTGATCAGCAGTATTTCATAGGTAACTGACATTCCCATGAGGGTACTCGTCAATCTGTCACATAAAGAAATCAGGCATTCTGCACATCCATAGACAGGAACAATGACAGATATTTCCGGATCGGCGGTGTTATTCTGGTGATGCGGATTAAAGTCTTTTTGCATGCTTGTGTTTACTTTTTATGAAAGGAAGCTGAATCGGAAGAAACCTGCAACACAAAACCATCCTTACCCAGCGGTACTTCTTTCCAAAAGCTCTTTAACTGCCAGTATTTTTTGATAAGACTGCTGAAATTGCTCCGGATAATCCGGGACTGCTCCTGATTTCTGGATGCAAAATAAAAAAATACCCTGCCTGATGTTAAGGCTTTCTGCATACTGTCTTTCATCCAGAAAGCCCGGTATCCTTTATTTGCAGGATGATTAAAGAACGGGCCGGTATGATAGATGACCGGTCGCTTTCCTACAGGTTCATTCCTGAAATGACAATCGTGAAAGTAAGCAGGATAATTTTCAGGAACACTGATGATATAGCTGGCATTTAAACCGGACAATTTATCATCAAGCTCATGAATTGCATTTCTGGCCATTAATTTTTCTATTCTGGAATATCTGTTTCCCTGAATAACAGAAATAAAAAGTACCGCGCAGAAGAGGATTGAAATAACATTCAACTGAATCCCGTTGACTGGTGTTTTGTTCAGTGAAAAACAAAATAAACATTGAAGAAGAAAAGCGTAAACAAAAAGAATATCCGAAACCCTGGAGGGCGGCATTTTGAAAAAGAAAGCCAACAATGCGGTAATCATTAAAAGAAATGCTGTAAAAACAAAGAAACGTATTGCGGAATCTCTTGCAGGAAAAATTAAATACAGAAGGAAAGAAAGGAGGAGATAATATAAAAACAGCTGATTTTTAAAGAATTTGTCATTGAGAGTCATTCGTGTGAGAGAAAAAAACCGGCTGGCGGAATACCATGAAGATGTTTCAGCTGACCGGATCATCTTTTGAAGATTATTTGTGCTGAAAGCCGGCACATCCGGCATCATCCAGTTAAAAAACAATGTTCTTTCCGTATCTGTCCATAATCCGGCTTCCATTACTTTTTCCGCATTGGAAGCCCTTTCAAACAGTGCATAATCATGAATTCTGCCGCGTGCAGCCTGCGACTGCAGATATTCCTTCACTTCAGGGTTTCTTTTTTCGGGTGCCAGTTGCTGCAATGCAACGGGTAACAGAACAGGAATAGCCCAAAACAAGCCCAAAATGGTCAGTTTCTTTACAGTAAACGGAAAATATTCACTACGGTTTTTCCACAGTATATAAGCCCAAACCGGAAGAGAAAATGCAGCGATTAATAAAAAGAAATCATACCTGTACCAACCAGACAATAATAGTAAAACACAAGCCGATATATAAACATATTTTCCGGAATTATTTCTGTTGAGGACATGATAAAACAATGCAATCCACCCTGTTGCGGACAGAATTCCTGCAGCATAGGTAAACTGCACTTCTGTAAGCAATTTTAATCCCAAAAGGGCCAGAAAGAAAAGAAGAATAGCTATTCCACTATTCCGGAATTGCTGACTCCGGAAACAACAGATATGAAATACAAGGGCAAAAGCATATGAAACGAAGACTGTATATAAAACCGGATACCACTCGAGTATGCCTATTTTCTGATACAGAAAAGAATACAGGATACCCAGATAGGATGAGGAATAAAGTATAAATGACGAGGCATCAAAAGGGGCTATTTGTTTCACAATCATAACCATGTCAAAATCGTCATTGTTGTGATATGCAACACCACAAAACCAGGCTGTTGCAAAAAAGAAGATCCAAAGAGCTCCCAGATTCACAACGCTGATATTCCAGAGGGAATTCAGCCTATGAAACAAACGATCTGATGCTGAAGTCATGAATGAAAAAGCGTATTAATTAAAGAACATTTTAATCTGACCGGCTATATACTCAATCATCTCAACCGTTAATTCAGGATACATGGGTAATGATAAAATCTGATCCTGATGGGAAGCTGACACCGGAAAATCTTTTGCTGACAGGCCAAGACGTGAATATGCCGGCAACAGGGGCAAAGCGGTGGGATAATGAATGGCTGTTTCTATTCCTTTTTCCTTCAACCAGATGGCCAGTTCGTTCCGACGCGCGGTGCGAATGACATAGAGGTGAAAAGTGTGCATGGAATCGGGCCTTACCACAGGCAGGACCAAATCGCCTATGCCCTTCAGCGCATGAGTATAAGCAGCAGCATTGCGAATCCGGCTCTCAGTCCACCTGAGTATATGCGGCAGCTTTACATTGAGAACAGCAGCCTGCAATCCATCCATGCGGCTGTTTATCCCTTCTATTTCATGTTTGTGTTTTTGCAGAGCACCATGTCTGGCATACATGCGGCATTTCTCAGCAAGTTCATCATCATTTGTGATGATACAACCTGCATCCCCATAGGCGCCGAGATTCTTGCCGGGGTAAAAACTGAACGAACCGGCAATGCCCATGGTGCCCGCCCTTTTGCCCCTGAATTCCGAAAAATGAGATTGGGCACAATCCTCAATCACATGAAGCTTGTAGCGGGCGGCAATGTCCATCACTGCATCCATATTCACCATTTGTCCGTGCAAATGCACCGGAATGATAGCGCGGGTGCGGGGTGTGATTAATGCTTCCAGCAGGGTTTCATCCATTGAATAATAACCGGGGTGCACATCGGCAAACACGGGTGTGGCACCTGTCTGGGAAATGGTTTCAGACGAAGAAATCCAGCTGTTGGCCGCAGTGATAACCTCGTCGCCAGTGCCGATTCCCAGCATTTTCATGATGATATACAGCGAATCCGTGCCATTGGCCACAGAAATGCAGTGTTTCACCCCGTACAAACGGCTGAATTCTTCTTCAAACCGGGACACATGTGTACCTCCGATAAAAGCTGTATCTTCTAAAACAGATGCAATGGCCGCATCCATTTCAGGCTTAAGGCTGTGGTACTGTGATTTTAAATCTACAAAAGGAATATGCATGATTTTCAGGGAGTAATTGCCTGATATATTTTGTCTATAATCTCTACGGTTTTCAGCCCTTCAAACGCGTTGGTACTGATGGATGCCCCATTTGTGAGCACATCAATGAGGTTTTCATACACTTTATCATGATTGCTCATAGAGCCCTGGTAATTGCCATAATTGTTTGCGGTATTGCCTGTAGGCAGGTTTTCAATGGAATAGTCCTGTATTTTCTGATACTCAAGTTCATTGAGATATTGCCCGCCGATTTTTACGGTGCCTTTCTCTGCAAAAATGGTGAGTGAGCCCTCCATGTTTTTTTCAAAACTATTTACAGTGTAATTGATGGTACCGATGGCACCGTTATAAAATTCGAGGGCAACCACTCCGGTATCTTCAAATTCAATGATCCCATCGTGGGCATAATTTGCCGAAAATCCGGCGACCTTGCGGACATCGCCTACGAGCCAATACAGCAAATCAACAAAATGGCTGAATTGGGTATATAGGGTGCCACCGTCCAGTTCGCGGGTACCTTTCCATGAATTGGCATAGTAATCGGGATTGCGGTTCCAGAAACAGGAAAGTTGTATGCTGTAAATCTTACCCAACCGACCCTCGTCAATGGCGTTTTTCACCGCCTGCACCGGAGGATTGAACCGGTTCTGTTTGATGGCAAAAAGTCGGCGGTTCGCCATTTCGGCTGCTTTAATCATTTCTCCACAGTCATAGACGGAGATGGCCAGGGGCTTTTCGCACAGCACATGAAAACCGGCTTTAAGCGCAGCGATTGCATGTTCAGCATGAAGTCCATTGGGAGAGCAGATACTGATGACATCCAGATTGCCAGCCTCTGCGGACAGCATGGATTCAGCGGTTGTATATACCCTGGTATTGTACTGTTGCGCCAGTGCCCGTGCTTTGTCCTCCACAACATCGCAAACGGCAGCCAGCACACCTTGCTTTGCTATATGTTCGGCATGTCTTTGTGCGATTCTCCCACAACCGATAATGCCAAAACGTATTTTTGAATCTGAAGTGCTTTCTGTCATTTTATTTTTAATAATATCTCTGATAGTTCTTTCATTTTCACCTGAAAATCCATGTTTGCAATGGCATAATTTCTGATTTTTATGCTTGCAAGCGAATCCCTGTAAAGGTTTTCTGCAAACTGAATAACCTTTGCCATATCCGGAACCTGCATAGGAGTAAGATGCAGAGCCAGACCTGCAGTAACCAGACCGGTATAGTCGGGGTCGGTATGTGCATATACCGCAGGTATACCTCGTGCGGCATACTCGCGCATTTTCAATGTACTGGCCTCATTCAAGCCTTTGCGCTGAAATGCAAATGTGCCTAATGCGAGATGACAAATGTCTGCAAGTTTATCAATGGCCTCTGCATTGCAGTACCCGTGGCGGATAATAAAATCATCCTGATACTGATTTAACAAATGGTCTTCGCCGGCCAGATGCAGAACAATATGAACCGGCCCTTTGTAATTCCGTATACCTCCAACGATAAGGTCAATACCATGCCAGTCAACTGCTGTGCTGCCACCGACCAACATGAGAAGATGGATTTCTTTTCCTGTAAATTCCGGGGAAGTACGCAACGGACAGGAATGTGTATCGATACCATTTGTGACAGTATACGTATTGGGTATACCAAAGCAGGCTCTTTGTTTTTCATACTCAGCTATTTCACTGGTCACAGCCACAAGGTTTTTTACTTTGCCCAAAGACAAAGACCCAAAAACCCATTCATTAAGCAAGGGTATGGCAGAATATTCCATCCAACTCAGAAATTTACCCGGCTTAATACCAAGGGGATTCTCTTTTAGCAGCGCTTTGATCTGATCAATCTCTTTGGTTTGATGCTCAGTAATTATTTTATCCCGATACAATCGGATAAACCGAAACCATCTGCGATTTGGTGCTGCATTTCTGACATAAAAAATATTGTATTCCGCAGCATTTTGCTTTGCCCATTCCAACAGAGAATTCACCCGGATTCTTCTTTCTCTGATGCTTCTGAACCAATTGCCAACCGTTTCGGGAATTGGCACGAATTGAACATGGGAAGGTGCAACAAATCCACTCTGTATCATGTCCGAAGTAAAAAAAATACCCGTGGTACTCAATCCCAAATCATTTAATGCCTGAATTTGTTCGCGTATTTTTTTTTGTACAGAATTTTCACGCATACCTGCATGTAAAAAAATATACGCTGCTTTTAATGGTTTTGCCTGACTCAATGGGAAGTGATAAGGTATAAGTTGAGTTTGAGCCAGAGTTTACGTGCCTGTTCTACAGACAGGGTTTTATTGAGCAGTGATTGGCGTGTATCGCCGGAAACATGATATTTTTTAATATAGGGATTGCTTATAAAATCTCCTGAATGCACCAAATCCAAAGCCCAGGAGTTCAGGGTTCCGTTCAACCAGCTGTTCATTTCTGTGGTAAAACCCACTTTATAGGTTCGGTTTGAGATGGTCTCAGGCATTATATCCCGCAATGCGTCGCGCAGAATACGCTTTGTAAAACCTGCACCGACCCGGAATTCCAAAGGCAGAGACATAGTAAACGCCACAAGTCTGTAATCGAGAAAAGGCATACGGCTTTCCACCCCATGCCGCATAGAACTCACATCGAAATTCCGCAGAATAGACGGTAAGGGATTGCGGAACATGGCAGAATATGAGAGTTGCTCTCCAAATCCTGTTCTGTCCGGATGGATGCCACTGAGCCATTGCTGGTACGCAGCCGGCAGGTTTTGATGCGGTTTGCCCGTTTTTTTTATCCAGCTGCCAATCCTGTGCCTGAGCCGTTTCCGTGTCCGGATGGCCTGTTCAAGATCCTGCTGAAGGCGCTGTTTTGTGGAATGCTGATGAGATGGTATGTACATGGGAACCAGCACATCCATCCATTCTGAGGCCATGGAGGTGCTTCCGTGCCAAAGGTCGTTCATGAACAAATCATAAACCATGTCTCTGTAACCATAAAGATATTCATCAGCTCCATGCCCGTCCATGCTGATTTTATAACCACCCTTGTTCACAGCCTGATAGACTGCATCCGTGATTACCAGCGGAGTTCCGTTCAACTGGTCCAATTGTCGCGCAGATGCCGTAATGTTTTCGGGAGAAATACAATCTGCAGCACTCAGTACGGTAGCCTTACCATGCACATGGTTTACCACATCCATTGCAAAAGCAGCCTCATCATTTTCATGCCCGGGGAAGGACATAATAAAAGCCTGCTGCCATGCATCGGGAACACGGCCTTCAATTCTGCCACTCTTACCCAAATGATATAAAGCACTGTAAACAGAACTGCTGTCGAGGCCTCCTGACAGAGCCGTTGCCAATCCCACATCACTGCGCAGACGGATGGCAACTGCATCGAGAAAAAGATCCCTGAACATCTCTACTGCCTCATTGTATGTGCCGTGGAATGGCTGAATATGTGCAGAAAGGTGAAACCACTGTACCGGGTTTGAAAAACCATCAGCATGGATGGTGATATAATGGCCACCCGGCAAAGTCTGAATTTCAGAATACAGGGTTTTGCCCAGTGCAGCAGGGGCAAAAGGATCTGCCATAGAAGCATCGAGCATCGTCTCATCCACCGTATGGCAATTCCAGGGCAGGGTGCGGAAACTGCGTGTTTCTGAGGCAAAGGCAAACTTGCCCTGCGAATGGGTATAAAATAGGGGCTTGATACCGAACCGGTCTCTGCACAGGGTGATCTGCTGAGACTTATGGTCGTAAATGGCCATTGCCCACATACCATTGAACTTATTGAAAGCAGAAACGCCCCATTTGTGCCAGGAACAGAGTATGACTTCCGTATCGCTTTGGGTTAAGAAAGAGTAACCCGCCTGAATCAGTTCTGTCCTGAGTTCAATGAAATTATAAACTTCTCCATTGTAAACGAGGGTAAGACCCAAATCCTCGCGGGTCATGGGTTGCGAAGCAGCATCTGAAAGGTCGAGAATGGAAAGGCGGCGGTGACCGAAGGCAATATTGCGGCCCGGAGAGAACCAAACACCACGGCCATCGGGACCGCGGTGGACAAGGCTATCCGTAAACCTATCCATATCTCCGGCTAAAACCGGAGTTTTATCCAAATGAATGATGCCTGTGATGCCGCACATACAATTATTTTGAAGCTACAAGGATATAACCCATGGGAAAAGTGGGTCTGCTGCGCATGGACAATCTCTGCACAAAACCTCTGCGCGCAAGAAATCTGCCGAGTGATTTCCAGCAGGCAAGAAACATGTTCTTTGCAGGCAAATTGTAATAATCATATCCTTTATAAACCAGATCGAAAAGCACCTCAGGCAGCCCACCATAGGCTTCAAGCAGTTCAATTTTCAGTGCATTCTCTTCACAATAATCTCTGAGTTTAAAATGTGAGTACCTGTAATAATCCCAGGGGTCGGCGTGTATCCAATACAAATACGGCACTGTCACTATCAATTTGCCCCCGGGTTTCAATACCCTCGTCATTTCGGAAAACAACTGACCCGGTTTTTTCACGTGCTCAAGCACATCGGTACACAAAACCGTGTCATAAGTTTCATTCCTGAACTCCGTAAGTGGCTCATTCAAATCGACAATATGATCCAGATGTTCAATGCTGAGATTTGAATCGGGCCAGTCAATACAGGTGATATCCGAAACATTGTCTTTATACCAGGCATAATACGGTACATCTCCACATCCCACATCCAGCAGTGA
This sequence comes from Bacteroidota bacterium, assembly GCA_016787485.1. Lineage (GTDB taxonomy): Bacteria > Bacteroidota > Bacteroidia > NS11-12g > UBA955 > JAEUUL01. The sequence goes on from JAEUUL010000004.1 coordinate 70,531, forward strand.
ACCCGCAGTATGCTGCCTGATAACCGGTTCGTATGCGTTACCTATGATGGCTTCCATGGGAGAGCCGATTATCCTGCCTTTTTTATTGCGGTTAAATCGTTTCTGCTTCCAATCCTCAATTCTTTTCATATCCTTTTAATTCAAACATAAAACGGGGATAATTCAGCTCTGCATTATAATTTATCCGCTGAAACTGCTGTATTTCACCGCGTTCGGATTCACGCTGCTGAAAATCAGATAACCAGGTGCAGATTTTTTCGGCTTCAATTGCCGGATTAAATTTTTTCTCCAGCAACATACCTGTTTTCTGATTTACAATTTCAGGGATACCGCAAATGTCACATGCCACGACAGGAATCCCGAAAGCCATGGCCTCCATTATACTGACAGGTATACCTTCAAAATCACTCACATTGATGAGGGCATGCACTGGATGATTCTCATAAAACCTGTAAATTTCCGGGTTTGAAACATGTCCGTGATAATGAAAATGAATATGATCCGGCAATTGCGCTGTTTTTTCCAGAAATTCTTTTTCCATGGACCCGGAACCAAAGTGATGCCATACAACGGGTTGGGTAAAATGCGCTATTAAATCAACCAATAAAAGAGGTCTCTTATAATGAGACAAAGAAGAACAGGAAACCAATACCAAAGGACTCCCTGAAGGTTGAATACTGGCTGGGCAGGATGTTACTCCCAGTCTGTGTACTCTGGTCAAATTCGCCCTGGGATGCTGATCGCGGATGTAATTATATGCATAATCAGAAATAGGGACTATTGCATCTACACTTTTAATCTCTGAATAGCGGAATGGAATATAACCACGCGGATGAAATTCCTCTTCAAAGTCATACAAATGCACCCTAGTTTTTAATGTCGCGGTCATACCCATTTTTTTTGCCATGACCAATGCACTTGCTGTATCATTAAACCAATATGAATACAATAACGGTCTGGAAGCGTGGGCTGAAATCGAATTTTTCCATGCCACAGCCTGACGAAGTAAACCCACCCAATGGTAGAAATTCCAGCGGAAACGGAAAATATATTCCCAGCGATGACGGGAAGCCATCAATTCATAGAAAAAATATTGAATAAATAACAGGAAATGTCTGGATAACAATTGTCTTAACGGCATTTCGGCCGGGCCGGGAGGAGACAGTACATGAACATTGACAGGTAATTCCATACAATACTCAGAACCTGAATTTGCAGGATATATATACACCTTATCAAACGCTTTGGCCAAATAGACAATTTCAGTTTCCAAAAATGATTCTCCGTGCAGAAAAGGAAACCGATTGGTAAATAAAAGTACTTCCCTGTTTTCAGGCATACATCCGGGCCACCCTGTAGCGGTAAAAATTCACAAAATGATTGAGAAAACGGACCCCAATGTTCAGCCAATGCCATAAGATGGTTTCTTCTGAAATGACCCACCAGGGTTTCCTGTTTACTTCTCCGGATGCAAAGAATTTCACCAATTCGTTTACAGGCAAATCTATAGCGCGTTGACTGAACCAATTCTGCGCTTCCTTACCCATAGAAATTCCAGTTTCAGGAGAATCCCATAATTTTTGCAATTGCAAATTGAGCTGTTGCTCTGATTTGGCAGCGAGATAGGGGTAGGCCTCCAGTGCGTTTTCGTTTCCATGCTGAATGACCGGAAGTCCTGCGGCAATGGCCTCCATAGCTGTATTGTAAGACCAATAAGGTCCTGACAGGTTACCGATAAAAACATCACAGGATTTCAGCAGAGGAAAAAGTTGAATGCGCGGGGTGGGTGGGATCCAGCATATGTTCCTTTCTATGCCCAAATCATTTATCAATTCTTTTGCTGCTGTAACATCGGTGCCGTATTCAGCAAGAATGAGGCAGGCAGAAACGTCGTTTTTCTGTATCCAGTTTGCAAATCCACGCAGTAAAATATCCGTACCTTTATAGTGTATGGATTCAGGATTTAAAAACTCACAACGGCTGTGCGCAACGGCGATGAACGAAAACTGAGAACGCAATTTGCGCACAATTTCCGTTAATTCAGCATTCAATTCAGCCTTTAAATAATCCGGCATATATAAATAGGGAATGCTCACCGGAAATCTGATACCACCAAATTGAATTTTATTCAAAGCCGATTCCAAAATCATATCGCCATTCTTATTCATGAACAGCGCCCGTGAATGCCGGATTCCTGCTTTTTGAAAAAGCACAAATTGCATGCGGTCGATTTCCCAATTCTCAGGCCAGCGCTTAGAAGGTTTCCAAAAAGGATACTCTGCCAGGTCAGTACCAATAGGAATAAACAGGTCTGCAGTTATTCCCGCTTTAAACAGAAAAGCGGGTCCGAATTCGCTGCAGCAATATCTGTCGAAACCGGATAAATGATCGCGGATTTCCTGTTTGCTTATATTGTTCAGTTCCTGATGTTTCCATGGAAGCTGACGGATTGCGATGTCTTTAATATCTCCGATTGTATCTTTTTCCGGGGCAAAAGCCGTTAATTCTTCAATCAAAAACAATGTAACATCATGGCCTGCATCGCGGAGATATCTTGCCAGAATAAACTGCGCGTGATTTAAATTGCAAATGCAGGCAATCTTCAATGTAATTTCATTTATTCAGGAACAGAAACCGGCACTGGTTCCAACTCCCATATCAGGGTTTCTTCCACGCGGTCGGCCAGATTGACTGCCTCGTCACGGTTGAGGCCAGAAGTAATGACATGTCCTGCTCTTTCCAGTGAATTTTTTAAATCGCCTACTACATCACCGGGTTGTTTAATCATTCCAATATCCAGAATTCCCGGCCAATTTTTTATTTCATCCATTCCCTTTACGGACTTAAGAATTCCATAGGGAGGGTTGAAGAAGCGGTATACAGACCCTCTTTGTTGAATGTGGTTCAAATCAGGGATTTCTCCGGTGAGGAGGTTGGCCATAGCCACCGGTGCATTCACACCGCTAACTGCTTCTATGATGGTATGGAAAATATGTCCGCCTCCACCGCGCGCACCTGTTTCAACCAGCGTGATTTTGTCACCGTTTATTATGGCCTCAGTATGCGCCATACCTGTGTGAATTCCCAGGGATTTTACTGCTCTTTTTACAGTGTCTTTGACCAAATTCAATTGTTCAGTGGTAAGGTTTGCAGGGTAATTGAGAGAGGTTGCCACACGCGTGCGTAAATCCGGTTTTACCTTGTCAGATATAGCCAGAATGTGCACTTGTCCGTGAACGCTTATGGACTCAATGGTGAGTTCAGTTCCTTCAACAAATCCTTCGCAAATGAGCCTGTTGTTTCGTACAAAAGGAATGGCGAAATTGAATGCCCATTCGATATCTTTTTCATTTTGCAGTACAGAAATACCGCGGCCGGAACCCCCGCTGTCCGTGGGTTTTACTACACAAGGAAAACCTACGGATCTGATTTTTTCTCTTAATTCCTGTAATGTGCTGAAAATAAAATACGGAGGATTTGGCAAACTGTTTTTCTGCCAGGTGTCGCGCATAATGCCCTTGTCTGTTGCTGCAAGTGCGGCCTCCTCTGAAATCCCCTTTAAACCCAAAATGGTTGACACATAAGCTGCGGGCCGTGTTCCCCAATCATTGACGGGAAGGATCGCATCTACCGGGTTATTTTTTACATAATTCAATAACGTTTCCTTGTCGGAAAAATTGAGATGTACGAATTCATTTGCCCTGGCAGCAGCCGGCGCCTGAGGATTGCCATCTATGGCTATGGTATAATACCCTGCATCCTTCAATAAATCGAAGATGCGCATGTTGTAAATACCGGCGCCGAGGATGGCTATTTTTTTCATATCCGTTAAACGAGGGGGTTTTCTTCCGGACGGAATTTGTTGCTCTCCGGTTCGTTCAGGTATTTTTTCATACAAACGGTTTCATAGGTGCTCCATTTGCGACGGTCAATACAATCAAACCAAATGTCTTCCTGCTCTTCGATCCAATCCAGTTTTTTTAAAAATTCTTCGGTATGCAGTTCTTTGGGGATAATAATGACCCCGCTGTCGTCACATACTGCAATGGTATCGTCGTATCTGGCCCTTCTTTCGGCAATGGTTTCCGGATCAAGGTCGATTTCCGAAGGACGGTTGAAACACCCAATGGGCGTAACTCCTTTTAACCAGATGGGATAATTTTCTTTGATCAGATGGGGGATATCCCGCAATTTACCAAGCACCACCAGAGCCTCGGATTGCCTGTAAAGCATGAGGTATTTGGTAACCAAATCTCCGAATATGGCACGTTCACCACAGTTGAAAGGCTCTGTGATGATGACATAGCCCGGATCGATATCAGCCACCTGCCGGTGATGCTCCCAGTTGCTCTCATTGAGGGCATAAGTCCATTTCACTTTTCCGACTTTGAAATGCCGTGAATTGAGGGCGTAGAGCCCATAGTCCAGGTTTCCGGTTTTGTCCATGCAGTCTGCCACTTCAGTAGAACTGATGCGGTTTTGCCGTATTTTTTGAATGATTAGGTCTGTGTAATTCATGGGTTTAAGGAATATGCTGTTTGCTGCAATTGTCCGGATAGGGTTACAAACTGAAAGTTCTGATCTGACAAATGCTGAAGGTTCAGACACATGGTTTCTTTGCTGAACGCGAGCATTCCATGTTGCCGCGGGTTGGGGAGAAACTCATATGGATGGGCAATGAGATTGATATGATTTGCGGTAATGTCTGCCAATGCCTTGTTAAAAATCTCAGAATGGTAGCATGGGTTAAGGTATCTGATGACTCCGGATTCGGTATCGTAGGGCGAAGCAATGGGCAGGGTAGTCATTGGGTATTCGAGGACCCTTAATGACGGTGCACCGGGTATCTGGTAATCGTCCACAGAGGGGTGGTAGGGAGTTGTGGTGCAACGTTGCCAGTCTCTCACACTCATCTCCCATGCGTACAGAGGTCTGGGCATGGCAGAACAATCCACGGCAATGCCGAGCTGGTCTATGGTATGCATGGTGTGATTGGTATGGTAAGCCCATCCCATGCGCAGCATGTTCAGTCCATGCTTTTGTGCCAGGGGAAAGCATGCTTTCAATTCTTCTGACACTTCAATTTCGTTGGTATTCTGTTTCCATTTTCCATTGACAAGGGAATAGGAATGGAAATGCCATTCTATCTGGTGTCCATTGTTTCTTAACCATGCTATTTTTTCGGGGTGTGCCTGAAAAATATAATCTGCTGAGCCATGCAATGAGCTGAGTTGTTTGTCGATGCGGATAAACCAGGTGGTTTTTAACCCGGGGATGCGCGCACAAACATCCTGAAAAACCGGAAAGGCGAGATTAAATTCATCCACCTGCCCGCCGGATACATAATCGGCCAAATCCAGATCGAAGGTGATTGCAGCAGTTTTCTGTATCACAATCCGGAATAAATCTGATGAGAAATATCAATGATGTGTTGCACCTGTTCGTCGGACAGTTGGGGGAGAATGGGAAGAGATACCGTATTCTCAAGCGCATATGCAGCATTGGGGAAAAGGGAGTCTGAAATGCCAAGTTCATGATGAATCAAAGCATCCACACCCCTGCGGACAGCGATACCCTGAATGGCGTATTGCTGCTGTATATGGGTAAACGAGGAATGAATATGCACAGGAAACCGAAAGAACATGGAAGCACCGGCTATGTTCTGAGCAGGGCTAAGCCAGGCTGACGGCAAATCACGGAGGTAACGTGAACTGATTTTTCGCCGTTGGTTCAGAAAATCGGAATACCGCTTGAGTTGTGCAAGGACCAGTGCGGATTGGACATCACTCATACGACCTACAAGCGGCAGTTGAGGCAATAAATTGCGTGCCCGGGAACCCTGCGCATGGAAAGCGAATGAGGCGAATCCACCTTCGCCGCCCGAGATACATTTGGTGCCATGAAAGGAACCGAAAGCCCACTGGGTGGCCTGGCCCGAGAAGTTGGCAGGACTCCAACCGCCGAGGCTTTGACAAATATCCTCAATGACGGGTACGCCCAACTGAATGAAAGCTTCGGTTTGTGCTTTTATACCAAAGGTATGAACAAGAATGATGGCCTTTGTATGATTGGTAATTAACGGGGCCACCGTTTCGGGGGTCATTACCCAATGGGGGCCGATATCGCAAAGCACCGGGATGGCACCTGACATACGCACTGTATGATAGACTTTATCGCACACATATGTGGGAAGAATGACTTCGGAGCCGGGTCCGATTTCTAGTGTTTTAAGAATCAGAAAAAGCGCCTGTGAGCCTGAACCGGTGAGGATGGTTGTATCCTTATGGAGAAGATCGGAAAGAGACTGCTCCAGGGCAGTGCCTCTCGCACCTGATGATAACATAGCCGAACGGGTGACTTCTGCCACCGCATCGAGTTCAGATTCAGTAATCCAGGGTTGAGAGTGGGGTATCATAGCTGATTACTTAAAATACGTATTGCTCATGTCGTACTGGCCGCTTTTGAACTTGCGGGTTTCCTGGTTCCAGTCGCGGTTTTCGAGATAATCATGTGGCACACGTACATTCCAACCCAATCTTTGTTTTACAATGGGTGCGGCCGATTCCAGCTCCTTATTGCTGAGATAAAATTCAACCTGTTGTTTAAACGGCGCCAGGGTGTATTTGATGACTATCATAGGGCGCGGCAGGCCACTGACATTGTCGCCAGCACGGTGCCAAGTGCAACTGTCAACGACAAAAGCCTCACCGGCTTTACCCACAGCACTTTGCCGGTGTTTCATCAGAAAATCCAGACTGGGCATATCCCTGAATGCATGGGTGCCGGGGACAAACTGGGTAGAGCCGTTGTCAGGGCCGTAGTCTACCAGTGGAATCATGACAATGATACTGGTACGACAATTCGGGAACCAAGGCATGTCGCGGTGAAATCCATGACCCACCATTTCACTTTTCTCTTTTCCATCGAGAATGATGGCATTGTATGAATGGATAACGGCCTTGTCATTGAGCAGGGTGTTAACGATCGTATTCAGTTGGTCCCCTCCGATCAGGTCATAGTATTTACCGGCAAAGCGGCCCAGGTCATTTACCGTTTCGATGGAGAAATTGGCTTTTAAGGTTTCAATTCCAAATTCTGCAATGTCTTCCTCCTTTTTCCTGCGCAGGTCTTGTAAAAACCAGGCTATGTCTTCATCGGACAGGATTTTCCCGAGAGAGGCAACGCCCCGGATGTTCATTTCCTCGGTTAGTGCTGCAGCGTCTATCATACTGAATCTGTTCAGGATTGTGCGGTCATTTGCGATTTCATCCATTCTGCAGTGCGCAGAATGCCTTCTTCAAGATCCACTTTGGCTTTAAATCCGAGTATTTCATCCGTCTTATCCACGCTGGGAATGCGAATGGCAATATCAGCAGAAAGTGCGGGGTAATAATTGATGGGAGAACTTGAACCCAGAACCCTGCAAACAGCCTGTGCAAGTCCCAAAATGGTAATGACTGCCCTTGCATTGCCAATGTTAAAGCTATGTCCGATAGCCTTTGGATTTTCTATGCACTGGAAAAGACATTCCACAAAATCATCTACAAAACACCAGGCCCGAATCTGAGCTCCATCGCCATATATTTTTATCTCCTCATTTCTTAAAGCACGACTGATAAAAAGTTGTATAGCGCCTTCGCCAGTCTGTCCCGGACCATACACGTTAAAGGGGCGCACAGTCACAACTGGCAAACCATATTGTTTGAAATAGGCATGTGCCAGATGCTCACCGGCCAACTTGCTCACTGCATAGGTCCAGCGGCCTTCGCCTGCACTGCCCGAAACAGTTTGCTCATCTTCTGTTACTTTAAAGGCCATAGGACCGAATACCTCGGAGGTACTGAAATCCACAAAGCGGTCGCTGATGCCATTGACACGTGCAGCCTCTAGAGCATTTGCTGTGCCAATCATATTCACGCGCATGGTATTTACAGGGTTTTTCACGACTGTATCAATGCCGGCGATAGCTGCTGCATGAACTACAATATCTGCACCTTTCATGCTGGTTTCCAGCAAGGGGTAATCCAGAACATCTCCTTTGATGACTGTGAGATTGGGGTGATTGATAAAGCCACTGCCAGTAAGTGTATCTCTGTGAAAATTGTCATATACCGTAATGCGATTGTCGGCAATGAGGCGCTGGATGAGGGTGTTGGCAATAAAGCCGGCTCCCCCGGTGATGAATATATTTTTATTTTGCATATATTTTTTGAATGATTGTATTCAGAGTATTGGCTACAAATTCTGCCTGAGAAACAGTTAATGATGCATACATTGGCAATGCAATACCCTGATGAAAAGCATTGAAAGCATTGGGATACAAATCCTGAACAGGCAGCTTGTATTTCTGCTTATAATATTGAACATCGGGAATGCATTGTGCACCATAACTGAGTCCGATATTTGCATTTTTTGCTTCGGAAAACAGCATATCCCTATTCACTTTTTGCCTGGGGATAATATGAAAAGTTTGCCAGGTATGACTGGTGAAAGCAGGCGTGGATGGCAGTTGAAAATATTCCTGATTGAGGCATTGTGCATACACTTCAGCCAATTTGGATTTTTGCTGAATCTGATCGAATAAACGATGGGTTTGGCTAAGGACGAGTGCGGCCTGAAAATCCGTCATCCGGTAATTGAAACCCGCTTCCACGAATTCCATTTTGCCATTTTGCATTTCAATACCATGATTTCGAAATATACGCAATCTGGCTGCCAGTTCAGCGTCTGAAGTAAGAATCATACCCCCTTCTCCGCTTGTAATTGCCTTGCGCGGGTGCAGCGAAAATGAAGCGGCGTAGCTGTCTTTGCCAAGCGGTACTCTGTTGTATGTTGCGCCGGCTGCGCATGCTGCATCTTCAATACAAAACAGATTGTGTTTGTTGCAAATCATCCGGATGGGATCCAAATCTGCAGATAACCCAAATTCATGGACCGGAATGATTGCTTTTGTATTGGAATGAATGACTGCTTCTATTCCTGCGGGATCAATGTTCCATGTATCGGGTTGCACATCCACAAAAACGGGTTTGGCGCCCACCAGTTCCACCACATTGGCAGTGGCCACATAACTAAAAGCAGGAATAATCACTTCATCGCCCGGACCAATGCCCAATGCATGCAGGATAAGGTGCAGGGTAGCTGTGCCATTGGAAACGGCCACTGCATGCCTGGCCCCGGTCAATTTGCAAAATGCGGCTTCCAGTTCAGCCACGTTCGGGCCCTGCACCAGCATACCTGAACGCATTACTGCGGTGGCGGCCAAAATGTCCTGCTCCTGAATATCAGGGATGAATAAGGGTATCATATCAATTGAATGTCCAGATTGCTTTTCCCTGCACGTGGCCGTTTGTCCAGCCAAAAGGATATGAATCGTCATCGGTTTCACCAGCAGCAATGACTGTGAATTCGAGTGCACTTTCCAGACTATGTAAAGGAACTCCATTAGCACCGGCAACCGTTATGTCTATATAGTATTTGCCTGGAAGCAGTCTGTTTTCAATTTGCAATTGCAGATTGTTTTCACCCTCTTTCAATGACAAACCAAATCCATCGTACCGGTTAACAATATCCTGAACGATTTCATTGGTTGCACTTTTTACCTGAATACCCAATAAAGCATTTGTAATATCCCGGGTAGCGGTCATGGAGACCATCAGGCATACCGGGCTGTGAAATTTAAATGTATCTGTGTGTTCCCCATTTCGTGCAGCCAGGATAAGTTTGTGAAAAACAACTTCGCGGGTGCCGGAACCCATATCGGTGGGAACAATCCCATCGCCTGAAACACGCTTGGTGGTTTGCAGGTATTTTTCGATGGCCTCGTCAATACCGGCATCGCAAACGAGTCCGCCGCGTGAGAGCAGAACTCCGCGCTGACAAAGACTGCGGACGGTTCCCATATTGTGGCTCACGAACAGTACAGTGCGACCCTGTCCGGAAACGTCGCGCATTTTTCCCACGCATTTTTCCTGGAATTCAATATCTCCTACTGCCAACACTTCGTCTACAACAAGAATGTCAGGTTCAAGATGGGCGGCAACGGCAAATCCCAGACGCACCGTCATTCCTGAAGAATATCGCTTTACAGGAGTATCGATGTATTTGGCGACCCCGCTGAATTCCACAATATCGTCGAATCTCTGTCTGATTTCATGACGGTTCATACCCAGGATGGCGCCATTCAGAAATATGTTTTCACGGCCAGTAAGATCGGGGTGAAATCCGGTTCCTACTTCAAGCAAACTGGCCATTCGGCCTGTGACCTGAATGCTGCCCGTGGTGGGGGAAGTGATGCGGCTGAGCAGTTTTAACAGGGTGCTTTTGCCTGCACCATTTTTCCCAATGATACCCAGAACCTGACCCTGTGGCACATTAAAGTCAATGTCCTTCAGGGCCCATACATATTCTTCCATTCCGGATACCGTACGGTCATTTTCAGCCACCCGTGCAGGACCACGACCGGAAATGCGCCTGCCTGCATCTCTGATGAGGGTGCGCAAATTGTACTCGCCCAGGCGGTACATTTTCGAAACATTTTTTATTTCCAGTGCGTTTATTGCCATCAAACGGTATCTATAAATGCTTTTTCGGTGCGGTTAAAAATGAGTAATGCGAGCATAAACAGAGCCACGCAGAAACTATAGCTGTATATAAGCATATGTGTGTCTGCTGCGCCTGAGCCCAGGAAACCGTGACGAATGCTTTCGATGATTCCGGTCATTGGATTTGCCTCAATGCATTTGCGAAGTAAGCCTTTTGCCAGGCTGAGGGGATAAATAACCGGTGTGAGAAACATGAGTAGCTGAACAGCAAAACCAATAAGGAAACTTACATCGCGGTAACGGGTGCTGAGAGAGGAGGCTATCATGCCAATGCCCAAACCCAGCAAAGCCATCATCAATACGTGTACCGGCAAGAGCAGCGCTGCAGGCGTAGGATGAATACTGCCGTGGTACCAATACCACACCCAGAAGAACGCGAAGAGGAGCAACTGAAGTCCCAGTTTTACGAGGGTGCTCACGGCAAGACTCAGGGGCACCACGGTGCGCGGGAAATATACCTTGCCGAACAGGTCTTTGTTGCCCACAAATATATTCGACGTATTGATGGTGCAAGTGGCAAAATAGCTCCAGAAGACATTGCCTGTGAGATAGAATAAAAATGCTGGTAACCCATCGGTTTGCAAACCAGCCACCTGATTGAAAATAATAAATTGTGTACCCGACGTGAGCAATGGTTGTATAAATAGCCAAAGCGGTCCCAGAAGGGTTTGTTTATAGACAGTAACCACATCGCGGCGCACAAGCATCCACAACAAATCGCGGTATTGCCATATTTCGGACAGCCTGATATCCAAAAGGCGACGCGAAGGGGTAATGGTATATGTGTCAGACTGTTTTCTCAATTTTCTTTAAAATGGCTTGTGGAAGGAAAACCTTAACGGTTTGTGAAATGGTATCAAAACTGAGCAGGATGAATTTTTCGGTTCCGGATTGCAGCACTTCTGCTGTAATGCCTTTGAGTGGACCCTGTAATATTTGCACGGTATCGCCTTTTTTAAAATCTGACAGGTTACCGGATTCCTCAATGTTATACCCTTTAAGAATCAGGTTTTGGATAAGTGCGATATCCTTTTCAGGGACCAGAGCATCAGACCCATTGTGGCGGATAAACTTAACCACACCGGGCAAGCTGGTAACCGTGTCGCGGTCTTTGGGTTCTGGCTTTACGAAAACATAACCATGAAAAAGCGGTGCTTCGACCCATTTTTTCCGGTCTGACCAGAAGCGGAGTTGTTTAATCAACGGCAGGTAGCAGGGAATGTTCATTTTTTGCAGCAGGGCAACCACCTTTTTCTCCTGCCTGCTGGCAGTGTAAATGACTTTCCAGGGTGATTTTTCCTCTTGCATGCCGGGTAGAGCTCCGCCCCTTCAGTCCCATTTCCGGAACCTACGGGCAGACACCAAACCCATATCTGGTCAGGGTTTCAGGCTGCTCCACAGAAGCAGCGGATTGGTGCCGTTATCGGTTATCTTTTGCAAGGAAAATTCCTGTGGCGTATAGGCTATATAGCGAATGCGCCGGTGAATCATTCCTTCTGCTTTATCTACCAGTTGACCCAGGTAGTTCTTGTCGATATTTCCAACAAATACCAGGTCTATAATTTCTCCATCCAGTCCACGGGCAAAATTGCCGGTAAGGTAAACCTCCTCCAGGCTTCCCAAACGACGGATGACATGTTCTACGATTTTATCCAGACCCACATACTTGAGAATGATGTTGTGCAGGTCTTTGAAGAGTGGGTGCTGAGTATTTACCCTGAAAACCTTCTTTTTGCCGACAGGCTCTGAGGTAAGCATTTTGGCTTCCTCAAACTTATTCAACTCCAGTCGTATGGCATTGGTGCTTTCCCCAAACTCCTCTTCCAGATTTCGCAGATAGGCTGTAGCCTGCGAGTTCAGGAAGAACTTAAGCAGAAGCTTGACTCGGGTTTTTGAAGAAATCAGGGTTTCAATCATCCGGCTTATTGAGTAGTTTTTCTACTCAATATTGTGCAAATATACTGACTGAACGTAAGAAAACAACCGCAATTTTTACCTCATTGGGTCACATGTTCAGGACTCCAGCACTTCGTATACCCCCATATTGCTGAATTTGGCAATCCGTTTATTCACCAGTTCATCGGGCGACAAAGTTTTTAATGCCTTATACTCCTTTTTGATGGCAGCTTTTACAGCCTTGAATGCCGTTGCAGTATCATGGTGGGCCCCACCGAGTGGTTCTTCGATAATGCCATCAATAAGCCCATTGCCCAGCATATCCGTGGCAGAAAGTTTGAGGGCTTCAGCCGCCAGTTCCTTTTTGTCCCAGGTACGCCATAAAATGGAAGAGCAGCTTTCAGGAGAGATAACAGAATACCAGGTGTACTGCATCATGAGCACACGATCTCCAATACCAATACCCAGTGCGCCGCCGCTGGCACCTTCGCCGATGACAATGCAAATGACGGGTACTTCCAAAGTGGCCATTTCGAACAAATTGCGGGCAATGGCTTCTCCCTGGCCGCGTTCTTCTGCCTCAAGACCCGGACTGGCGCCCGGCGTATCTATAAAGGTAATTATGGGTTTTTTAAACTTTTCGGCCAGTTTCATCAGGCGCAGGGCTTTGCGATAGCCCTCGGGGTTTGGCATGCCGAAGTTGCGCATCTGTCGTTGCTTGGTATTGCGGCCTTTCTGCTGCCCGATAATCATAAATGTTTCACCGTCTATGCTGGCAAACCCGCCCACAATCGCCTTGTCATCCTTTACATGTCTGTCACCATGAAGTTCAATAAAATCTGTGGCTATATTTTCGATGTAATCCAGGGTATAGGGCCGGTCAGGGTGGCGGCTGATCTGCACTTTTTGCCAACCTGTGAGATTGTTGTAGACATGTTTTTTTGCCTCTTCGATTTTCTCTTCGAGACCCTGAATCATGTCAGTCATATCCAGTTTGCCTTTCTCGTGGGTTTCACGCGCTTTAGCCAACTGTTCATGCAATTCTACGATGTCTTTTTCAAAATCCAGCCATTGGGTATCTGCCATAATTTTTCCTCAGAGGAGGCGCAAAGTAACAAGGTTTTCCATAAAACACTGAAATAGGCCATCTAAAATTTCAGGATGGGAGGCCCGGGTGGTAAATTTGTCCCATGTTATCACTCGTCCGGAAATTGTTTTGGAATGCGGTACTGATACTCGCCGTTGTATATGGGTTGTACTATTTCAAAATATGGCCATTTAAGGAAAATGTAGCCAGTCCGCAATTCCTGAAGGAGAAATACTGTACCACAGGGCCCAAGACAGATGATATCGCCATTTGCGATTGTATTGTGGAAAGGGCAGTTTATGATTTAAAACACCGTTTTACCGAAAAAGAGCTTTCGGAACTGGAGGGAAACCGGGCACAGATGGCATATGCATTGCACAAATCGTTGGAAGTGGTAAAGCCGGAGGCTATAAAATGCCTGAAAGATTATGGTCAGGAAGCAGCCTGGGATAAGTTTGTTCATAATCTGATGGCTTTGGATACCAAGGTATTATCGGCCCTGGGAGATTTAGCAGGCAAAGGTGTGGACAAAGCGAAGGAAGAGCTGGAGGGTGGCAAACAGGATAAAGCAGTGATTGACAAAAAATACCAATAGCCTCATTATTCCTTCACCAGGCCATAGTAAACCACATCCAGCAAACGACCATGGCCATTGCGGAAATCGCAACGGTGCAGGCCTTCACGTTGAAAACCCAAACTTTCAGCCAGGCGCAGACTGCGGTGATTTTCCGGGTCTACACGGCAAAGAATTTTTATTACTCCGCATTGAGATTGAAGATGTTCAATGAGTTGTTTCAGACAAAATGATGCCAGTCCGGTACCTTCCCATTCTTTGTCTACCATATAGCTGACTTCGCAGCGTGGTGTGCGCCAATCGAAATTAAAAGCCGAAACCATTGCTACCACCTCTCCCGAAGGGATGGAACATACCAGTTGCAGGGCTTTGTTTTCCCGGTTCTGAGATCTCTTTTCTGCAACCCAGCCCCGGGCTTCTGCCAAGCTTATATTCAGGCTGGTGGCGGTAACAGGAAATGGTCCGATGAATCTGTTGAAATTGGATTGAATGAACCGATGTAATCCATTTGCATGCAGTGAATGCAGGGTACACAACTCCAGTTCACGGTTATTGCAGACAAAACTCAGGTTTTTGAATGGGGCCAGAGCCATGGTGCAAAAATGCAGAAATCTATCGCTGTAGATTTGCAGTGAATGAAAAACCGTATCACCGAACTTTTCAAAATTGAATATCCTATCATACAAGCCGGCATGATCTGGTGCAGTGGCTGGGAACTGGCAAGTGCTGTGAGCAATGCCGGTGGACTGGGTTTGATAGGCAGTGGCAGCATGCACCCTGAGAACCTGCGGCACCATATACAGCGTTGCAAGGGAGCTACCACAAAACCATTTGGAGTAAATGTGCCACTGTTGTATCCGGAGATTGAGAAAATCATGGACATCATTGTGGATGAAGGTGTAAAAATTGTGTTCACCAGTGCTGGTAACCCGGCAACATGGACCCAATGGCTCAAAGAACGAGGCATAACGGTAGTGCATGTAGTAGCCAACACCAAATTTGCCAAAAAATGCCAGGATGTGGGTGTGGATGCCATAGTGGCTGAGGGTTTTGAAGCCGGTGGGCACAACGGAAGGGAAGAAACCACTACGATGTGTCTGATACCCATGGTGCGGGAAGTGTGCAATCTGCCTTTGATCGCGGCGGGTGGTATAGGCAGTGGCTCAGCCATGGCCGCGGCGTTCTGTCTGGGTGCCGAGGCTGTGCAGGTGGGCAGTTTGTTTGCCGCATCGGAAGAAAGCAGTGCACATGCCCATTTTAAAAAGGCCATTACAGAAACCGGAGATGGCGGTACCGAGCTTACACTGAAAGAATTGGTGCCGGTGAGGCTGATAAAAAATGCATTTTATAAAAAGATACAGGAAGCCTATTCCAGAGACGCAGATACCGAGGAGTTGAAAACCTTGCTGGGACATGGCCGGGCCAAAAAAGGCATGTTTGAGGGCGATTTGGTGGAAGGAGAATTGGAAATCGGGCAGGTGAGTGCCATGATTCATGAAGTGAAACCTGCAGCAGAAATCTTAAACAACCTCTGGGCCGGATTTCTGGACACCGCGCAGAAGCTGGGCAAATTGATCTGAGCCGAAGGTGGGCTGGCATACGAATTGCATGAAAAAGTCCATGAAACGTCCATCTTCCCTGTTTCTTTTGCTTCTTTTTTCAGGCCTTCCTTACGGGCAGATAAAAGCACAACTCCTGTTTTCCGATACCATCCTGCATTTGGGATATGTGCCACAGGGCAGTGAACCGCAAGTGGGAGTCTACCTGAGCAACCGTGATACCGTTATATACAAAATTAAGCCGGAACACATTTGTGGCTGTACAGCCTTTGAAAAATCAAACTATACAATTGCACCCGGGGAGAAGTTGTTCCTGCCCGTGAAATACCAAAGCAGCGGCAATGCAGGGGAGGTGAAACGGGGATATTATATAAACTATACCAATGGTAAAGTAAAAAAGCGGGTAAAGGTATCCTTTGATGCTATAGTGGACACTGTACCCATCAACCATAAGGTATCAGCAGCTGAAAAAGCTTGTTACCGCTGGGACCGGGTGTATATAAATGCAGGAAAAGTGCCTGAAGGTCCTCCAGTTACTTTTAGATATACGCTTTACAATTGCTCAGACACAACGCTAATTATTAAACAGGTACAAAGCAGTTGTGGTTGTGTAACCCCACAGTGGAGTCGTGAACCCATTCAACCGGGCAAAACCGCAGAGGTGAAAGCCATTTACAGTACCAGCGGCCGGCCCGGTTATTCACAAAAAAGTCTGCATGTGCAATTGGGTGATGGTGGCACTCAGGTATTGACTTTGTCGTGTGAAGTGATACCAGAAAAAGAATTTCCTGAACCAGTGCCCGTAATAAAGTGACCAGGGTCACAATTCTGGGGCAAATCCTGAATTAACTTCGTGATATATGAAAGCAGGACTTGGCATTGCAGGTATGTTTTTATTGCTTGCTGCTGCCTGTAAAAAGGAAGCTAAACCATCTGAACAAACAGGTAATCTGGTATTGCATGTAAGTGCATCCAATGATTCAGACCGGTTTGTTTTTGACAGTTTAGGATTGAATCATCCGGCAGGATATACTTATTCTGTGACACGACTCCAATTTTATTTATCGGGTTTTCAATTGCACCATCAGGATGGTCGAAATGTGAAATACAATAGCCCATTGTATTTTGATTTACACACCAGTACAACTAAATCCTGTTCTATGCCTGCCTTGCCTCCGGGTAATTATACCGGAATAGATTTCTACGTCGGTTTGGACAGTTTACAAAATAAAACCGGGGCTTTACCAGTTACTGTGGAAAATACAAATATGGCCTGGCCTGATGGCATGGGAGGCGGGTACCATTTTATGAAATTGGAAGGCAACTTCAAAGACAAATCCGGTACCCATGGTTTTGCCATGCATTTGGGTAAAAATAAACATCTGGTTTCAATAAAACTGCTTCGTACTTTTTCAGTTTCAGCAACAAGTAACAACACGTTGGCATTGCGAATGAACCTGGCGGAATGGTTCAGAAATCCTTCACTATATGATTTTAACACAGATGCCAACTACAGCATGGGAAGCGATGCCGCCATGTTTAAACTGAAAAATAATGGGCAGGATATATTTAATGAATAAAAAACCATTTCTGCTGTTGGTTACGGCTTCTGTTTTTCTATTCTGGCATTGTAACAAAAAGGAAAAGAATGAGGGAACCCACCCATACCAAATTGCCGTTCCACGCAATTTTCCTTCACCCTTTCTGAACCCGGAAAATCCCATGACAACTGAAGGTGTGGAACTGGGCCGGCGGTTGTTTTACGAATATCGCTTATCCGGCAATGGCCGAAGTTGCAATTCGTGTCATTTGCAAGAAAAGGCATTCATGATCAGCAATGTTTCCTTGGGTTTGGATCCTGCTAAGTACAATAACATTCCATCGTTGGTAAACCTGGCCTGGAACCCGGATTACAATTGGAACGGGTATCATAAAGACCTGGATCATGTTGCTATTGGGGATTTTGGTCCGGATTTTTTCAACTCGGATATTCATCAGGTTATTTCCACCATTGCCGCTGACAAGTCCTACCAGACTTTGTATAAACAGGTCTTTTCTGGAACCGATGTTTTTACGCCAGGTGTTTTTGAAGAAAAAACTGCCTTTGCTATAGCGCAGTTTCTGCGCAGTATTGTGAGTGCCAATTCAAAGTTTGACAAATTTGTGGCAGGAAAGGGAGCATTGACAAACGAAGAAAAATACGGCTATGAGATATTCAGCAGTGAGAAAGGGGATTGCTTTCATTGTCATGCAGGAAGCCTGACCACGGATAATTCGTATCACAACATAGGACTGGATTCTGTATTTACCCTTTCCAATAGCGGCAGGGCACAGGTGACATTTATGGCCAAGGATATCGGATTGTACAGCACGCCTTCCCTGCGCAATGCAGCCCTTACAGCCCCATATATGCACGACGGGCGTTTTGCTACCCTTGATGAAGTGATTGAGCACTACAACAGTGGAGTGAGAAGCAGCGCAACCTTGGATCCGATCATGACTAAAAACAATAAGCAATTGGGTTTAAAACTGTCATCCTACGAGAAATTTTGTCTCAAGGCATTTCTCGTTTCGCTTACAGACAGCAATTTGCTTGTAAACCCGGCATACAGCAGACCACAATAGCCGATAGCGGGAGAAATGTGCGGTTTCCCTTAAATTCGCCCCATGGCCCTGCTTTCACAAATTTTGTTTACCGCTATGCTGCTCGCAGCCGGCTGGCTCTTTGCCAAAAGGGTGCGTACCATCCGACGCAACATTCTGCTGGGCAGAGATATCGATTTGAGTGACAACCCCGGAGCACGATGGAAACAAATGGCACTGGTGGCCATAGGACAGAGCAAAATGGTGGTGCGGCCGGTGGCGGGCATTCTGCACATACTGGTCTATGCTGGTTTTGTGCTCATCAATATTGAAGTACTGGAAATCCTTATCGATGGTGTGGCCGGTACCCACCGGATATTCGCCTTTATGGGTCCGTTGTATGATTATGCCATCGGTTTTTTTGAAATCCTTGCCCTGGGTGTGTTAGTGGGTTGTATTATTTTCCTCTTCCGCCGGCACGGACTCAAACTGAAGCGGCTGAGCAATCCGGACCTTGCCGGCTGGCCGCAACGGGACGCAACCATCATTCTGATTACTGAAATTGTGCTGATGGGAGCCCTGTTAAAAATGAATGCCATGGACCAGATACTGCAAAGCAGAGGCCATGCACACTATGCGCAGGCAGGCGCATTTCCTGTAAGCCAGTTTCTGGTGCCTTTTTTCGAATCATTCACGGATACAACCCTTGTTGCATGGGAACGCACGATGTGGTGGTTTCACTATGCCGGCATTCTGGTCTTTTTGAATTACCTGCCATTCAGCAAGCACTGGCATATCATCATGAGTTTTCCCAATGTGTATTACAGCCCTCTGAAACCCAAGGGTTCATTTGCCAACATGGAAAGTGTGACCACCGAGGTAAAACTGATGATGGACCCCTCTGCCACACCTCCGGAAGGTTATGAACCCCCGGAAGGATTTGGCACCAGAGATGTAAAAGACCTGACCTGGAAGAATCTGATGGACGCCTATACCTGCACAGAGTGCGGAAGATGCACCAGTGTTTGTCCGGCTAACATTACCGGTAAAAAACTGAGCCCCCGTAAAGTGATGATGGCAACCCGGGACAGGCTGGAGGAAACAGGAAAGAATCTCGATGCCGGCATAACGGATGAAAAAGACCTGCACAGCTACATAACAGCTGAAGAATTGTGGGCCTGCACCACCTGCAATGCCTGTGCTGAAGCATGTCCGGTAAATATCAACCCGGTGGATATTATTGTACAGATGCGTCAATATCAGGTAATGGAGAAAAGTGCGGCTCCGGCAGAACTCAACGGCATGTTTACCAATCTGGAAAACAATGGGGCTCCCTGGCAAATGAGCCAGATGGACAAAGCCAACTGGACACATCAGGGCTGATCTGTAAATGGCAAACCCACGGTAGCGTCGTCAGGCAACGCAATCATGAATCGCGATGTCTTACATTTGTGCTTCGTCCATGAAGAAACTGTCAATCATTTTATGGGTTCTGTTTATTGCAGCAAGACTCCAGGCTCAGTACCACGGGCCAAACGCTTCCTGTTATAACCCCTATACCGATAAATATTATGTAACCAACTACGGTGGGAAAACCGTGGTGGAAACAGACAGGGCTGGTAACAAATCCGTATTTATCAGCGGATTAACTGCACCAAACAACATCCTTTTTGGCCAGCTCCCTTTTGGCAGCGGATTTCTGGTACTTGACAGCAATGAGGTGCAGGTATATGACAGCACAGGCGACTACCTCACGACCGAAACTTTTTCAGGGGCCCGCAAACTGCAGGATTGTGTGTTTGACCCGTCTGCCGGTATACTGTATACCAGCGATGTGGATCGGGGTGTGATTTACAAAACCACTTTCGGAGCTGCGCCCTTCTATATCCCCAGCACCAGTATTTTCGTTTCAGGCATTGCAAGGCCCAGTGCATTGTTGCTGCAAACAGCAAAAAACAGACTGCTTTTTGTACAGGACACAGCGAACAGCGATATAAGGGCTGTAAATCTGAGCAATGGCAACCTCAGCACAGTAAAAACACTGGGACTGAACCGTCTGATTGGATTGGCCGAAGACGGACAGGGCAATCTCTACATAAGCAGTCAGGGAGACAAATACATTTATCAGCTGAACAGATTTTACAGTGGCAATCCGGTAAAGCTGGTGAGTGAACCCAAACCGGGTGATCTGACAGTGAATCCGGACAAAGATGAATGGGTATATACCTGTATTCTTTGCGGAACGGTGTATATCTCAAAGCTGCACATATTTGGTCCGGGTATAGAACTGGCGGCATGCGCCGGAGACAGTGCATATGGCTACAAGAACATTTTGCAAAAGTGCATAGGAACATTTGAACCCGGTAATGAGTTTCTGATGGAGCTGAGCAACAGTAACGGACAATTTGGAAACCAGATATTGATGGGAAAAGTTTCAGATACGTTGGTACCCTTTCTCATCAAAGGCACAATACCGGTAACCACAAAGCCCGGTATAAAATACAAATACCGCTGGCGCAGCACCAAACCACCGCTTACCGGCACCTCCGAAACTGTTACCATACACGAATTTCCGTTGGCATCGGTCTACGGTTCAGACAGTGTATTTGCCTGCCAGGGCAGCAATATAGAGTTGGGCAGTCAGCACAGTACCGACACAGCGTATCATTATAGCTGGAAACCGACAAACCAGATTGATACAGCCTGGAAAGCCCGTGTACTTCATAAGGTAAGCGGGGCTCAAAAAATCAATGTGCAGGTATATAACAGTGAAACCGGCTGCCGGTCTGCAGATTCAGCCTGGATTATTCCGGTAAGCAGCCCCGATCCGGGTAAGCTGAAAGATACACTAAATATGTGTTCGGGGGCCAACGTGCAACTGGGCGCAGCCTACAGAGGTGGACTTACTTATCGCTGGTCACCAGGAACAGAGCTTGATGACAGCACTCTGGCACAACCATTATACGGTGGCACAGCATCGCAGCGGTTTACCCTTTCCGTATCTGGTGCAGGGGGTTGCTCAGACACCAGAAGCCAGTTTGTCAAAGTGAACCCAAAACCGGCTTTCAGCCTGGCTGCAGACACGATGAATTTCAATTGCAAAGGAGATAGTCTTTTCACATGGATTGTGAATTCCGGCCCGGATACAAAAGCGTATTGGGTAACACATATTGGTGATACACTTACCCGGGACACACTCACAGTAATCAACCAAAACTATGCAGTATGGGGAAAATACAGGGGATATGTACAAAATACACAAACGGGTTGCACAGATTATAAGTGGCTCACAGTTACCGGAAATCCCTATTACACCATTGCATTGCAGGAATCCGGTGACACTGCACTCAAGGAGATTACGGGCAACACGGTATCACGCAAATGGTACAGAAACGACACCCTTTTACAGGATACGTCCCGCTGGCTTAAGCCCACACAATCGGGCATTTACAAAGTTTGCGGCTTCTCAAATACCGGTTGTTATTCCTGTTCAGATACACTCAGTTTTAATTATAAAGTACAGAGCAATGGCGTGATACAATTCCAGAGAGAATGTGCCGTATATCCCAATCCCACAGAGGGTTTGCTAAATTTTAACTGCAACGGGGCCGAAACCATTCCCTGGTTCATTTCCGATGTCTGGGGCCGCAAAGTGCTGGAAGGTACCGGTAATTCTGCCAATCTTGAAAGCCTTGCAGCCGGAATCTATTTCCTGCAAACCGAAAAAGGACGCAGTCGTATAATCAGGAACTAATTAAGCCGGTCATCGCTATTTTTGCAGGCCATGACGGACCAGAGTTCCTTTTTTGCCCATCCAACCGCAGTGATTGATGAAGGTTGTGAAATTGGCGCCGGCACCAAAATCTGGCATTTCAGCCATATCATGCCCCATTGCCGTTTGGGACAGAATTGCAACATAGGTCAGAATGTGGTGGTGAGTCCGGAAGTGGTGTTGGGGAACAATGTAAAAGTGCAGAACAACGTAAGTATTTATACAGGTGTCTCCTGCGGTGATGATGTATTTCTGGGTCCCAGCTGTGTTTTTACCAATGTGATCAATCCGCGGAGTGCTGTAAACCGCCGGGGTGAATATGCCAGAACCCATGTGGGAACAGGAGCAAGCATAGGAGCCAATGCCACTATTGTTTGCGGACATGATATCGGGCAATTTGCCTTTATCGGGGCCGGTGCAGTGGTGACAAAGAATGTACCTGACTACGCCCTTGTGGTGGGGAATCCGGCACGGCAAACCGGATGGATGAGTGAATACGGACAAAAGTTGACATTTGACAAAGAAGGATATGGCAGTTGTCCGGAAAGCGGACAGAAATATCAACTGATAAACGGGCGGGTATCCCGCATAGCCTGATGACAGAGGTACTGGTAACCGGAGGACTGGGATTTATTGGCTCACACACAGTGGTTAGCCTTGCCTATGCAGGATTTACCCCTGTCATTCTGGACAATCTGAGCAACAGTCGAATCTCCGTGCTGGATGGTCTGGAACAATTGTGCGGCTACAGACCCGTTTTTTATGAGGGTGATGTAAACAACCCGGAAGTGTATGACCGCATTTGCGCTGCCCATACCATACAGGCCGTAATCCATTTTGCAGCCTTCAAGGCCGTAGGTGAAAGTGTGGAAAAGCCACTTGCCTATTACCGCAACAACGTAGGCGGGCTCATCTCATTGCTGGAAGGCATGCAAAAATCCGGCATTTCAAATCTGGTATTCAGCAGCAGTTGCACAGTGTATGGCGAGCCAGACCATGTGCCACCGGACGAATCGGCCCCCGTCAAACCTGCCATGTCACCCTATGGTGCTACCAAACAAATGGGGGAGCAGATTTTGCGCGATATACCTTCAATACGCACCCAATGTCTGCGGTATTTCAATCCCATTGGTGCCCATGAAAGTGCACAAATCGGAGAATTGCCACTGGGTGTGCCCAACAATCTGGTACCTTACCTTACACAATCTGTAGCAGGCTGGCGTGGTCCGCTTACTGTGCACGGCAACGATTACCCCACCCCCGATGGCAGTTGTATACGCGACTATATCCATGTAATGGACCTGGCGGAAGCGCATGTGGCCGCACTGAACCGATTGCTCGGGGGAAAGTCTGATTCTGCCTTCGAAGTTTTCAATATCGGCACCGGTAAGGGCAGCAGTGTACTGGAGGTCATTCAGGCATTTGAAGAAGCCACAGGTGAAAAAGTGCCGTTTACCATAGGGCCCCGACGCCCCGGCGATATTGTGCAGGTATGGGCCGATACACAGAAAGTCGACAACCAGCTTGGCTGGAAAGCCCGCAGGGATTTGCATACCATGATGAAGGATGCCTGGCGCTGGCAACAGCAACTTACACGACCCTCCTGATAGTCAATGATTTATTGAGTTTCCATATGCTGCGCACAGCCCGGTGGAAACCTGTGTCGTAAAAATTGTGATTTCGTGGAAAAGCCCCTGCAATGCCCACAGGGCGGGGCCTTTATAAATGGGGATAATGTGGACAGCGCATAGTTTTCCACAGGGATTTCCACATAAAACATACCAGTAGGTATATTTGCCTCCGATGACTGCTACTACCCGCCAGAAAATATTGCAAAGATGTTATGAAGCCATTTGCGAACATGGTTTTGTTTCCCTTCGTACTGATAAAGAAATCAAACGCCTTCGCATCACAAAAGGGGCATTTTACCATTATTTTCCGGGCAAACTGGATTTAGGCTATGCAGTCATTGAAGAGATACTGCTGCCCATGTATATGCAAAAGTGGGAATCTCTTGAGAACCGCAGTGCAGGAATAGCCCGGGAACTGTATTCACTGCTGGAAGCAGAAAAAAACAAAGCCACAGACCAGAGTGTGCGCCGGGGAGATGTGCTTGCCAACCTGATGCTGGAAATGAGCCACGAGGATGAACAATTCCGCCTGAAACTGGAAGAAGTCCTTGAAGCCCAGGAAAAAATCCTGCAAAGGGCTATACTTGCCGGAAAGGCAGCAGGTGAATTCAAGCCACAAATGGATGCACGAAGTATGGCCTATTCACTCATCGGTTCGCTGCAGGGCTGCTACGCCATAGCCAAAACACGCAACAGCAAAGATGTGTTTACCCTCATGATCAACGCCCTGCTGAAACAATTGAAAGAAGTACTGTTTGTGGCCGTGGAAGAAACAGCACCCGGGCAACAGGCTGCCGGCGACAATCAACGCCTGACTGCCTGAATTGTTATCGTCGCCTGAAATGACTGTTCGATTTCGTTATTCCTGATGAACAGGTGTATCAGGATCTGAAGTGTCTTTTCTTTTTCCGGATTCCCGCCACATACGGGTGATTTTGCCGTTTTCCACATCGGCATGTAGTTTCAGAATGTCATCCTGAATCGTTACATCAAAATTCTGATTGCGTGGATCCACCTTCTGTATCGCAATTGTTCCACTGTCACCATGCACGTATAGTATCCTGTTCCCAAGACAGAGAATCCATGTGCTGTCGTTTGTGACTGGCACCTTTGCAAAAAAATGTGTTCTCGACTGAGGCAATAAAACGATACTGCCATCGGGTTTCCGGTAACGGAGATATAAAAATTCCTTTGTCACCTGCGAATCAGGCAATCGCTTGTTTTCATCTCCGCAATAAGTGGCAATGCACTCACCTTTGACGCGGGCTGTTTCCAGCATTTCTGCGCAGAGCTTTTCATACACAGAGCCCGAATCCAGCAGAATCCAATCTCTTTGGTGCTGCCCCGAGACTTCAGTGCAAAATGCCAAAAGGACCAGCAAAACAGCCAGGCCAGTGAAACTGAAAGGGCAGAGTTTGGAAAGTCTGCTGTGCCAACTCAGTGGCATAGGCTAGGTATGAGAAATCACACCCAATCCATGGCCATGGCCAAACCACCCACAAAAGTGGGAAGACCCAGCCAGAATCCTTCAGGGCGGAAAATGGTAAGCAACAGCAGTGCGATGCCTGATACGATGCAGATTGTCCAGTACAGGCCGGTTTTTCTTTTCTTTACTTCAGTCATGACGATTATGAAGGGCAAAATTAATTCTTTTTCCCGCTTTTTGGTGTCCGGTATAGTTGGGTAATGCTGCCAAACCCATTGCGGTCTATTATGGCATTCAACTCCGGTGTGTTAATGTCCAGATGAAAGGACTTGTAATGCGCTTCTTTCAATACCACTGTCTGCCATACACTGCCCTTTCTCACCAATTGTATCAGGTTGCTGTCCAGCGCCACCGTAAAGCTGTCGGGCAGGCTTCCCTTGTTGATGAAATAAGCGAACCTGTCGGAAGGGATTTTCTCTATGGTGGGCGCGGCCTTCCCGGGCACATTTATTTCCACATAACAATAGATGGAATGCGCATCAAACATGGAAGAATCGCAGTTCACAGGCTGCAGTTCCATGCGCAGGGGTTTGATACGGGTGCCGCAAAGTGGTTCAATGCTGTCGTTGCAGTCGAACATTTCAATGCTACTGCAGGGGCAATTGCCTTTCTGACCCCACAACACATCCATACAAACAACGGAAAATAAGCTGAGTAATACCCTTTTCATGGTAAATCAACGTATGGCAAAAGTAAAAATTTGCCCGGGACAGAAAATCACACCCAATCCATGGCCATGGCCAAACCGCCCACAAAAGTGGGGAGACCAAGCCAGAACCCTTCCGGGCGGAAAATGGTAAGCAACAGCAAGGCGATGCCGGATACGATGCAAATGCCCCAATAAAGGCCGGTTTTTCTTTTCTTTACCTCAGTCATGACTTATATAAGGGGCAAAATTACGCTTTTCTGCAACAGGTGCAAATGGTCAGGACAGATCCCCCATCTTTGCAGGTATGAAATACATCGCTGGTATCTGTCTGTTCATTGCGGCCTGTGGCAATCCCAAACCCAATGAGGAAGTGACCCTGACCGGAAACGCAACCCAGGAATCCCTCAAACACAAACATTTTGAGTGGAGCCATTGGTCTGTAAAATCGCGGCAGGACAGCGTGCCTTTTCCAAACGGAAAACCAAGTCTGGATATGGGAGACAGCGGCCGTATGGGTGGATATACAGGTTGCAATCAGTTCACCGGTAAGTATTCCATGAAAGATGGCTCCATAACCATCAAGATTACCGGACAAACAAAAATGTTCTGCCTGCATGTGGCTGAAACAGAGCTCATTGACCATGCAGGGAAAGTGAACCGATACAAGTTTGCCGGCAATTCACTCACCCTTTATACCCCCGGCGGCGACAGTTCTGTTTGGCTGGAGAAATCACGGAACTGATTTTGGCCTATTTTTGCGGCAAAGGGCCGGCCAAATTTGAAAAATTAACATCATTTCAATACCGGCTGAACCAAAGCAGTAAAACCAGGCTCATTGATCCGGCTTGTTCCGTGAGATTTTTACCTTGTGTAAAGACGTCAGAAGGTTGCGTTGCCGCGGAGGCCAAATCCTACTAACCAGGATTTTACAAACTCCGGCCCTTTTTTTATTTTTACATCCCCGATATGCCCATTTCACCCATCCGGATTCAGGAGCCCGCGCCATTGTTCCCGGCAAATGCCTGCATGCACACTCCACTGGGTTTTAGCCGCGGAAAGAAAAAGTGCTGTAAAAAATACAAGGACGGAAAACGCTGCAAGGATTGTCCGAAACGGAAACAATAAGCTGCTCAGGGTTTCAACCTGCCGTACATTCTTGGGAACGGTATGCTCTCCCGCACGTGCTTCAGTTTGCACACCCAGGTTACCAGCCGTTCCAGTCCCAGACCGAAACCGCTGTGCGGCACGGAACCAAAACGGCGCAAATCCAGATACCATTCAAAGGCTTCCATAGGCAACTGATGCTCATTGATTTTTTCTTTGAGCATCTCCTCATTGGTTTCCCGTTCCCCGCCACCTACGATTTCGCCATACCCCTCCGGGGCCAACACATCCACACCGCGGGCGAACCGGGGGTCTTCCGGGTTGCGCTTCAGATAAAATGCCTTCACCTCATGCGGCCAATCGTATACCATGATGGGTGAATCAAAAAGACGGGTGATTACGGTTTCATCACTGCCACCAAAGTCATTGCCATATTCAAAGTTGCGGGCACTGTTTATCCATTGGGGAATATTGCGGGCATCTTCTTCCAGGTCTGCCTTTTCCTGTTTCAGGCTATCGATTTTGCTCTGGAAAAAGTTGATCTCTCCCTTTTTCATCCCACCGGCTGCGATTTTTGCCTCACGGTCGGCGATTTCTGCATCCACTTCCTTTTGCCGGGCATGTACCTGCTCCAGCTCTGCTTCCAGGCTACCAATGCCATTCACACCATTCACATCCTGCTCACCTTTGATGATCCGCACCGCCTCATCATAAGTAAGCCGCGGAAACGTTTTCAGGCTGCTTTGGAGCACCGCCGTGTCGCGGCCAATCATTTCCAGTTCGCGGGAACATTTCGCCAGCACATCTTTCAACACTGCATGCAACATTCCTTCAATGGCATCCATGTTTTGAAAAATATCAAAAAATGCCATTTCGGGTTCAATCATCCAGAACTCCGAAAGGTGGCGGCGGGTTTTGCTTTTTTCTGCGCGGAAAGTAGGGCCGAAAGTGTAGATGCGGCCCATGGCCATCGCCATCGCCTCACCATATAATTGGCCACTTTGGCTCAGATAGGCCGGGTCGCCATAAAAATCGGTTTCAAACAGGGTGGATGTGCCTTCCACAGCATTGCCGGTAAAAATGGGAGAATCCATCTGCACATAGCCATTCTCCTGAAAATAGCGGTGAATGCTGTAAATAATCACATTGCGGATGCGCATGATGGCCCACTGCCGGGTGCTGCGCAACCACAGGTGCCGTTTGTCCATCAGGAACTCAACGCCATGCTCTTTTTTCGCTATGGGGTAATTTTCGCTTTTACCTATCAGCTTCAAGGCGGATACATGTACCTCATGTCCACCGATTTGCTTTTCATCGCGCACGACCATTCCGGTGAGTTCTGCGCTGCATTCCAGAGCCAGTTCCTGTGCTGTGGCAAGCCCGGTCTCCCCTGCGGTATCTGCAGTAATTACGCACTGACAATACCCTGTACCGTCGCGCAGAATAGCAAAAACTATGCCTTTCCCCTCGCGTTTATTGGCAATCCAGCCGCGGAGAGTTACCTGTTGTCCCTCAAACTTGTGTAAATCCTCGATGTACATATGAATATGAATCTCCAAAAAGTCTAATTTTGTCGGAGAATTTGCAAAGTTAGCGCAAAGCACACGAAGCCGGAAAAAATGAGTTCGCTGAAACAGCACCTGAGTCAAAAAATGCTGCAAAAATTGAGTCCGCAGCAAATACAGTTTATCAAGCTGTTGCAACTCAATACCCAGGATTTTGAAGAAAAAGTGGAGCAGGAGCTCCTGGACAATCCCGCCCTTGAGGACAATGGCCGCGAAGAAGCCGAGGAGGATATGTCATATGATGAGCCCGATGAATACAGTGATACAGACTACCTGAATGACGATGTAGACATCAACGACCTGCTGCGCGCCGGTGGTGGGGATGATGAGGGCAGCTTTCAACTGAATGAAGACTACAGCGGCGATGAAAGCCGGGAATTGCCCATTGCCAGTCAGGGCAGTTTTCAGGAATACCTGATGGAGCAGGCAAGAGCCACCTTTTTTAACGAGGAGGATATGCTGCTCGCCATCCACCTCATCAATTCCATTGAGGAAGACGGCTACCTGCGGCGCGAACTACGGAGTATCGTAAACGATCTGGCGTTTAATGAGAACATCAGCACGACCGAAGACCATCTGGAAAAGATTTTAATTAAAATCCAGAACTTCGATCCTGCAGGCATAGGTGCCCGTGATTTGCAGGAGTGCCTGCTGCTGCAATTGTATAAAAAGGACTACGGCGACAATCCGGCCCTTACCCTGGCAGAAAAAATCATTTCTGAACAGATGGAAGCGTTCAGTAAAAAGCATTACGACAAAATCAAACGCAGCCTGAAAATAGACGATGATCAACTTAAAGCAGCCATCGCAGAAATCGTAAAACTGAATCCCAAGCCCGGAGAATCCGGTGCTTCCAATACCAAAACCCAGTACATCGTTCCGGATTTTACCGTTAGCAGCGAAGAGGACAAACTGCAGGTGAGGCTGAACAGCCGGAATGCGCCCGAACTGCGCATCTCCCAAAGCTACCATGAGACCCTGAAGGCTTACGAGCACTCCCACTCCAAGGACAAAAACCTGAAAGAAGCCGTGCAATACATCAAGCAGAAGCTGGATGGCGCCAAGTGGTTTATAGACAGCGTAAAACAGCGGCAGCATACACTGCTGAGCACCATGGAAGCCATTGTGCAGCGGCAACGCGAGTTTTTTGTGGACGGAGACGAAACCTGCCTGAGACCGATGATACTGAAAGACATCGCCACACAGGTAGGCTTGGACATCTCCACCATTTCACGGGTAGCCAACAGCAAATACGTTGAAACCGATTTCGGGATTTTTCCGCTGAAATACTTTTTCTCTGAGGGCATAACCAATGAGGAAGGTGAAGAGGTAAGCAACCGGGAAATCAAGAAAATACTGAGTGACGCCATCGGGGCAGAGCAGAAAAAGAAACCCCTGACCGATGAGGCACTGATGGAACTGCTCAAAGAAAAAGGCTATCACATTGCCCGCCGCACCGTAGCCAAATATAGGGAACAACTGAATATTCCCGTAGCCAGGTTGCGCAAGGAACTGTAATTCCTGCTCACTTCAGATGATAGAATCACAGCGACACATATTTGGCCGCAACCTGCTTTTGTTGTTATTCCCGATTGCGGCATTTACGGCCTGTTACAAATGGCAAAGCGGATATAAAGATACTGCCTTCCGAAATAAATTTACCGGCAAATGGAAAATCGATAGCATTGCGGTAAAAGCCGTTGTCATACGCGCCGGAATTAAGGATACAGCCTATACCCTGCAGGGCCATCCCGGAGATTTTCTTGAAATTCCATTTACCAAAAATCAACTGAAGCAACCTAAAATTTGCACCGGAACATTTCTGGATAGTACATTCCAATATGAACTGCAGGGCTGGCGTGGAAAACCCGGTATGCTATGCTTTATGATTGAACCTGATGCAAACGCTAAATTGGAAATTACTTCCTATTTCCATAACTGTAAAAATATCATTCTGTACGACTCTCAATTGATGGTGTTGGAAAATACATGGGCAGTCAACAACATGCCCTGCTCACAGAAAATATTTTTAAAAAAACAGGATTGATTTCTGAAAAATGAGGTTGTGCTTTACAGAAAAATGAAAGCCTCAACAGATGAATAAATGCATTGCTATTTCTTCGGCAAAATCCTGAATACAACCTGACCTACAGCACCCTCGGCACTGCCCTGCAGGGTTACTGCATCGCCCCTTGTGTTTTGCACCGATTTGTCTACCAGTTGTTCCATAAAGCTCAGACTGGCCCGCTTGATGGCACCCGGTGGAGGTGAGGCAATGAGTTCCAGATCCAGGGGCTTCGGAGAGAAAAAGAACTTGAATATTTCCTCACCGTACGGAGGAGATAAAATCACAAATGCCTTGTTAAAAAGACGGGTTTGTCCCGGTAAAACCTGAAGTTCTCTCGCATAAACTTTTTGTCCGCGATTGGGCATTATGGCATTGATATACCCGTCGGGTTGCAGGTCCAGCACATTAAAATAAAAAGGTTTTGTGCCACTGTTTTTAATCTGAATGACAAAACTGTCTTTTTCCTGAAACTCGTAAGTGCCATTCACCATTTTTTTCTGCAAAAGCAGTGTGTCGGGCTTGCCGTTCCGCACCGGAATAAAACGGATGTCCTGATTGTATTTGCGGTCTTTTACCTCCAGAGAAGAGAAAAATACATAGCGCGAATACCGCCGGCAGGCATCTGACCATTCCTTCTCAAGCAAGCCTTTATCCATCAGCTGAAACGGGAATCCGTTCGCGGCAATTTTCAGTGTATCCTTCAGTTTGCCTTTGGCCAGGATCAACTCAGAAGTATCGGCTACTGCAAAACCTTTCATCACAGACAGTCTTAAACGGATTGCCTTTGCCTCTGCCGGGGTAAATCCCCATTTGCTATGTTCCACATTTACTTTGGTTAAGCGCAGATTATACACCGGATTCAATAAAAATACCCAGGCATCAGTAGTAGATTTGATTCCCCCTTTTTTTAATTTAACCAATGCTGAATAATAACCAGCCTGTATTACCGTGCCTGTATCCAGGGTGTTAGTCACAGATGGGTCCTGGGTTCCTGCTTTACAAACCAGTACAATTGCTCCAGGCTCGTAACCGGTAAATGATCCTTCACGTATTAGAATTTCCCGAGAGCCATTGATTGCTTCAATTTCTGCATAGGGTTTTTGTGAAACAAAATTACCGCCAAACAACTTGCGTTCTGTTCCTGTTCCCTCAAGCACAGGATGCTGTCCGCGCACTTTCTGATGCATGACAGACTGGACCCCGGCAAAAACTGAACGGTACGATGCATTTGAATCCAGGTTCTCAAATACCTTGCTGAGTGCATAGGTGAGTGAGCCCATTCCCTCATTGTTGTCGTTGGTTGTTTCTGCTGCGAGTTCTTCTGCACGTGCTGCAGAAAAAACAATGTATGTGGCCATGCCGTTGGCTGGTTTGGCTTTTTCACCAAAGACACCTTCGGTATCCGTACCGGAAGTTTTATTGATGGGTTTTCCCGAAGTGAACGCCGGCTGGCCTCCCCGTACTTTCATGGTTCCGCGTGTACCGCTTCCACTGTGGCAGGCATCCATAAACACCACCACATCGCCCTTGCTTCCCAGTTTTGCACGCAGCTGATCAATCAATTCTCCGAATTTGTCATCGCGGAAATAAGCCGCCTGGTCCTGCTGAAAATTGGTGGAAACCCTGGGACTTTTTGCCCCCCATGTTACGATGCTTTCATCCAGCCCGTCCACTTCGTCGCCATTGTCGTCCTCCACCTGTTCTCCGTGTGCACTGATATGGATGGCCACGATGTCACCAGGTTTGGACAATTCGCACAACCGGGCTACAGCCTGTTGAATTCCGGTGTAAGTAGCCAGCGAATCCTGCAATATGGCGATATTTTCTTTTAAAAATCCCTGACTCTGAAACAATTGCAACATATAGGGCACATCTCTGTTGCTGTTGATGGCAGACCAACCTGATGTTGCCGGATAATTTCCAATGGCTATGATGAGGGCTCTTTTTACCGGTGGTACCGGGGGTTTTCCGCTGCCAAGCAGAAGACAGAGAAAGAACAGAGGTATGTATTTTAATTTTTTCATTTTCCAGGGGATTGCATCAATTTGATGATTTGATTGCTGCCTTGTTTGAGGATTTCTTCGGAATTTTCTGCAAACAGTTTTTTAATGTATTTCTCTTTGCCTGTTTCTTTCACATCCACTTCAATGCGGTAATTTCCCTGGCTATACACTTCCTTCAATTGCCGGTCTTCATCTATAGCGTATCCGCAACTCCGGGGCACAATAAAACTATAGCCAGACAACGGTTTACCCCGCAGGGAATCATACCAGGACTTTGTGTTTTTTTCCTCCGGATTCAGCGGCATATCGCGCAGGTTCAGGTTGAATTTTCCGATTTGTACATTGTCATGCAAAATGCCATCGCGGGTTACGTACGAGGTATAAAATCGGATTTCAATATCCATATTCATTTTGTCGTCCAATTTTTTGTTTCCCCAGCTCCAGGGCACGTACCAGCGGGTGTCTGAGGCTTTTGCCTTGGCATAATTCAATTTTAATTCTTTGATACGCAAACGAAATACACTGTTGTTTAATATCTCATAAGGCCGACTGTTGTCCAGTTCAAAAATGGCGTGAAAGGCGGTGGTGTCACGCTTGTGAATACGCACATTGCGTTTTACTTCTACCTGCTTAAACTGGATGCCGCTGGGGTCGAAATGGCCTTTTTCTGATAGTTGATTGTAAAAAAACAATTCCGAAGCAGATTGCTTGTAGGCAGCGGTAAACTGGGATTTATCCAGCGCAATCAGTTTGTTTACTCCCATAATGGCCAGCGAGGTGAGCTGTCCCACAGCCAGACCGCGTTTCTCTGTGCCGGCATCGGCAGTAAAATCTGGTATGGGCTGATATTTCAGCTTATTCAGAGCCAGCCAGGCAGGGTCTTCCTGCACGGCAATCTGTACTCTTTCACCGGTTTTCTTATGGGAGTAGCGGCTTGCCACGCAGCCTGCAAGCAAAGAGGCCGCAGCAACAATGATGAGCCCTGGTGGTAAATATCCGGATGGTTTTATCTTCTGCATCTTTATACAATAATCTTTGTTTTTCATCACTTTTTCCAGCTTTCGTGAAAGATACACTGGAAACAGTTAATCCCATTGTCTCAACTAAGGTAAATTCTTTCACCACACCCTCCAGTCGTGATACAGTGTCTCTCCCCGGCTGTTGGGTTTCTGCAATCCACCCGTCAGTTCCGTTACCCGCTGCCCTACCTTGTTCTTCAATTGCGATACACTCATGCCCGGGTTCTGTTTTAATGCTTCCAGTATGCTGTAAGTAAACACGCCGTTCTTCAAATCGCCCCTCTCCAGCGCAAATTGTGTGCCTGCACTGGCCGAGATTACCGTGGCGCCTGTGCCCTTGCCTACGTTCACAAACAGGTTCTGCATCAGCTCAAAACTGTTCTGCAACCCCAGATGAGGGGCCAAGCTGTCTGCACCCGTACTCACCGCAGCGCCTTTACTCAAACCCAGACTGTCCGCAATACGGCTCATGTAGATGGCCTCCTCCTTGTCCACCTCTCCGCTGTGGCAGGCATCTATCAGCATCAGCCGCTGCCGTGCCGGTATGCTGTCCAGCAGGTTCTCCAGTGCTTCATACGGCAGTCCGTTCTTCTCCGGGTGTTCAAAGTCTACCGTGTAGGTGCTCAGGTAATAATCGTAGTCTTTGCTCAGCAATCCATGACCTGAGTATGCAATGATGACTTTGTCATTAATGCCCGTTTGCAGCAGTTTCTGCTTCAGTTTTTTTATGTTGTCTGCTGTAACGTTTTCATTGAACAGTGTATCTGTTTGCAGGGTGTCCCCGTATCTTTTCTTCAGCCCTGAGGCCAGGTCCCGTATATCCTTGCTGCTGTAGTTCAGGTTATACTGTTCATTGGCAAACCGGTCCATGCCGATGCCGATGAAATGCACTTTCTGTTTTGCCTTTTTCTGCGGGGTGTATTTCACATACAGGGGCATGCGGTAGCTTTCCGTTCCGTTTACGTTCAGCACGGAGGTCTCTATGCGGTTTTCTCCTTCTGAGAGTTCTATGGTCAGTGTGGTATCTATGAAGTCGCGCTGACCCATGCGGATTCCTTTTTGTCCGTACACCGGCATTTCATTCACCCATACGTTGCAGCGGTCCAGGGCATAGGTGCTGTCCATGCCTTTGATGTGCAGTTTCAGTTTACCGTTGGTTTGTTCGTATTCAATACCATCCCGGTTCACAAAATCTGCTTCGGGCACACTGTATCCATCCCTGAAATGTGTGGTGTCGATACCCAGTTTTTTGATGCGTTTTTGCCAGGCTTTGTAGTAGCTGTTGATGAGGGCTGTGTCGGGATGACCAAAGGCGTTCCCCAAAGCACTGAGAACCTTATCCGGACGATTGTACTTCACATCCAGCTGATCGAAACCGATGGTTTGCATGCCCTTGACATAATAAAGCGCAGAGGCGGCCTTTTTTGAACACATGTAATAACCGGTTGCCAATAAACTCAGTGGCTCTGAACCATCAAATACAAACTGCTGAACAATTTTCTGGCCGGTTCTGGCATCCCAGATGATAAAACTGCCGTCTTCGGATATTGTAATAACTAATTGTTTATCTGTACTATAAGTAGATGACAATACATCATCCGAATGCCCCTTTAAATCTATTACTTGCCTCTCATTCTTAATTTTCCATATTCTTGCTAAGCTTCCCCAGGACAATACTAAACTCGAGCCGTCGGAACTAAAGGTTGCATTTCTTACACGTACTGAAGGCCCAATCAGACTATCAATAACTTTTCCAGTTTTAAGACTCCATATTCTTGCAATATAAAAAGAGGTAGTTATTATATCTTCTCCATTTGGACTGAATGCCACGAACTCAATATCATTATGGTCTACATCACGCAGATTTAGAAGCATATTGCCTTTTTCTACATCCCATATTTTCACCGTATTATCCCAAGATGCTGTTGCTAATAATTGTCCGCTTTGATTAAATGTTGAATAAGAAATAAAACGCGAATGCCCATATAAAGTATGTAAATATTTCCCATTTTTCACATCCCATATTCCTACCGTACCATCGTCTGAAAAAATGGCCATAAATTTGCCATTCGGACTAATTGATACAGAGTTTATACCGTAAGTATATCCTCTATAAATAATTAGTTTGTTACCTGTATTAACATCCCATAAATAAAGATTTGAATCAGAGCATGTAACAAACATTTGACCATCTCGGAAATTTTTAATACCCGTGAACTCAATTGATTTATAATCCAATATTCCCTCAACTCTACCTTGATTTATCTTCCACACTTGTACTGTTCCATTCCCCGCTGCGATAGCTACAAATTTAAATGCAGAATCAACACCTACGGATGATACTTTAGTAGCGTGTGAGGTTAATTCAACGATAAGATTTCCACTTTTTATATCCCAAATTGCCGCTTGATATCCAAAACAAGTCAAAATTTTATTGCTGAGTGAATTGAATTGCATGGAGGTGACGAAGTTATCGCAGTTTAATCCACGCATTAACTTGCCATTATTAATGTCCCTAATAGAAACACTTCCACTCCTATCACCTGTTGCTATAAAATTGCAATCTGGACTAAGTGTAGCGGTTGTTAATTCCCCTAAACCTTCAACTTTGATCATTTGTTTTTTATTTTCTATATCCCAAACAATCGCGATTCCATCCTTTGACGCTGAGAAACACAATTTGCCATCCAAACTGAAATCAACATTCACGACTTCTTTTGAATGTTCGGCAACATTGAAAAGTAAAGTACGACTAGCCGCATCCCATAATTGACAAATAAAACTATCAGACATTCCTACTCTTGACCTGCCTGAGGTTAACAAAAACCTGCCATCAGAACTCAATATTGCTTTTTCAAATAAAATTGAATCATCCAAAGAAATATGAAAACAAGTTCTATTTTCAATATCCCAGATAAATACTCGACCACTCGAAAGAGTTATTGCTTTTTTCACCTCCGAATTATATTGTGCAGCTTCAACCCAAAAGGGATGACCCTCAAGACTTCTTACTAAACTACCATTTTCAATGTTCCATATTTTTGCCGTTTCGTCTTCAGATGCAGTTATTGCATTTTCTCCATCATTACTGATATTTATGTCTCTAATACGATCTTTGTGTCCAATCAATTCCTTGAGTATTTTGCCGGATTCCACGTCCCATATTTTCACAACACTAGTTTCATCAATTGTCAAAGCTTTCTTACCATCAGGTGATAAAATAACTTTCGTGAATCCCCAGCGTTCTTGTTTTAAATTCTGTAATAAGTGCCCTTTATTAGCATCCCATATTTTGATGGTTTTGTCACCAGACATAGTGACAATATGTTTGTTATCATTGCTAAAAACACCAGATTTTAATAACCAGACATGCCCCAAGGGCAACCCCAAGCGAATATTTGATGTCTGCCCAAACAGTCGAATGCTGTAAATAAAAACAGCACATAAAATGATTGACTTCAAAAATGGTCTTTTTCCCCTCACCACACCCTCCAGTCGTGATACAGCAACTCGCCCCGGCTGGCGGGCTGCTGCAGGCCGCCCGTCAGTTCGGTGACCCTCATCTGCACCTGCTGCCTTAATGCGGATACCGTCATGTTCTTGTTTGTATTCATTGCTTCAAGGATGCCAAAGGTAAACACCCCGTTTTCCAGATCGCCCCTTTCCAGCGCAAATTGTGTGCCTGCCGATGCTGCTAATATGGTGGCGCCGGTGCTGCCCGCACCGCTTGCAAACAGTTCCTGCATGAGGGTGAAGCTGTTGTACAATCCCAGCTTTTTTCCGAAGGATGCTGTCAGCGGTATGGCCTCTCCCCGTCTCAGCCCCAGACTGTCCGCAACGGTCTGTGCGGCACTCCAGTCATCCGCATCCAGCTCTCCGCTGTGGCAGGCGTCGATCAGCAGCAGCCGCTGCCGGGCAGGTATCCCCTTCAGCAGGTTTTCCAGCATTTCATAGGGCAGTCCATGGGTTTCCGGTTGGGAAAAATTGATATTGTATGTGCTCAGAAAATAATCCAGACTGTCTGACAATAAACCATGACCGGAATAGGCTATGATGACTTTGTCTTCCGGGGTGGCGCGCTGCAATTTCTGGCGCAGTGCAGGAAATATAACTGACGCTACATTGTTATAGTTTTCATTGAAAAACGTATCCGTTTCACAATTTTTTCCGTACCGGTTTTTGAAACTTTTTGCCAGGTCCCGAATGTCTTTGCTGCTGTAACCCAGATTGCGGGTACTATCGGCAAAACGGTCCATGCCAATGCCGATAAAATACAGTTTGGAAGTAAGGGGTTTGGCCGGTGTAAAACGGGTAAAAACGGGTATGCGGAAACTCTCATTTCCCTGCACATCTTTTACACCTGCTTCTATGCGGTTGCTGCCGGTTGAAAGGGCGATTTCAAGGCTGGTATCCAGGCTGTTTCTTCCGTGCAGGGTTATGCCATCCGCAAACAAGGGCACCTCGTTTACCCATACCTGCAGGCTGCGCAGCGGGTGCTGACCCCGATTACAGCGCAGATGGATTCTGATGAAATTCGATGCAGTTTCTGCAGGAATTTGTGCTGCATTCTGAATGTACAACACGGGTAACGGTTCCCTGGTATTTTTGGCCGAGGGATTTACCCCGGCGCGTCGGCAGCGTTTTTCCCAGGCCATTCTGCAGGCGCGGATGAGCAGGGTGTCCCTGCAGCCTGCCGATTGCAAAACCTTATCCGGCCGGTTCAGCTGCAAGTCTTTTTGTTCAAAGGTGACCGGCTCCATTTCCGGGGTTACAAAGTGCAATTCCTTTGCCGCCTGCCGTGTGCTGCGGTAATAGCCCGCGCTGTCCAGCACCACAAATTCATTCCCCTGCAGGGCGATGCACTGGTATAAAAAGGCTCCGGTATTTCCATCCCATACCCGCAATACATGGTCGTTGCTTGTGGTGGCAAAACGCCGGTGATCAGCACTGAAAGCCAGGTCCAGCACATCACCGTCCCCGTTGGATCTCCTTGACAGCAATTGGCCGGTTTGTGCGTTCCACAATGATATTTTTTGTGCTGCATCCACTGTGAGCAGCCTTTCCCCGTCCTCACTGATGGTGCGGGAACTGAAGGCGCCCGAATCCCCCTGCAGCCTGTATTTTTCCCTGCCCGTTGCACTGTCGTAACAAGTGATCAGGGTATCGCCCTCAAAATTCCATGAAAGTCCTTTCGATTCAGGATGGTAGCCGTAGGTTTGGAACCAGGCGGTGTCCACCGTGGCGGGGACTTCTGCGCCGGTGGAGGCATTCCAGGCGAAGCGCAGCCCGGGACCGGCTTCAGCCAGCACATATTTTCCGTCGTCAGAAAATCCACCCATGGCAATCATATTGAATCCGCTGTCCGGGTTCAGGCGCAGGGATTTTACGGCAAAGCCCGTTTTTACATCCCAGATGTAAAGCAAATCATCCAGTCCCCAGGTGAGCAGGCGGCGGCTGTCTGCACTGAAACGCGCACCGGTCACCCAGCCGTTGTGGGCGGACAGTACCTGTTTCAACTCACCGGTATGTTGTTCCCAGATGCGGACTTTGTGGTCCAGGGAGGTGGTGGCCAGCCATTTGTCATCCGGACTGAACGCAAGGTTCAATTGCTGGGCGGCAAGGCCCTGCAGGCGGTGCACCACTTCGCCGGTGGCCAGGTCGGTGAGGGCTGCTGTTCTGTCTGCCGAGGCGGTGGCCAGCCAGCGGCCGTCGCTGCTGATGGCTGCATCATACACATCCGCCCTGTGGATTCTGCTCTTGTAGCGGCATTGCAGGGTTAGCCCATCGCGCACGTTTACGGTTCCATTCCCCCGGCACAGCACCATGCGGGTTCCGGCACTGTCGAACGCCACGGCCCACACGGCGGGAGAAACAGGCAGGTCCCCTTCCTCACCACCATAAGCCCGGTTGAATAGGTTGGCCAGCTGTGCTTCAGTGACGCCCGTATTCCGGTCCTTCTTTTCGCCGGCTTCCGGGGTGTATTTCAGGGTTTTCACCCGCCTGGCGGGATTCAGTGACCACAACTCCACATCGCCGTTTTCCTGTGCAATGCATATCCGGCGCCCATCCGGGCTGAAGACAGACTGCAGCAGGGTTCCGTCGGGAGATTCTTTCAGTGTTTTGGTTTCACGGTTGCGCCAGTCGCACAGCACCACTGCGGTATGGTTGCAGTTGGCCAACAGGTAATTGCCCTCCGGAGAAAAGGCGAGGGTAAACACGGCATCCGGTGCGTAGAAGACGGCCCGTTCCGCGCCGGTTGACGCTTCCATCACGCGGAGGGTCAGGTCTTTTGATCCGGTGGCAATGAGGCTGTCACCGGGACCCCAGGCCACGCACATCACCTCATCGGTGTGGGTGGTGGATTGCCAGCGCATGCGGTATCCGGATGTATCCCATACCCGTACGCTGAAATCACCGGAGGCGGTGGCGATTTTGCTGCCATCATGGCTCCAGCGGGCATCCCACACATAGCTGTCGTGCACCAGGGTGGCCAGGCAGGCCCCGGAGGCGGTACTCCACACCCGGGCGGTGCCGTCAGCCGAGGCGGTGAGGACTTTGCGCCCGTCGGGGCTGAAACTGGCTATGTTCAGCCGCTGGGTATGGGCTTTCAGGTCCGCCAGCAGAAGGCCGCTGGCCACATCCCAGATTTTGGCGGTGCCGTCTTCGGAGGCGGTAAGTACTCTGCGGTTGTCTGGGCTGAAGGTAACGCCGCTGACCCGGGAGGTGTGGCCGATGGGGAGGACC
Source organism: Bacteroidota bacterium (assembly GCA_016787485.1). GTDB lineage: Bacteria > Bacteroidota > Bacteroidia > NS11-12g > UBA955 > JAEUUL01. The sequence continues at coordinate 110,875 of JAEUUL010000004.1, forward strand.
AAACGGAGTTGGGCCTGCAGCAGGCAGGGAATGAGGAGAAATAGGATGGCGTATCCTGACTTCATGGAATTCATTGAGCCGGTGTGCTTGTTTGAAGGGTGCGGGCACCGGCTGAAGACAAAGTTAATGGATTCTGTGAGGTGATGGGAAAGGAAAGGATGAGATCCTTTAAATCTCAATGAAATTCATATTCCACTTTTGGCTTGACCCAAAAGTGGAGCAAAAACTCAAGGCTGCAAAGCCTGGGAGTCAGCCGCTTGTAACCCGCCGAATGCCGTCGGTGATCTCCTCGCACACTCGGAGCTTCCTCGGCATTTAGCGGCGGCTTACTGCACTTGCTACCTCCCATTCTTTGAGGCCATGCCGTCAATTCAGCTATTGTGACAGCTGCTCAAACCCATAAAATGCGGTGAGCAAAGTTTGTTACCGGTACTGTTCGGCAGGAACATTAAACATCCAGCGGATGCCAAAACGGTCGAGGCAGACGCCCCAGTAACCCCAGAATTCATCATGCGGGGCTACGCAATCGGTGCCGCCTTCAGACAGAACGGCATATATCCGGTCTGCTTCTTCTTTGGAATCCAGGGTCAGACTGATGGTGGTGTTGTTTCCAATAACCAGTTTGTGCCCCATGCTTTCGAGCATATCCGTACCCATGATTTGGGTTCCGCCCACTATGGGAAGAGCCACATGCATGACCATTTTCTTTTCCGCGTCGGACAAGGTTGGCATGCCTTCCTGTGCGGGCATGTCGCCCATGCGCATGATAGGTGCAGACCATTCCGTATTGAATACAGATTTGTACAGGTTAAACGCTTCTTCGCAGTTTCCCTGAAAGTTGAGGTAAATGTTGGTAGATGCCATAATTGAATTTGATCCTATTAAGTATGCAAATGTACTTATTCTATGTAAAAGCAATCAATCCATGTATTTGGCACCTGAATGGAAAAGGTCAAATTCCACCACCAGCCAGAAAGCAGCCAAGCCCAGTGCTGCCAGTGCAATTTGCAGGAGCACCTCCCTGCCAGTGGTTTTGTTTTTCATCGCCATATACAATGTGAAACCCAGCCACAGGCCGGTTCCTACAACAGTCATGCACACCACTGAGAGCAGACTGATCCAAACCAGGAATTTCCAATGCAGTAAACCACCTGTCAAAACACATACCGTTGCCAGCCAAGGAAAACCAGAAATGGTGCGCGTAATGCCCAGGGAAATGGGAGATTTGGAAAGCAGAGGCCCGGGGGAAGTAAGGGAATGATTCATTGTCCGGGATATAAACGGAGATTGGGAAATGATATTGTGGATGGGGTTTATTCTTTTGATATACCGGGATGATCAGGCATTGGAAGTAAGCGCAATCAATAACAAAATGGAATTAATAAAACCGTATCAGAAACAGAATTATTTTTTGCTCTTTTTGTCAGCTATTTTTCACAAATCTCCTTCAGTTTTCCAAGTGCTGCCGGGTATGCTTGCGTCATGTATTCTGCAAATTCTTCCGTAGTATCAAGATCTACAGTAACTGTTGTTATGCCATTGTCTTCCGCATAAGAATAATTTTCAAGTCCATTGGCCCATTTTTCCACTTCAGGACCTTCTGTGATTTCCTTTCCTGCCTTTACAAGGCCATAATGCTGAATGGAAACAAACCGGTGCGGGACATTTTCAATGATGCGGGAAACCATACCTCCTGTTTCTCCGTTTTCATCCACTCCGATAAACAGTATTTTACTTCCCTTTTCCCAATTTCCCTCATAAGTCGAGGTCGGGTTAAACAAAGCAGTCCATTGCTCGTAGGTCGATTTGTCGCTGTTGCCAAGCATCCTGTCATACACTTTATGAAGTGGTGCGTGGATGCTTACTGTGAATTGCAGTTTTTGCAGTGTGGTCATATCGGTGTTTTGCAAATATATGTTGATTGAGTTTTCATAAAAATGATCTTCGGGAAACATGTACAATCCCTTTACATGGAAATAGAATTGCCCTTAATGTAATTATTTCCACCTTTGGCATTGCCTTTCAGGCCGCTTGCAAAATGCCCGGAAGTATGAATGGTTCGTCCTTCATTCCATTTTTTACCATCTTTTTTCGCCAAAAAAGGTGGAGCCCCGTCCGAATGGCATGGTCGGGCGGCCTCAGGGAATGAAGGCGGGGATGGCATGTCTTTCACACACCCCGGCGGGTTGCCATGCACAGCGCGTATGAGGTCTTCCCCCTCTCAAGAGGGAATGTGGGTTAGCGGATGACCCAATTTGTATAACAGGCGTTTGAATCATTTAGCAGGCTTCAAGGCTAAAAGGCTGTCACATTTCGACAAGCTTCCCGAGGCATTGCTCGGGACTTTAAGCAATGTGACAATCTTCAACCCAAGATTCAAATCTTGCCCTCCACAAAATACATTTCCATTTCCCCTTTGTGCTTGGCCAGTATTTTGCCCCGCGGGGTGCAGCGGAATTTGTCTTTCACCAGCAGGTATGTGGTCTCGCTGATATTGACTTTGCCGGCTTCCCCGCTGCTTTCCATGCGGCTGGCGGTATTTACGGTATCACCCCAGATGTCGTAGGCGTATTTTTTTATGCCCACAATGCCGGCAACCACCGGACCGCTGTGTATGCCGATGCGCACATCCAGGGGTTCTTTGCCTTTTCTGATTCTTTCTTCGGAATGCGCCTGTACAAATTCCTGAATTTTCAGTGCCGCGTTCACCACATTTTCCGCATGGTAAGGTGAGGGCGAGGGCAGGCCTCCCACACACATGTAACTGTCGCCAATGGTTTTGATTTTCTCTACATTAAATTCGGTGCTGATCTGATCAAATGCCTTGAAAAAAGTATTCAATTCATCCACCAGTTCTGCAGGTTCCATTTGTTCAGATATCTGGGTAAAATTTTTAAAATCTGTAAACAATACGGTCACTTCGTCAAAATGTTTGGCCTCGGCGCTGCCTTTGCTTTTCAGTTCTTCCGCCACTTCATACGGCAGAATATTCAACAACAGATCTTCACTGCGCTGCTTTTCTTCTGATATGATCTGATTGGCTTTTTTCTCGTTTCTGAAATTCCGGAATGCCAGATAAAATAACAATGACACCAAACCGATTCCGGAAAGCAGTGCGTACAGCCAGGTGCGCTGACGGGCCATTTCACTGTCCTTTACTTTCAGCTGGGCCGCTGCAATTTCGTCTCTTTGTTGTATGGCGATTTTCTCAATATTCGTGCGTGCCCTCTGGCCGAAAAGGGTATCATTCAGGGCGGTGTACTGCTCCAGGTAATAAATGGCGCTGTCTTTAAATCCTTTGATTTTATGGATTTTGTACAGACTGAAATAATCCGCTACAACGGTTTTTAAGTAACCAATGCGCCTGGCATTTTGCAGGGACATATGCGCATATTTGTACGCACTGTCTGCATATATTTTATTTTGCTCTGATTTGACTGCATAATGTGCGGCCATATCGCGGGTCAGTTCAGAAAAAACCCTTTTCTCCTGAATCGATGACAGATAGGCCAGACAATGTTTGAACAGTGCTATGCTGCTGTCCAGGTTGCCTGCAGTGGCCTGTATGGTTCCAAGTCTGGCCCGGTTGTGCACTTCCATGAATTTCTGTTTGTAATTTATGGAGAGTTGCAGCGCGGTTCTCACAAAACTGTCTGCCCGTTTGATATCCTTGTCCCGTATGGCCACGCCCAAAAAACCCAGGGTTCGGATATACCATACTTTATCCTTGATTTTAGCCAGTTCAGGAATGGTGGCCAGTTCTTCCCTGTACTTGTCTTCCGGACTGATGGTAAGGTTCATATTCAGGGCCATGAGCCGGGAAATAGGCAGCACGTCGTACACCTTGTACTGGTTATTGTATTTCACGGCCAGCAGGGCATATTCATACGACTTGATCAGGTCGTTGTAAAACGCATAGGAATAACACAGGTTCAGATAGATCTCGCCCAGTTTGGTGTTGTAGTGGATTCTGGTCGCCAGCGTTTCCGCCTGTTTGGCCATTGTTACCGCTTTTTCGGGTTGCAGGTTGCGGTATTCGTAAGACAGGGCATTGAATACATCCACTTTCTCCTTATCCGTCAACCGCTTTTGCTTCAGTACCGTTTCCAATGAATCCACCAGGCCCTGGCCTTCCCGCTGGGCGGAAAGGGGTGCGGAGAAAGCTACGAAGATAAGGAGGGGAAGAAATTTGAAGTATCTGGTCATGCAGGTTTCGCAATTACCGTTTAGGTGGCACTCTTTGCGAATATACTTGAGTTGTTCTCAAATCAATGAAATTAACGGTTGGGGGTATGGTATTTGTCCCGCGGTCTATAAACTATACCCACTAATGGAGCACGTTTTTTATATTTTTCTTTTAATCATGTTGTAGGGAATGTCCTGAGGTACAATATTCATCTCCCTCAGTGCATAAACCCCCAAATTTCTTGTAGTATCAGTTTTATCCATTGACTGTATGACCAAACACTTTTCAAAGAATGTTCCAAATTCATCACCATTCAGGTTTGAGCCTAGAATAATTTTTCCGTCTATAATACTTATTTCAGTCGGTAATTCTTCAGTCGCTTTTAGAGTCTCGTCAATGGCACAAACCACCTTTCCGTTTGGATAACAAGTTATTTCAAATAGAAAATAATTGTCCATTTTGTCTTCAATATCAACGACAATCGTTCTGCTCGCACCTGCTGCTGATACAGTTGATATGAGCTTTGTATTATGTTGCCAAATAGAAATGTTCAAACTGTCATTATTCCTATGCCCGTATGACAAAATGAAATTCTTTTGGGGTTTTATAGCCAGCTTAATCTCAATGCAAAAACGAATTCCTTTATTTTTTTTAGCTCTTACAGGAAATTGCATATAAGCTCTTTCAAATAATATTCCGTATAGCCTTTTACCCTGCTCCACAATTTTGGCTTGATAGTTGACGTTTGATGAATGACCATTGTTATCACCAACAGAAAGACTATAAAGTTCATCGTAAATATCCAGGAGGACTTTTGAGATTGACATCGCTATATCAAAGCAGAAATCGGGTTGTTCCAAAAAAAGTGCCTCGTAGAGGTGGTTCAATTTGTCAATGTTTTTATCTGGAGCCATATGAATTCCACCATTGTAACCTAAGGTCATAATGAACTCCTGAACAGTGAACTCTTCTTTTTTGTGCTTTAAGATATTGCTCTGGAAAAAGTCGTTTAGTTTAATTTCATGAATATCCATTCCGGATTCCGGAGTAATTCTTTTGTACTCAAAATCGGCAATTTGTATTTGCTGATATTTATGGAAACTTCCAGATACTGTAGCCAAACGGATAAAGTCAAATCGATTGATTTCATTTACCCATGGATTGGGTTGATCCAAATACATTATTCGATAAAAGAGTGGCAAACTATTAAAAAGTCTCTCTGACTTCTCTTCATAGTCACTCTTGAAATGGAGATAATGATTAATTCCCCTAGTATTTCTGCTTAAATCCTTTTTCATATTTAAATGTGCCTCAACGGTTGGCAGATTTACATTGGGCAGGATCTTTACCACTAATGTTAATTCGGAGCACAAAACTTTCGGCTACCACAAAACTGTCTACGGAGCATGAAACCCTGCCTACTGCAAATGTGCTGTTTCCTGCTGCCCTATCTGTCCAAAAAGGTGTGTCGTTTCAAATTTGCAGTTTGGTTGCTCAAAGCGATTTACAATCATTGCGGTGTATTTGCAAGTTAGTTACTTGCCCTTTTTACCGCCTTGGTTTGGATTCATTTGCTTACCTCTGTTTCCCTGATTTTGTGAATATTGTTTGTTTGTTCCGCTTGTTCCTTTGTTAGCGTTTGATTGGCTTGATTGATTCTGTAGCGTTGTTACTCTTTTACTCATTGTTTTGAAATTTAGTTGTTAGATATTTATTGGAAATTATTTAAGTCGTCTTTTGTTTGGATAATGCTGCTGGGCAGGTATATTATTTTCATCATCACTCAAAGCCCAAGCAAGTCCGCCAAGTAACATAAGTCCAAGTCCGATATATGCACCACCTTTACTTTTATTTGCTGCTGAACCAAGTGCAACAGCTGCCCCAACAGCAACACCTGCTTTGCCCCAATTGGTAACCTGTTCACTTTTGTGAGTTCCGTAATGAACCCAATTCTTAAAATGTTCGCAGTTGTTTAGAATTAAGTTGTAGCTGTCTTCATCTTTACGCATCAATGCTCTTGTAACTGCTTCTTTGCGTTCATGGAAAGTTCCAATGAAGCGTTCAATTTTTTCTGGGATAAAAGTTTTAAGTTCATTCAACAACTCATGGTAGTTGAAAATTTTCACACCTGAAAATGTGTTCGCCATAAATACATGACGGTCTTGATAGGTGCCTAAGTAAAGAATATAGTGTCGCAACAATTTAAATGGTTGTTTCTTTACTTGAATTGCATCTGCTGGTTTAAGATTGTTCTGCTGAACAAACACATCAAGGTTTTTTTCTAATAGTTGAAGTTCTGACATGATTATTATTTGTTGTTGGCACAAAGGTGAATTGTTATTACCTTCTCCACAAAGGACGATAAGCTATTGTCCAACTATCGTCCTATTGTCCGTCCATACAATACTTATCCAATAAGTGTTTTATCATTCTTGAAATTTCGTTTTTTGTTTTTTCGTCTACCTCTGCTTCGTGCCTTAACTTTCTAAATTCTCTTCTTGGATACTTGTCTTTCGTTGGTGGTTGCAAATGTTGTTTGAGATAAACGAATAAGCCACGATTTCCGATTACTTTGATAGCTTCGCACTCATGCAACTCATAAAACAACGTTAGAAATGGTAGAAGATGTTTTGAGGGAAGTTCAACTTTGAAATCCGTTTCTATCAAATTAAACAATGAGTAGAGTTGCGTTTTTGTTTTTATTCCTTTGAAAGTTTTAATTATGTCGTCAACGAAAAAGTCAAGCGGTTGACTTGATTTCCAATCAAGTTGAATTGGCTTTGAAAGTTTAATTGTATTTCTACGTTTTTTGTTCTCTGTCGTTGCAAAGGTATTTATGTTATCAAGATTCAACAGCGTTTCTAATGCTGTAAAGTCCCAAGAATGTTTGGCGTAGGTTTTTTTGATTGTTTGCTTTAACAGGTCAAAGTATTCGGCTTGTTCAAGTCCTGAAAGATAGTAAGTATCCCTAATTAAATAAATAGATAACTCAACAATTTTTTGTTCAATCTTGTTTTTGTGTTCACTTTGTTCAATGTCATGTAGTCGCTTGTTTATGGTTGTCGTAAAATCTCTAATGGTCAAAACAAACTGTGAAACAATTTCGTTTTTGTGTTTGCTGTTGGTCGTTTCGTAAAAGTCGTTAAGAGAAGTTTCAATTTCGCTGTAAATACAGAGGTCAGACAGAAGCAAGACTATTTCTGTCTGCTGGTGTGGTAGGTAATATTTCTCAAAGAAGTCAGCGAATGTCATTGAATAATTTTGATTTTGTCTGCTCGTTCAATTCTCAAGTGTTCTAACTCAGCACTGTCCTCACGGGTTGTAGGTAACGGTTTCGGGCTTTGCGTTGGTGGGCTTTTGAAACCGTAAACTGTCTGCCAGCACCAACGTTTATTAATTGCTCAAATGTTTCTACTCGCACTGTCCGCCCACTAACGCAAAACCCGTGTTAGCAGTAGTTATTTATTTTTTTGTCGGAATTCATTTAGTTCTTTTAATTGTTGTTCCAAAATTTCTTTAGGAATCATACACTTTGGTGGCATTTTCCTGTTTTTGTCCTTGTAATATTCAGAGACCTTTTTTATGGCACTGCTATGATTTTTCAGTAATGAATGTTGTTCATTACACCATTTGATTAATCCAAGTATCGCATCGTAATCTTCTTTTGGTGGAGCTATTGAATAGCTTGCCAAAATTTTTACTCTTGGAAACTTCATAATATTGTCTGATTGTCTAATTGAAGGAGTCATAAGCAAGCAATTATTAAACGAGCTTTCGGTTAATTGATGAATATATCCAAATGCCACAGGATCTAAATTGTGTGAGTGTCTATCAAGTAGTTTATCACCATTATCTTTAAATTCCTTTGCGTTATGTAAAATCCAATCCCACCATTTTCTAGGAGGGGTCACATTCGGTTCTGAATCCATATATAAATGATTCAAAATTTTAGTCATACCATTCTCGGAAAAAAATTCTTCAAATGTTTGTGGCTCATCTTCTGGAACAGATTCTCTAAATGCACTTGTCCAGAAACTTATATATCTGCTCGTGTAAAGCCTCACGTCTTCGTACGCAGCAAGTTTTTGTGGAATGCTTCTCGTTTCTTCTCTGTTTTGAATAAGTCTATCAATTACAAAAACAGTCACTGCTACACCAAGCATTTCAGTAAAAAAGTTTAATCCAAATTGTTCGGTCTTTGTCGAACATAGCCAACACAAAAGTCCAATTATTAAAAGTCCCAAAAGGGTCAATATTATGACCTTTTCACTTTTAATATTCTTCCAGAATGTTTGAAGTTGTTGTTTCATATAATTACTGCTAACTTACTTATATGTGCAACAAAACTGCATCACACTTCCCCCTGCCTGGAGTATTTGTGCAACTTTTCTTTCCGTTAAGTAAGTACTTGTAACCATTTGCAGTCGGCTTGGGCTTCATGCTATTTACAAGTATAGGCTGCATCCGGCTGAATATCAAGAGGCGGAATAGACCGTTTTACAAAACAGGCATCCGGTTTTGTGAATGGCGGGTTTGGGTTTGTGTGGGGGGGTCATGTTTCGACAGGCTTTTCAGAAGCGAAGAGGCGAGGTAAGTCATGTTTCGACAAGCTTCCCGAGGCGTTGCTCGGGACTATGAGCAATATGACAATTGCAGGGGTTTACTTCAGCTTCCAGTTGAACAGGATGTTCTCGCTGCGTTGGGTGGGGCGCTGCTGCCCGTTGGTGAGGGCATATACGGTTTTGCCTACGTAGGCGCTGAGCTCCTGTATGGTGATGTCTCCGTTCCGGTCCAGGTCTGCCGCCCCGTTTTTCAGCCCGTTCAGCAGGGCATAGGTGAATACACCGTTCTGCCAGTCTTCCGACTCCAGGGCATAGCTGTTGCCGGCCGCCGCACTGATGACCTGCAGGCCCGACTCGCTGTTGAAGCCGGAAAACAACTGCTGCATGAGTTCAAAGGTGCCTGCCTGGCTGTTGTCTGCACCGGCATAGGATACCCTGCCCCCCTTTCGTCCGGGAATGGCGGTAATCTTTTGTCCGGAGGATGAAACCAGTACGGAATCGGTCAACAGCGATTCGTCAAACTCTCCGCTGTGGCAGGCATCCAGCAGCACCAGTCGCTTGCGCGCGGGGATGCCCTCAAACAGGGATTCGATCATTTCAAAACTCAGTCCCCTGGCGGCGGGCTGGTCAAAATCCATGTCGTGGGTGGCAAACCAGAACTGAAAGGAATCATCCAGCAGGCCATGGCCGGAGAAGAACAGCACCACGATGTCATCCGGGCGGGTTTGCAGCAATTGTTTGCGCAGGGACAGGATGTTTTCCCGCAGGGCGCGCAGGTTCAGCAGGGTATCGGGCATCTGCACCCGGGTTTTGCCCATGTCCTGCCGGAAGAGACGGATGAGGTCCCTGCCATCCTTGGCCGCATAGCGCAGGTTGTACCCCTCGTTCTCATACTGCGATACACTTACAGGTACAAACACAAGCGAGGGTGTGTTTTTCTCGGCGGGTTTGTACTGGATGGAAATATACTGTCGGTAGGATTCCAGGCCCTGCGGATTGCGCACCCTTGCTGTGATGAGATTTTGCCCCGGCGCCAGGGTAAGGTTTATGCTCTGCCATTCTCCGGCCGGGATTTTTCGTCCTCGGGTATTCTCCAACGGTACACCGTTTACCGAAACCTGCAGGTACAAACTATCTGAGCTCTGCTGTGCACCCCTGAAGCGCAGGGTTATCCGGGGATCCCGGGTAGTGGATGGGATGTTGCTGCGGTTCTCAATTTCAATTTCAGGTATTTCCTGGTTTCCCTGCATGTCTGCCATGGAAACGGCTGCCCGTTGCTGCCGGCGGATGAAGGCCTGTTCGAAGGCTGCAATTTTTTCTGCCTGATAGAAGGGCATGCCTTTCAGCACCTCATGGGGGCGGTTGTACTGCAGGTCGAACTGGTCCAGAAAGAAAAAGCGGTTGCGCAGGGAGAAGCCGATGTAGCCGGAAGCACCCCGTGAGGCCATGTAATAGCCGGATGTGTCGGCAAACAGGTAGTTGGAGCCCGGGAACAGGGCCAAACGGCAAAGAAACTTTGCAGCTGTATCGTAAAAGTGGATAAAACCATCCTCGGAGCCTGTAATGAGGCAGCGGGCTCCGGAACCAATGTCGGCGCAGGTGACAGCACCCGTATGTCCGGTGGCGAGGGAAAACAGGCGTTCCTGTCCGGAATACACCTGCAGGCTGCGGTTGGAGTCAGTGAAAAAACTGAGTCCGGGCTGTGTGCCTGCATACAGGTTGTATACCGGTACCCGGGGAAGTTTTGCCAGTGTTTTTAGGGTATTGGGGCCAGTGCTCCACACAAACCGCAGGGCTCTTTGCCTGCGGTATCCGGGTTTAAAGCGCTTGTAGAGGCGGTATTTGTGGCAAACCCCGTAAATGCGGGTCTGATCGGCCGAGACGGAATCGAACCGCAGGATGCGTTGTTGCCAGTGAAATACCCTGTCACGCAGGGTGGGTTTGAGCCCGGCGTGGTGCAGGCCTTCAAAATCCTGCAGGTGAAAGGTCATGAGTTCCCCGTTGGCATACCCGAGAATGAGGTTGTTGTCTCCGGGGCCAAACCGGCAGGCGGTGATTTCCCTGCCGGAACCGCCGAGGGTGCTGATCTTTTCGCCTTTGAGGCTGTGCAGGATGATTTCCCTGTCTGCCCCTGCGGTGGCCAGCAAACCGCGGCGTTCGTGCACCGCCAGGGTGGTGATCTGATTATTCAGTCCGCGCAGGGTTTGGGTTAATTTTCCGCTGTAAGCATGGTAAAGGTAAACAAAGCCGTTTTTGTTGCCCCCGGCGAGCAGGCCGGATGCAGCAGAAACCGCGGTGAACGCATGCCAGAGACGGTTGGCCGGCAAATTGTACAGGCTTTTGAATGCGGATCCTGTAAAGCGCCAGGCGTGCATTCTGCCCCGCAGGGATGCGCCGTACAGCACCGTACCCGAACTGTCCCAGGCGAGTTGCTGCACTTTTTCAGAAAGCATTGCCGTGGTTTTCCCGGTTTCGGTGGAATAGATTTCCACGGTGCCTTTGTCCGGACTGCTGAACGCAATCTGCCGCTGATCCGGCGAATAGACCGCGGTCTCACAGCTGGTGCGCGCATGAAAATCAACCCATTTTTCTATACCTGTTGCTGCCAGGCTAAGGCGGTACACCCCATTCCCACAGGCCAGAATTTCTTTCCCGTCTGCGCGGAAATGCACATCGCTGAGGCCGGCGCTGAGGCGGATTCCCTGCAATGGGGTGTTGCTGCCAAAATCGTACAGGCTGATATGGCCGGACAAACCTGCCACCGCCAGCCAGGGCTGATGCGGGTGAAAATCCAGTGCAGCCACCGGACCTGACGTTTGCCGCAGGGTGCGAACTTGTTTGCCGGTTTGCACATCCCACAGGATCACCAGTCCATCTTCGGATGCGGATGCCAGCAGGTCGCCCGCCGGATTGAAGCGCACGCAGGTGATTTTCCGGGAATGGCCGGTTTGCAGTTCCAGGGTGGGGTTTTGCGCCTGCGTAATGGCAGGCAGAAAAAACAGGAATATGAATGCGAAAAATGCCATTCGGTATTCCTGCAAAAGGCCTGGTCCAAACAAGATGTTTTTCTTTTTTACCACCTTTTTTCGCGAAAAAAGGTGGAGCCCCGTCCGAATGGCATGGCCGGGCGGGCAAAAACGCAGACGGCCCAAGGCGCCTTTCCCAGCACAGGTCAGCCCGGACAGCTTGCCGGCTTGCGCCCTCCACTTCGTTTCGGGTTGTGCTGTCCTCCCCGCGCTGCGGGGCCGTCTGGCCGGGACGCCACATTGGAGAGGTGTTTTCAACGGAACTTTATACTGCAGCGAATAATCAGTTTTATTTATACCCGGCCTTAGGCAATACAAGCACTTTTGTGTGAACTTTCTCTTACCTGAATTGTGAATCATCACCATCATTTTCTCCTCGCTGCCAGTGTGTAACAACCCGGTTCCATGATGTCTCCGGATACAATTCCGATTTTGTTTTTGTATGCTGGTGAATTAAATGCGTAATTCGGGTTGAGAAAAACCTGGGGATTTTTTACTTCTCCCAAAACTTCCATTGTATTCGGATTAAAACGAATGATGGTTAAACTGTCCAACGCCACGGAATGGTTGCAGTATTTGCAATCATTGGTATTGAACAGATTGAATTCCAGCATAAGAAATGCCGGTTTTTCCCAAACCAAATCCCGCGTTTCAATTTCAAAAAACAGGGCCTCGTTTGTGGTACTGGTAATAACGGTATAATTGCTGTCGATATCAAATGCACCATTGTTCGGAGCCAGTGTTGCATCAAACTGATCCCAGGTGGTTTTTACATATCCTTCACTGGAAATGCTGTTCTCCGGAAATTCAAGGTAATGGTTGTAATCTTTTAAGGACAGCAAAGAAATGAACATGCCCTCAGGGCAGACTCTGTAAATGCGTGTGGTGCTGCCATCGGACCAGGTTTTTTTAAATCCGAGGTGTTTGTACTCGGGTGTGTAGAGGGTAAATCCTTCGCCACAAGCGGGATATTTCAGTGGTGTTTTTTTACAGGCAGGGAAAAACAACTGCGTAAAACAGAGCAATATGGCAGTGATATAAATTCCCTTTTTCATCGTGTGCGAATGCTGCTGAAATAATAATCAATGGGAATCACGGAGCCGCCAAAATCCTTCTGTACCGTACCTTTCAGGCGGCCCCGCACCCGCTGTCCGATGGCCCCGTATTCATATATTTCAAGTTGCGTATTTCCCCATTCTGTGAATGCATCAAAATGAACAACATCCACACTTGTGCCGGACCAGTCAAAATAATAACCGGACAGGGTAAAATCCAGGGCGGCGCCTGAAATCACACCCGGACCAGTGGCGGTAAAATTCAGTTTCAGAAACACCACCGTATCGCCTGGAGAAAGTGTGGTGTTGAGGTAATTGTTTCCATTGAGGCCCATGAATCCCTGGGTGATGTGGTTCTGATAATCCTGATCGGTACCTGATACGGTGTAGTGTTTTAATGAAGTTTTTAAAATAAATGTGTCGTTTCTTGCATACTCAGGAAATGCAAGGCAATAGGCCTTGTCGAAATTTGACACTTCAAATTTCAGTGTGCCGGCAGCCGTGTCCAGCGCATAGGTATTTACCTCGGTCCAGTTTTGTTCCTTGTTCAAATCGAAGGGCATGGAACGCTGATACGCAATTTCATACAATTTCACCCCGGATAATTTTCCATTCAAAAAAGAGGGTTGAAAAATATTCTGATAATTGTACACATTGTCCTCCGGGGTGGGTTTATCAAAATGATATTCCACGCTGGCCGGAGCATTTAATACAGTGGTTTTGGGGGATAAAAACAATACATCTGACAGGGGCAGATATTTACCCAGATTCAGGTCTTTGTTTTCGATGGTAAAAATTTCAACTGTTGTATTTTTTGCCACTGCACCTGCAGGAAAACTGAGCACGACATGCGGTACATCAGAAGTAAAATCTGCTTCTTTCCTGAAAATGATTTTGCCCCCTGCCGGTGTGATGGTTCTGGTAATTTCTGAGGGTGGCGGAATATTTTTTTTTGTTTCCTTGGTGCAGGAAATCAAACATGCCATCGCTATGATTCCGGTCAGATATTTCATGGGCGGGAAACCAGCTGATGAAGAAAAAAATCGTAGGAGAGTGCAATGCCTGTATTCAAGAATCTCCGGTAATATGCCGGTGAATTTTTTTCAGGCGCAGCAATGGATGTTTCATAAAAGGTTTCAATCCGAAGATCGTAAAAACGGACACCCAGCTGGGCCGATGCACAGAGCATCCAGGGCTTCAGCGTATTCATGTTCTGATACACCAATTCATTCCGCACTTCCCTGCCCTGCACGCTGCGGAATCCGTTGCCAAACCGGTGGTACAGCATTCTGCGCAGTACTGCACCGCCGCTGACATACGGCTGCACAATGTGTTTGTGGGTGAGGCGTGTGCCTGCCATCACATGCAGGTTGAGAAATGAAAAATCCTGAATGATGGGTGTATTGTCTATGCGGGTGATGGTGTTATACCCCAGATTCGGGTCCTTGTACCGGGCAACTGCCTTGTATTCCAGGGTATTGCGTTGAATAAATCCGGAAACGGCGAGGGTTCCGAAGAACCGGTTTTTACTGTCGTATCTGATATGGCCGCTGAAATAGCTGCGTGAGAGGTTGACCGATTGTGTGATTTTCCCCACAGAGATGGTTTCATTTTCCTGATTGGCAAAGGTGAGCACACGGGGCTGATCATAGCTCTGCATGCGCGAGGCCAATGGCAGCACATAGCCCGCGCCGGCCGAAAGGGTTTGGGCCCTGGCATGCTGAATGCCTGCGAGGCAGACAAACATGGATACGGACAATTTACCCCTGCGCATATCTTTGCAAATGTAATGGGTAAGCACAGCAGGTTCAACGGTTGTCTGACAGCTATCGGGTTTTGTGCCGTTGCGTTTACTTCTGTCTCCTGTAAAAAGGAAAAATCTGCACCCGGCCCCTCAGGATGGTCACAGGTTTTCAGCACCCTTTTTAATGATCACGCACTACGGGTAAAAGTGATGCCGGATGGTAAAGTGTATTTCACCACGCTTTACGGTAAAATGTATGTGAGTCATGACCGGGGAAAGCGGTTCGTACGCCAGGCTGTCTGGGGAGATCCGTATGATATCAGTGATGTGGCCTGGTCAAAGGAATTTAATTTTCTTGTGGGAAATACCGGGCTGATGGGCCGTGAAAGTGACGGGGGATCGGGAGATGACTGGTGGCAGACCTGGAAATTCGATGATGCTTACGATTTTAATTCCATAGCCTGTCTGAAGGATTATGTATGGATCTGCGGCACAGAGAAAGGCACAAACAATTCCATGCTGCTGGCCTCGGACAATGGGGGATCTTCCTTTGTACCTGTTTACTTAAATAATAAACTGCTTTACAAAACCATCTTCATCACAGAATACAATGGATGGCTTGCGGGTGACGGGTTGCTGATGAAGTCCACCAACCGCGGACTGTTCTGGAAGCCCAAATACCAGAATCCCGATGTGGGTTTCAGGGATATCACCTTCTACGACAGCCTGAACGGCATTGCTGTGGGATTTCCGTCTGCCATTTACCGGACTTCCAACGGTGGTGAAAGCTGGACTATGGTGCCCAGTCCGGTCAGTGGTACCCTGCTGAGTGTGGATTATACGCCCAATGGCACGGTGTGGATAGCAGGACACCGGTACGACGGCAAGGCGTATAAAAGCGTGCTGTTGTACAGCCGCGATATGGGTCAGACATTTCAGGCCCATTCCTACCAAACCAATGCCCTGTATTCCATAGATTTTATGGATGACAGCACCGGTTTTGCCTGTGGGGAAAACGTCATGCTCAGAACCCAAACCGGTGGATTTTAAGGGTTGGGTTTAAAAGACAAGCAACTACTGCCGTATAAAGAGAGTGTTTCTGAATTGTTCTTTATGTGTTGCTCTAACAATATGCTTTTGTGAACAATGCGCCGGGCGGGTAAAAAGCGATTCAGGACAGTCTTTATTTGCCGCCGAATATGGCACATATTGCCGACCGGATACTTGATGCCATTGTGCCACGCACAAGGGCATTTTATCAATAATTCAACGAAATGGCCAACTGGAATTATTTCATGGCCGAAGCGTTGAAAATGCTGGAGCATATGCCGGATTCAGGACACCGTTCGCAGTGTTTTGAAAAAATGGAAACTGCCAGCAGGGAAATTGAACAGTTAAAGCATCAGATTCTGCATCAACTCGGGAAAACCTATATCACTCCCATTCCCCGTGAAGATGTGTTGGCAATAAGTGTAGCCCTGAACCATACCTGCCATGCGCTGATGGCTTGCGGCCGCAGCCTGCTGGGCGAGAGGTGTGCGCAATTTGCAGGCAGGTTTGGCAACCTTACAGGATTACTGGCAGAAATGGCCACGACTTTGAAAGAACTCACTGTTGCGCTGGAGCACAGGAATTATACCCAGGCACATTCTCTTATTTTTCTCGCCTCCAAATTCAAACATGAAATTATGAATGCCTGTGACACGGCCATGGTTTCATTGTATGAGGCCGAAAACGATTTCCGTTCCTTCATGCTCATACGCGAAATACTTTATCAGTTTGAATCTGCGGCAAGGCAGGCCGGCAACCTGGCAACGGCGGTAGAAAATGTAATACTCTGCTATACTTCCTGAGCTGCGAGTCTCTGCTGGCGCGGCAGAATAACAGAGTAGCCACAAAATACAAGGCACACTTGAAAGTTACGGGCATCTTAGCCATATATTAACTTTGTGTTAATTCTGTTTTAACTCAGTTAATAAGGGGGAATGCCATTCTACCTTTGCAGCACAAAACGCGCAATACAATGGCATTGAACAACATCCTTAGCATTTTTCTGCCCAAAGACCGGGTTTTTTATGGCCTGTTTGAGCAGGTGGCAAGCAATGTGACTGCAATGGGAAAACACCTGCAGGAATTTGTGTATGAAGCTGAAGAGGACAAGCGTCTTTCTATAAGCAAAGTGATTGAAGATCTGGAACATCAGAACGATGAGCTGACCCATCAGATATTTGTGGAACTGGGTCGCAATTTTATTACCCCATTCGACCGCGAAGACATTCACTATCTTGCCACTGCGCTGGATGATGTTGCTGATTATATCTATGCGAGCAGCAAGAAAATTCAGTTTCACGGTGTGGACCCTAACGATCAGGGCATACAGAAGATGGCTGAGGTCATCAATCAAAGTGCTACCGAAGTGGGCAAAGCAGTGATGCAGTTGCGCGAACTGAAACACCCTGAAAAAATTACAGAATGTCTGGTGAAAATCAACAGCATGGAAAACCATGCAGATGACATCTTTGATATGAGCATCAAAAAATTGTTTGAAACCGAAGACAATTTCAAAGAACTCATCCGCCGCCGGGAAGTGTATACCGTAATGGAAGTAGCTACCGACAAGTGTGAAGATGTGGCCAATGTGATAGAAAGCATTATTGTAAAATACGCCTGATAAGGCTGTGATATGACAACAATAACCTTGCTTATTGTCATCATTGCCGTTGCACTGATTTTTGACCTGATCAACGGATTTCATGATGCGGCAAACTCCATAGCCACAGTGGTGAGCACAAAAGTGCTTACTCCTTTTCAGGCAGTGCTGTGGGCGGCTGTTTTTAACGTAGTCGCTTTCTGGATTTTTGATTTGAATGTGGCCGATACTGTTTCCAAAACGGTGATAGATCCGGGAGGGATAAACCTTTCGGTGGTACTGGCCGGACTGATTGCTGCCATTGTATGGAACTTATTTACCTGGTGGTTTGGTATTCCATCTTCATCTTCTCACACACTGATGGGTGGATTTGCCGGCGCAGCAGTGGCCCATGCAGGCACCTTTAAGGTGCTGGACAATGAGGTGATTCTGAAAACCGCGGGCTTTATTGTTCTGGCACCACTGATCGGTATGGTGATTTCATTCATCATCAGTATCCTTATTCTGAACCTGAGCCGAAGGGCGAACCCGTATAAAGCAGACCGCTGGTTTAAACGCCTGCAGCTGGTTTCATCCGCAGCATTTTCCATAGGACATGGTGGCGCTGATTCCCAGAAGGTGATGGGTATCATTGCTGCAGCCATGATGGTATTCATCAGTTACCAGCAAAAACACGATAAGGACTGGAAACCGGCGGCATGGATGAACGTTGAGAAAAAAGATCAGGGCAAACTGAAGGTTCATTCTGCCATTGTCATGATAGAAAAGGGCGAATATTCAGCCTTTGATTCAGCCAGCGGAAAAGATAAAAAGTATACCCTTGAACATGTACAGGGCAATGTAACCAATGGCAAGATGGAGGTAAAAGATGCCACTGGCAGAATCATTGAAGAAAAAATAGATGTGAAGGCGGGCTCACTCAGTGATGTGGAAGCCACCGGGCACTATAGTCATCTTGATCACAAAGGCAAATCGAAACACAACGACAGTCTGATATTGCACCATGCCTATGCCAGCATAAGCCGGGGAAAACTGAAATGGAAACACGATGCAGGAGAAATCCTGCTTATCAATAAAGAAGGCAAAACAGTACCCGGGGTTGATAAAATTGATGGCGGAAGTTTTCAGTTGAAAGAGGCAAAAGCCGTATTGAAACCCAAGAAAAAACTGTTTATTCCGGACTGGATTGCATTTGCCTGTTATGCCGCCATAGGATTGGGAACCATGATGGGTGGCTGGAAAATTGTAAAAACCATGGGCACGAAGATTACCAAAGTGACCCCACTGGAAGGTGTGGCTGCCGAAACAGCCGGTGCAGTAACCCTGTACGGGGTTTCGCAGGCGCTGGGCGTGCCGGTGAGCACCACCCATACCATTACAGGTGCCATTATAGGTGTAGGTATGACCAAGCGGCTGAGTGCTGTACGCTGGGGAGTAACTGTGAGTCTGCTGTGGGCATGGGTTCTTACCATTCCCGTGAGTGGTTTGATTGCAGGTATAACCTATTGGTTGCTGAAGTTTGTGAT
The DNA here is from genome assembly GCA_016787485.1 of Bacteroidota bacterium. Taxonomy (GTDB): domain Bacteria; phylum Bacteroidota; class Bacteroidia; order NS11-12g; family UBA955; genus JAEUUL01. The sequence continues at coordinate 129,624 of JAEUUL010000004.1, forward strand.
TAAGTAACCAGACCGCAGGGTGCAGGCCGTTTTCTAAGGCAAAGAACGGCTGCAAACAGTGCTGCCGGATACCCATTATCTGACGCGGACAAACAATACCTTTTTCTGGCCTCCGTTACCCAAAAGCAAACCCGTTTCGCTGACGGTGTAATAAAGTTCCCCGTCTTCACTGGTTGCGGGGTCTACAAAGTGCAGGCTTTTCCCGCGGGTGTACCAGTTGCCCCTGCTCATTTTGCTCTTGTCCTCATCCCGGCTGTAATCCGGTCCCACACTGCGGCCGGGCCATGTGGCGATGGTGCCATCTGCAAAAAGCTCCATCATGGATTCATTGGTCATGGTAATATCTCCGCTACCCAGTATTTCTGTATTCTTCCACAGACCCACCAGTGCAGGATCATGCTCATTGACTCCGGTATTGGTTGGAACGGGTTCTTCCCTGTTGTCAGGTGATTTTTGTCCCGCAGTTTGCCTGGCAGTATCCGGAGTTTTTGGAGGTTTGGTTCCCGGACCGGCCTGGTTGCAAGAAATGATTGCCACAGCAATTGCACAAAAAGAAAAAGTTGTTTTCATACAGCTTCAGGTTGCCAAGTTAGTGGTTGCCCGGAAATGTTCAAACAAACCATTTTGAACCGTACAAGGAAATGCATGAAATGTCAGCCTGTTATTCAAAAAAAAAGCCGGCAGAAATCTGCCGGCTTTCTATTGAGAAAATCAGTTTTACTTGCGCGAGAAATTGCGGAGTGCGGTACCAAAACCGGGTCCCATTACACGCCAGCCAATCATCGTGTCGGAAGGAGATTTGTCTATGTACTCATCCGCAGAGGTGGTGTTACCGAAGGGTCCTGGCTGCTCGGGATAATGCAGCGTGGTATCAGTCAGTTGAACAAAATAGGTGTCGAAAATATAATCCGGAATACCGGGTACACCACCCATATTGTCTACTTTGTAAATACCGGTTGCCACTTTGGATACGGATATTTCCTGCAAATTGCTTGTGCGGAAATATGTGCCGCTGATGTCTTCGGAAGCCGGCACAGGCGTAACAGCCACCCAGCGCACCGCCTGAGATTTGAATCCATACTTGTTTGTCCCTTCATAAATAATGGGATACATTCCAGGCGTGTTGGGGTCTACCGCACTCTGGGTAGGCTCAATTGCCACCCAACCATTTGCCATGGCGAAAGAATCAAACATTTCAGCCCCGGGATCGGTAAACGAGCCCCCCAGGCCGATGGTGTTGTATTCTGCACCCTTGAGGCGAATGATGGGGTACTGCACTTTTATGGTTTCTGACACATTTTTAGCCTCTTTCTTGCAGGCCGCAATGAGCAACAAAGCTCCGGCAGCCAGGCCAAGTGTATATTTCATGTACTTTTTCATATTTCTTGTCCTTTCAGATTATGGTTTTTGGTCCCACCATACTTTGGTATCCACTGTTTTGTTTATGGCGTTGGGGTTGCGTGTAATTTCATCGCTGGGCAACACAAAGCGGGCGGGGAACTTGCCGGCAGACAGGGTGCTGGTGGTAGACGGGGTAAGAAAATCGGGGTATTTGGTGCGGCGGAATTCTGTCCAGGCCTCCACATTTTGCGAGCCACAGAATGAATACCACTTCTGGGTAATGATGGCTTTCACCTTGTCCGTAGCAGAACCACCGGTAGGGTACGCAACACCGGCACCTCCAAGGTAGGTGGCAGCGTCACCCGGAGTGAGTCCCCACTGCGCAAAGCTGGCAACTACACCGTTTTCATACTCATCTTTGCCTGTAGAACCGGTAGCCCAACCCCTTGCATAAGCTTCAGCCTGCAGGAAATAGCTTTCGGCAGCAGACATAAGATAAACGGGGGCTGCTTTGCCGGCTGCCTGGTTTTGTCCGCCACCCACTGCGTTGCTGGGCAGGCTCCAGTTTGTATGTTGGGTAGAGCTGGTGGTGGGGAAACCATAGGCGGCACCCTGCACCATACCTACATACTGACCGGCAGAGGCGCCGGTGCTGGCTTTTTTGAACAGGATATCGATGCGTGGATCTGATTCGTTGATATAAGCATCAATAATGGATTTGCTGGCCAGCAGGTTGAAATCACCCAAAGAAGAGATGGTGGTGTTCAAAGGGTTGCTCTGGAACTGTGCACCTGTGTAGTCTATACGCACATCGGCATCCAGAAAGGCGTCACCACGGGCAAACATAGCTCCTACGCTATCCTTGCAGCGGGCTGCCTCTTCGGCAGTTTCACTCTGGCGCAGGTAAACCCGCAGACGCAAAGTGTTGGCAAATGCTTTCCATTGCGCCATATCACCGCCAAAGAGCACATCTTCTGCCCCCGGGTGAACATCGCTGTGGTCGTCAATCTGAGAAGCTGCCTGAATGAGCATCGTCTCCAGACCCTTATAAATGCTGCGCTGAGCATCATATGCGGGACGAAGGTTTGCTGTTCCCAGCAATGCCTGAGAAAAAGGCACATCGCCGTACAGGTCGGTCATGTACTGAAAACAGTAAGCCTTCATAATCATGGCGCAGGCAGCATAGTTTTTCTTGCCTGCCGCGGTGGCTTCTTTCTGTACATAATTCAAATCGCTGAGAGCACCAGCATACATCTGGCTCCAGGGACGGTCCATTTCGTTGTTCGACTGAATGTAGCGGTCCCAGCTCACATACTGGCTGGCTGTAGGCCCCTGTGCCCAGTACTGGGACCAAATGCCGCCCCAAATCTGGTAATAGTTGCCCATCACATACCCGGTATATTGAATCGCATTCGGAAATACGAACTTGATATCAACGTTTTCCGGGTTGTTCGGATTCTTATTGATGTCGAAAAAGTCTTTCTTACAGGAGGTAACTGTAATACCCGCTGCCAGTATAAGACCTGTTATCCATTTTGCATTTTTCATAATTTTTTTCCTTTCTATCAATGGTTAGAAGGTTACTTTCAGGTTGGCAGTGATGCTGCGCAGAGTGGGCAATGAACCGAATTCGAAGCCCTGCACGTTGCCGGTACCGAAAGAGTTGGTCTCGGGGTCTACAAAGATATTTTCCTTGGGAGTCCACAGCAACAGGTTGCGGCCGGAAAGACCCACGGTAACCATGCCAAAAGGTGTTTTGCCCAGATACTTCTTGGGCAGGACATAGCTCAGGGTTACTTCACGCAGCTTGGTATAGGAAGCATCAATGATGTTGGCTGCGTTGTTTCTCTGGTCTGTGTAGTAGTCCTGCACTTTGGCCTTGGTGGTGTTTTCAAAGTACTGTCCGTCACGACCTGCACCGGTACCTGCAATCACTGTATTGGCCAGCACTTCAGGTGTGCGGTCTTTTCCGCTTCCATTCAGGTTCAGGGTGTTTTCGGTTGCGCCTACAAACTCCATGATGTCCTTGGTGCGGCTGTACATGATACCACCGTCTTTGCGGTCGATCTGCACATACAGGTTCCAGTTCTTATACCTGAAATTGTTGGTGATAGAGAAGGTGAAATTGGGAATCCAGCTGCCATAGTACTGAGGGGTTGAAGCCGTCAGCGGAATACCGGTGGCTGAGTCAACCACAACGCGGCCATCGGGGGCTGTCTTGGGTCCCACCACGTAGAAGGTACCGAAGGGACGGCCCACTGCAGCAACCACAGAAGCTGCACTGAGTCCACCCAGGTTCACCTGATCCACACCTTCATACAGTTCGGTAACCTTGTTGGTGTTTTTGGCGTAAACGAAGTTCAGGTTCCAGCGGAAGTCCTTGTTCATCAGCGGGGTGGTCTTCAACAGGAGTTCCACACCCTTGTTGGTGAATGACGCTGCATTGATGGTTTGGGATGTGAATCCGGTAGAAGGTGCAATCGGCACATTCATGATAATGTCCGTAGTGGTGTTGGAGTAGTAAGTGAAATCCACACCCACACGGTCGTTTTTCAGGAACGCCAGTTCCAGACCGATTTCATTGCTGGTGGTAAATTCAGGCTTCAGATTGGGGTTTCCAATGCGGTTGCCACGTTCGTAGCCGGTAATGGTACCATAGGGGCTGCGAATGAGTGAATTGTTGTATCCGTCTCCGATTTCACCGGTTACAAACACACTGGTCAGCTGGTAAGGATCTGCGTCTTTACCCACCTTGGCTGTTGCCAGGCGGAGTTTACCATAGCTCATCCAAGCCGGCATTTTAAACTGCTTGCTGAATACCCAGGCCAGGTTGGCTCCGGGGTAGAAGTAAGAACGCTTGCTGGCAGGCAGTGTGCTGCTCCAGTCGTTGCGGCCTGTGATGTCCAGGGTAAGGAAGTCTTTGTATGACAGAGAAATGTCGGCATACACACCCACCAGACGGCGCTGGCTGTAGGTATTGTTCACCTGCGGACGGCCGTCAGAGTTTGCCATGTTGTAGTAACCGGGAATCACCAGACCGGCCGTGGTGGCGGTGGTGCTGTTCACAGTGCGCTGGCGCACGTTATGTCCCATGATGGCGTTCAGTTTCAGGTCATCGGTGATCTTGCGGGAAGCATTGGCAATGAAGTCAGAGGTAAGTTCCATTACGCGGTACACCTCTTCATTGTACAAACCAATGTTCACAGCCTGTGCTGCGTTCTGACCGGTGATTCCGCTGATTTTCGGCTCATGGCCGTAGCGGTTGTCTGTGTAGAAGTTGCTACCCAGGCGATAGGTCAGATCCAGCCAGTTCTTGTATTTGTACCCCAGGGTGGCAACACCCAGTACGTTGTCTACTATGTTCTTGTTCTGGCTGGTTTCCAGAATGTAGTAGGGGTTCAGGGTATAGGCTCCGTAGTATCCGCTGAGGGTGTTGAACTTGTTGTTCAGGTCTTTCAGCTCATGCAACGGGATGTCCCGGGGGGTCTGCAGAATCTGGTCGTAGAATGAATAGGACTGACCCTGAGTGGAAATCAGAGAATTGGTGTGGGTGTAAGTAACACTCGCATTGCCATAGAAGTTGTTTGCCAGTTGGGCATATGCATTTGCCTTCACGGTATTGCGGCGGTACTCGGTACCCGGAATTACGCTGGTATTGCGCAGGTCGCCGAAGGAGAAGTAGTAACCCACCTTGTCTCCGCCACCATTCAGTGACAGGTTGTTCTGGAAGGTATGTCCGGTATTGAAGAAATTCTTCACATTGTCGGGCTGTGCTTCATAGGGTTTTACGCGCTGTTCTCCGTCGATGGCCTGGCCCCAGGGGCGCAGTTTGCCGTCGAAACGGGGGCCCCAGCTGAAGTTCTCACGGCTGTCGGGCAGGAATTCACCGCCCTGACCAAATTCGTTCTGGAATTTGGGGAAGCGCAGAATGTTTTCCCAACTGTAGGAACTGCTGTAGGTCATGCTCAGTTTGTTGTTTGATCCCAGAGAGCCTTTGCCACTTTTGGTGGTGATGATGATGGCCCCGTTGGATGCCCGTGAACCATACAGTACAGCAGCCGCAGGGCCTTTCAGTACGTCAATGGTTTCGATGTCATCCGGGTTCAGGTCATTCGCACGGTTACCGGCATCCACCTGACGGTTCAGGTTGTCTGAAGACTGGATGCTGCTGTTGTCAATGGGAATACCATCTACAACAATCAGCGGCTGGTTGTCGCCATTCAGTGAAGTGGCACCGCGCAACTGAATGCGGGTGGAGCTACCGGGGGTACCCCCGCCACTGCTGATGTACAGACCGGCTACCTTGCCCTGCAGACCGTTGAATACGCTTCGGTCGCGGCCCTGGGCAGCTTCTGAACCATTTACCTGCGTGGTGGCATAACCCAGGCTGCTCTTCTGCCTTTTGATGGCCACCGCCGTTACACTTACAGCATCAATACCCAGCGGATCTTCTTCCATGGAAATGTCCATGTTGTCACTTCCCGCCGGAATGTCGATGATGCTTGTTTTGTAGGAAGGCGCAGAAACCATCAGCTGGGTGGACCCGGCATCGGCCGCCAGCACAAAAGTGCCATCGGACTTGGTGGTGGTTTGAGCTTCCGTACCTACAACTTTCACTGTGGCTCCTTCAATGGGTGTACCATCGGAAGAAGACACCTTTCCCCGCAAAAATCGCGACTGTGCCAACAGGGTACCCGTACCCAGACACAGCAGCAACAGCAGGGGTCTTAGTAATTTTACACATTTCATAGGCCTAAGGGTTTTTGTTGGTTGATGCGGCAACGTTACATTTTTGTCCGACTAAAAGCAAGAAATTGCCGACAGAAATGGCAAATTGTACAGGTTTTGTTATACACAACGAACATTGTTGTAGAATTTATTGTATGTCAAATGTCAGAGAACTTATTTCTTATGGGTAAGCATATTTTGCGTTTTATCGCATGGGGTCTCACACTGCCGGCGGTGCTGAATTCCTGCCAGTTATCCAAACACAGGTATACCGGTGGCTTTCACCTGGAATGGCGGAAAACAGCCCGGTCCACCCCGCAAAAGATACCTGTACGTCAGGTCATATCATCAAAGACACATGCTGTAAGGCCTGCCGACATTTATTTACACTGTTCGGATTCCTGCGAAACTGATACACCCGGCCTTAACGGGAATGACACTTCAATGCGGCAGGAAGTACAGCAGTTCTACACGGCGCTGAAGTTCAGAAAGAAAAACCACATAGGCTCTGTGCTTTGTTCTGCCGGAGCCGGTATTTTTGGCAGCGGTGCCCTGGTTTTCGGGGTCACAAATGCTTTGGGACAGGGATTTATAGGGTCGGGCGGTACACCGGGTATAGTCCTTCTCCTGCTTGTTCTGGCTTTTATCGCCTTCACTTTGGGTGCCATTGCGTTTCAGCGTGCGGCTGCCTCTTATGAAAATGAAGCCTGGATTCATCTCCGGTCAGTTATGGAGCAATTGCCTGCACATCCGTTACAGTCTGAAACCGTTACAGAAATGGTACTGGCCTGGCTGAAAGCCACCAATCTGTGGAGGAATGGAAGCGTTTTGCACTACCTGACGGTTCGGAGGCAACTGCGCCAGTTGCTGAAAACCTATGAGCCCTATTTTACACCAGAGCAATGGGGCCGCATATGGCGGGCATTCCGGATTTCGGGTTTGTTGACCCATTTTTTGTTAACAGCAATCCTGTTGCTGGTGATGCTCACCATGCTGTTTGGATAAAACAAGGACAGCCCGGGGCTGCCCTTTCATTCAACGAACGGGCGTGATTCAGCGGGAGATGTGGTCAGGAAGTTTGTTAGTGTGGCCTGATAACTTACACCTGCCAGATAATAGGTGTTGGGACCTGCAATTTCCACTGAGGTAATTCCCCAAAACTTTGACGAACTTCCTGTAAGGTTCAGCGTAGCCTGGGTGACATCTCCGCGCATATGACTGCTGTATACCGGCGTGCTTAAATCGGGTGGGAAAATGACCACCGATGCATAACATGTTACACAGTTATTGGCACCTGTGCTGCCACCAGAACCTGCGCCATAATATACTCAAGTTGTGTAAAAACTATTCTTGAGACCACTTCTAACAACACTGAAATGTGTGGCTTAACTTTTCATCAGGGATTCTATTGCAAGTTCAACGAAGATGTAACACAAAAGCGGGTACTGCACAGCCATGACAAGATGCTAATCTAGGGGTGTTTTGTTCCATTGGTTACTTCGGAAGCATTACCTGATAATAAGTAGTTTCTCACTATTACCGGTAAAGTGGTCTGTAACGGTTAGGATATAAACACCATTACTAAGATTGCTCACATCTGCTGTACAATAACAAAGATTGGAAACACCCCGCAAAAGCGTCTGTCCTTTGCTATTACTGATGGTGTAGCTGAACCCATCTTCGGTTGCGACGTTGATATTGATGTGAGTGTTTGCGGGGTTTGGCCAGAATGCAAATGTGTTTGCAGCAGTACCATACTCCCTGAAGATTACACTTTTGATTTCACTATAGGCTTTTTCGCCATTGCGTTCTACAGATTTTATGCGGTAGTACACCACATCTTTAAAAGCTTCGGTAACAGGGTCACTGAAGCTGTAAGCCAGAGTGCTTCCCGCAACCGCGTTAATGGTGCCCACAGTTGTAAAGGCTGTTTGTCCTGATATTTTTCGTTCAACCTCATACTGCGTTACTTCCGGGTCTTGTTCCACTCTCCAGTTGAGCAAGACGGTGCTGTTCGGCTTTTTGACTGCAGAGAAGGAGACCCAGTTGACAGGAAGTGAATAGACCATAGAGGTCATTACTAAAGGCGTACAGTTACAATTAGGCGCTGTGCTGGTGCGGATAACGGTGAACATAGCCCTTATAGGATCCGGTGGTAAGCCACCGGTATATTGGAAGGTGTCTATAAAATTAAGGATTCCGCCACCGGCAGCAATAGCACCGGTATAGGTTCTTGTTCTAACCAGCCGGTCAATACCCGGATCGAAGGCGTTGTTGTAATCCACATCCCACCAGGTCTCCAGCACAGTTTGGGTACCTGCTGTAACCGCTGCGAACGTTGAAGTGTTGACAATGCTGCCGGAGTAGGTGTATATAAACTGGGGCAAACCGGTAACATAGGCCCCCTGATAAGTGGCAAATGCCAGCGAGGGTTTATAGATAACCACATTTCTGGATGCTGAGCCCATAACCACGCTGCTGCTGACACATGGCACACCGCCGCAAAGCAGGGGAGTTATCTGGCGGCGCATTTCTGCGTCTATCTGGGTATTGCCACAGCCCACATTGGGGTCGCAGGATACTCCAAATGTGAATCCGATATTGGTGCCACTGCTTACGCCTGCATCCAGTTTTATTTTTACGATGGTTGTATTGGCTACACCAGCTACCGGGGTGGCTGTGCAGGTAGCACAGTTGGCTCCAGGGGTAAAACTGCCTGCATAAGACATGCCTGCCGGCAATGTGTAATAGGCGGTATCGCCGGCCTGGGTGCTGGTTAGTACAGGTGTAACACCCAGACTGAGGGTTTTGGTGGCACCGCCGCAGCGGAAGGTATCGTTGGCCAGGGTTAAGGTAAGACCCATGCCCCCGGTTACACTGGCTCCGGTGATGTTGATACCATTACTTTTGTTTATCACACCATTTCCAACGGCAGGCTCACCGCAAGGCTTGTTGCCGTAGGTGCGGAATGTGAATGAGGTGCCCGAGGTTAAAGCACAACTGGTGGTATAGTACAGTTTAACCGCTGCCTGCCTGCCTGCTGCTCCGGGGTTTGCTATTGTACCCGGTAGCCCATTGCTGCTAATACCGCTATGCGTATTCAGATTGACGTTGATGCCTCCGGCTATGGGGTTGGTGGTTGCCGTTTGCCAATTGCCTGAGCCCAGGGGATATTCTACCCTTACCACACCGGTAACTGTTACTCCGGTGGGTGTAACTACCTCCACCCGAGGGCTTATCAGATTGGCCGCCTGGGCACTGTTTACCTGCACAATCACACTGTCTGTGGTACACAGGTCTATGGTGCTTCCGTTACCAGGGTGGCGCTGCACCGAAAGCTGAACCTCTGAAGTGGCTGGTGTAACACGGGCTAACACACTGGCTTGACTACATGCATTGGTGTCAGTCAGTGGATTGGGGCTGGGATATGCGGTGCAATTCCAACCTGCCTGTATCCTCACGCTGTCAGGGTTGCAACTTGCATATTTGAAGAAGATACGCAGGGTTTCTGTACCGGCCGATGGCAAACCTGCCGCACTTACCTGATACCAGTTGCCCGATGCACCATTGGCTATGGGTGCCAGCGTGGTATTGGTTGAAAGCCTTCGTACACTGTCTATGGTAACCAGTGAGCCTGCGGGCCGGTTTACCGCAAACCAAAGATAGGAGGCTGTTTGCAGACCGATGTTTGAAAGCTGTATATCCCAGGTGTGCTGGTTAGCTGTTCCCACCACCGTTCCGGTGAGGTTTTGGGCTACCGGATTTGGGGTTCCTGTTGAGTTGTAGACTATGGTTTGCGAGAATCCTGCATTGTTCTGCGCAATATTTGCACTTGTATTTCCGTATGAATATATATATTGTGAAGGATAAGTGGCTCTGGTGCCAAGGGCATAATAATAGTCTTTGATATAAAATTTTACATTGTGAACCTGATTCGCGTTTGTTCTGCACGTTGGAAACATAGGGTATCGGACATAATCTCCATATGTATTGGTTACCGTAAGAGGCGTTGGAAACCAGGTTCCGGGGTTGTAGAAAGCATGCACCCTGCCGCGAATCTGTGTTGGAGTCAATGCCACAAAAGTATGCGATGCGTTGGTAAAAGAAGCTGTTACAGTGCCGGGGGTGTATGTGGGTGGGTAGGTCACCACAAATGAATCTATAAGAAATACAGGCCTGAACTCGGTGGCAAATAGTTGCCCGCTGGTATTGAAACGACGAGCCAAATGAGACATGTTGTCGCTTACAGGGCTGCACCCGGTGGCATTCCATCCATTCCTGCCATCTACGGCAGTTGTGCCCACCAGGTACATTTCCGGAACCGGATCATTACATCCTTCGCGCACACCGGCAATGATGGAGTAATACTGATAGGTCAAACCGGTCTGAATGTCTTGCTGGGGCAGGGTGGCGTTGTCTCGCACTACGTAACGGGCGCGGGTATATACGCTGTCACCCGCAAGCATAGCTCCGGCCGGAAGTCCACTACTCAAATCCCAGGTTACATTCTGTACATTTCCACTGGAATTATCGGTAAAACTGCTGATGGTATAGTTGGCCACTGAACTACCGCCACGTATTATATCTACAACAATATTAAGGGGTTCGAGCCTGTTGGTGTTTGATGCTCTTACCAACCGCAGTTCCTGATACAGGTTAGTTACATTTGAGACTTGCCGGCCTGAACCGGTTATTTCCAGTGTATCTAAAAACAAGGCCTTGCTCAAATCATATGCACTGATGGAAGATGCCACCTGCCTTGTGGTCATGGCTGCATTGGTCCAGCCCAGGCAGCCCGCCGATCTCCTCACAGTAGGCACATAAGTAACAGGTCCAAGACTTACACAACCCGGGCATATTGCCTTGCCAAAAACCGAACCACACATGATGTTTTGGTTGCAGCGGCACCCGGCCACATCATCGATAATTTTGTACAGGCCATAGTTAAAAGTCACATTTCCACCAGCTCCGCAGGTATAAACCAGATTTATGCCTGCAGTGCTAAGGGCAGTGGATGGCGATTTAATGAAAACCGTATCATTGCTTTGGGTATAAGAAACAGAAGATGCCCCGTAAGTGGGGTTTCCACTGCCTGAAACACTAGCACCCGGGGGTAGTTTTAAATAATACTCATAGCGTGTGTTGGCATTCTCCATAGGGTTTTGGTTGTTATAAAAACCAGTTTTCAGCTGAATGCGGAAAGGTGTGCCGGGTACAATATTGGCCGGAACATAGGAAGTGCCTGTAAAGGCTGATTCATAAATGAACATGTTGCCACCAAAAAAACGGGCAGTCAACTGTTGTGTGCCACACATGGTATTGTAGCGTATATCGGTACCGGGGTATACTATAATGTCTCTGCCGCAGGTATTGCGGTAATTGCAATCAGCAGTTGCAGTTACAGTATAGGTTAAGCTCTGTCCGCGGGGCAAATCATCGAAGTAACCGTCGCCATCCAGGTCTGTAAGCCCGCCTGCTCCGTCAGGGTCAGTTGTAAACAGGTTATTCAAATTCATGGTGCCTATACCCCCGGAAAAGGTAAAGGAAGAAATCACATTTCCGTTGATGCGTGCATTGGAAAAACTGAACGTTGTGAGGCCTACCAAGGGGGAAGTGAAAGTAGAGTACACATATCCGATTCTGAGACGAATATTGTACATACCACCTGCCGTATCATCTCCGGTACCACCATTGGTAAGGGTTACATTCTGGTCAAAACTGTTACAGTATGAAGTGAAACCGGTAGCAGACTGTGATACGGCGCTGAAATTAGCAACACCGGCGCGCATGGAAACCGAACCTGTACGGGTGGTATAGCTGCAGACATTGCGGCCATGCACCCCCCAGCCTGCACCGTAAAAGGTATTGGAATTGCACATCCTTACCCTTACAGGCTCGGTTATGGTTATAGATTCTCCATTGGTTAGCAGATTGTCGCCGCCAAAAAGGGTGGCCCCGAAAATGCGGTAAAACAGGGTGTCGCCATTGGTACGCCATGGTGTAAAGTTTGCCCCATTGGCTGTAATGGTGTTGCTGCCCGATGCATTTTGCATACCTGCAGAAGGGTAAACAATATAAAAGAAAACCGTATCCGCAGCCCCATTGCCACCATTGGTTACCGTAAGTGTTCGGGTGGCCAGGGTGCCGATAACCGCATTGCCTATAGCAGCAGGCGGTGTTAAACTGATAGATGGTGCAAAAATGTTGTAGGTGTTTACTATACCGCTGGTTTCCTGGGCCGTACCGCAGCTGCCTTTTACATACACACTGTCTTTACCACTGGCCAAAGAGCCACAACCCGCTTTGCGCAGTATGGTAAAAATGATATCGCCTGTACCGGTAATATTGCTTACCACAAACCTTGGTGTGCGCAGGTTGCTTATATCGGCCTCTGCTATGGTTTGTGTACCGCCGGTTTTGGTAACCGACCCGGGCACATATGTTATCCCTTCCGGCAGGCGTATGGTTATGGTATCTCCGTTACAGGTTGCGGTCCAGGCTACCTGCACAGTAAGTGCAGAGTTACCATAACCGCGGGTGAGATCCCCTGCCGCTGTGGGATAAACGGGTGTATGTATCTGACCAAAAACTTTGGCTGATGCTAGAAGAAGGAGACAGCATGCTGTAAGATTTTTTAGTATATGTTTCATTGTGTAATGTTTGTTAAAATTTTCCCGGGGAAAAACCACCTCTGCGAATTTTCAATCCCTCTCGTGTTTTTATCCAATATTTTCTTCCATATTTTCCCAATGGAATGGAGAAGTTGATCGCAATATTTGGAGTAGTTGTCATTGTTTTCCTTATTTCCGCGGATAGCTCCCATATCACTGAATCCTGGGATATCGGGAACTGACCGATCTGCAAGATTTGCGGTAAGTTGTCCATTGCTGTTTATCAAGGATGTTTTATCTACATACGTTGTGCTAACATCATCCAGGTAATCAGTAAATGTTTTCCGAAAACCAAATTCACAGGAAAGGGCACTGTTGTCCTTATATTTTTTCAGCAAGAGATGCAAACCCATAGGAATGGTATAGGAAAACAAAGGATGTGGTTTTATATCGGGTAAGAAATACTGACCGTCAGTGCCAGACTGCCTTAGCTCATATACACTTCCATTGAAGCGGGTATTTGGGTTGAAACGAAAAACCCCGTCTCCGAAAAAGACAGAATTCGTTCCGTTCTTGCCAAGATAAAGTTTAGTAGAAACTGAAAACTCAAACACATTGAAAAAAAAAGACCGATTGCGCATGTGGCGTTCCCTGTTTTTGGTTAATTTGTCATTACCGCTTAATCTTATGTAATTCAATTGTGCCCGCATGCCCAAAATATGATTAAAAACTTCGGAAAGTAGATGTTAAGGCATATCTCGTGCTGCCGGCATTAATGTCCATGAAATCACTGGTTGCCAAACCGGGTTTCCCTCCCAAATCACCCAAAAAAATGGAAAGACCTGCACCTAAAAGTAAATCGCTTTGTTGTGCCCACAAAGCCTGAATATTCAATGTGAAAAATGATGTAATAAAAATATTTAATTTCTGCATTTCAACCACGAATAAATCAAGATGGGTTTTTTAAAACTGGCGGCATTTGACTTTCATTGTTTATAAGCTACCAAAACACTTAATCCAATGCAAAGATACTCATATTAATGCTAAAGGAATGCCATCCTTTACAAAGTCAAAATGGGGCTTTACAAAGTCAAAATGGGGCTTTACAAAGACAGTACCGTAGTTTCTAAAAAAACAATTCTGGGTTGCCGTGATTACTCAGCGAAAAACTTTCTGACGGATGTTAATTGTGCACTATCTGTTTATTAGCAGTTTCTCACTTTTGCCGGAATAATTATCGGTTACTGTGAGTACATATACCCCACTGCTGAGGTTGCTTACATCTGCCGTGCAGAAACTCTGTGTGCAACTGCCTCTTAGCAGCACCTGTCCGGTGGCGTTGCTGATCCTGTAGCTGAATCCTTCTTCTGCCGCTACACTGATATGAATGAGTGTATTGGCCGGATTCGGCCAGAATGCAAATGCATGATTGGCCGAAGTCCCATTGAAACGCACTGCGCGAATTTCACTGCGTTGATTCGTGCCATCCAGGTTTATCAGTTTTAAGCGGTAGTAAACCACATCCTTCAGGACCTCAGTCTGGTTGTCGGTATAATTGTAATACCGGGGGCTTAAACTATTCCCTGCGGCAGCAACCTGACCCATATCCACGAATTTATTCTGGCTTGCAAGTTTCCGCTGCACAACAAATTTTGAGGTATTGGTCTCACTCAGTGTCATCCAGTCCAATCTCACCCCATCTCCGGTTTTAACTGCATAAAAATAACCCCATTGCAAATCGAGTGGAACATAGAAGGAGGGTAAGGATGCGACCGCATCGGTGCTGCCACAATTGCATGGCTGGGTCACAATGAGTTTGAGATACTGTGAAGGGGGCAATGTTTTGTGTCCATACAAAAGGATTTTGGAGTAAGTATTGGACCCGGATGCCGCCAGAGGAGCAAAAGTATCGGTAAACAGGCTGGCCTCACCCGGGTCTTTTATGTTGTTGTTGTTCACATCGGCAAACAATTGAATGATTGGTTGATTAGCGGTTGCATTTCCCAAATTCCGGAATATCAGATTGCTGAGAATAATGGAATCGGGTTGATAAATATTACCTGCGGTAGTGTCCTGCACCAATCTGGCAGAACCGGATCCGGGGATATAGGTAATCCGAGGTTTCTGAACAGGTCGATCCTGTTCGAGCTTATTGTTTTCTACAAACGAATTGCAAACACCCCCAGGCACAGTTGCACATGTAGCGGTATATGACGACACAGCCTGCAGTGTAAGATTGCTGTTCCCACCACAAGATATATTCGACGGACTATAATAGTTCAACTGAATTACTGTACTGTCAAATGCGGGCAAGCCGTTGGCCACCCAACGCAGCCTCTGGCGGCCACCTACCGTATCCACAAGAGGTGTAGTTACTGAAAACGGATTGCGAATAAAATTAATGGAGCCAGGTACGTAAAAAGAACCTGCCGGCAAATAAGCCCATAACTGATCGTTGGCAGAACTTGTACCAGTTTCATAATTGTTCAGTTTTATTTCCATCAGGAATTGCGAATCGCAAGTAGTAATCCCGGGTGTAATAGTCCCTAAAACCAACAGTTTGGGTCCTGGAGCACCAGTAATAATGATGGGATCAAATTCTGCATCTTGCGGCAATACAGCCCCGCAGGCTTTCTTCGAATTTGCTATGAAACGCACACTGCTGCCAGAGGTATAATTACAATTGGTAACCATTCTCATTCTAAGCAAAATCTCATTGAAAGGAGCTTCACCAATGGGTCTGAGTCCATCCGTTTTTATTTGTGCTATGCTGTCTGAAATATAAAATCTGTATCGGCCGGGTATTACCTGAACCGGAGTAATATTTGTCCAGGTGGGGGCATTAGCAGGATATTTATACTGATAATGAGGCACCAAATAAGCACCATTGCCGCCATCGGGCACCAGAAAATCCAGGTGCACGTCATAGGCTGCGGCAACCTGCCTGCTGCTCACACTAACCGTCCAGGCCAGCGTATCGCACAAGGGTGATGGGTCTGCCGGTGCTGAAATCAAATCAGTCTGTACAAGAGCATTCAATGGTATTACAAAGGTTCTGATGCTGTCTGCACGACAGCTTCCGGATGTACCTGCCAGGCTGGCGGGATATCCGGTACAGTTCCAACCGGAATAAATAATAAGGCTATCGAAATCGCAGGCCGTATAACTCGCAAAAACCCGGAATTGTTTAATGGTACCTCCTCCATTAAGATTGCCAGACTGGTAAATTCCATTCACACTTGTAAGCAGGGTTCCGGTTCCAAGGTCACGAATACTATCTACCAATATGCGGCCCGTTGGGCTGCGGGTGCCAATCCATACATTGTTGGCTACAGCGCCAATGGCATTGTTCTGCAATTGAAAATCCCAACTGATGGTTCTGTTTATGCCCTGTACCACGGTAGCACCCACATTTGCCACATCCAGCTGAGCAGAATTCTGATACTGGTAGGTGCCTCTGGTATGGTTATTGGGCACCCCCCGGGTAGTAATGCCTGTCCAGGAAGCTCTCCCAATCCAGCGATCGGCTGTAAACTGGGTCAAAATGCTATTGGCCGGTACAGCGCAGGATGATTTGATATAATTGTACATCTGCCAGTAGCTGCCGGTAGTGGATGGCACCTGGCTTCCACCTGCAAATGTATACAGAGGGGTAAGTAGGAAAGTATACCAATCACCGATAACAGAAAGGGGTGTTATACTGAAAACTTTGGAACCGGCCTTGCCTGCACCTGTGGTGAATACATAGGTGATGCGGGTTGAGTCTAAAACGTAACCCGAGGGAATGAGGATACGAACGGTATCCAGGGTGGTAAACAGCCGATATTCATAAGGAAAATGCAAACTGCCCGCATAGTTGGCGCAACAATCTCCCACACTCTGAAAATAATCAGAATATACCGTGGTTTGGTCACATCCTGTAGGTCGGGAAATAAAACCACCATTATAGCCTTTGTACACATTCACTACACGGTAGTTGGATGGCAAATCCAGACAGCGGTATCGCGCAGTATCACTGGTAGGGTTGCTGTAGGGACTCACATACACCATGTTGGAGGTAGTAACCAGATCATCCGGATTGGCCGATTCCTGCACATTCCGGTTGTAAACAAACTTCAGTTTCAGTTGAATAGAATCTCCATCGTCAAAGTAAAACCCACCCGGGAAGCCAGAAACGGTTGAACTGAAATCAAATTCCACCCTGCGGCGGGAAGAGGTATCAAATTTGGTAAATGGCAAACCGGTAACCGTAAAACTTGTGCCGGTAGATTGATCTATTACCCGAATCTCACCACTCACAGGTTCGGCCATATTGCCGTATTGTGGAATATAGATGCTGGCGTACCCATAGGCAAAGGTGGCGGCTGGCGATTGCGAACCCCTTACAATTCTGGCATGGTAAGTGAGTTCAAAAGAATCCCGTGGAGCCATTTTGTCCCACTCAACCAGATTCATATTCATAGTTCCACTGCCATCCGGAATGCCGTTGTTGTCATTGTCCACCTGCCCGAAAGTGGTTCGCCTGATTTGTGCAAAATACGGCACCACACCGCCTCTCGGGCATGAGCCGGGGCATATAAGGGTAATGGGATTGCCATTTCTGCAACTGTATGGAAGCACCTGGAACCCGCATCGTCTTACTGGTCTTACATTGAAATACTGCACATAAATCGTATTCACTCCACTCACTCCTCCCAAACTGCAATCCAGAATCATTCTGGGTGTGGTTGTCCACCCGTTTGGAGAAGGAAAATTGCGGTAATACGCTTCTAGAATTCGGGTAGTGGGGTTCCAGCTAACAGAATCCACATATTTAATAAACGTACTGCTCAGGCTGGTCATTTTCAGTTTGGATGAATCTCCATCCCATTTCAGCCCGGCAGGCAATTCCAGTTTCATCATAAAGAAATCACCTGTTACACGGTAATGGTTGAATCCGGAACCACGATTGGTGGTGAGTTCAATGGTTCCTGAATCTCCATTTATCATGTAGGCGGGTGCCCGGTAAAGTGTTTTGCCATAATACCGGTGGGCTTCACCCGCCAGATTGGTTTTTGGCAATGAGTAAGCAGCGGTGCCACAAATATTGGTGAACCAGGCCATATAATTGACATAGTTCTCCGTTACTGTACACATGGTATTGTCATACAAACCCCTGAACCGTCTGAACCGGATATAAACGGTATCGCCGGAGTTGATTGCACTTCTCCTGATGTAAAAGGTGGCAGTTGGATTGGATGTGGGCCAGAAAGTCCTTGAAAAACCATACTGCACCATAGAATCGGGCGTGGTTTTGCTATAAGTACCTGTGTTTGTTTTTACAAAAATATTCGCCGTATCTATATAGCTCATACTGGAACCGTTGGGCCCTGTATAGGCTTCAATCGGATAACACTGGTCTATGCGCATGGCAACATTGCTTGCCCTGCCGGATCCAATATTGATAAACCTGACAACTACGGTATCGTAACTGCCATAGCAGCCATTATTTACGGATACCAGCTGTGCCCTGAGATTGGGTATAATGCTGGGAATCTGCACTGAAGGATAAAGATTGGAAAGATTACATATAGGCGTGTTCAAGCAACCCCAATAAGCTGTAATTTCACTGCTTTGGCTGGGGTCGGTGCATGAATTTACCCGAAATGATTCATTGATAAAAACTGTATCTGCCGGGAAGACAGACTGGTTTTTCAGATTTTGAATGTGCTGGTACCAGATGGTATCGCCGTTTATCCGTGTGGGAGAGACATAAACACCGTTCACTTCAAGGTCAGTATAGAAGGTGCCCGGCTGGTAAACTGCTCTGAACCATACTGTGTCTAAGGTACTATTGGTTCCGGTGTTTCTGATTCTCCAGCTGCGGGTATGTACCGAGCCAATGGTGGCATTCGGGCGATTATTATCCGCCCTGGCTTCAAGAATGATTGTGGGCGCCTTGATGGCACTTACAAAATCCTGGCCGCTTTTTACAACATTAAACCCTCCCCCAACAGTGGAGGTGAGCCGCATTGTGTGCACTGCGGAAGTTAGCCCGTTTACCCCGCAGGATGCCCTTACCAGAAGTTTTATCAAGGTAGGGGTATTGCCGTTGTTCAGAGGTGCGTTCATTGTCAATGTGGCAATCCGGGTATTCAATCCACTTAAGGATGCTATTCGCGCAGACGGGATATACCCGGTAACGATAAAGCCGGCAGGCAAAGTATCAGACAGCTCAACAGTACCTGTTAGGGCACCTGTTGCCACCCGAAGATAGATGGTAATGGTATCCGGGGTGCCGCATTCATTTAGAATCAGTTGATGGTGATTGGTACTGTCGCCCAATACGACAATCTGCCCCTGAAGCATTGGTTTCCCGCAGAACAAGCCCAGAACAATAACGGTCATTCTCAGCAGTGCCGGTTGAATTTTTTGGCTTAGCCGCGAAGTTGATATGGCACTCTTAGGGCTTTTTCCAAAGAGCCTTGAAAATAGAAAATTTGCTTTCATTGGAGGGGTAGTGCAAAGCTATAGCTATTTCAAATTTCATTCACAAAGTCAAAACAGGGTTTCACAAAGTCAAAACAGGGTTTCACATATGCCCTTTAGTATTAAAGTACTAAAAAAAGGTGTTTGGGAAATCCCATTGTAAAAAATACCTTGCCGGCAGACTGCAGAATGACAGCCTGGCTCTTCAGATTCAAAATTAAGGTCAAACTCCTGCAAACAACTGCTGCATGGAAACAGAGGGCAATGCGATGTTTAACCCGATACCCCTGACATTTGCCAGCTTTCTCAGGATCACATGTATTCAGTTATGGACTTTGCTCAACAAAAAGCATTTCCCCGGAGTTGGTTTGGTTACATCATTTTCATGGGTTGCTTTTCCGTAGGTTGCACACTACCCATACTTAAAATTTCCTGTAAATCAACTCATCCTACGTGAGACTGTGCTGATTTGCCGGGGTTAGCCCTTAAGCACGCTGCGGCTGATAACCACCCGCTGCACCTCGCTGGTACCCTCGTAAATCTGGGTGATTTTGGCGTCGCGCATCAGGCGTTCCACATGGTACTCTTTTACATAGCCATAACCCCCGTGAATCTGCACTGCTTCCACCGCAGTTTTCATCGCGGTCTCACTCGCAAAAAGCTTGGCCATGCTACTCGCACGGTCGTAGTCCAGGTGCTGGTCTTTGAGCCATGCGGCCTTCAGGCACAACAAACGTGAAGCTTCTATTTCAGTCGCCATATCTGCCAGTTTAAAGGCAATGGCCTGGTGGTTCATGATCTCGGTGCCGAAGGCTTTGCGTTCCTTCGAATATTTCAGTGCCAACTCATAGGCTCCACTGGCAATACCCAGCGCCTGTGAGGCAATGCCTATGCGGCCACCGGCCAGGGTTTTCATGGCAAACTTGAATCCGAACCCATCTTCACCTATGCGGTTTTCTTTGGGCACCACCACATCCTGAAACATGATGCTGTGCGTATCACTGCCGCGGATGCCCAGTTTGTCTTCCTTCTTACCTACAGTTACACCCGGTGAGTTCTTCTCTACAATCAGGGCATTGATGCCTTTGTGGCCTTTTGCCACATCGGTTTGTGCCATCACGAGATACACGCTGGCACTGTTGCCATTGGTAATCCAGTTTTTGGTGCCATTCAGCAGGTAGTGGTCGCCCTTGTCTTCAGCGGTAGTGCGCTGACTGGTGGCATCGCTGCCTGCTTCGGGTTCACTCAGCAGAAATGCGCCTATGATTTCACCTTTGGCCAGTGGCACCAGGTATTTCTGCTTCTGCTCCTCATTGCCGAAAGTCTCCAGACCCCAGCATACCAGACTGTTGTTTACACTCATCACCACCGAACAGGAGGCGTCTATTTTGCTTATTTCCTCCATGGCCAGCACATAGCTCATGGTATCCATTCCGCTACCGCCGTATTTGGGGTCTACCATCATACCCAGAAAACCCAGTTCGCCCAGTTTTTTTATCTGCTCGGCAGGAAATTTCTGGTGTTCATCGCGTTCTATCACACCGGGCAACAGCTCAGTCTGTGCGAAATCTCTGGCGGCTTGTTGTACAGCCAAATGCTCTTCGGAAAGTTCGAAATTCATAGTGAGTGAAAGGGCAAAAATAGGATTTTGTTTGCGAAAATACGTACATCCCTGCCAGCAAATCAAAACCAATGCCCGCCGGGTGTGTTATCTTTGCAGCCCATGGGAAATATCACTTTCCACTTTGAGAATAAAGAGAAAACACCCCTCACCGTAGAGATTTTCGAGGGAGAAAGCATACTGGATGTTGCACTGGACAATGATGTTCACCTGAACCACAACTGCGGCGGCGTTTGCGGATGCAGTACCTGCCATGTGTATGTGGAGCAGGGTGAGGATTTGCTGCCGGAAATGAGTGAACGCGAAGAGGATTATGTAGACCGCGCACGCAATCCCAAATACAACAGCCGTCTGGCATGCCAGTGCAAGTTGCAGGAAGAAGGCAACATCACCGTTACCATCCCTGACCAAAGCGGCATCATCGGCCATTAATCCGCCACACGATTTACTTCACGTCCCAATCTGCTAACGAAAAACCATGTTTGAACCACCCATATACTGGAACGACCACGAAGACATTGCCATGAAACTGTATGAGAAATTCGGCGATGAGTTCAACGAGAGTAAAATTTACCGTGTACGGTTTACCGAACTGCTGGAGTGGGTGCTGGAGTTGCCCGGATTTGCCGGCAAGCGGGAAGAATGCAATGAAGGCCACCTGGAAATGATACAGGCCAAATGGGTGTACGAGTGGCGGGATAATCAATAACCACCCTTCTTTTTTCGATAAACAGGCCGCTTTCATTCACTCCGCTATAGGGGATAGAAGTACTTTTGTGGTACCAATAGCGTATGAAAAAACATTTCCTCCTGTTCGGTGCTGCCCTGACAATAATAGGTGCAGCCCAAGCGCAAATTCCCAACAACGACTTTGAAGAATGGACCACTACCAGTGCGGATGCCCTCAACAACTGGCAACTGCAGGTGGGTCATGTAACAAAAGTAACCGACAAGCACAGCGGATCTCTTGCCGTAAAACTGCAGGGGGATACCTCCAATGGTAACGAAGAACCGGGTGTGGTGCTTTACGGCAACTCTGAAGACGGCACCTATTTCTGGGATGGTGTGCCTCTGGCAGCAAAACCCGATTCCCTTATCAGCTGGCTCAAGTACGACATTGCCGCCGGCGATACGGCTATGGTTCTGCTTATTACCAAAAAGAACCATGCCGAACTCAGCCATGAATGGTTCAAGATCACTGGCAGCAGCAATACCTATAAGCGCCACGCATTCAAAATCAACTATACGGTTTCGGGCCAAACCCCGGACAGTGTGATTCTGGGTTTCATCAGCACCAATTTTATGAATGAGGTAAATGCCGCCAGTTGGCTGATGGTAGACGATGTATCTTTCGCCGGCACCGCACTCAACGTGCCCAATCCGGGATTCGAAGACTGGAAAGTATTGTCACACAACTATCTGAACAAATGGTATGATGGCTACAATGTGCGTGACCTGCTCTTTGGCCGGCAGCCCAATATGTCGCGCACCACAGACAAAGCCACTGGTAACTATGCTCTCCTTTTGCAGAATATCATTCAAAACGGAGATACAAGCTGGGGCTATACCCGCACCGGTGGCCCGGATCAGTGGTCTGGTCCCACCTTTCCTGTCAGCGGCAAAAAAGATACACTGTATGGCTTATACAAGTGGATGCCCCAAAATCTCGATACCTTCGAAATCTCCGCCTCCTTCTACAAAATGGGCAGCATGGTCGGTTATGCCAACTGGGTAAACGGAGAAGCCAAAAGCACCTGGACCATTTTTAAAATCCCGGTGAATTATTTTGGCATGGATATTCCGGACAGCGCCAGTATCAGTATCAATTCTGCAAGGAATAAAGCCAAAGGGGCAAGCAAACTCTATCTGGACAATATCAACTTCAACCAGGTTTATAATATTTCCAGCCGCAATTTTACAAGCACAGGATTCAGGGTATGGCCAAATCCTGCTTCAGACCGGTTGCAGGTAGAGTTAACTTCTGCTACAGATGCATTCCGCATAGAGATATTCAACAGCCAGGGACAACAGGTGTTGAACGAAAAAATATCTGCCGGAGAAAACACGCTGGATATTTCCAGACTCTCACCGGGTATTTACACCGCCAAACGGGAAGGTTACATGGCTGCTACCCGGTTTGTTAAGAAATAATTTTCAACAGTGATTCTCCCCTGCCCCGGTGGCAGTGGAATAATAAATTATATATAGGAAAAAGCCACCCGTGAGGTGGCTTTTTTCATGCAATAAATCCCACACATCTTCTGGTTTCACTCCCATAAATGCCTATTTTTGCGCCCTGTTTAATTCAGTTCTATGATTACGAGGAGATTGGTGCGGGTGAAAACCCTTCAGGCCCTGTACAGCTGGGCCCAAAATCAGGGGGAAACAACGGTCCAATGCAGGCACGACCTGCGGGATGCCATGCTACGCACCTATGAGGCCTATCTCCTTATGCTCGAGTTGCCTTTTGCCCTGAATGACTATCTCATCAGCGAAAAAGAGGCTGAAGCTTCCAAGTATTTCCCCGACAAAGAAAAAATACGGAGCCTGCAACTGCTGGCTAAAAATACAGCGGCTCAAACCCTGCAGGAAAAAATTCAACCCTTCAAACGCAAATTGCTGGCTCTCGATTGGCCCCAGCTGGCAGACCATTTCGGTGACCTTTACACAGCCCTGCTCAGTCAGGAGTTTTGTCAGGACTACCTGGTATTTGAAGATCCCCTGCACAGCCAGCAACAACAGTTTCTGCTCGATTTTTACGAGTGGCTCTTCGAATCTTACGAACCCTTCCACCTGCTTATGGAGGAAAACTACACCGCCTGGTCCGACGATGAAAACCTGCTGGGGCGCGAAGTAAAGAAAACACTCCAAAGCATGAAAAATGCTGAAACGGTGGTGTTGTCTCAACCCGACAGTCAGGGCAGTGAAGATGTGCAATTCGGCCTGAAACTGTATGACCGTGTGACCAGTGAAAGTGAAGATTATGAATCCCGTATCGCAGGCATAACTGAAAACTGGGACCCGGGCCGCATCGCCATCATCGATTTGCTTTGCATAAAAATGGCACTGGCAGAATTCATGCACTTTGCAGAGATACCCGTAAAAGTGAGCATAAACGAGTATCTGGATATCATTAAAAACTACAGCACCCCAAATAGTTCACGTTTTGTAAATGGCGTGCTGGACAAACTGCGCATACGCATGGAAGAAAATGGCAGTATTCAAAAGGCCGGCCGTGGCCTTCGTGACAGTTAAGTTTGAAAAATTGTATTTTTGCATCATGCGTTCAATAACCCTTATACCCGTTTTTGCATTTCTCGTATTGGCATCCTGCAGCGCTGGCAGCCGCAAACCGGATACAGATGATATTGAAAAAAACAAAACCAGCATTGAAAATCCGGTATTGAAGCCAAACGGCCCCAAAGGGGAGCCGGTGTTTACCGATACGGTTTTCAACTTTGGCAAAGTCCGCGATGGTGAGTCTGTACAACACAAATTCACGTTTAAAAACACCGGTAAAGGCGATCTGGTTATTTCTGAAGTGAAAGCCAGCTGCGGCTGCACCACCAACGACTGGACCCGTGACATAATTAAACCAGGAGGCGAGGGATTTATTCTGGCCACCTTTAACAGCAGTGGCAAAGGTGCTCCAGAAGGCATACTGGCCGAAAAAACTGTAACTGCTATTTTCAGCAACAGCAATACTGAAAGTGTGGAATTGAAATTCCGCGCCATGGTATACTCCGAACCCGAGAAAAAATAAACATGATTCTGAATATTCTATTAGACGGCGCTGCCTCCAAAGCTGGCGGCCTGGGCCAGTTTCTGCCCCTCCTTCTCATTATGGTTGTGTTCTTCTTTTTCATGATCTGGCCACAGATGAAAAAGCAGAAAAAAGCCAAAGCCTTTATGGAATCCGTACAAAAGGGAAACCACATTGTAACCACCGGTGGTGTTCATGGTAAAATCGTATCTGTACAGGATACCACCTTTACCATAGAAACCGAAGAGGGCCGGATGAAAATAGAAAAAGGTGCGGTAAGCCTGGAAATGACACAGGCTGCGTACAAAAACGAAAACGCTTCCTGATCCCACAGCGCTATGATGCGCATAGGCATAACAGGTGGCATTGGCAGCGGAAAAACCACTGTGTGCAACCTGTTTGCCAGCTTGGGTGTGCCCGTGTATCACGCCGATACGGAAGCACGCAAACTGTATACTGAAAACCCACAGTTGAAAAGCGAACTGATAGCCGCTTTTGGAGCAGAGGTGTATACCCTGGATGAAATCAACAAACAAAAACTGAGGTCCCTGGTATTCGGCAACCCCGAAAGTGGTAAAAAGCTCAATGCCATTGTGCATCCTTACGTTTTTTCCCATTACGAAGAATGGTGCAAACAGCACAACGCGTATGTTTATACGCTGAAAGAGGCGGCCATTCTATTTGAAAGTGGCAGTTACAGGCATCTGCATGCAGTTATAGGTGTGTCTGCACCACAGGAATTGCGCATTGCGCGCACCATGCAGCGCGACGGATTGAACCGGGAGGATGTATTGAAACGAATAGATGCCCAGATGCCGCAGGAAGAATTGCTTGCCCGGTGTCAGTACATCATCGTAAATGACGGATTGCAGGAATTAAATAAACAAGTGCAGGAATTGCATGATTTATTTATTCAAAAACCATCATTGCACACAGATTATTTACCATAATATCCAGCAGGATTCTTCTGCTATCCGCATAAAAAAGGGTTCTTCAAAAAATGAAGAACCCTTTTTTTGTTTAATGAATGCGTTCTAGAATTTTAAATCGATAAATTCACCTTCAGTGACATTTATATTCTGGCTGCCGGTTTTGTCCTGCATGGCGATGATAAATGTACCGGAGATTTTCCGTCCTATCATATCCACCTTGGTAATTTCCACAGTGTAGGTAGTGGTATAGCTGAACAAAGCTGCAAGCAGGGAACCCAGATCCACACCCTTAGCATACATGCAACCCCAGGCAGCATCGGTTGTGCCGGTGTAGGTGCCTGTTTTAGCTCCGGTTAATTTTATATGCAGAACGATGGCCGAAGTATCCGGTGAAATACGAATACCCTGCATATGCAACGTATCTGTATTCAATGTGCATTCAGTGCCTTTGTAGCTGCTGCCACCCAGATTATACTGAGTAGTGGATGGCCCGCTTTGCCAGGCCACTCCGTTCGCTTTACACATCAAAACATTGGTGGGTTTTGGTGTGGGTGTGGTGGTGGTTTTTTTCTTACATGCGCCGGTTATGGCCAATCCCAGCACTGCGGCTGCGAGAAATAAATGTTGAGTTTTCATGCTATGTTTGTTTAGGTGTTTTGTTTTTATTTTCCGGGGAAATTGGGTTTGCGTTTATTCAAAAACGCATCCGTTCCTTCCTTGAAATCCTCGGTGGAAAATGCTTCGCCAAATTCGTAAATCTCGCGTTGCATTCCATTCACATTTGGCCGGTAAAAATCATTCACACATTTAATCACTTTGCTCACAGCTACCGGACTTTTTGTCGCAACTTTCATGAGTATTTCGCGGCTTTTTGCAAGTAATTCTTCCTGGGGTACCACGTAATTTACAAGTCCGTGTTGCAAAGCGGTTTGTGCATCTATTGCATCGCCGGTAAGCAACAATTCCAATCCTTTTCCTTTGCCTACCAGTTGAATCAGGCGCTGTGTGCCGCCATAGCCCGGAGGTACGCCCAGGTTCACTTCAGGCTGACCAAATTTGGCGTTTTCACTGGCCAGGCGCAGATGGCAGGCCATGGCCAGTTCGCAGCCACCACCCAAAGCAAATCCGTTAACGGCAGCAATCACTACTTTGGTGTTGTTCTCTATACTGTTCATCACATCATGCCCATCGGCACTCATGCGGGTAGCCTGTTCTTCGGTAAAGTGTGCAAATTCGCTGATGTCTGCACCGGCGGCAAATGCCTTTGGTCCGGCACCTGTAAGAATGATTCCGGTTACGGCTGCATCATTGGCGGCGGAATCCATTGCGGTCCTGATTTCCTGCAGGGTTTTCAGGGTAAGCGCATTCAGTTTGCTTTCGCGGTTAATGGTGATGGTAAGGATGCCATCAGTAATGTCTGTGAGAATGTTCTCGAACGATATTGCGGTAGTCATAAATAGGTCTTTTAAAATGGGCGGTTTTCACGCACCCAATTGCGAATGTAATCTGTGATTTCCGACATTTCTGTACCCGGCGGAAACAAACGCGCTACACCCAGTTCATTCAGCTTGTCGGCGTCTTCATCCGGGATGATTCCACCTCCGGTAAGGAGCACATCGGTCATGCCATTGCTTTTCAGCAAATCCAGTATGCGTGGAAAAACCGTATTGTGTGCCCCGCTTAATATGCTCACCCCGATGGCATCCACATCTTCCTGCAGTGCCGCCTGAACCACCATTTCCGGCGTTTGTCTCAGCCCGGTGTAGATTACTTCCATCCCTTCATCGCGCAGTGCGGCGGCAATAACCTTGGCACCACGGTCGTGGCCATCCAGGCCCACCTTGGCTATGAGTACCCGTATGGGACGCTGCCCTGTGTCCATATTGCAAAGGTATGGGTAAACACGGGCTGTACAAACACCTTATAGTCTGTAGCCAATACCCAGTCCGAGCATCTGGTAGTGAAACCGTTCATTGTGTGTGCGGAACACAGAGCCCATGCTGCGGTTCAATTCTGCCCGCGCCATAATGGTGAGTTTCTTTACCGGACTGAAACCCAGTCCCACACCGGCCATGCTGCGAAACAACACAGGCGAAGCAGCCCTCGAAACCGATAATTCCTGTGCAGTGAAATTCCCCTGTATCATTTCTGTGGCATACTTGCCCTTCTGGCTGGCCAAAATAGCGGTTTGCACACCCATCCAGGCTTCCAGCTCCCAGCGACCCATACGCTTTACAAGGCCGGCCTGCAACGGAATCTGCACGTAATGCAACCCATACGGACTGCGGTTGGTTATTTGAACGGTATAGCCTGAACCTGTGCTGTCTTTTATCTTTTGCACCTGTGCTATGGGGTTGCCGCTAAATGAAGTGCCAACGTTTTTGCTCTTCAGAACCAGCGAGTAAGTGTAAGTGTATTTTACCCTGTTTTCGAAATAACTGGTATACCCACGAAATGTCTGAAAACCAGCACCTGTTCCCAGTTTAAACATACCCTTCTGCCAGTACACCATGGCACCTGCACCTGCCGTATACCCGGGCACTTCGCTGGATGCATCATTTTCAAAGCGTTTGCTGCCGGTGGTTTGATACCCGTTACTGCCTGCACCAAATATTCCCAGACTCCAATACCGGGTGCTGTCTTTGGGTTTGATATGATCGGTTTTGTTCTTGCCTCTGGTTGATGCCGGTGCCGCCGTAATTTGTGGATTTGCGGGGTTATCTGATACAAGCAGGGCCGCTTCAGTGCTTTCTGTTTTTTCTGTTGTCTCTCCGGATAGCTCATTTTCTGATTCCGTAATCCGTTCTGATTCTGTTTTCATTCTGCTTCCTGCAACTTCAATTCCTTCCGTGCGCGATTCATTACCCCGTTCCACAATTATTTTTTCCTCCGTTTTAAATAATAAATCTGCCATTTTCTCTGTGCGGACAGATCTGGTTTCGGGAGAATGAGAACCACCAGAAACATGGGCTGCGCCATTCTTCCGATTCATCCCATCAGAAATACCAGTAACCCGGCCTGCGGTGGTCTGTTCAGAATTTTCCAGAGAGCCAGTAAGATCAGTTTTACCGGAATTTGAATGACCGGCATGTATATCGGCAGCTTCTGTCTTCAGTTGGGCTTCGGTTGCATCTTTTCCGTTGTTTCCAGGTGACAGTGTAAACCAGTAGAAGCCTGCCAGCGAGAGCAACGCCACTGCACCAGTTCCATACCAGGCTGCACGCTTGCGGCGCTTCTTGCTGTTTTCTGCCTCTATCAGAGCATGCATGTGCTGCCATTGCTCAGGCTGATACTCCAGGTGTCTGGAATTCAAATGGTCTTTATATAACTCGTCTATGGGATTGCTCATAAGGCTTGGCTATGGATTTTTAATTCATGGGTTTTTAACAATTCCTGCAATTTTTTACGGGCTGAATTTACATGCCAGCGGCAGGTCGCTTCTGTGATTTCCAGCATACCGGCAATCTCTGCATAACTGAATCCGTCTACAGCATGCATGCAAAACACAGTGCGGGACGAGAGTGGAAGCAGTGCCAGCAGGTGATCCAGAAATTCTTTCATATGGCCTTCAACAGCCTGATTTTCATCGGAGGGCAATTCATATTCCTGCAAGGAACTTATATCCATCCAGTGGCGGGTGCGTTGCTGCTTGCGGTATTCGTCTATAAAATGGCGTACAAAAATGGTGCGTATCCAGGTGGCAAGGGCATAGTCCGGATTGTACTTTTCTATATTCTGCAGCACCTTCAGAAAAGCAAAATTGAGGCCCTGCCGGGCCTCATCTATGTTGGAAGAGTATCTCAGGGCTATGGAACTCATAAGGGGATAATACAATTCATACAAACGTTGTTGGCATCTGGAGTCGTTGCGCTGACAGCCCTGTATGATTTCTGCTTCCTTCATAACAGTAAGGGGAAGGCCGAAGCCCTCCCTTTACAATATTGCTTTTTATTTTCCTACAATCAACCGGGTGGCTGCCCTTCCGTTGGTGTTGCTCACAACCACCGTGTATACACCACTGCTGAATTTGCTTATATCAACCGGCAGGGTTCCATACCGGCCCTGATATGTTCTGGTAAGTACAGATACCCCAACGGCATTGTAAATACGCAATACCGGGGATTGTTGCAAAACACTGTTCAGTTCTACAGTCGCCATTTGGTCTGCCGGATTGGGGAACAATTTCACCACAGCTTTTTCCTTTCCGGGATTTCTTACCCCATTCAATTGTCCCCAATCTATGGCCTGGATAAAATAGCCTGAATCTACACTCCCATCCGGTCCGACTGAGTCGCAAAAGGTACTGTTACAATTGGTTTTGGGGTCGTATATGTGCAGACACACCCATATTTTACCAGAACCATAATATTTGAAATTGGGCAGGCGTGTATTCTTAATTGAAATGCCATTAAACGTCCAGTCAAATATTGTACTCATACTGGTTTTTTTACTGTTTTCTATTAAATAAAACGAATTGTTGTCGGTGCTGTCAACGGCTATGATAAAATCGGATTTGCAACCTTTGTCTGGTTTGATACTGCAGCCTGTATCCCTTGCAGAAAGGTAGTTGCTGTAATCCGCCAATGCATACATATTGATATTGTCAGCCCAATCTTTAATATATGCTTTGATCTGATTTGTATCTGTAGTTCCCCAGTAGTTTTTCTGCAAATTCATGAGTTTGAATTTGGGCACATTTTGGCTGGGTATATACAATTCCACCTTAACGGCATTTCCCTTGTAATACAAAAAGTTATTTTCATTGATCGTCACTTTTACAGCGGGTATATTGTTATAATTGTAATCCATGATTTTAAACATGGGATAATTAAAATATCCCAAACTGTCCAGCGTGTTGTTCTTAAAGTTCAGCCAGCGCATGGTGTCATAGACTGTATTCATACTGATATCTACTGAATAGCAGTTTTTAAACAAATTGCATTTGATTTCTGCATATCTGAAAACATACATTGAAAATCCCTGCTGGTTTTTCACAATATTTCCTTCAAAAATTAAATCTCCATAAATATACAATCCACCCCTGCTTTCATAAAATTCGCAATGACGGATGATGAATGTGCAACGTTTGCCATAGTCGCGCATTTCTATGGATCTATCCATGGATTTTTCAAAAATGCAATTGTTAACTTCTGCGGTGTTGGTATCTCCGGAAGAGGAACTGAAACTTACTCCATAAAAGCCGCCCGAAAATCTGCAGTGCGAAACATAAACAGAAGCCCCTGCAACACTAATCCCATATGCTCCGCTGCCTATACTGTCAAAATTCGTATAGAGTACACTATTACCCGCTTTGGTTATGGGATTATAATCCTTACTTGAAGTATTGTATTGCAGATTTACACGTTTTACAACAATGGCAGTATCTGCTTTTCCCAGCAACTGCAGTTCCCCGTCTACCTGCAGTTTTACCGCTGTTGACGGGCCTTTAATTACCGTTCCCGGCATGACTTTAATTGAAATACCCGTACCGATATAAGTGTTTTGGTTAACCAGATAGGGACTGCCTGCGGGTGTCCACACCTGGCTGGATGTAATAATGTTGGGTACTGTGGTTTGTGCAAAACCCAATGTTGCAATGACAAGAACAGAAAGGAAGAGTAATGACTTTTTCATAGTTGAAATGTGTTTGATTTGAGGGTATATACGTCAGGCAAAAGTCGTTTGTTGGGTAATCCCCTTACAAACAGAAAGATTCAGGAATCCACACTGCCTGCCGCCTCAGTGAGAAAGGCGATATATGGCCCGGCCGTGTCCCACAGTTTCAGGAGTTTTTCTGCGATGCCGGCCTGTGTAAATTCGGATTCAGACAATTCAGCCATGATATAGAATTGTGTGTTTTTCAACACAGGCAATTGTATGGATGCCTCTTTCCATTCCGCGGCAACGCGCGTTTGCTGTTCGCCCCTTACACCACCAAAAGTTTTTACAAATGCTTTGTCCGAAACAATCGCTTTCCAGCGTGCAGATTCTGCCATGATTTTGTTTCGGATAGCGGCCAGTAGTGGCTTCTCCGGCATATAAGATCCGGCATACAGGGCGCAGGTCTCCGGCCCTGCCTCTATATAGATGCCCGAGGGTCCCATATCCTTGCGCCCATGCGGGCCTATGATGGCGCTTCGGTTGAGTTTATAGGGGCTTTTGTCTTTGCTGAAACGTACATCGCGGTTGATGCGGAAAATGCAATCCTTCGCCAACACGTATGCCATGGAAGGGTCTGTCTTGGTGCGCGCTTCTATGAGTGCTGTAACCAGGTTTTCAAAAGGAATCTTTACATCCTTTTCGTACCGTTGTCTGTTGGAATCAAACCAGTCTTTGTGATTGTTGGGTGCCAGTTCCCTGAAAAACTGGAAAAAGGCGGGACTAAGACATTGTTTCGTGGCCATACAATGCAATTTTACCATGAATATAACGGGGAACCAATGTGCTGGTATTCATGCGCAGGCATACTTCCAGATCACTTTCTATATGCAGGGTTTGAAACCTTTGCACATGGTTGGCCTTTTGCAGATATCCTGCCAGATCCGGACTGGCCAGATTGTATAAATCCACCGCTGCTGCAGTGGCATCATCTGCACATACAAAGTCTGCTCCCAATGACTGAAAAAGGCAGCCTGCATACAATGTGTCTTCCAGATTGAATTTGTTTTTCCAGCCTGCACAAAACAGCAGCACATCACGGTTTTCCTTCTTCAATACTTCGGCCAGTGCCTGCACATTGCGAAAAGCGCCTACATAGACAGAGGCGGCTCCTTTGCTCATTTCCAGGGCGCGTGTTCCGTTGGTGGTGGTGATGGCTATGCGCTGTCCACCCACCTTTTCCTTTGAGTATTCCTGTGGCGAATTTCCCAGTTCAAAACCCTGAACGGTTACTCCACTCCGTTCGGCTGCTGCCAGGTATCCTCTTTGCTGCCATACAAGTGCATCTTCAGGGGTGGAAACCGGAATCATTTCGCGGGCCTGGTTTTCAAAAGCCACACACATGGTGGTGGTGGCGCGCAGTATGTCAGTTACCACCACATTCTTTTCTGTTAAATCCTGATTATACAGGTGAAACAGGGCGGGTGTAAGTATGGTTTCTACTTTCGGCATTTTACCTGGCATTTAACTGGGTCATGGCCAGGCCAGGCCCCATTGTGGCGAACAAAGTTACACCATCTGCCGCACGCTGCAGCGTTTCCTCTATCAGGGGTTTTTCTTCCTGGCTCCATTCGCCCAGCACATAGTCCACCTGCCTGCCCGGGGCAAACTGATTACCCACTCCAAACCGGAGCCGTGGATATTCCTGTGTGCCCAATATGGTCTGTATGCTTTTCAGTCCGTTGTGGCCACCATCACTGCCTTTGGTTTTCAGGCGCAATGTACCTGCCGGTATAGCCAGATCATCGGTGATAACCAGCATATTTTCCGGCCTGAGTTTTTCTGCCTGCAACCAGTAGGCAACTGCCTTTCCACTCAGATTCATATAGGTGTTGGGTTTAAGCAGTATCAGATGACGGCCACGGGTGCTGCAGCGTGCCACCCAGCCCAGCCGATCCTGCTGCCAGGTACCGCCCAGAGCAGAAGCCACCTTGTCTACCACCTTAAAACCAGCATTGTGCCGTGTGTTCTCGTACTCTGCGCCGGGATTACCCAGACCCACTATCAGGTACTTCATCAGTGGTTGTTATCGTGCAGGTGGTAATTCTGCGGAAATACCACATTGTATTTTCCCTTTTGGTCCACCCAGTAACCGGGGGCTATTTTCTGCTTTGCAAAAAAGTCATATGCCTCCTGCAGGTTTTGCCAAAACTTGATGAGTTGCGGTTTGTGGCTGTAGTTCTGCTTCAGATAGGTCCAGTTTTTGGCATTGAAATGACAGGGGAATATATCTATGGGAATTTTTACTTCCTTGCCCTGGTAGGACTGGCTCATTACCGTAAGCCAGTAGATTTCATCAATCAGGCTGTCGGTCATAGGCAGGCAACCCACACTGGCGCAGCCTCCATGTATGTAAATTTCATTGCCCGGGTTTTCCTTGTCAGCAAATACCAGGTCACTCTCATTCGGATAAGCAATTTTTAAACTGAGGTGAAAAGTGCTGTTGGGATTAAACCTTTCTATATAATATAAGCCTTCAGGCACCTGCATGTCTCCAAACTTGCGTTTGGGCCCCAAATCTCCGCTGCCCTTGCATATCTTGTATTTTTTTACCAGTCTGTAAGGTTTGCTGCTGCTGTCTGTAGCCCACAGTTCCAGCTCATCCTCCAGTTTAAATGATCGCCAGTAAATGTATTTGGGCTGGTCTCCCAGTCCGCTGTCGCGAAACATTTTGCGGATACGTGCTTCGGTACGTGCTTTCGCCACCCGAACCCGGTCAAAGTTCAATTGCTGGTCTGAAAATGCCTGTGCCGACAAAGACTGTCCGGCCAGAAAAATGCCTGTAATAAATAAAAAGGTGCGCATTCGCTGCAAAATTACACCTCGCGGAGGGATTTCTGCGAAGGATACAAAGAGCTAAGCAATCCCAGTGCCATACTTATGCAAGTGATGAGCAACAAATCATTCCACCGCAATTCCATGGGATATGCGACTACAAAAGTGCTGTTGGTTCTAATAAACCCATACTGCTGTTGAAGCAAAACCATGCCCACGCCGGCCAGCAAACCCAGGGCTGTACCTGCTGCAGAAACCATCAGGCCTTCCTGTAAAAAAACAGACCGGATGCCAGAGGGTCGCATACCCACGCTGCGCAACAATTTGCGGTCGGCCGATTTTTCTATCACCAGCATACTCAGCGCACCGGAAAGGTTGAACGAGATGAGCAACAGCACAAAAGACATTATACCCACCGTTACCCATTTTTCAGTATTGAACATTTTATATACTGCCTGGTTTTGCTGCCTGCGGTCCTGTATTCTGAACCCTTTGCCCATAATATCCTGTATACGTTGGCCTGCAACTATGGCATCGGCGCCGGGTTTAAGCCCTATTTCCAAATGGCTCACAGCACCCTCCCTTTCGAACAATGTCTGTGCCCAGGCCAGTGGGGCTACCACCAGCTTCTGATTCATTTCATCACCAGGCCTGATCATGGCTTGAATGGGTAGCTGGTCTTCCATCATATCCATTTGGGCCACACCTACACTTTCACGCCTGGGAGCCATAATATCAACCACTGCATCTTCCCTGCCCAGATTGAGTTTATAAATCAGCCCTTCTGCCATCCAACCCACGGGGCCATGCCCGCCGTAAAGCTGTGCACCGCCAGCCACAACCAGCGAATCTGTTTTGACCACATTGGTCCAGGTCTTTCCCACCCCCTTTATCAGGGCTACCACCTGGTTGTTTTTGTGCTTTACGATGGCGTTCTCTTCCAGGCAGGAAGCAATATTTTTCACTTCGGGTATGCGCTGCAATGCCAGCAAACGGGTACTGTCCGGTTCAAATACTTTTCCGGAAACGGGAGACAGTTTTAAATCCGGATAATACACATCGTACACCTGAAAGATAACCCTTTCAAAACCATTCAGCGCACTCAGGAGCACCACCAGCGCCCAGGTACCCACAGAATATCCAAATATGCTTATACCTGCAATAATATTGATTGCCGTAGGATTTCTGCGGCTGAAAAAGTATCGGCGGGCAATGCGTAATGAAAGGTTCACTCTCCGGAGTCTGGGTTCTGATGCGGCTTATTCTCTTTCAGGCCTTCGAAGATTTTTTCCATCTTGTCTACATAATCCAGCGTGTCATCTTCATAAAATGCAATTTCAGGCATTTTGCGCATCTGGTTTTTCAATCTGCGGCTAAGTTCCATGCGGATTTCACGCGCATTCAGCTCCAGATTTTCCAGCACGGCACCTCTTTTTGTGCTGTTAAACATGCTCAGGTAAAACTTCACATGCCCCAAATCCGGACTTACCCGCACCTGAGAAATGGTAACAAACTCTCCTGCCAGCCAGTCTATCCGGTGCTGGTTGAGCAGTTCGCCCATGTCTTTCTGCATCAGTCGCGCAAATTTTTCCTGCCTTAGTCCCATAGGGCAAAGGTACACCATCGCATGTCCATAAAGGAATTCCATGCACCGGTACAATCGCAGAAATCCTTAATTTTTTTGCTGAAATGGGGTTTTTGTAAAAAATGGAATTACCTTAGCACCGTAAAATATATATTTAGCTCCATGAATCTGTACATTGGAAACTTAGATTACGCCGTTAAAGAGGCGGATCTTCAAGCCGCATTCGAAGCCGTTGGAGAGGTATCGTCTGCCAAAATTATTACCGACAAAATCACCGGCCGCAGCAAAGGCTTTGGTTTTGTTGAAATGCCTAACGATGAAGAAGGCCGCAAAGCCATAGAAAGCCTGAATGGCACTATGCTCAAAGCCCGTGAAATCACAGTGAACGAAGCGAGGCCAAAGCCTGAAGGCGGAAACTTCCGCGGCAACAGATACTGATTTCTGTCTCTTCCAGAAAAGTCCGGACCTCCAAAAGTCCGGACTTTTTTATTTGGACACCCTCCTGTGCTATCCATCTCTGATTTTTTTATATAATTGCAGTATTATGGAAAACCAACCCCTGGATAACCAGTTTCATGTGCCCAATGCGGGTGGCAATACACCGCTGCCAAACGCAACCGCAGTGCTTGTACTGGGAATTCTTTCGATTGTAGGCTGCTTTTGTTATGGTATCATTGGTGTGATCCTGGGAATTATCGCCATGGTCCTGGCCAGCAAAGACATGCAGGCATATAAGCTGAATCCCGGCATATACTCAGCTGGCAGTTATAACAATATGAAGGCAGGACGCATTTGTGCCATCATTGGCGTATGTCTCGGTGCCTTGTACATCATTGTGCTTATTGCCTACCTGGCAATTGTGGGCAGCATGTTGTCGCTGGGCAAACTGGGTTGAAACCAAAAAGCGGACCGGTTTTCTGGTTTGCCTGCCCTTCAAAAAAATACTTCGGGCTGGATTGTCCGGGCTGCGGTATGCAACGCGCCTGCTACAGCCTGGTGCAGGGCAAACCCATACAAAGTCTGAAATACAACCCCGGGGCTCTTCCTTTTCTGCTGCTGCTGGTTTTTACCATGCTGCATCTGCGTTTTCGATTCAAACACGGACACCGCGTCATTCTGGCCGGGTTCATTGTAACTGTAGCCGCCATGTGGACTGCTTTTCTGTTCAAATTGTCACATTTGTAATCATGTGTTTCGCTTACATTCGCAACGTATGAAAAAATGGTTTACCCTGCGCCGTATACTCATCGCACTGGGTGCGGTGTTTGCATTGATACAACTCATTCCGGTGGACCGGAGCAATCCGCCTGCAGTTCCGGAAAATGATTTTCTGGTACAAACCAAGGCTCCAGAAAACATAGCTCAAATCATGAAGACTGCCTGCTATGATTGCCACAGCAACCAAACGGTGTATCCGTGGTACAGTTACATAGCACCGGTAAGTTTCTGGTTGAAAAACCACATCAATGAAGGGCGCGGGGAACTCAACTTCAGCGAATGGAATGCCATGTCTGCAAAGGAGAAATCGCATGCCATGAAAGAGGCCGCAGAAATGGTAAAGGAGGGAGAAATGCCCATGAATTCTTATACCTGGGTGCATAAAGACGCGCGGCTTACCATACAGCAACAGGAGCAACTTGCAGCCTGGTTTTCACAGGTGCGGGGCGGTGGCGCTGAAACGGAAATAGAGTCACACAGGGATTGAGGGCTTTATAACCCATCAACGTAAATTTAACATCGCCTGCCGATTTGGGCATGGATGAAAAAGACTCCAGCGCGTAACATTGTACCTGTGAAAACAAATATAATGCTTACAACAAGTACCCACCTGGAAGGGTACCGGATAACCGGACAGCTGGGCCTGGTGCGGGGAATTACAGTTCGATCCAGAGGGTTGGGCGGCAATTTTGTGGGTGGAATCATGGCTCTCTTTGGCGGTCGTAACTCTATCTATACTGAATTGTGCGAAAATACCCGGGAAGAAGCCCTGCAACTGATGATACAGCATGCCGGTGAACTCGGTGCCAATGCCATTATAAATATGCGGTACGATGCAAACGAAGTGATGAGTGGGATTACAGAGGTGCTTGCCTATGGCACTGCTGTGGTTGCAGAGCCCGCCTAAACCGGCGTTTTCAATGCCGGGGTGAATGATGCTTTGAACAGCAATTTTTTGCGGGCTCGTGGCTGCCCAGATCCGGGCTGATATAAGGAATGCCCAATCCCAGCCCTTTCAGCAACAACCAAATACCCAGAATCAATACCGGGACTTGTTTCCATATTTTCATGTTTCGCACTGGCCGTATTTTTACAAGCCAACGCGAAAAACCCGTTGCGGCCAATACCGGCATGGTTCCCAACCCGAACACTGCCATAAAAACGGCTCCAGACAGCATGTTGCCGGTAGCCGCTGACCCAACTGCTGCTGCATACACCAGACCGCATGGAATAAATCCGTTGATGACTCCCAGCAACAAACTGCCATGTTTCTTTCTCAACAGGGTACCCATTTTAGCTGTGGTCCAGTTGCCTATTCCCTGAAAAGCAGGGATTTGCACAAGCCCTCCGGCTGCCATGAGAAGAAGCAGAATACCACTCACTATCATCAGCTTGTTCTGGAACCAAAGCAATGACACCATCTGCCCAAGCAAACCCATAGCCATTCCCAGAAGGATATAGGCAAGTGTTTTCCCCAGCAAATGAAGCAACAACGGTACCACATACTCCCGTGGACCGGAATACAAACTGCCTGTCGCCAGAAAAACAGGGCCGCACATGCCCAGACAATGCAGGCTGCCCGCCAGGCCCAGCAGCAATGCAGACAGAATCCAGGTCATGGCGTAAACAACTTGTCGCGGTGCAGGTATCGCCGTCCCTGATGGTACAAGTCCATTTCTATATGCCACACTCCGTCCGGCTTGTTTCCTTTGGGAAAAAGCACAGCAGTATGTGCCCTTGTGTCTGCTACACCCAGAAAAGACAGCGACATATCCGGTTTCCAAATAAACTGAACATGCACACTGTCTGCCCATACACTGTCAAATTGC
Source organism: Bacteroidota bacterium (assembly GCA_016787485.1). Taxonomy (GTDB): domain Bacteria; phylum Bacteroidota; class Bacteroidia; order NS11-12g; family UBA955; genus JAEUUL01. Next base: position 168,153 of record JAEUUL010000004.1, read on the forward strand.
AGGCGAAAGGATTTGTCGGCCGCACTGTAGGACCACGATGGAGCAAATACAGCAGTACCCGAACTGGCATCAATGACTTTCTGATATTGATTGCCTTTTTCGTAATACTTATTCGGCACCTGTTCCCTGCCGTGTAAAATGGCTCTGACCAGAAAATACAGAATCATGCAGGCAAACAATACAAAGGCGAGTATCAATCCTTTTCCCCAATTCATGGTACAAGATTAGTCGTAAACAGGGGCTAAAAACCGGTCTTTTACCACATTCACCTTTTCGCCATTGCCATTTATCTGCAATTCGAACGGAATGGTATTGTCGTGAATATGCGCCTTGGTCATACGAATGAGCATAGGAACTGATTTGTGCTCGCCGGGCATCACCAGCAGTGAGTCGCCCAGCAACACCACTTCCTGGTTAGAGGATGCTGCCTTTACATCCAGTTTCATCGGCGAAAATGTTTTGTTCACCACCTTTAAATCAAAAAAATTGGTGATGTCGCCATTGGGTGTAGCAGAGAACGTACTGCCTTTTTTGCGGACCAGATTGGCCTGCATGTCCCTGCGTGAAATAACCAGTCCGCTGAATACTGAGAAAAGTGCCAGCCACAAAAAGGAATATGCAACCACCCGCGTGTTGAATTTGAATTTTTTGCCTTCCCCTTTCAATTCCTTTTCAGAAGCATAGCGAATCAATCCCAGATCCTTGTGGATTTTTTCCATCACGGAATCACAGGCATCTATGCAGGCAGTGCAGTGTACACATTCCAGCTGGGTGCCATTTCGGATATCGATTCCGGTTGGGCAAACATCTATGCATAAGCCACAATCCACACAGTCTCCCAGGTTTGTATCCGGCTCGCCTTTTTTGAGTTTGCCCCGCGGTTCGCCCCGGTTGTAGTCGTATGCTACAATCACACTCTGGCTATCCATAAGCACACCCTGCAGCCTGCCATACGGACAAATCATCACACAAACCAACTCTCTGAGTCGGGCAAAAACCAAATAAAATACGGAAGTAAATATGAGGATGGAAAAGAAGCCACCTATATGCTGACTCAGCGGCTCAGTCACAATCTTTATCAACTCTTCAGACCCGATAATATAAGCCAGAAATGTATTTGAAATAAGAAATGAAATGAACCAGAATATGAGATTTTTTAATCCCTTTTTTCGCAGCTTTTCCGCGTTCCATGGCATTTCTTTCAGCTTCTTTTGCTGTGCAGGTGATCCTTCTATCCAGTTCTCAATTTTGCGAAAAACCATTTCCATGAAAATGGTTTGCGGGCAGGCCCATCCGCAAAATACCCGGCCAAAAATGGCGGTGAATGCGATGATGAACACCATAAAGGTAATGATGCCCAATGCAATGAGATATAAATCCTGAGGCCAGAAAGGAATGCCAAAAAGAATAAACCGACGTTCAAGCACATTGAACAGAAAAAGCGGGTGACCGTTGTAGGAAAACCAGGGTCCGGCAAACAAACCAGCGAGCAATACCCAGCTAAACCAGGTGCGCCACTTGTAAAACCGGCCTGCGATAATCTTTGGAAACAGCCATACCCGCTTCCCCTTTTGATCTACGTTAGAAAGATGTTCTCTGAAATCGGAGGTGTCTTGCTTTGCCATGTGAGAATTGAATCAAGGTGGACCTGGAGAATGAAAAGGTGCAGGCAATGCCTTATAGTTTCTCTTTGGGTTCCAGCTTTTCTCCCTGAGGCTCTTTGCCTTCTGGCGGAGAAACCGGCTTTTTACCCAGGCTGAGTACATAGGTGGCCATTGCCTTCATCTGCGATGCAGGCATATTGTCTTTCCACGGAACCATGCCTTTCTCAATCACACCATACTTGATGGTTTTGAAAACTTCCTTCACAGAGTTGCCATGCAACCAGCTTCCATCAGTAAGGTTGGGTCCGGATATACCTTGTCCCTTTTCACCATGACAAGTAGAACACTTGCTCTTGAAGAACGCAGCGGCATCTGCAATTTTGGCTGCATCTGTCTCTACGGTTACATTGTTCTCATCTACATTGTCGGCCATTTTAGCGCGCACCGCAGCGGTACTGGCTTTGTATGCCTTAAAATCAGCAGCATATTCTTCTATCTGATTTGGGGCGTAGTGCAGCCATGTATAACGAACGAGGTATACACCGGCGAACAGAACTGTGCCATAAAACATGAACATAAACCATGGTGGAGGCGGGTTGTCCAATTCGGTAATTCCATCAAAATCTTCCTTTAAATCCACTTCTGCATCCAGAAAAGTGGGTTTAATCTGAAGCATGCGGTTGATCCATGTGGGTTGCGTAGATGCTTCGGCTGGTGTGTCATCCATCCCGAGTATCACCAATCGGCCCTTTCGCAGATATGCCACTGCATTCAGCAGGCATAGCACACCCAGTGCAATTCCGGCACCCAGCAGCTTTATCACCCACAGGTACCAGTTGCCTTCAGGCGCTTTGGGCAATATCATCAGATAAAACACCATAAAGAAAAGGACAACAGCCATCAGCAAAACGCTGACAACACCGGTGCGCAGAAAGCCCGTGCGTACAGGAATAAATCCGGTTTTCCAGAATTGGTCCTTTTCTGCGTCGGCGGTGCGTACATATTGCTTATATACATCTACCCGGTTCAGTAAATCCAGCCCGATAAAAACCGCCAGCACACCTGCCGCGATTAAAAACATCCAGAGTGAGCCCCCCCAGGGTTGCTTGTTCACTTGCTCCGCCAAACGGGGGAAAAAGGCAAATATGGCAATGGGTACCGCCAACAGTATCATCATTGCTGTGAGTATTCTCAATAGATTTTTCATGTCTTTTTTTGAATTAATCGTTGTCTGAAAAAGGAATGTTTTTTAGGTACTCAACTTGTTTTTTATCCATCAGCAGTAACCTCACTACCACACCTATGAAAAACAAGCCAAAAATGAGCAGGGACAGAATCATATAGAAATCAGCTCCCTGAACTTTCCCAATCAAATTGTTAAACATTGTTTTTGTCTCCTGTTTATATTATTTTACAGCTACAGGTTCTATATCGCGGCCCAGTTTGTGCAGGTAGGCAATCAGAGCTACAATTTCTGTGCGCTTGGTTGCTTTAATTCCCTGAGCTCTCAGCCTTTCCACAATAAAGGCAGCTTCGCGGTCATATTCTGCTTCTGCCAGGTCCTCAAATCCTTTTTCATAAGGTACGCCTACTGTGCGCAGTGCTTTGATTTTGGATTTCAAATCTCCCAAATCCACCTGCCGGTCATTGTCGCACAACCAGCTGTAGGCAGGCATGATGGAGGCCTTGTTCACATCCCTCGGGTTGTTCATGTGGCGCCAGTGCCATGCCGGATCTTTATACGTATTGGGGTTGCTCTTTTGCCCGCCGCGACTCAAATCCGGACCGGTGCGTTTGCTTCCCCACAGGAAAGGATGGTCATACACGCCCTCACCAGCTTTGGCATATTCGCCATAGCGTTCGGTTTCGGCCGGAAAGGGCCTCACCAACTGTGAATGGCAACTATTGCAACCCTCTCTGATATACAAATCGCGACCTGTCAATTCCAGCGGTGAGTAAGGTTTCACCGCAGTGATGGTGGGAATGTTGTTCTTCACCACAAAGGTGGGAATGAGCTGTACCAAACCGCCTACAGAAACTGCAACCAGTGAAAACACCAGCATGGTCAGCGGACGAACCTCAATCCATTTGTGCCAGAAAGCGGGCTTGCCAGCTTCTGATGTGTGTGCTGCTTCCATAGGGTAGGCCTCTGCCGCCTCTTCAGGTACCAGTTTGCCATTGCGTATAGTGGCAATCAGGTTCCAGGCCATAAGAATGGCACCTGACAGATACAACAGACCTCCGAAACCACGCATAACATGCAGATAAATTACCCGGCTTGTGGTTTCAATAAATTCATATTTCAGTGTACCGTTCGGATTGAACTCAGTCCACATACTGCCTTGGGTAAAGCCACTGAAATACATGGGCACTGCATAAAAAATGATACCCAGTGTGCCTATCCAGAAATGCGCATTGGCAGCCTTCTGCGAATACAGACGCGTGTTGAATATGCGGGGAATGATATAATACAGCATGGCAAAGGTGAGAAAGCCATTCCAGCCCAATGCACCCACATGCACATGCGCCACAACCCAATCGGTAAAGTGGGCGATGGCATTCACATTTTTCAGAGACAACATAGGACCCTCAAATGTGGCCATACCATAAGCTGTAAGCCCCACAACCATGAATTTCAGGTTTACATCATCCCTTACTTTATCCCAGGCACCACGCAGGGTGAGAAGACCGTTCAGCATACCGCCCCAGCTGGGTGCAATAAGCATAACTGAAAAGGCAACACCCAATTGCTGCGCCCAATCTGGCAATGAACTATACAGCAAGTGGTGAGGACCTGCCCATATATAAATGAAAATGAGAGACCAAAAGTGAAGTATGGACAGTTTGTAGGAGTAAATGGGGCGTTGGGCCATTTTGGGCATGTAGTAATACATGAGTCCCAAAAAGGGTGTGGTCAGAAAGAATGCCACAGCATTGTGGCCATACCACCATTGCACCAGTGCATCCTGCACACCGGCATACCAACTGTAACTCTTCAGGAAAGTCACAGGCATTTCCATGCTGTTTACAATGTGCAGCATGGCCACTGTAACCCAGGTAGCAATGTAGAACCAGATTCCTACGAAAATATGCTTTTCCCTGCGTTTCAGAATCGTACCAAACATCTGAATACCGAAAATGACCCAAACCAGTGTGATGGCAATATCTATGGGCCACTCAAGTTCCGCATACTCCTTGCTGGTAGTAATTCCCAGGGGGAGAGTAAGTGCAGCACTTACGATGATGAGTTGCCACAACCAAAAGTGGAGATTGCCAAGAAAGTCACTGAACAGGCGCGCTTTCAGCAATCGCTGCAAACTGTGGTATACGCCCATAAAAATGGCGTTTCCCACAAAGGCGAAGATGACCGCATTCGTGTGCAATGGCCTTATACGGCCAAAGGTAGTCCAGGGGGTAAGATTCAAGCCGGGCTCTACAAGCTGGAAGGCAATGATTACCCCAACCAGCATGCCCACTATACCCCATAATATGGTGGCATAGGCAAAATTGCGGACAATGCGGTTGTTGTAAGAAAAGGTTTCTTTATTCATAGCAGTTAATTGGATTTATTTCTTTGTGTGTTCGGTGTATCTTCAAATAGCATGCGATGCGCCGGAGTTTCCAGGTCATCGGCTTGTCCGCTGCGCACCCACCAGATAAAGAGTCCCAGAAAAAGGGCTCCCAGTGAGATGGAGCAGATGATGAGTAAAAATGCAATTTTCATGGTTTTGTCTTCCTTCCCAACATGATTTTGGTTCGTGCCCAGGCATATACCATGAGTGCGATAGAACTTGAAGGCATCAATATGGCCGCAATCAAGGGTGACATATGACCGGTAGCGGCAAGGGTAAGCGCAATGGCATTGTAAACAAGACTTACTGCAAATGTTTCTTTTACTATTCGGTTGGATCTGCGGGCGGTATCCAGCATTGCTGGCAACAGACCCATGGAATCCCGCAGAAGAATGGCACTGGCCTCTGGCGTAAAATTATTGGTGTCTCCGGTAACAACCATGCCTATGTCGGCCATTTTCAGCGCGCCTGCATCATTCAGACCATCTCCCACCATAGCCGCTTTTCCCTGCATTTGCTCTTTCTGCAACAACGATACTTTGCCAGCCGGACTCATATGAAAATGCGTTTCTGTAAAAACAGCCGGAAAAACGGCGTGTAACTTTTCCTGTTCCACTGCACTGTCCCCACTGGCCAAAATCATGCGCAAACCTCTTGTTTTCAGGTTTTTCAGTACCCCCGCCAATTCCGGACGATAATTGGAATAGATTTCCACGGGTTCCAGAATTCTTCCGTTGATACTGAACCAGATTTCCTTCCTTTGCCCATCTTCTTTTCCCGTGCTTGCTGCTACCCAGTTTGCACCGCCCAGTTTCAGCACGTCTTCTGAACATTCAGCCAGACTGCCTTTGCCCGGATATTCCCTGAAATGATCCACCGGCAGATTCTCATAACCATTCAGGGCATGCACTATGGCCTGGCTATATGGATGATGACTCTGGCTGGCTATGGTTTTCAGCATTTCTTTTTCATGGGTGCTGTATGAGGTTGGCACTTCGGCCCGAATGACTTCCTGATTTGTAAGGGTACCCGTTTTGTCAAAAATAATGGTCCGGATTTCTCCCAGGGTTCCGGCATACTCCGGTTTGCGCAAAAACAAACCCATACCTGCAAAATAGGAAGCAACCTGATTCCAGGTGAACGGGGGTGCCAATGCCAGCGCGCACGGACAGGCGACCATCAGAACGGCTGTAAATGCAAACCAGGCCCGGCTGGAATTCTGTGGCAGCCACCAAATCAGCGCAGCCAGTGCTATAACCAGCGTGGTCCAAATAAATATCCGGCTTGTGCGGGCTTCAAATGCGGGAATGGCCCTGTCTGCATCTGTTTGCCCTTCAGCAGATTTCCATATTTCAGACAATCTGCCATGATCAAAAGCACGAACCACTTCCATTTCAAAAGCCGGTCCGGCATTGCGACCTCCACCAAGAAGAATTTCACCAGCTACTTTGTTCTCCGGAGTACTCTCCCCTGTGGCAAAAGCATAGTCTACAACAGCATTGCTTCCCATAAGAATACCATCTGCCGGAATAATTTCTCCGTACCGCACTGCTACCCGGTCGCCGGGTACCAAATCCACTACTTTTTTGGCTTCTGTACCGCCCTGTTTTACGATTCTGGCCACCAGCGGGAAAAATTTCCGCGCGCTTTCGCCAAATCGCAGTGCGTCGAATGTGCGGTTCTGAAGCCAGGCGCCAGTGAGCAAAAAGAATATCAGGCCGGCCAGACTATCAAAATATCCCGGACCGGTAGCAGATGCAACTTCATATATACTGCGCAGCCACAGCGCACCTATGCCCAGGGCCAACGGTACTTTTACAGAAATAGCACCCCGCTGTATCCATTGAAAAAATGCCTTGAAATATTCTGCCCCGCAATACAATACCAAAGGCAGAGATATTACGGTATTCAGCAAATCGAAAAGCCGGCCGAACTCTCTCTCCTCCGCAGGATCCAGTCCCAGATATTGCGGGAAACTGAACATCATGATGTTTCCTGCACAAAACCCGGCTATGCCAAGCTTTACCAAAAGTTGCCGGCTTAGCTTTTTCTCCGCTTTGCTATTGTCTTCAGGCATAAGACTTGGCTCATAACCCAGACTTTTCAGCATCATTATAATATTCCCAAAACTGGTATTGGCCTCCTGATAACGGATGCGCAATTGCTTGCTTACAAAATCAGTGCGGCTTTCGGTAATCCCTTTGTCCAGATCCCCCAGCTTCTCAAGCAGCCATATGCAACTGCTGCAATGCATGGCAGGTATATAAAGGAGCACAGTGCGGTTACCTCCTGACTGGGCCAGTGTAAAATGGGAAACCATCAGATTCAGCTCATCCAGACTGTAGTTGCCTTCGCTTTTGGCACCGGCATGCACACCCGGCCTGTCATTCAGTGCATAGTACTCGCACAGGCCATTGGCTTCCAATATCTGATAAACCGATTTGCAACCCTGACAACAAAACGCTTTATCTCCCACCAGAATGGGGTTGTTATCTGTTTCTGCTCCACAATGGATACAAATCAGGGAGGTTTTGTCTGCAAGTGCTGCCATGGGGCAGTAAGGGTTTTTGGAACCGCTAAGGTAAAATGGATTGTGCAAACAAGCGTTTGTTAGTCTCCGCGGAGTAAAAATCCCCGAATGCGCAATGTTCGTGTAACTTTCTGTTATTGTGATTTTTGCGCCTTTAGTTGGACGCATTCCAAATAGTTATTTGGAATTTATCTAATTCCCTGCGGGATAGGAATGGGTCAAAAATTGCATAGCCAGCGTATAGCCATCCAAGCCCAATCCGCTTATGTTCCCTTTGCAGGCTCCCAGCAATAAATCTGTGCGCCTTTCCGGCTCACGACTGTGGACATTGGTAATATGAACAGCGATTACTGGCACTGGCAGGGCCTTAATCGTATCTGCAATTGCCAGACTGGTATGGCTGTATGCGCCGGCATTCAGCACAATACCATGCGCCCCGCCAAAACCTGCCTGCTGCAGATGGTTGATGATTTCTCCCTCCACATTGCTTTGGTAATACCTGATTTCTACCCCCGGAAAGAGTCTCCGTAACAGTGTCAGATGTTCTTCAAACGAAGTGTGGCCGTAAAGATCCGGCTCGCGGCGACCCAGCAAATTCAGATTTGGACCGTTGACAATGGCAATAACCATGTTGTGTACACCCACTTCACAAAGATAAGTCAATCCGGGGTTTTCATTTTTGGGTCCATTTGCCAAACGATTGGAAAAACAGGGGTTTTTGTTAAGTCAAACCGGGCTTTTACAAAGCCAGAGTACACTGTATTGTGTTTTTTGTTAGGTTTGCAATTCTACCATGCACCCCATGTCCCGATTTCGCAACCATATTTATGCAGTCTGTTTGGTTCTGCTATCCGTATTTTGCTACCGTGCATCGGCACAAAACGGTGGCTCCTATTTTTCACTGTTCGAAATTAAAGAGCACGTAAAGCCAGGAACCAGTCTAAGCCTGACGCAGGATGCGGAGGGTAATATGCAAATTGCCACTCTGCGCGGTATTACCGTGTTCGACGGGGCAAACAGCCAGCTTGTAGGAACCGGGGCTGCGCCCAACGTGGTGGAATTCGTTCCGGATAACGGACTTGTTTATGCCGCCTGCGATGGTCGTGTGGGTTATGTGCAGAAAAATGAATTCGGGAAATACATTTTCAATGCAATTGATGTCCCGGGTATTTCCGGTGATGAGTTTCTGGCCATCACCCATCTGGGAAAAGATGTGTATTTCATGAGTTTCGAAAAGGTAATCAAGGTAACCGATAAAAAAGTTTCCGGCACCTGGAAAACAGCGGGCAACGACAATTTTACAGGCATTTTTACACTGGGCAACAAAATCGTTGTAAACCAGTTTGGCCTGGGTCTGTATACTCTGGAAAACGGGGGTAAACTCAACAAGATACAAATCGACGACAGCCGCCTGGCAACCAATCTCATCCGCTTTTCATTCGCCCGTGGCAATGGAGAAGTGGTTTTGGGAACAGACAACGATGATATCTTTCTTTTCACCGGCGCAGCACTCACCGATTTGCCATTTGAACGCGCGGCCTATCTCAAATCCAAAAATATACAGGATGCGCGCCGGCTCGACAATAAAAAAATGGTGGTGGCCACCAAATCGGGTGGGTTGATTGTGTCTGACATGTATTCAGGTACTGCAACTGAAATATTCAATACCGCCATGGGTTTTCCGGATGACGAAGTGTTTGCCGTAAGCGTGGACCGTGGTGCCGGTATTTGGGTATTGCACGAAATGGGACTAACCCGTATAGACCAGTATATTCCAGTCAAGAACTTCTCAGCCTACCCCGGTATTACAAACAGAGCCTATTCCGTTGCCGAGGCCAATGGCAATGTATACGTTGGCGCTTCTGATGGATTGTATGTGCTGAAAGGCGCAGAAAGCGAGGAAGAGTTTACAAAAGCTGCAGAAACCACCAAGGCAGCCCGAAAAGAAATAGAAGCCGCCGGTAAAAAAGCCAAAGAGCCGGATGATGCTGTGCCTGCGCCGGATCCGGACCCGGCACCGTCGCCAACCCCGGGAACAGGCACCACCACTACACCCGCGCCCGGCACCACCACACCGGAAGAAGGACCCAATGCGCTGGAGAAAGCAGCAGAAAAACTGAAAAACAGATGGCGCAAAGCCAAAGAAAAAGGCAACAACATCATTAAGGGAAGCGGTGGCAGCGGCTCCAAAGACCCAACCCAGCAAAAATCCATGAATGATCAGCCTGGTGGTCATGGCTACCAGTACCGCAAACATTCTTATTTCCGTTATGCTTCATTCGAATCAGGTGCTGCCCAACTTTTCGTTTATAAGAAAGTTCCCGGAATTGAAGGCAAAATCAAAAAAATCCTGGTTGTTCCATCCGGCCTTGCCTGCGTGGCGAATACCGGGCTTTACTTCTATTCTGGCGATGGGGTGAAACGCCTGTATGCAGCTGATGTGAGTGATGCCACATTGCTCAACGGCCAACTCTATTTTACCGCAAGCTCCTCCGTATACCGTGTAGAGCAGGATGGCAACATATCCCATATCAATACCGGTATCCGGCAGCAATCAATTTACTATTTGTTTGGTGATGCCAACAACACACTGTGGGTAGGAGGAACCAACCGCGTCGCCAAGCTGAAAGTTAGCGAAAGCACAACAGTGACTTCTGCCGAAGAAATAAAAATACCGAATGAATTTATCGATTACGTAAACATCTGCAAAGCAGGAAGCACAATATTCTTTATCACTTCAGGCGGACTCTATGAATACGCACCTGGTAAAAAAGAGGCCCTGGCTGCCAGAATTTCAAAATCACTGACCGACGAAACGCTGGAACATTGCGTAAATGCTGCCACCAACGTGGCTTATATAAAAACCCAGGAAGGCTGGAAAGAACTGAAAAGTGAAACTGAACTGGCCAACATGGGACTGTTGGACGCAGTCACCGATGTGCGATACATATTCAAGTCATTAAGTGGAAACTATTATTGCACAAACGGTGATGGCAAGGTATTCCGTATCAACAAAAACGCTGCTACCTCTGCTCCCCAGGGTGGTTTCGATGTTTTTATACGCAGCGTTGTAAGCGGCACTACTGGTGCGGCTTTTGATTTGTCCAACCTCAAAATTTCACATACAGAAGGATCTATCGAAATTCACTGGGGTACCAATGTGCTGCTGAAACAGGATGTGAACTGGTACCGCTGGAAAATTGAAGGCAGCAGCAACAACAACTACAGCAGCTGGCAAAACCGCACATCGCTGAACATGAGTCTGCCTCCGGGCAGATACCGTTTTGTGGTACAGGCAAGAGATGTAATGGGAAATATAAGTGCAGAGAGGGGAATTAACTTCACCATTGAGCCTCCTTTCTGGCAAACCACCTGGTTCATTGCACTCTGTGCAATTGCACTTATAGGCTTAGTGTATGCCATTTTTGTGTGGCGCAACCGTGCACTCATAGAAAACCAAAAAGTTCTTGAATCCATGGTGAAACAACGTACCACGGAATTGGCCCTTGAAAAGGAAAAAGCTGAAGATTTGCTCCTGAATATTCTTCCGCAGGCTGTGGCCAAAGAATTGGCGGAAAAAGGCGAAGCCAGTGTGCGTCAGCATCCCGAGGCAGCCGTAATGTTCACAGACTTTTGCGATTTTACCAAGAATTCAAAACATTTTACGGCATCAGAACTGGTACATAAACTGGATGATTATTTCAGGAAATTTGACCAGATAGTAGAAAAATACGGACTGGAAAAAATCAAAACCATAGGAGACTCTTACATGTGTGCCTCTGGTGTGCCCCAGGCCAAGCGCAATTACACCGCAGCAATTGTAATGGCCGGATTGGAAATCCTGGATGTGGTCAATCACGAACCCACAGGGTGGAAAATACGCGTTGGTGTCCACCGGGGTGGACTTGTAAGTGGTGTTGTTGGTAAAAAGAAGTTTGCCTACGACATCTGGGGCGACACCGTAAACATTGCATCCCGCATGGAAAGCAGCGGAGAGCCCATGCACATCAATGTAACAGAACAAGTATATGCTGAAATTAAGGAATATTTTGTGTGTGAACAACGGGGAGAAATCGAAGCGAAAAGTTTGGGTAAAACCACCATGTACTTTGTGAAAGCGCTGAAACCGGAATATTCTGTGAACGAAAACGGTCAGGTTCCCAATGACCGCTTCATGGCTTTGTTTTCTTAAATTTAACTATATTGCAAGCGTAAAATGGTCGATTTCGAGGGTGCCAAATCGTATGTTCTATCTGAGTTAAGCCAAAATCTGCCTGATAATTTAACCTATCATGGCCTTTGGCATACAAAAGATGTGTACCGGGTTGCAGTGGAATTTGCAGACTACTACAAACTAACCGGTGATGACCGTATCGTGTTGGAAACAGCTGCGCTGTACCACGATAGCGGATTTTTAAGGGTTTACCGAAACCACGAGGAGGCCGGTTGCGAAATCGCCTCTGATGTGCTTCCCGGTTTTCATTATTCGCAGGATTTAATTGAGCAGGTTTGCGAACTCATTATGGCAACCAAATTGCCACAGAGTCCGCGCCGCTTTCTCTCCGAACTGATCTGCGATTCCGACCTGGATTATATCGGTGGCAATGATTATGTGCGAATTGCCAATCTGCTCTTCGAAGAATTTAAAGAATACCATATTGTAACCAGTGAGATGCAATGGTTCGAAATGCAGGTGGGATTTCTTGAAACACACAGTTACTTCAGCGATTTCTCCCGGCAATTCCGCAATCCAGGCAAACTGCAAAACCTCAAATTAGTAAAAGCCCATTTGGAAAAATTGCGACAGGATGAAAGATAAATTGATAATTGTTCCCTACGATTTTACAGAAGAAGCCGATTGTGCTGTTAACCATGCTGCAAGGGTTGTAGAAATTCACGACTCCCGCATAGTGCTTTTGCACATCGTCGATAAAAAATCACAATCTAAACTGAAAAGCGATCACAAATCCATTGCAGACCTTGAAAGCCGTTTAAATGAAATTGCTTCAAAAGCATCAGCCAATGGCACAGGCATAGCCCGGGAGGGGGACATCTTTACCACCATCCCTTCCACCGCAGAAGAATTGGGCGCAGAACTTATCATTTTCGGTACACATGGCGTGCGTGGTATGCAACATATTCTGGGTGCTTTTGCACTTAAACTCGTTACTTCCAGCAAGGTTCCTGTTGTTATCGTTCAGCGCAGACCCATTCGTACTCACGGGTACAAAAAAATCATTTACCCGGTAGATGAAAACCCATACAGTAAGCAAAAAGCATACGCCGTAGCCGATTTTGCCAAAGTGTTTGGCGCAGAAGTGCTCATTTTCCCAAAGAAGAACAGCGACGATCATTTTCAGAACTACACAAACGGCAATCTGCGATACAGTGAAAAAGTATTTACCGAGGCCGCTGTGCATTTCTCGGTTTTTGAAAATACCAAAACAGGCTCCTTTTCAAAGCAGGTAGTGGAATTTGCTGCCCGTAATGACGCAGACCTCATCAGCATTACAACCCAGGATTCCGAAGATCGTGATGTGGGAGATATTTTTGTGGGGAGTGAAGATGTGCGCATCATCAACAACGAGGCAGAAATCCCCACCCTTTGTATCAATGCCGTGGTTTCCCTTAAAGTGGGCGGACTTGCCGGTGTTACCAGTTCCTGATCACATCCATTGTCCACAGCTGTAGTCACCGGTGCTGGCGGATTTCTGGGCTCCCACCTGGTATGTCAGCTTTTACTGCATGGATATACCGTTAAGGCCTGTCACCGTGCCCATTCGAACAAAGCCATGTACCTGGCTGCGCGCCAATATTATCAATTACCGGAACACTTCGAGGCGGAATGGATTGTGGCAGACATTCTGGACACCGACAGCCTGATGGATGCATTCGCCGGTGCAGACGTGGTTTTTCACTGTGCTGCCGTGGTCAGTTTTCACATGCACAAAAAAGATGACCTGATGCGCACCAATGTAGAAGGTACTCATAACGTAGTTAATGCATGCCTGAAAACGGGTGTTCCAAAAATCATATATACAGGTTCTATAGCAGCTCTTGGCCGCAAACCCGGAGTTACGAACTATATTACAGAAGAAACCCAGTGGGAGGAAAGTTCTGCCAATACGGACTATGCCAGATCCAAATACCTGGGCGAACTGGAAATATGGCGTGGAGCCGAAGAAGGTTTACAGGCAGCGGTTTTGTTGCCCGGGGTAATACTTGGTCCTGCCGATGGTGAAAGAAGTTCCAACAGCATTTATAAACTTGCCCGCCGCACCGGCTGGTTCTACCCCGAGGGTAGTTCTGGTTTTGTGGGTGTTACCGATGTGGCAAAGCTGCTCATACTGCTTTACGAAAATAACCTGTGGAACCAAAAAGTACTGGCTGTGGCAGAGAACCTGAGTTATGCCGATTTGTTCCGGTCTATTGCCGAGTGGTCGGGTATAAAGCCGCCACGTTTTCCACTTTCCGGCTGGGTGCTCAATGCCATTTCCAAAGTGGCATGGGTGCTCGAAAAATTACACCTGCCCACTCCTGTGCCCTACCAGGCGGTATACAACACAGCTACACACTCCATCTATCACTCCACACGTATACAACAGCTGGGCCCTTTTACTTTTGAACCGGTAAAGGAAGTGAACACCAAGGCGCTGGCTTTCCTCTACAACAAATAATCCTTCCCTCCACGCAACGTTTTTAGGGGTAATACTGTCTAAAGGTTGTACTACCCTTAAACAGGTACTCTTATGAAAAAAAGGACAGGTTTTATCAAACTGCTGCCGGTTTTTATGGCAATAATCGCTGTAAACCCTGTCGGGGCGCAGCAATCAGGTCTCATTATCGGGGCCGGAGTTACCAATTTTCTGGGCGACCTCGGCGGAAAACCCGGCCTGGGAACGAATGATCCATCGGACATGAATGTGCGCAGCCTGCGCTATGCACTTACCCTTGGATACCGACAACATCTCACCCATTGGCTGGCTTTGCGTGGCAATGTATACTATGCCCGTCTAAGCGCAGACGACAAGTATACCCAAAACCTTGAAAGGCGCACCCGCAATCTGTCTTTCTTCTCCCCTCTGGTTCAGGGCATGGGGGTATTGGAAATATATCCCGGACACGGCCGCCGCACTTACCTTTTTGCCGGTGCAGGCATGTTTTACTTCAACCCCAAGACCCGCATGAATGGAAATGTATATACCCTCAGGGACTATGGTACCGAAGGTCAGTATTTTATGCCCGGGAAATCTCCTTATAAGCAGTGGGCTTTCAGCATGCCCTTCGGGTTTGGTCACCGCATCGCCTCTTTCAGAAATGGTGGGGTGCTGAATGCCGAACTCACCATGCACAAAACCACCACAGACTATATGGATGACGTGAGCACCACCTATGTGGACAAAACCCAACTCGCGGCCTCCAATGGCACCACAGCTGTTGCACTCAGCGACCGTTCGCTTCCCGGTATACCCAGCTTCAGCGAACCGGGAAATATCAGGGGCAACCCCAGGAGCAACGACAATTTTGCATTCCTTACCTTTACATATACCCAGCCTTTGGGGGCCAAATCTGTAGGTCAGGGATTCGGTGGCCGCAGCAAATATGGCATGAAACGCCGCCGCGATTTTTGCCCGAATCGTTTCTGACGCTGCATATCCTAAATTGCAGAAAACCTGTTTTTCCGTCGCTTGAAGCGTACCTTTGCAGGGTATGAAATGCGGAGTGGTTATTTTCCCCGGTTCCAATTGCGACCGCGATTTAATTGAGGTTCTCAAAGACACCACCGGATCCCCGGTTACAGAACTCTGGCACCGTGACACCGACCTGCAGGGCTGTACACACATTTTTCTGCCAGGTGGTTTCAGTTATGGCGATTACCTCCGCAGTGGCGCCATTGCCAAGCTTTCTCCCGTTATGCAAAGTGTAATTTCTCATGCGGCAAACGGTGGATTCGTTTTTGGCATTTGCAATGGTTTTCAGATTCTTTGCGAAAGCGGCCTCCTCCCGGGTGCACTACTGCGCAATACCAGCATGAAATTCAGCAGTAAAAACGTGTTTTTAAAACCCGGAAACCTGCACACGGCTGTAACCGAAGGAATGGCTGCAGAAACCGTTTTAAAAGTGCCCATTGCCCATGGAGAAGGCCGTTATTATGCCGATGAAACAACACTTGCCCATCTGGAACAAAACGGACAAGTAGTTTTCAGATATTGCTCAGAAAACGGTACGCTTTCGGATGATGCCAATCCCAATGGCTCACTCAATCACATCGCAGGTATCTGCAACAGTGGTTTCAATGTTTTCGGAATGATGCCGCATCCTGAAAGATGTGCCATGGAATACCTGCACAATACCAATGGCAGGGCTGTTTTTCAGGCCATTGTCCACAGTGCGTTGACAACTGTCTGAGCCGGTTTATTCATAATTCTGTCATTTTCGCCCTGCCCCTGCAACACTTTGGGGGTACCATTCGTCTATTAGGTACAATAAGTGGAACACTATTTGAGTTTCACTCATAGAGGCCAAGTATGAAAACCCAGATCAAAAAACCAGCCGGTGGAACACGTTCCACCCCGTTGCCTCCCAGACAACGCACCGATAACGGCGCAGCACAGCATGCCGCCGGTGTCTGATTTTGTCTGATTGGAAGTTGTGTCGCAGCTGTCTCAGGCTGTGCCTTCTTTCAGTTTTTCTGCGTTTTCGGCCACCTGCAGTGCAGTAAGCAACTCTTCCAGGTCTCCGTTTATAATTTGGGGCAGATTGTACAACGTCAGCCCGATCCGGTGGTCTGTAACCCTGCTTTGCGCATAGTTATACGTGCGTATCTTGGCACTTCTGTCGCCCGTGCTTACTATGGTTTTTCTACGCTGGGATATGGCAGACATGTGCTTGTTGTACTCCAGCTCATATAGCCTGGTGCGCAGCATCTTCATGGCTTTTTCCCTGTTGCCCAGCTGGTTCCTCTCCGTCTGGCAAACCACCACCATGCCAGTGGGAATATGGGTTAACTGTACCTTGGTTTCTACTTTGTTTACATTTTGCCCGCCGGCACCGCCGCTTCTCGATGTTTCCATTTTCACATCCGCATCACGCACTTCCACATCCACCTCATCAGCCTCTGGCATCACCACCACACTGGCAGCAGAAGTGTGCACCCTTCCCTGACTTTCGGTAGCGGGCACCCGCTGCACCCTGTGAACCCCGCTTTCGTACTTCAGTACACCATAACTTCCTTCGGCTTCCACTTCTATCACGATACGGCTATATCCCCCCATCGTGCCTTCCACAGCCTCCACCACCTGCGTTTTCCAGCCCCTGCTCTCGCAGTAACGCATATACATACGGTATAAGTCGCCCGCAAAAAGACTGGCTTCGTCACCGCCGGCACCACTGCGGATTTCAATTACAGCATTGCGGTCATCTTCAGGGTCTCTGGGTAGCATCAACAGGCGGATTTCTTCCTCAAGCACTGGTTTCTGGCTTTCCAGCTCATCCAGTTCCGTTTTGGCCATTTCTTTCAATTCCCGGTCTTTCTCATTGCGCAGGATTTCTTTCGCTTCATCCACCCCCTGCACTATCTTGCTGTACTTTTCGTAAGCCCGCACCAGCGGTTGCAAATTCCGGTATTCCTTGTTGAGCTGGGTAAAACGCCTGATATCTGACAATACCTCGGCACTGCTGAGCAACAATTCCAGTTCTTTTGATCGTGCAGCGATTTGTTCCAGTTTGTCCAGCATATCAGCGCGTGCGCAAAAATAAAGTCTGCCCGCTGCTGAAAAGGGTGTTTCCCGATTTAATTGCCAACGGAATCTCTCCTTGTGACAGTTTCACTGCCGTATCCGGCCGCAATCCCATAAAGGCGCGTGCAGGATCCCAGGCCTCTTTGCATACGATGGAATCCACGCCAAGTAACGGTGCACCGTCCAGCAATCCCACAAGGGTTTTTCTGCTGCGTACACCCCGGTATTTTCGGTTCAGGTTTGCATCCAGTACCTGCAGGGTTTCTCCACCCGTCATCAGAAAAATGTTGATTCCATTGTCAATAATTCGGTTGCACCCCTCCCCTTGCTCATGCGAGGCATCTTCCAGCCAAATGCTTTCCTGCAGTTTTTCACCCTGTCTGTTTAGCTTTTTCAGCGTGTGGCTGTTGTCGTCATATATCCATATTTGTCCGTCATTCGATCGTCCAAATGCCGCCGGTGCCATGTTCTCTCCTTCCAGCAGATTGGTTTCATTCTGCAGGTTCAGTTGATTGTCCAGCACAAGCAAATAGCCGCTAACGGGATAGAAAACAAAGGGCTCCACAGGATTCGAAACGTCCAATATGGCCCCGGAACCATACCTCAGTAAACTTTGCCGGGCAACCACCCCCTTGCCTGGTACATATTTTTCTATGGTATAGGCTGAGTCTATGTAATACACATTGCCCTGCGGGTCTATATCCGCAGCTATGTAACGGCCTGATACAGATTGTGCCGGCTTGTCGGGGGTTGCCGCACAAATCAGCAGGATAAAAGCGGGTAAAATCCAGTATTGCGCGCGTTTAGTACCCATTGTGCCTGTTATGCTGCAAACCCTTTGCCATTTATCCTTTCCAGGTGCGCAGGTGGCAATCCGCGCCGTCAAATACCACATAGGTGCGGTGGTGCAGCCATTCTCCCAGATTGAAGTAGGTGCTGTTTTCTCCTACATGTATCTGCAGGGGCAAATGCCGGTGCCCGAAGATAAAGAAGTCCTTATGCCGGGTTTTCAGCATTTCACGGGCAAAGACCGTTAAATGCTCATTATCATCTCCAAGGTACGTCTCGTATCGGTTTTTCTGCGCCAGCCTGCTTTTTCTGCTCAGCAACAGTGCAAGCCCTATACCAAAGTTCGGGTGTAAGCGGGCAAAAAGCCACTGGCAGATTCCACTTCGAAAAAAACCCCGCAGCAGTTTATAAGCCCTCTCTCCCCTGCCCAGTCCATCGCCATGGTGCAGGTAAAACTGCTTTCCGTTCAACTCCTTCTCCAGCGCATCTGATACAGTTTTTACACCACACTCTTCTTCAAGGTAGCCAAACATCCACATGTCATGATTGCCTTTAAATACCGTGATTTCAATGCCACTATCAGTAAGCCGGGCCAGAGTTCCAAGCAACCTTACAAATCCCCGCGGTACCGCCCGTTTGTACTCAAACCAGAAATCGAAAATATCACCCATCAGGTAGATTGCCGTAGCATCCTTTGCGGCCATTTCCAGCCAACTCACCAGCGACTTTTCCCGTTCCAGGCTGTCCGCATGGTTAGGAATTCCCAAATGAAAGTCACTGGCAAAATAGATCATGATCAGCTGCCGCGGAATTGTTTCAGCATACGCACATCATTCAGAAACAAATCACGGATGTCTGATATTCCGTATTTAAGCATGGTTATCCGGTCTATGCCCAGGCCAAAGGCAAAGCCCGAGAATTTTTCGGAATCTATGCCACAATTTTTCAGCACATTCGGGTGAACCATACCGCAACCCAGAACCTCAAGCCAACCGGTGCCTTTGGTGAGTCTCCGGTTCTCTTCTGTGTCGGTGCCCGCCCAGATATCCATCTCCGCACTTGGCTCGGTAAATGGAAAATAACTCGCCCTGAAACGCACCTTCGTACCCTCACCGAAAAATTGCTGTACAAAATAGTACAGGGTTTGTTTCAGATCAGCAAACGTAACACCTTCATCAATATACAATCCCTCAATCTGATGAAAGAAACAGTTGCTTCGTGCACTTACGGCCTCATTTCTGTACACCCGTCCCGGCATAACCAGGCGCATGGGTGGCGTTCTGCTCTCCATCTCACGTATCTGTACGCTGCTTGTATGCGTTCTCAGCACATGCCCTGATGTAAAAAATGTGTCCTGCATGTCCCGTGCGGGATGGTCTTCGGCAAAATTCAGGGCATTAAAATTGTGTCTGTCGTCTTCTATCTCTGGTCCATGGGCTATGTCAAAACCCAAACTGTAAAAAATGTCGCAAAGTCTGTCCTCCACAACCTTTAGCGGATGCGGCGCCCCAAGCTCTGTTGCTCTTACCGGCAGGGTTGTATCAAACTGTGTAACGGTACCACCCGACTGTTCAAATGCATCGCGCGAAGCGCGGAAAATTTTTTCTGCCTCTGCTTTCAGGGTATTCAGTGGTTTACCCACCGTGCGCTTTGCCTCTCCGTCCAGTTCACGGAAACGATCCAGTAAAAGACCCAGCTGACCTTTTTTCGACAGAAAACGCAGGCGAAAGTTTTCCAACTCCTCTGCAGTTTGAATGTGAAGAGCCTGCAGCTCCCGGTTCAGCGATTCTATTTCCTCAATCATCTCTGCGAAATTACAGCTTTCCTTTTTCTATGCATGCCTTTCGGTCTTCGTTGTTATCACATCACCAATAATAATATTATAAATACTTTTTTTAAAAAGAAAGTAATATGTAATATAGCTGTGTGGAAATGTTTATATGTATATTCTGATTGTAGTGATGTTTGATTTATTCCCATGTTTCCAACAATTTAATACTTGTAATCTATTGATATATATATTTATATAAATAAATATTAAATACTGAACATATAAATGTGTAAGATATTCTTAATTTTATTGCATTGGTATTGCGTATAATGTTGGGTATATATCTGCACATATACACCGCTATTCACATGTGTTTTTTTTGTTTTGATATTATCCATGTTCGGTGCAGAAATTTCCACGTGAAAATGCAGGTTGTACCCATGTCAGGGGTTGAATCTGAGTATAATCTCATTGCTCAGATTCCGCCTCAGGAGCAAATTTGCGTTTAGTTTCATATAGGGTTCGCCAAGGGTGTTCGTTATAAGATTAGGCGGTGTGATTCTGTGGTTCTTGTCTGTGTCCAGAAAGTAACTCATATTGTATGTACCTTCAATTCCATAATAGGTAATGCTGGTTAGTGGTTTTATTTCAGCAATAAATATTTCTTTATTTTTTTCAATTGTTACTATGACTGTTGCGTTGTTTGGATTGGTGAATATGCAGGATGCCGCTGGATTTCCTGCAAGATTCATGCGCAGGGTATCCTTGTTGTATAGCCCGTTTTCGTATTCTATCGCGCGCGGAAGTATTTTGAAAGTAAATGGTGTTATCCCTGTATGAATAAATGATAAAATATTTCTATCGTTTTTAACCTGTATGTTGGAAGGAAATGTATTATTTGATGTGTCTGATGATTGAAATTTATTGATATCTGCCGATTTGATGATATAAGGAGTAGAAAGTGATGTGGTTGAACCACTATCGGTATAAAGAAGCGTTGACAAGGGTTTTATTTTCTGATCAATGGAGAGTGCATTGTATGAAATACTGGTGATAGCATTGATGGATCCATATTCTTTGATGATATTTTTCAGTGTTACAGTATCGGTATACAGGCTGTCTTTTATGCTGTAAATATTGGAATAGGATTGTAGAATGTGGTTTCTCAGGTATAGATCATTGATTCTGATTTGGCTCAGATTATCAGCGACTTTGGCAGAAAGGGATATCTTTTTTTGAGGATATAAAATGAGAACGGAACTGTCAGAAATTTGTCTGATTCTTTGCAATCCCACATGTTCATTGCTATCTGCAGTTTTATTTCCATTGGCATCGTCAAATGACAGTAACGTTCCTGTGGAATCGGGTAGGTTACCAAAAGAGAAACGTTGGTTTATTATGGGAGTTGTGTAATTGCCCGGATGAACACCTGATTGAAATATTACGGTTGGTTTGGCATTGGCCGTTGGTTCTACAATGTCAATTTTGCCGTTCAGTTCAATGCTATCTGTTTTGTTACCGGTATGGAACTGAAAGGGTGGCAATGTAGCAGGATTGTTTTCATTCAGGTCGCTGATTGCCTGATTTAAATAAACATGGTACGTTGTATTTGGCAGTAAGGCCTCATTCCATTGAATTTTGATCTGCCTGTTACTATGGGTAATCGTGGGTTTTACAACTGGCCTGGGAGAGATGATGATGTTTTCTTCTGCTTGCTTTACCTGTATATTTTCATTGAATGTTAACCGTATTTCTTTGGGTAAGCTTTCATGTGCTCCATATGCTGGTTCACTGAACTTTATTTCGGGTCCTTTTGTATCTTTTTCTCCGCCAATGGGTGATACGGGATTGGCGCAGTTTTGTTGCAATAGAGAAGCCAGCAACAGTGTAAAAATTGTATAGCGCATCAGCGACCGAAATAAACCAATAAAACGGAAATATCACTGGGATTTACTCCACTGATTCTTGATGCTGCTCCGAGGGTTTCAGGCTGCATGCGGTTCAGTTTTTCGCGGGCTTCTTTACTGAGTGCCTGCAGGGTGCTGTAATCAAAATTGGGTTTGATACGGATATGTTCAAATTTGAGCATTTTCTCAGCTTGATCCTTTTCTTTTTCGAGATAGGGGGCATATTTCAGTTGAATTTCCGCCTGCAGCAAGGCATTGTCGCTGTACTGTGTAAAGGTAGGGGAGAGGCCTGAAATGGATTGAAGGTCTTGTATATGTATTTCTGGTCTGAGGATGAGTTTGGCAGCGCGTGTTTTTTCTGCGATGCTGGCAGAAGAGAGATTTTCAAGAATGGGATTTGCCTGTTGTGGCTCAACTGACGTTTGTTGCAGCAGTTCCAGCAATTCTTTTGTTTCTGTCTGCTGTTTGTTAAGTGCTTCCATGCGTGCAGCGGATGCGAGACCGATTTCGTAACCCATCGGAGTAAGACGTTGATCGGCATTGTCTTGGCGTAATGTAATCCTGTATTCAGCGCGGGAGGTAAACATGCGGTAAGGTTCATCGGTGCCTTTGTTTACGAGGTCATCAATGAGTACACCTATGTATGCTTCATTTCTGCCCAGGATTAGCGGTGATTTATCTGATACAGCCTGGTGGGCATTGATTCCTGCCATAAGTCCCTGGCAGGCAGCTTCTTCATATCCGGTGGTTCCGTTGATTTGGCCGGCGAAATAGAGGTTTGAAATGGCCTTTGTTTCCAGTGTAGGCTTTAACTGGGTGGGTGGAAAGTAATCATATTCAATGGCATAGCCCGGGCGGAAGATGCGTGCTTTTTCAAATCCGGGTATCTGTTGCAGGGCACGGAGTTGAACATCATCTGGCAGGGAGGTGCTGAATCCATTTACATAGACCTCAATGGTTTTCCAACCTTCCGGTTCGACAAATATCTGGTGTCTGTCCCTTTCGGCAAACCGGTTGATTTTGTCTTCTATACTAGGACAATATCTGGGTCCGAGTCCTTGTATGCTGCCATTGTACATTGGACTGTCTTCGAATCCTTCGCGCAGTATGTCATGTACCCGGCTGTTTGTATAGGTGATATGGCAACTTCTTTGTTGGGTGAGGGCTGTGGTTTCAGGTGAGTATGAGAATTTACCGGGTAGGTCGTCACCTGGTTGTTCTTCCATAGCGGAATAATTCAGGCTTCTTCCGTCTACGCGAGGTGGGGTTCCTGTTTTCATACGGCCGCTTTGTAATCCCAAAGACTCCAGTTGTGCCGTTATGCCGGTACTTGCTTTTTCACCCATTCTGCCACCCCCGAAGTTTTTTCTACCGATATGGATGAGGCCATTAAGAAAGGTACCGTTTGTAAGCACCACTGCCCGGGCGTTAAAGCGCATGCCCATGGATGTGATGACCCCTGTTGCCTGGTTGTTTTTGATGATGATTTCTTGCACGGTATCCTGGAAGAAGTCAATATTCTGGTTCGACTCCAATGCAAGCCTCCACTCTTCGGCAAAACGCCAGCGGTCACTTTGTGCTCTCGGACTCCACATGGCTACACCTTTGCTGCGGTTGAGCATGCGAAACTGAATCATGGTTTTGTCTGTTACAATGCCAGACATGCCTCCTAACGCATCGATTTCCCTTACAATTTGTCCTTTTGCCACGCCACCCATTGCCGGGTTGCAACTCATTCTGGCAATGGTTTCCATATTCATGGTCACCAGCAATACTTTACTTCCCATGGTGGCAGCAGCCCATGCTGCTTCGCATCCGGCATGCCCGGCACCCACTACAATTACATCGTACCCGGAGAATGACATTTATAAAATAGGTTTCACGTGAAACACCTTGTGTTTGAGCACTAAGGCGTGGTTGTTATTTGATGGTACAAAGCTATGCATTCCTCTTCTGCAAGGCGCATTTTATGTGCATCCGTTTTCGATTTATCTTTAAGTCCGCACAAGTGGAGCAGTCCATGAAAAAGTACCCGCAGCATTTCCTGTGTTTCTGTCGTGTTGTATTTCTTTGCATTGTCTTTTACCCTTTCCCAGGAGATATAGATTTCACCTTCTAATTGATGGGTATTGTCGGAAAGGTCGAATGTGATGATGTCTGTGTAGGTGTTGTGTTGGAGATAGTCCTGGTTCATTTTCAGAAGTTCCTCATCCGTAAGGAAGACATATTCCAGGCTTTTTATTTTTAGGTTGTGTCTTGCCGCTATCTGCTTCAATGCATTTCTCAATGAGAGCAGAGAGATTTTTCGAAGAGATTGGGGTTTTTGGTGAAACCGTATGTTGCGATTCATCGGACGATGTATACGACACCCTTGAATGTCTCACGTTTTTCTGGCCGCAATATTTCTACGAGATATACCACAGCACCAGGTCCCAGAAAGTTTCCCTTTCTGTCTGTTCCATCCCACCCATCGAGTGCTTCGCCTTCCCATATTTTTTCTCCCCATCGGTTATAGATGCTCATTTTGGCCTGTCCTCTGCTTAGATTCGGATTGCTGATTTTAAAGATGGGGTTGATGCCGCCGGGCGAGAATCCCGAAGGGATGAGAGTTGTGTCTACGGCGGTAAGGCAAAGTTCATTGCTATAAGCCGTATCCGCCACTTTTCCATTGATTCCTATCCGGAACGACTCGATGCGGTAGCATTCGGGTTTTAGTGTGTCTGTAAGAATAAGGTTTGTTGCCGGGGATATAGCCAATCTGTTCCACGTGGAACTTTGTTTGTTTCTTTGGTTTGGCTCCTGGTTTTCGCTTGGCCCTGACCATGCCGTATACGATTTCCATTGCAGATTGTTATAGTTGCGGGTGAGCAATAAACTGGTGTGTTCTGTTGAGCTATCTATGGGTGTCGGGCAACTATTGTACAGGACCAGCCTGTAGGTGTATTCTTGAGAGTTTGTATTTAGTCCTGAGATTCTGTGTGTGAATTTGGGGGTGGATTCAGTAAGGGTTTTGATACTGTTCCACGTGGAACCTGTCTTTTTTTCGAGCCTTGCGGTGATACCCGCAAAAGCCGGATCCCATGTTCCGGTGATTTCAATAACACCTGCGCCGATAACTGAAACGTGACCAAGGGTGTTGTAGGCCGGTTTGGCAAAATCCGGAAACGATACGGTGATTCTGTTGGATGTGCTGCTGGTGCCTGCGGCAGTGTGCGCCCTTACGATGAAGTTGTACGTGTGGTCTAAGAATGGGATGTTCCACGTGAAACTATTGGTGCCTGATGGTACGGTTCCCAGATACAACCAGTTGCCTGTGGTGAGGTCTTCAGCCCAAAGGGTATAGTGGTCTGTGGTCCATCCTGTATAAGAGGTCCAGCTGTATCGGAATTTCCTGTCACACCGATATCCGGCGTTGGCACCAGACATGGAGTAGGTGAGAAGAATGGGGCTATGGTAGTTGCTAATGGTTGCGCCATTGCGACAACTGTCATAAGGGGCCAGTGCCACACGTATTCCGCTTTGGTTGGTATTGAATGTAGCCGTTGTAAAGAGATATTGCGTTACATCCTTTTCGTCGATGACGGTGTTGTTGCCGTTTGCGGGATCTACTTTGAAAATACTGTAACCCAGGATGTCTGGTTCGGGTGCTTTTTTCCAACCTGCAATCAGACGCTGGGTGCTGTAGTCTACAGAAACACTGTCTGGTTCAAGTTCAGCGGGGGGAGTATCGTCAATGAAAACAATATTGCTGTTGAAACTATCTGTACCGTTACAGGCATACAACGCAGAAATATACAGTTCCCATTTTTTTTTGCTGCTAAGCAGGGCTGTCATCTGGATACTGCCCAGTGTGGTGCTTTCCCCCAGCAGGGAGAATGGTTTTACAATGTCATCCCGGCCATAAAGCCTGTATTTGCTGAAACTCCCGCAACCATCAGCAACCGGACGCATATAAACAGTGACGATGCCGGTTGTTCTGTCCAGACAAGCGCGTAAAGCAGCCGGGGGCTGGGTTACCGCCAGCAAACAGGCAGACAAAGAATTTGCCAGAATAAAGACAATATTTTTAACTATTCTCCTGGTCAAAAGTTGGTTGCGTATCACCCGCCAGCACTACGGTAAACGTTTCCGGGTGCAGATAATTGTCTGCCCATTGTGATATTTCCCTGCTGTCTGTGTTCCATAGTGTTTCAAGGGCGCAGTCGAAGTAGCTGTAATCAAAACCACGCATCATCAGGTTCTGGATTTTACGTGGCATGGCAAAGGGTCCGTCAAAACCCGTGCGGAACTGACCTGCATAGTAACGTTTGGCTTTTTCAAGCTCCTCACCTTGCGGCGGATTGTGCCGCATGCTGTTCATTAATTCTGCCACCGCCTCTACTGTTTCCTCGGCCTTGGCACTGTTCATTTCTCCACTGATAAACCAGTTGTTTCCATCGGTACTTTGCGAGACATAACTTCCAATGCCGTATGTGAGACCACGTTCCTCCCGGATTTCCTGCATGAGACGGCTTCCAAAAAAGCCACCCATGAGCATATTTACCAATGACAATTTGTGCATTTCCCGGGGCGAAACAGCAGGTATGCGACGGCCCATCATGAGGCTTACCTGACTGGTGTGTTCTACCCGGTGTTTCACGTGAAGGTCGGCAGATTTTACCGGCTCTTCCGCAAAGGCGGGCAAGACCGGCGCCTCCCTGAAGGCAATGCGGTCACTGAAAAGCGTTTCAAGCAGCTGCATGTCCCGGTTTGATACTTCTCCGCATACAAATACTACGGCGTTAGACAAACTCAGGTGGTGCTGGTGGTAGCGGAGCAAGTCCGCAGCATCCACAGCAGCAATGTCTTCTACCGAGGCAAACTTTGCCATGGGACTGCCGTAATGGTACATGTGTTCCAGGCACTTTCTGTTGCTCCAGTAGCGTGGTGTGTGCATTTTGCGCTGCAGGCCGGCTATTTCCATTTGCTTGTAGTTGGCCAATTCCTGCTCAGGAAATACCGCATCCTGATAGTGTTGTACCAACCATTCCAACGCCGGAATAAAGGCCGCACTGCTGCATTTTAAGCTCAGGCTGCTGCCAAAAAGCTGGGTTTCGGAACTGGTACTTGCACCCAGATATTCAAACTTTTCTTGTATCTGTTCAGCTGTGTGTTCAGTGCTACCACTTAAAGATAAAGTTAAAGCCGTACGTGCCTGATATGAGTGCGACTGGTGGGCGGATCCCACAGGCCAGAAAAAGTCCAGCTTCACCACACCCAGGCCGGGTTTGGGAAAATAATACAGACGGTTTCCGTGTCCCAGGGTTTGGGGCTCAGTGTGGGATATTTGCCACTCTTTTATAGCCCGTGTGGCAGGCGCTTGGGTTCTGTTCAGTTCACTCATCATTTGGGGCTATAATAAATTACAGACGCTATTTCCGGGTTCAGCGTTGCCGCTGCGGTTTTCCTTATTTCATCCAGACTTGGTTTTCGGTAAGTCTCGGGCTCTTTATCCATTTCCTGCAACTGGCCTAGGTTCTCGTAAAAACACAACTTCTGTGCTTTGTTTATCAGGGTGGCTTTTTCAAACAGCAGGGAAGTGGTCACTTTGTTTTTGGCCATATCCAGTTGGGTTTCGGTAAGTTCAGCTCCGTGTATGGCTTCATACATCACATGCATCAGTGCTTTTTCTGCATCAGCATGGCTAATGTCGTCGTTCAGTATCCCGTATAGGACAAACATACCTTCACTCAGCCCGCGCAGATAGAAGCACTCAGCTGCGTTGAACAGATGGTCTTTTTTTACCAGCTGCAGGTAAAGGGGAGAAATTTCAGAGGCACCCAGCATATCAGCAAACAATTCCAGTTCTAAACTCCTGTGATCAGCAAATTCCGGACCGCGCCAGGCAATAAAAACGGCACGGTTCGGGCTCAGGTCTGTGGTTTCCAGCAATTGTCGGGCCACCGGGCGGGGCTCAGTCGGGTATATGTTTTTATTGATTTCCCCGGAACGGTCTATACCTCCATACCACTTTTCACACAGGGCCGTGGTTTCCTCCAGACTTACGTTTCCTGCCACACACAGCACGGCATTTGCCGGGTGATAGTGTTTGTAGAAAAAGGCCTCCACATCCTGCAGACTGGCTGTTTCAATATGGCCTATTTCCAGACCTATGGTGGGCCAGCGATAAGGGTGTGTTTTGTACAGCAGTCCCCGCAAATGGTGCCAAAGTTCACCAAACGGTGCATTGTAATACCGTTGTCTGAACTCTTCTACAACGACCCCTTTCTGCACATCCAGGCTTTTCTGCGAAAAATCCAGCATCATCATTCGGTCTGATTCCAGCCAGAATGCAGTTTCTATGTTCTCTGCCGGGACAGTTATATAGTAATTCGTATAGTCGTTGTTGGTAAAGGCATTGTTGCTGCCACCGGCATTTTCCACGGCTTTGTCATACTCAGCAATGTTTTTGCTGCCACCAAACATGAGGTGCTCAAACAGATGGGCAAATCCGGTTTTATCTGCCTGCTCGTCCCGTGCACCTACATTGTACAGCGTGTTCAGGACCACAACAGTGCTGTCCGCATCATAATGGTGGATGACACGCAAGCCATTTTTAAGCACAAACTGATTATATGCAATCACACCACAAAGGTAGCGTATATCCGGCCTGCCGCTGCTAACGCACTATTTGCAGACTGCCGCTGATTGTTTTGTCCGCCGTGGTAGCCCGAAGGATATAAACGCCGGGACGGAAGCTGCTGATGTCAAAATGGAATGTGTTGGATTCTGTTCTTTCCAACCGCAGCAATCGGCCATCGGCACTGGATAAACTGATGTAGCCAGAGCCGGATAGGCCATGCAGCGTGAGGGTATTGGAAGCAGGATTGGGAAAAATGCGCAGTTGTTTTTCCGGCCATTTTGTGCTCAGACCTATGGATTGAAGAGAGGAATAAATGAGAAAAGCGTCTTCACTTTTGCCTCCGCTGAAGAGATTTGTGCCAGTGCTCCCTGCAATGGCGATTTTGTCATCCCAAACAGAAATATCCCTGAATTCATTGTCTCTGTTGTCTCCCCAATGATAGTAGCGTTGCAAATTGCCACTGGTATCCACCACCCACAAAACCCCGTCATAGCCTCCGTTCGGTGCAATTGTGCCGGTGTTTGCCGCACCTGCCACCAGTATTTTTCCATCGGCCACCACTATGCCACGTGCCGTTTCCGCACCACTGCCACCCAGATACCGCACCCATTTAAGGTTGAGATCCGTGTCAAACTTTGCAAGCAGCAACTGCATATCCGATATGACCACCGGCTGGCTGTATCCGGTTACATAAACAGATTGGCCATCCCCGCACAGTCCCAGTGGGTTTTGTATATCCAGCGCAGCTGCAAGTGAAGGCCCGAAAAGCACAGAATCCATTAATTCCAGCGTATTGCGGTTAAATTTTCCCAAAAAACACCTGCCATCGGCTATGTTGTTGATGCCGGAATGCCCATCCCACAATCCACAGGCGTAAAAAACCGTATCCTGAACATAAATATGACCATCCTGGTGTTCGGCATGGCCAGTGCTGGGATTGCCGAAGGTGCCGGATTTCAGTATGTTCAAAGAATAGTCCAGCCGGGCAAACCCCATGTCATAATTGCCTACTCCCGGAATGGCTTGTGCCCACCCTGTTACCAGTATGTCTTTGCCGTTTGGAACAATGTCGTCCATTTCATCATAACCGCCCGTGCCAAATGGAATTTCTTTGCTTTTCACCAGGCTTCCGGTGCCCGTATCCATTTTGAGGAGCAGCATGTTGCATTCGGTGGTCCAGTAAGGAATTTGCACATTCTGCCGTCCGCCCACATACAGAAAACTGTCCCGTGCATGGCATACGAATGCATGCTGAAGACCTGCACCACCATAAGTACTTACCCATTTTTGACTGCCTGCCGGGTTGTATTTGTATGTGAATACATCGTACTGCCGGTTTGTATTGGCAGAATCGACCGAGACTGGCCAATAGACGTTGCCTTTGTGGTCAAAATCCACACCCCAGCCTTCAGCGTTGCCCCCACTCAGGCTGCTTTTGCGCGTTTTTTGCCAAATGACCGGCAGGCTGGCTTGACCGCTTAATTCGCACACCGAACTGGTGAGCAGAAGCACTATCAGGAGCAGTTTATTCATAGCTCCCGGGTGAAAATCATTTCACATTTCCACCCAGTTTGTTCACTTCGCTTTTCAGGCTTTCAATCTGTTGCTGTTGTTCCTGAATGGCTTTTGTCAGCAGGGCCACCATCTCGACATAGTTCACGCTTTTGAACTCAAACGGATTCTGATGACCCGGAGCTGCCAACTTGTTGGATTGCACCATTTCAGGCAACACCTTTTCAACTTCCTGTGCAATAAAACCGTAGTGAAGACCTTCAGCAAGATTCAGGGCTTTGTATTGGGCATCCTGAGTGCGGAACAGATACCTGCTCGGTTTTAGCTGCATGACTTTATCCAGGCCGCTGCTGATGGGTTGTATGTCTGTTTTCAGGCGGGCATCGCTGCTTTGGGTCCATGTGCCGGTATACACTCCGTTGCCGCTGCAAACCACACCATAAGCCCCGGCTCCGCCAGCAGATCCCCATACACCGTAATTTCCTGTTCCGGCTCCTGTTCCCAGTCCGTAAACCCCGTAGGTGTATGTGCCGCCATAGCCCACCGCTGTTAGTCCGGCGTTGTATTTGGCCGAAGAACTGTTTGCGGTAGAGAATACACCGCTTACAAAACCAGTTCCTGAAACCTGCTGAAACTCGCCACCATTCACAGTTGCCAGATTCAGATAGGTCATGGAGTCCTTTTGTGTGTTGGTACTATACACATGCAGCGGACTTTTGGGCGTGGTGGTATTGTATCCTGTAAATCCGTTGGAATCGATACGCATACGTTCCACGTTGTTGGTACCAAACCGTATTCCCGCATTGGCCCAGTTCCATAAGTATCCGTGCAGATTGCTGCTGCTGGATCCGCCCATGGTCATTTCAAAACCATTTCCACTGCCGGAGTTGTTGTTGGTGAGGCGGATTCCGTTTTGTCCGGTGGTCCAGTGCACGTGGAGCCTGCGTCCCGGTGCTGATTTGCCTATGCCCACATTGTTGGGGGTGTTGTTGTATATGTCATTGTTCACGCGGGTCCATACGCTGTTGATAACACCACTGGTAATGGAAACGCCTGTTCCGGCGGTAAGTGTGGAGTTGGATTCAGCGGCGGGTGCCCAGGCACTGCCGTTCCATTTCAGTACATCGCCGGAAGTGGCTCCGTTTTGTGCCAGTTTCAAAGCATTCCCGGTAACGCCATTTCCAGCCAGGGTGGCATCGGTAACCACGGTTTGTGTACCCCAGTCATCGCCACTGCCGCCACCTACATCCGCTGCGGGTGCCCACTGGCTGCCATTCCATTTCAGTACCTGGGTGGCACTGGCACCCGCTGCACTGATTTGGGCAGGGTCTATCACCCCTGTGGGTGCCAAATGGGCTGCTGTGTCGGATTTTGTGGCATGTGTAGCGTTAACTGCACTGCCGGCGCTGCCGGATGCGCCTGCCCACATGGCAAAAGGTACACTCATGAGTTGCTGGGTGCCTATGTTCACAAAGCTGGCTCCGCCATTGGGATCTGCTTCTGTTTTCAGGAACATTTTGCTGCTGCCCCATGCGCCGGGACCGGGGAAACTGCCACTGGTAACTGTACCGCCACCAATTTCCAGGTTTACCATGCCCTGCGTATTGTTTACCGTTTTGCTCTGGGTTTCTTCATACAGCAGCGTGCCGTTTGCGCTGTCGCGCAGCAGGCTGAAACGGAACGAAACAGTTGTGCCACTTGCTACCGGCGTACCCGAAGAGGTGCGCACTGCCGCCTGGTAGTTGAATTTGGATGGAGTCTGGCCAAGAACCTGACCCATACAGAAGAGGCCTGAGGCCATCAGGAGGTAAATATGTTTCATAAAAAAGAGATGCTGAATTATTTGGATATTACAAATTTTACCGCTTCGCTTCGGTTGTTTGCCGGTTCGGTCACTTTTAAGGTATACCACCCGCCGGATATGGCCTGCAGATTCAACACATGTTTTTGTCCCTGCCCTGCAAATACAGTTTCTGACAGCACAACTCTGCCCGCGGCATCTGTTACTTCCACACTGCGCTTGCCCGTTGTACCGGTAAAATCAATGTACATCAATCCGGTATTGGGGTTCGGATATGCCTTCCAGTCGCTGGCTGCAATGGTTTTTACACTGTTGGCTGCCGGATTCGGTTGTTGAAAACCCTGGGTTAATATTAAAGAACCGGTTGCACCGGTAGCTGTTACCGTTTCACCCACGGTCCAGCTCAGGGTTACACCTCCTGCTGTTCCCTCTCCACCGGTAGCGCCAATCACTTGTCGTTCAAGACTTTGACCTTGTGCCATTGCGGCTCCGCACAGAGCCAGTACTGTGAATATGGTTTTCATAGATAATTTTCGAATTAACGACATTTTGTTGAAAAGGCAAATCATTTGCCCGGAGACACGCTGGAATTCCGTAAAAAATTTGCCGCTTAGTACTTTTTACTCATGCGCGGTATATTCCGTATGTTTTAATTCGCTGCTGGAGGGTAAAGGGTTGATTGCCATACAAGTTTGCATCAAAAGGAGCCTGCCGGGTTTGATACTCCTGCTGGGATTAAACCTGCAGGCACAAATCTATCCGGTATCGGCAAACCTTCAGGTAACACCCCCATTTCCCCTGGGTCTGGCTGACTATTCCGGCAGCACCGACAAGTTGTCCCTGCAGCTGCTGAACAAAGACCCCCTCACCACCCAGGTCACTGCCTATGTGGCATTAAAGCTGGAAGCCCCGGGCATTACCCTGCAAACCCGCAGCACTTACCGCCCCGGCACACCATTCAATCTGATTATAGGTACCCCCTTACTGCTCAATGGCACCGACCTGCGGGAACTCTTTGATCCGGACAACATGGACTTTGCAGGCTACTCCCTCAGTGCCTACCGGCAGAATGGCAACCGCCTGCCGGAGGGGATATGGAAACTGACCCTGCAGGCTTTCGATTTTCATACCCGCTTGCCGGTAAGTAACCAGGCCTTCGTCATGATGCAGGCTTTCCGGCATCCTCCGCCATTGCTCAACTGGCCTGAAGAAAATGCCATTGTTCCCGCTTCGTTCCCGCAATACATCACTTTTCAGTGGACACCGAGGCACACGGGCAGCCTCAATGGTCTGCAGGCGCAGTACAAGTTCAGGTTGGCAGAAATACAACCTGCAGGCCGCCAACCCAACGAGGTGCTCAAATCTGTAAGTCCGCCTCTGTACGAAACACTTACGGATCAAACCATGCTGGTTTTTGGTCCTGCACTTCCGCAACTGATCGAAGGCCGCAGCTATGCCTGGCAGATTCAGGCTATTGACCCCAATGGAACCGATGCATTTGAAAATCAGGGATACAGTCAGGCACGGGCGTTTACCTGGGCTCCGCCTTGTCCGGTGCCTGGCAATGCCGGTTTGCAGTTGTCTCCGGGCGGACTTCTGCTTACCTGGCAACCCGATGCCATGCATTCCGCCTTTTGGGTGGAGTTCCGAAAAAAAGACGAACCTGTGTGGAAACAGGAAAAGGTTTCCGTGGCAAACTGGCAATCCTCATCCCTGCAGAAGAATACCGAATACCAGGTTCGGTTATATGGCGTTTGCCCACTGGGTATCAGTGACAAAACAGCTATACTTAATCTGCGCACAGGAGGCAGCTCCAGCGAATGGGACACATGGGCAGATCAGAATTGTGGCAAACCCAGGCCAAAAGCAGATCTGAGCAATACAGCGCCTCTGGGTACCCTGCAAACCGGCGACACGGCCACAGCGTATGATTTTCCCCTTTACATCACACATATTGATGAAAACCATGGCAACGGGTATTTTACCGGCTCTGCCCTTACCCGCACGCCGTTCACGGGCAAGATACCGGTGCCCTGCACGTTTGAAAAAGCCCGGTTCAATGCGGACCGGAAACTCATTGACGGGCATATTAAAATCGTAGAAACCCCTCTGGAAATCAGCAACCGCACTGTTGAACGCCTGGGTGAAAAATGGCGGGAATATTTCGGTGAGAACTGGAACCGCTGGCAAACGTATTCCTACTCCGCACCTATTAGCAAAGTGCAGAAAGACAGTTGGGGCCGCATACGTATTTTCGGTGCTGGCGGGGAAGAATCTCTGTCTGGCGGTAAAAACATAGTCATTGCGGATGAGAATGGGGTGGAATGGTTCGTTTCTGCGGGTGGGGCCATATCGCCCGCAGAAGGCAAAAAGACCACACCGGTTGTGCCCGATTTGCGCGGCGGACAAGGCACACCCACTTCCATTCCGGGGGGCTTGCCCAGAATCCATTTCCATGCCCCGGTGGAAAATGGGTACGACGGATCTGAAATCCAGAAAATCACGGCTGGCCGCCTTTATGACGAACTCAAGTGCTCCGACACGCTATACACGGTGGGCTGGAAATTGCTGCAAACGGGTCGTTATGACTCTGTTTACGCCTCGTTTCACCCGGGTAAAAAACCTACAGTACAGCCAGACAGTGTGCTGTTTTTGCGCAGCGATGGCACTGTTCTGAAATCCCGGCGTACCGGACCCGGCAGTTGGGTGGTATACCTCAGTGGCCGTCTGCACCTGCAAGCCGATGCCTTATGGGCAATGGCCTGGCGCAACGTAACAGGAAACCCCGCCCGGGTGCGAGAGGTATTGGGTAAAATCAACCTGATTACTGTGGATGTAAAGCGGGTCGTGATTTCGCTTGTTCAGGCAAACGGGCAATCCGTCAAACAAGACACGGTCTCCCTGTCGGCCTCCCTGAGGGAAATACTCAGACCGTATGGAGTCTATCCGGTGTTGCAGATTTCCAAGGATCTGCAGGTAAAAGGGTATGACCCGGAAAAAGACAAAATCACTATCTCGCGCAGTGCATGGCGCACCGCCTATGGTTCAGATCTGAACCGTTTTATCAATGCATGGCAAAGTACCCATCCATGGCAAAAAAACCGACCGGCCACAGATACTGCCTGGTTTTTTATAACAGGAGCTGCGGCAGGAGGCGAGTCCGGCTATATGGGTTTGGGCAATCCCTATGGGTTCCTGTTTGCCGGCGGCACAGAACCTGCACCTTATACCATTGCCCACGAACTCTGCCATGGCCTGTTTGGTCTGGAGCACAGTTTTGGAGAAGACCCGTCCCGCGCCGGCAACAGTCAGAATCTCATGGATTATGCGCCCCCGTTCAGTCTGCTTCATGCCTTGCAATGGAAGCAAATTCACGAAGGATGTAACCTGAAAGAGCAGCTGCAGCAAACCAGCCAAACCTCGTCACGGGGCAAACTTGCAGTGGTGCAGAACGTGGAGCTGCTAAAGCCCTATGCCGTAAACGGTTACCTCACCTTTCTGGCCCCTTCAGGAATCCCCTTTTCTTTACCGGTGGATGGGTTGACCAAGTTGGCATTTAACCAGCCAGGCGACACTTATGGCAAAGCCGGTGGCAATTCACTTTTTGAAACAAATGCCTATGGCACACTGCATGAGTTTGTTTTGAAGGATACCAACTATTTAGCATGGGGTATAGATCTTGGAAATACCCAAACGAGATTCACCGGGTTTTATACTGCCAAAGGCCACCGGTATACAGATACCACAAGTCACAAGAACAACTGGAAATTCCTTCTTGCAGGAATGCCTTGCATACAGGGTGGAGAAATGCTTTACAAGGTGTATGACTGCGCTTATTTACAACCAGGTAAAATTTCCATAGACAAAATAAATACGGCTGCTGGAAATGAGTTGGCTCCGTTTTTTCTGGAGGCATATTCAAAAGGCTTGGATGAAGCCCGCATGCTGCCTGCAACCTTTAATGTGTTTACTGAACCCGAGCAGGAGTTTCTTTTTAAATATTTAACAGTTAACAATTTGTGCGGACCCGAAGTGCTTTATGCAATGGCCGCGGCCTATGAGATTAAACAAAATCCCGAATTGTTAAAATGCATGCAGGACCTGGATTTTCGGGTGGGCATGCAACTTGCTGCCGATGGCCTTGAAAATCTGAACGATGAGACCATATCAGTTTTAAGAGACAATGCCTCTCTGACCCATTTCCGCAAACTGCTGAAACCTGCAACCAGAGAACTATCTGGTTCGTGGTATAAAGAAGCCTGGTGGTTTTTATACCGTGCACGAAAATTGAAGCTTATGCAACCCAGACTGCTCACCATGGATTCCTTGAATGTGTTTCTTAAAACGCTTAATGGATATAATCCATGCAAAACCTGTATACTCAGAATGCTTGACAGGGCTTCGCGCAAATCCTTGTTATTGCATTTTGCCATCACGGGGAAAGAATCATCCTGGGTTGTTGACTTATTAAGCACTACACCAGCGGAAGATCAGGAAGATGTGCTTCAGTTTTTGGAAAAAGACAATTACAAATTGTTCACCGCCATCTATGAGTTTCTGGACGAAAACGAACAAACGAATTGGGTAAATGCAGCCTCCCGCTTGATACTGGAGAGCCGGACTGTTCCGGAATCGCTGAAAGCAGACTGGACAAAATTAAAAACAGGTGGGAAATATTTTAATAACAGCCCCTATTTGATTATCGGGAAAACCATCACTTTCATTCAGTCTGGAGGTCACTTTCTTTCAGAATTTAGGGGCGAATGGAACAAATCCAACGGACAGGTAAGTATCACCAGTGAGATACTACATT
Organism: Bacteroidota bacterium; assembly: GCA_016787485.1. GTDB lineage: Bacteria > Bacteroidota > Bacteroidia > NS11-12g > UBA955 > JAEUUL01. Next base: position 204,814 of record JAEUUL010000004.1, read on the forward strand.
TGTTTCATTTTAAACACGAATATACAACCGGTGCATTTCAGTATGTCAGGGTGCGTTTTACCTCGGATTTTCGGTTTTTATTGCCCAACAGTGCCAAAATCAGGCATGACAGCGAAGCGATTCTTCCCGTTGTTTTTGTATATCAATTGCTCAGGGATCAGGCAAGTGTTGAACGAACGGCAGCCTTAAGAATCGGGGTTGCGGCCGGCATTGCACTTTTCTCTGGCTTTACGGCAACAGAAGTGAGTGCGCTTCTTGTCGCAGATCTGGTAGTGACCGGGGGTGATATTGTGATTACAGCCAACGAAGACAGGATCCAAAGCTCTGGTACTCCTGAGCAAAAAGAATGTCTGGAAGTTTTTCAAACACTTACAGGATACTATTTCGGAGCACGTATCGGCGGGGACTTGCTTCGCATTGCAACGGACAAACATAGTGTACAGGCCCTGATATCAAAGGTTGCAGAAGGAGGCAAACGGACAGGAGAATCTATAAGCAAAGGGTTGTTTGTCCTTGAATCGCGCCTGTCCCAGTTCAGTTTTAGAAATCTGGCAAGTGCCGAAGCATTGCAACAGAAACTATCCAGTGTTTACCGAACGGTAAAACTGCATATCCATGCCGCCAATGCCCCCCCTGAGGTTTATGCACGAATCAATAGTGCCGGGCAGTGGGTGGTTGAAGAAACCGGCTACAGCAATACCCTGCTGGGATTGTATAATGAAGCAGGCAATGGTGAACTTTGGCTTTCCCGGCTGCGCTGGCATGATCCTGTAAGTGCCGGTAGTCCGGTTTCTCGTGTGGTGGGCCGCTACAAAGGCATCCGCTACGAAAGCGAAAACGGCGCCATTGTGGAGGGCGAGCTGGAGATCATTCAGCTGAAGAACGGCGGGTTTTGGGTGAGGGAGGGGGGTTGGAAGTATTCAACCAAAATTGATAAGTCCATCACCGTTGTTGAAAAAGAGTCATTGTTTGGTGATAATGCCAAAACTTTTTTAGATGGCTTTTATCGTACAGTTTTAACGAATGAACAATTAGTTCTTTATAGAGTATTTGGCGGTGATGCAAGGCTGGGAGGTAGTTTTGCAACTACAGTTTCCGGTGCCACAAGAGAAGAATTGGCATTACTGGACGAATGGAATAATACGATGAGGTTTGAAGTTAAAATAGTGATTCCAATAAAAACAAAATTGAATATCGGCAAGGTTGGCAAACAAACTAGTAAAGACGGCAAACAAATATTAAATGGCGGGGCAGATCAGGTTATTCTGCCGTTTAAATGGGATAATAGTTGGATGAAGAGTATAACAGATAAAACCACAGGAAGAATATATCAAAATATCAGTGAATTCGAAAGAGATTTTCCAACATTAATCCGGTGAAATAGATTGCAGTGTTTTATATGATTTATCTATAATATTTAGTATCTCAAGCGCCAATTCGGAATCCTCAGGAGGTGCTTCCATTATCATTCTGATAGAAAATAACAATTCTTCTTTTGCGGCGGAGAAATTTTTATTCTCAATGCAATGAATAGAATTGTTTAGTGAATCAGAAGTTTTTAAATATGCTGAAAATGGGTCTTTAGAAATAATGGTGTCCAAATAGTTTAAAGCCTTTTTGATATTTGAAATTATATGCTCCATGTTAATATTCACGCAATCAACACCTTTGTGCAATCATCTCCTATCTGACTGATTTTCCTTACCGCAATCTTTTGACCCGGGGTTTCACTTCACTGGGGTGAGAAATATGTACGTACAAACTGTCTATGGCTTCATCATCAAATTTTAGTGTTTTCTCTACTTTATTTGTTGTGCCTGTAGTACGCAAATATATGTGTTTGTTTCGTACATAATATTGGTTTCCCCGAATTTTGTCTATTTGTGATTAGAATTCAGCAGGTAGCCTAGACATTACACAACTACATTAAAATCGCAAATGCGAAGAGTTGGTTGGTGGCGGAAGAGCCCTACTATGGCAGCACTTTGCTGGGGCTATAAAGTGAAGGTGATTACGGAGATTTATGGCTTTCCCGGCTGCGCTGGTATGATCCCCTTGTGCAGACCAGCGAGATAAAAGCCAGTATTCAAACCCTGAAAGGCATCCGCTACGAAAGCGAAACCGGCGCCATCGTAGAAGGAGAGCTGGAGATTATTCAGCTGAAGAACGGCGGGTTTTGGGTGAGGGAGGGGGGAAATACTGTCATCAGGGGGGTAACGAATGCACAATTTTTTGAGACAGTTGCTGATTTTGCCAATGGGAAAAATGAAATTATTGCAAATCAAGCATGGTCATTATGGAAAGATGAAAAATGGTCTGATTTGGAAAGGTTGTTTAAATCTAATAATATCAATGTTTATAATGGTATTATCTTTCCTCCCAATAATGGTGCAGTTAGTGTATTAAAAAGAACTCTTGACCCAAAAGACTTTAAGGGACATTTAATTATTGATAGATATGGTTCTACAAGTGGTAAATTTACCTCCCCGGCCAATACGCCATTTGAGAAGCGTGCATTACCCAATTCATACTTGAGTCTTAAACCACAACAATATAAAGTTCTTAAACCAATTACTAATGTTGAAGAAGGTCAGATTATTCCTTGGTTTGGTCAGCCCGGATTAGGTGTTCAATATAAATTGGAAAAATCAGTTCAATATTACATAGACGAAGGATATCTTCAATTATTACCATAAAATGAAAAAAATAGAATATACGACGGAAGGCAGCTATCTCTACACGGGAGCATTTGATTCGCCAAATGAAAATAAGATAGTTCAGTTTAGTACTGACGAAAAAATCGCATTTAACATTGAGAAAGCAATCGAAACTTCTAACGATTGTCATGAATCATTGGATATTCATGATTTAAAGAAAATATGCAAAGAAAGCGGTATTAAAGTTACAATTTATCCCAGTGGTAAAATGGCTTTAAGTAAATTGGATTCTTCACAAGACGAATTAAAAAGTTGTTTTTTAACAAAAGTAGCAACAGGAAAAGCCAACTATTTGGTTTGTTTTGCCTTTGAAGAAACCCAACCTGCGCTTTATAAAGCTAAAATAGTCAGTGTTTATATTTTATAGAATAAAGAGATAAATGTGAATATTTTGAAGAAATAGTACTAAAATGATTCAAATAGGAGACTCAGTATGCGGCCCAATCAGAGATTTATTGATTTGGCTAGTGAAGCACGATAAAATAAGCCTTGATCAAAAAATTCAAGATTATCATTTTCATGAGTGGTATTTTTTAATTGACAGCAAAATGGAAAGCATACCGGAAAATTTAATGGCTGACGTAAAGATTGATCAAAATAAAGTAATATGTAATTGTCATTGGTCTGTAATTGAATTCAAAAAATGTTAGTTCATTAGCAATTTTTATTTGTGCAGGATTTTTAAAAGAAATGATACCATCAATACAGAGTATTTGGCAGATTCTACTGAATTTGGGCAGATTCTGGCTGAGGCAAGAGAGAAAATGAGATTTGCAAATAATGGCAACATTCATTTACCCAATGGTCTCGGTATTTTCGAAAACGACAAAATGACACTTCTTTTTTAAATCCTTCACATACCCGGAATACATTCTTGAAGCCGGTAAAGGGACTTTAAGGGCCGGGTCTGAGCCGGTAAAAGCATTCCAAATTCGTTGTATCAAACGATAGCCTTTCGGGAATTTCCCTCATACTCCCTATCTTTCCGCCATGAGTGCAACCGTATATCTCACAGAAGCCATAGACATCAGCACAGGGCCCGTGCTGGACAGGGACAGTTTTCATCCTGACGAGTATACCTACCGGTTTTATCAGGATTTCAGGGTGCGGGGCCGCGGCAAACTCAGCCTGCTCAGGCCCAATGGCTGGGTTGAGTTTGAGGATGTGTTTGTGCACATCACCCTGGAATGGACCCTTCGCCGTACTGAGGCCCGGGGTATGGAGACGATGGCGCAGCCCGGCGAGTTTGCCTTGGGTCAGCTCTCTAAGGTTCAACAGGCGCAGTCCCTATACTCACAGCAAGCCATGCGCATGATGGAGGATCCGGGAAAGTACGCCATGCGCTTTGCCGGTCTGTGGGCGGATTGGCAGGTGATTGCAAGCGGAGAAATACCAGAAGAGCAGCAGGACGGATATGTGAAGGAGGCCCAGTTAGACATCCAGCGCGCATTGATTCTCCGGGCATCGCAGGGTGGATACCCGGTCCGTTTCGGTCTGCGCACCGATGCCACACTCAAAGATTTTCAGCAGGATCCCGACTTTCAGTCCATCCAGGAAAAATTTGGCAAGTTTGTGAAATAGCCAGGCTGTAAATTTCGGACAGGCTCCCCAGAGGCGTTGCTCCGGGTTTTCAACACGAGGCGTTGCTCCTGACCTTTAGCCCGAATCTTTGATTCGGGGGCAGGCAGTGTGGCAGCCTTGTAGTTAGTTAACTGCTGGCTCACTGAACATATCAGCCTTCATTTCCTTATACCGGGCCGAGAAACTGGCTACTGTAGCGGCTTATCACACAGTAAAATCCCGCTAATCCGTTTTACATCCCTGTGAGACGGCCCCGCAGCGCGAGGAGGACAGCGCAGCCCGCAACGAAGTGGAGGGCGCAAGCCGGCAAGCTGCCCGGGAAGGCCTGCGACGGGAAAGGCGCCTTGGGCCGTCTGCCTTTTTGGCTCCACCTTTTTTGGCGAAAAAAGGTGGTAATAATTACATTGAAAGCAATAGTTTTTCCAAGTATAGGTATAGTTCAAGTTTCCCCATCGTTTTTCAAAATGAAAAGAGGCCGGGATTTCCCGGCCTCTTTTCCATATTTGGGTTGAGCCTCAGAACGGCAAAGGTTCCTCCGCTTTTTCCACTTCCGCCTTGCCGGCATTTTTGGGTTGTCCCAGCATCAGCAGTTCGTTTACGATGATTTCGGTGACATACCGTTTTTGTCCGTCTTTGTCCACATAATCGCGGTGGTTGAGTTTGCCTTCAATGGCCAGTTTGGTGCCCTTGCCCACCATTTTTTCTACGGTTTCAGCCTGCTTGCCCCGGAATACCAGGCTGTGCCAGCTGGTGTTGTACACCCAGTTGCCCTGGATGTCTTTGCGGCCTTCCATGGTGGCCAGGCTCAGGTTGGCCACTTTGCTGCCGTTTTCAAATTGGCGGACTACGGGGTTCATGCCAGCGTTTCCGATCAGTCGTACAGAATTAACAGAATTTTTCATAATGTGTGTTTTTACGTGTGTGTTTGGTTTAAAAATGTTTTGTTGTGCCTCAGCGGTTTGTCCCGTTCACCGGCGCCAGGTGGAAGGGGTTTGCCGTTTTGGTGATGCAAAGGTTTAGCGGCTGCAGAAACCGATTCGGTAAAGAATCAATTACTTTCGGTTGCAAGTATTTGTAACCATTTGTTGTCGGGTAACAAAAAAGTGTTATCATTGTATAAAGTCTTTACCCACCTATGCCAGAGGTAGCCAAATGTCCGGAATGCGGAGACAAGATCCGGGGCCGGTCCGACAAGAAGTTTTGCAGCGATGCCTGCCGGAATGCCTGGAACAACCGCCAGAACAGCGACGCCACCAGTGTGGTGCGCAACATCAACAATGCGCTGCGCAAGAACCGCCGCATTCTGGAAGAAGTACTCAATGGGCATGCAGAGGGCAAGGCACGGATTCAGATGAAGAAACTGGCCGCCAAAGGGTTTCAGTTTGATTATTTCACAAGCATTTACCGCACCAAAACGGGCAGCGAGTACCACTTCTGCTATGAGTACGGCTACCTGAAACTGGACGATGAGCACTACATGGTGGTGAAGAGGGAGCAGTAGGATGCAGGGTTACCTGGCCTATGTCATGCTGTTGCCCATGTCATGTTGCTTGCATTCCCGGGCAACGCCTCAGGGCTAAAGGTCCGGAGCAGCGCCTCTGGAAAGCCTGTCGAACCATACATGGGCCCCGTACCTGACCCAAAAACGAATACCCAATAACTAAAATGGGCCTTGCAACTTCACGTCATGAGAATGAATTGGAGTTAGTGGATTTACCAGACCAGCAGATCGCCGGCAATTGTTAAGCATCAATACATCCTGCACCCATCGCAGCTTTTGTTATTCACTGAAAATTTTCACTGGTTGGGGTTTCCAAAAAGAGGGGTATGGCACACATTGCGTATATTTGATGTTAAGTGCAACCCGCGGGTATAGTTTCAACATCCACCCGCCGAACATTTTTACAGCATGAAAAGGAATCTCATCCTATTGCTCTTCACTGTTGGTTGTTTCATATCCAACGTTTCAGCACAAGACCTACGACAGATAGATTCATTAAAAAATGAATTAAAAAAGCACAAACAGGATGAGGTTGCGGCAAATATTTTGTCCAAACTCACAACAAGCTATTGGGGAATTAATCTTGATACCGCTATGCATTATGCCAAAAGATGCCTGGAATTGTCTGAACGGTTGGGGTATCAGAAAGGGATAGGCAATGCCTGCAGCAATATTGGATGGATTATGCACCAAAAAGGAGATTATTTACAGGCCATTGTATTTCATACTAAGGCGTTGGCTATCTATGAAGCTTTGGGTGACAATACAAGTATTGCCAACACATATAACATGATGGGAGCTGTGTATAAAAGACAGGGCAATTATCCGAAAGCATTAAGTTACTATTTATCCGCCTTAAAAATCAGTGAAGGATTGGGAAACAGAAAGACCATTGGGAATGTGCGTAACAATATAGGCCTGATCTATTCGGCTATGGAAAATTATCCTGAAGCCCTGAAGAATTTCTCAATCTGCCTGGAAATTATGAAGGAGGTTAAAAACAAAAATGGCGTTGGCGCATGTTACAACAACATGGGCATTGTCTATGACAAACTGGGCAATTATACCGAGGCATTGAAGTATTATTTGTTGTCTTTAAGTATTGTTCAAGAAACAGGGGAAAAAAAGACAATGGCCGCTGCTTACCAAAATATTGGTATTATTTACCAGAAGAAGGGCAATTTTCCGGAGGCATTGAAATATCATTTCCTTGCGCTGAAATTGGACGAAGAAATCGGGAACCAATCCAAAATGGCAGTGAGTTACCTTAACATAGGTAAAACATACGCACTGGAGAAAAAATACGAAACGGCGGCAGAATATCTGTATAAGGCTTTGGCGCTGAGCAAGCAATTGGCCAATTTAGAACAGATTCAATCCAGTTATCGGGAATTGGCAGCTATGGATAGTGCTAAAGGAAATTACAAAAGATCGATAGAGCACTATATGTTGTACATCACTTACCGTGATAGTTTAAACAACATAGAAACCGCAAGAAAAACCCTGGCGCTGCAAATGAATTATGATTTTGAAAAGAAAGAGGATTCACTCAAAGCCGCAAGGGATAAAAGGGAAGCCTCGTTGAAATATGAAAAAAAATTAAGCGAGGAAAAGTTCCTGAGAAGTCAGCAGGAGTTGTTCCTGAAACAAAAAGATCTGGCGCTTAGTAATAAAGAAAAGGACTTGCAACACCTGGCGTTTTTGAAAGAGAAGGCAGAAAAGCAGGAAAAGGAAAAGCAACTTACCCTTTCTGAAAAGGAAAACCTTTTAAAGGCATCGGAATTGACTGTATTGGGCCAGGAGAGGAAATTACAGCTTGCACAGTTATTTGCCCAGGAGCAGGAGATAAAAACCAAAAATGCCCAGCGCAATTTGTTTATCGGAGGAACGTTTTTGATGTTGTTATTGGCCAGTTCAATTTTTGTTGGATTGAGAAAAACCTCCAAAGAAAAAAAGCGGAGTGAAACCCTGTTGTTGAACATTCTGCCCTCTGAAGTCGCCGAAGAGTTAAAAGCCAAGGGAAGCGCCGATGCACAATTAATGGATGAAGTAACCGTGCTGTTTACAGACTTTAAAGGATTTACCCAGCTTTCTGAAAAGTTAAGTCCGAAAGAATTGGTATCGGAAATCAATGAGTGTTTTTCTGCGTTTGATTATATCATGCAAAAGCATCAGGTGGAAAAAATAAAAACCATTGGTGATTCGTATATGGCGGCCGGTGGTTTGCCAACTGCCAATACCACCCATGCAAATGACGTTGTACTGGCTGCGCTGGAAATTCAGCAGTTTATGCAAGAGCATAAGGCCACCAGACAATCCAAAGGACAATTGTTTTTTGAAATCCGGATAGGGGTGCATACCGGCCCTGTGGTTGCGGGAATCGTTGGCGTTAAAAAATTCGCATACGACATCTGGGGTGATACGGTCAACACAGCCAGCCGGATGGAGAGCAGCGGAGAAGTAGGCAAAGTGAACATCAGCGAAACCACCTATGAGATGGTGAAAGACAAATTCTCCTGCACGCATCGCGGAAAAATAGATGCCAAAGGCAAAGGTGAAATGGATATGTATTTTGTAGAGAGCAAGGCATAAAAATCACCATTTTCAATAACCGGCCTGGTAAATTCAATACATGTGCCGCGACCAATGGCCATGTCAGCATTTGCCGGTAATGTGTGCATATGGCTTGCAAACCTGATTCTCAGTCTGCTAAAACCAGAACAGGCCATACCATCGATTTGCAGTAGATTTGTGCCACCCTCCATGCGTTTGTTCTTTTACGGGTTATTGTTGTTGAGTGCCATGCATCTGCGGGCGGAGTCTTATCCGGCCAAGATACAGCGTGCCATGAAAATGGAAGACGATACCCGCAAGGCTGACAGTCTGTTGTCTATCATGCAGGGCTTGAACCGGGCAGACAGTTTGTGGTCTGACCATGCACTGGAGTTGCTGAATGAAACCGTGCGGGTGAGTGAAAAACTGCAGTACCGCAAGGGGTTGATGGAATCCCATTTTCTCCTGGGTAACGCCTATCTGTTCCGCAACGACTTAAAGAGAAGCATTGCCGGCTATATCCGTTGTGAAAAATATGCAGAGCAGTTTCAGGATCCATACTGGCTGTCGCGCGGACTGATGGGCATGGGCCTGATTCATTACCAGCAGGAGAGATGGAAAACGGCCTTTGAACTGTTTAACCGCAGCCTTAACCTGAGCCGGAATATGGACGACCGGAAACGGGTGGCGCGGCAGTTGTACCTGTGCGGCTTATGCCAGGGAAAGATTGACAATTTAGCGGCCAGTTTGAGCCTGCTGGACAGCGCCGAAAGGATATACGCACAGTTCAACGCTGCAGATGAACTGCACGAGGTGGCCGCGGGCAAGGCCTATGCCCTGCGCAAAAGTGGCAGGAATGCAGAGGCTGAGCAGCTGTACCGGAATGTTTTGACAGATTACCAAAGCGGCAAGTGGAATGAGGAATTGGGGATGGTTGTATGCCGCACCGGACTGGGAGAAATTGCATTTGCCCAAGGCCGTATAAACCAGGCACTTGAGCAGGCACTGGCAGCAGAAAAACACCTGGCAGCCGATAAATACGGAAGCTGGATCAGCAGGGAATTGTACAGCTTGTTGTTTCGCATTCAGCAGAAACTGGGGAATTACCAGGCTGCACTTGCTTACAACCTGAAATACCAGGAATTACAGAATGTGGCGCACAACTGGGAAGCGGGAGTGCTGGCCATAGAACAACAAACCCTGCACGATTTTGAAAAGCAGCGATCCCTGCGCGAAGCGCGGTATGAAAACGAACTGACCAGTCAGCGGCGCACACGCAGTGGATTGGGGGTGATAGCCATTGTGCTCTTGCTGAGCATGATAGCTGTGTTTGTTGCTTATCGCGCGGTGAGCCGTCAGCGGAAAATGAGTGAAAAGCTTTTGCTCAATATTTTGCCGGAAGAAACGGCCAGGGAGCTGAAAACCCATGGCGCCGCCATACCGAAACTGCACAAAACAGTGGCCATTGTTTTTGCCGACATCAAAGACTTTACCCATATCGCAGAGAATATGGCGCCGGAAAAACTCGTAAAGCGGCTGGATCAGGTTTTCAGCATTTTCGACGACATAATGCTGGTGCACGGACTGGAAAAAATCAAGACCATAGGAGATGCCTATATGGCTGTTGCAGGCCTGAACAAAGACAGCGGAAACCCTTGTCTGGCAGCAGTTGCGGCATCGGAAGACATGCTGAAAGCGGTGGAGGAACTGAACAAAGCGCATGTGTCCGGTGAAGCGGTGTTTCAATTCCGCATCGGCATCCATACCGGACCTGTGATCAGCGGGGTGGTGGGCAAGAAAAAATACAGCTACGACATATGGGGCGACACGGTAAATGTCGCCGCACGTATGGAACAAAACTCGCATCCCGGCCGCATCAACATTTCGGGTGATACATGGCTGCAGGTGAAGGACAAATACAAGTGCAGCCACCGGGGAAAAATACCGGCCAAGAATAAGGGAGAGATTGATATGTATTACGTGGAAACCAGAATTGAAAGGGCTAATCCACCCGCCGGAGTGGGTTAACCGGGAGTTTAATCCTCCGGATTTTACAGCCATCGGTATCAGGAGTTGGGTCGGCCTGGCCTCAAAGAATGGAAGGTGGCACACTTCAACAGGCTCAGTGTGACAGCCTTGAATAAATTTCGCGCCGGCCCGTCCGAATGGCCCAGCCGGGCGGGCTTGCGATCCTTTCGGAAGGAAAAATGTTCTGTTGTAACTCTCGGTCAGCATGTAAATCATGATTGCAAAATCCGCGGCAATCGTTGCAAATTCACCCGAAATGGGTTAATTGTTGTACCTTTGCAGCAGCACACCGCTGTGAAGCGGAGTCAACCTTATAGTTCCATGGCACCCAAAAAAGAAAACGGAAGGGGCAGCAAATTTCAAAAGCGCCTTCCCACCGAAACCCGCCCGCGGGTGGTTCGTAAAACAGAAAACCGCAGCGAGAACACCGCTGCTCCGCGCAAAACCCGCAAATCAACGGATGGAGAGGATTCCTACTTCTCCCGCAGCAAAACCCCTTACAGCAGAGGCAACGACAGACTGGATTCCGGCCGTCGCAACAGCTACACATCACGCAACAGCTCAGGCGGAGATGACAGCAATTCCCGCGGCAGAAACCCCCGTTTCGGAGGCCGTGGAGATGCACCTGCAACAGGCCGCCGCACTTCTTTCAACTCCCGCAACAGCGGTGGGGCTGACGAAAATGCCCCACGTGGCAGAAACCCCCGTTTCAACAGTCGGGGTGATGCACCTTCTACAGGCCGTCGTACTTCCTACAACTCAAGAAATACAGCGGGCGGAGATGACAACGCTACCCGCGGTCGCAATACACGCTATGGGAGCCGGGGCGATGCGCCCGGTACAGGCCGCCGCAATTCGTCCTATCCGCGCACGGACCGGGAGGAGAATACAGACCGTCCCAATAAACGGTTTGTGAGCAGAGACAATACTGCAGATTCACCCCGCAGCCGCAAGCCCGGCACCTATACACGCAGCAACGATTTTGGCAGTAAGCCACCCCGCAGCCGTTCTTATGGCGACAAACCCCGTGGTTTTTCCAATCGCAATGAGTCTAGCGGCGACGATAGAAACAAAACCTTCAGAAAAAGCAGTCCGCAAACGGGCGACGATGCGAACAAACGCATAAACCGCAGTCCGGCAAGTGAAGCCAGGCGCGAAACACGCAAGCTGGACCGAAAGATGGTGAAAAACACCCGCAAAAATTCTCAGGCCAATTATAAGGGCTCTGCCAAAAAGCTGAACAAAGCCGGCGACAACCTGAGCCGCGGCAAAGAACTGGTTGAAACCGAAGTGCGGCTGAACCGTTATATCGCAAACAGTGGTTTGTGCAGTCGCCGCGAAGCCGATGCGTTGATAACCCAGGGTCTGGTGCATATCAACGGAGTGGTGGTGACAGAAATGGGCACCAAAGTGAACCCCGGAGATGTGGTAAAGGTGGACGGGCAGAAAATTACCCCTGAAAAAGCGGTGTATATTCTCCTGAACAAGCCCAAAGGCTACATCACCAGCACCATGGATCCGGAAGGCCGGCCTACGGTGATGGATTTGCTGGACCTGCCTGGCAAGGAACGCATTTACCCCATAGGCAGACTCGACCGCAATACCACCGGGGTACTGCTGCTCACCAACGACGGCGATCTGGCCCAGAAACTCATGCACCCCAGTTTTGAAATCAAAAAAGTCTATAAAGCGAAACTCGATCACAAACCCAGCAGGGACCATATGCTGGCCTGGGTGAATGGTGTGGAACTGGAAGACGGATTTATGTCATTTGAGCAATGCGGATTTGTAGATCCCGAGGACGATACCCTGCTGGGCGTGGAAATTCACAGCGGCCGCAACCGCATTGTGCGCCGCATGTTCGAGCATTTTGGCTACGAGGTGCTGGGTCTTGACCGCGTTTTGCTGGGCGACTTTGACCACGTAAAACTGGGCAGAGGCAAATGGCGTTTCCTTTCAGAAAAAGAGGAAGAATACGTGATGCGCCTGAAACGGATGAAGCCGAAGAACAAGAACTGATTTATTCCTTCAACAGACTGACTGCAGCCGGAACATCGGTGCGCAGTCGCCACTCCATGGGCCATCCATTGTTCCATTGGGCGCGGTTTGCATTGACAAACCCTATGGGCAGGCCTTGCCACACCCCCAGTTGCTGACCTTTGGTTTGCAGCGGGTTGGGCAGGGAATTGCGTTTGAGATATTGCAAAACCGTCTCGTCGTCCCATTGCTGCACCGGCCAGTCGCAGGACAGAATGCCCTGGAGTAATGCGAGTGCGGAATTGGGCTTAAAATCCTGATGAAAATACCTTCCCAAAGGAGTCCCTGCGTTGACAATGCCCGGAATATTTTCAAAGAGTTCGGGCAGGGTGCCTGCATTTACATCGCGCAAGCCGTACAGCACCTGTTCATATTCATGCACGCACAAATCTGCCGGCCATTTGCCGGTGGGCGCCTGCAACACACATCGCTTTGCCGGATTGCGGGGTGGTTTGGCATGGGCTGTTTTTTGCAATAAGGCAATGAAAAACCCCTCGCCCATGGTGCGGTGCGGCAGTGCGCGGTACATGCCGGGGGTTTCACTGAAGAAGTGAGCCAATTCCGGCAGGGCAGGATCCACCAGCTCGGCACCCAGTTCACGGCAAATGAATTGTACGTTTTCTTCATTTTCCCTGCGGTTGTAGGTGCAGGTGCTGTACAGCAAAAACCCTCCTTCTTTCAACGCGGGCCAAAGGTCTGAAGCAATGCGTTGCTGGCGTTCTGCGCAGAGTTGCACGTTTTGTAAGCTCCATTCGGCAATGCTGTCCGGGTCTTTCCGAAACATCCCTTCTCCACTGCAGGGCATATCTGCCAGAATGAGGTCGTAAACGGCGCCGGACCGGCCAAACCGCTGGGCATCGGACCGGGTGATGAAGTGATTTGCCCTGCCCCATTTGGACAGGTTTTCCTGCAGTACCGCGTTTCGGGTACCTATGACCTCATTGGCCACCAGCACATCTCCGGGGCGAAGTATACTGGCAAGGTGGGTGCTTTTGCCACCCGGTGCGGCACACAGATCCAGCACCTTTGCCTCTGCATCCATGGTTTGCAGCAGGTGGGCAGCAAGGGTACCAGCTATCATACTCGAAGCCTCCTGAACATAGTATGCCCCTGCATGAAACGCAGGATCAGCCGCAAAAAACGGCCGTTCGGCAAGGTAAAAACCATTTTCACACCAAGGCACGGAATGATGTGATACCCCAAGACCATGGCCCTTCCATTTTTCATGATTGATTCTGATGGACACCGGCACCGGCAGCTGAAAACTGTCGGTAAGGCCTTGCACTTCTGCGGCGGGCAGTGCAGAATTCAGTGAGGACAGAAAGCCGGAAGGTAGTTGAGATGGGTTCATTGTGCAGCGGACGTATACCACAATTTTTCTCCCTGCAGGTATGTGGTGGCTTCGAAATTCGTTTTGTAAAGAGAACCGGTACCCAGGCCCTGATGCAGGGGATTTTTCTTTGTCGCCACCCATTGGGCAATGGCTCCCAGTCCAATATTGCTTTCAAGGGCACTGGTGGCCCACCAGCCAATATTTTGTTTTTCTGCAGCTGCAATCCATTGATCAGCAGCGGTAAAGCCGCCCAGCAGGGTGGGCTTGAGAATGATAAATGCCGGTTTGATGGTTTTCAACAGAACCGCTACTTTTTCCGGGTCACGCCCGATAAGTTCTTCGTCCAGCGCAATGGGAAGGGCGCTATCGGCACACAGTTTGGCCATGGCTTCTGCTTGTCCGGCACGGATGGGTTGTTCTATGCTGTGGATTCCAAAACGCTGAAAATCTTTCAGAATTTCCGGGGCAGTGTCTGCTGTGTAAGCTCCGTTTGCATCCAGGCGGATCTCCAGTGAAAACGGATTTTTCTCTTTTCGGATTTTCTCAAGCAAACGGCATTCGGCATCGTGGTCCAGCGCACCCACTTTGAATTTCAGGCAACGGAACCCGGCTTGTATTTTTAGCAGCGCACTTGCATACATGGACTCAATGTCATCCATCCATACCAGTCCATTGATTGGGATATGGGTTTCACCGCGGGTAAAAGCACTGGGGTAAAGCAATCCCCTGCCTCCCTGCTTCCAGTCCAGCCAGGCGCATTCAATGGCAAATTGCAGGGCAGGGTAAGGTTTGGCACGTTCTATCCATTCCGCTGCACAGAGGTTTTCACCAGCCCAGCTGGCAGTGACTTGCTCAAAATCTTCCCTTCCGTCCACACTCAGATCCGGCAGGGGTGAGGCTTCTCCTGTGCCAGTGATGCCATTTTCTGACAGCCCTATGAGCCAGCCGTTTTTAAGTGCGTATTCACCCCGGCTTGTTTTTGCCGGTTTTAAGAATTCAATGCTAAAGGCTTTGCATTCAACGATCATACAAAAAACCAAACAATGATAAAAAATACAACTGCAAGGATTAAAATGGATAAGGAGAGTCGCTTCAACTCTTTGTTCCAGTCCTCGCGGGTTTCAAGCATAGGAATTTTGGAGGTATGGGCGGCGAACAACAGATACACCGGTGAGAACACGATGAGCACCATGGCAAATTCCAAAGGATGCAGTCCGTTAGTATTAAAGATATGATATAAAAAACAACCTGTAACCAACAATGAACCAACGGAAAGTAAAAATTTGTGATAGACATAAGAACCCGCTTTTCCCATTCGGATGGCCAGGGTGATTTTGCCGCTGGCTGAGTCCGAATCGCGGTCACGCATATTGTTTACATTCAAAACCGCCGTGCACAGCATTCCCATGCCCACTGAGGCCATCCAAACCGGAGTTGTGAGTGCATTGCCCAGCAGAAAAACAGTACCACAAATGGCCACGGGCCCGAAAAACAGGAATACGAATACATCTCCCAGTCCCAGGTAGGCATAAGCTTTGCGTCCCACTGTGTATGCAATGGCAGCTGCGATAGCGGCAAGGCCCAGCAGCAATAGCAGCCAGCTGGAGCCAGACCATTGGCCGGACAGGTATAAAAGCGAAATTCCGGACAACAGGCAGGCAATGACGGTGATGTAAATGCCGGTGCGCATGGCCGAAGGCGAAATGGCGCCGCTGCTCAGGGCACGGTCAGTGCGGCCTGCAGCCTGATCGGTTCCTTTTACAAAATCACCGTAATCGTTGGCAAAATTGCTGAGAATCTGCAGCAGCAGGGCAGTACTGAGTGCCAGTAACCATGTGCCGGGATAGAAATGCAGATGCAGATAACTGAGTGCACCGGCCATGATGATTACACTGGCTGCCAGGGGCAAGGTGCGCAGGCGTGCTGCTTTTATCCAGGCTTTCAGCATGGGCATTACAGGTTTCCGGTGCGACCACCATCCACGACCATATTGGTGCCGGTGATGTAAGATGCCAGGGGTGATGCCAGAAAACATACGGCAAATGCGGGTTCTTCGGGTTTGCCGAACCGGGCGGCAGGAATTTCATGCAGCATTTCACTGCGTACGGTTTCCAGCTCCAGACCCGTCTTCTGGCTTTTGTTGGCTATGATGGAATGCAGTCTCTCTGTTTCTGTTGCGCCCGGCAGTACATTGTTTACAGTTATGCCAAAAGGAGCCAGTTCGTTGGCAAGGGTTTTAGACCAGTTTGCCACTGCCCCGCGAATGGTATTGCTTACTCCCAGGTTTGGCAGTGGTATTTTTACACTGGTGCTGATGATGTTGATGATGCGGCCGTAACCGGCAGATTTCATGCCCGGTATCAATGCCTGTGCCAGGATATGGTTGTTGATAAGGTGACCGCGGAATGCAGCGAGAAAATCATCTGTATTTGCACTGTGCGCTGGTCCTGCCGGCGGACCACCTGTATTGTTTACAAGAATGTGAACCACATGTTCTGCAGCAATCCGCCTTGCCGCATCCTGTACAGAGTCATTGTCTGCAAAATCAGCGGTGTACCAGCCATGTCCGCCGCCGGGTAATGATTCCACTGTGGTTTTCAGTTTTTCTTCATTTCTGGCCAAAAGGATGACCCGGGCACCTGAGGCAGCCAATTGCCGGGCGGAGGCCAAACCAATACCCGCCGTACTGCCGCATACCAGGGCAGTTTTGCCGTTTAAATCTGCAATCACCCTGCAAAGGTAAGGGGGATGGCGAGATAGGTTTCAGATTGGTTTTAATACACGTCCGTCTGTTTTTGGTTGTGCGCCCTTAGTATGAGCCAAATGCCCAGTGCAACACACAGTCCGCTTAGGATGAGCAGGTGCCACCAGGTAATGATGGCAGTGCCTTCGCCAAACAGTTTGAGGGCAGCCAGAAAGAGAACAAGCAATATTCCGCTTCGCAGAATCCAGATGAGCCATGGGGTGAAGTTGCGGTTTGCCCTGCGTATTTTTTGGTTATCCGGCAGGCTCTGATTGACCAGGGATAGTTTGTTCTCCAGCTGCACCCACAGGGCCCATGCATCTTCAGACTCTACCTTTTCTGCCGGAAGCAGCTGAAAGCGCAGCACGGGAAACTGAGGGATGAAATTAGCTACAGGGCGGTTAGGCACAAGTCGGCGGGGTACACCGCATTCAGACAGATAGTTCCAGGGTATGCGATAGCGCGGAGCATACAAAGGAGACTTATACTTGAGAATGATCTCCAAAGCATCTTCATGCAGGATTACAATGCAGGGAACCACCAGCCACCGCACCAGAAACAACCACGATAAAAAAAGGAAAATACTGAGTATGACGGGGCCGCAAATCATGCGGGTAGAAAAATTCATGCCCGGCAGATTGCATACCAATACGACACAAAAAGCAAGAACAGCTGAAAGTGCTGCAAATACAAAGACCCCCTTCCATGGTTGGCAGTATCGTGCTGCTGATGATTCCATGGTCATTCAAGTTTAGGTGATTTAAGGCAGAATTCCAAATAAAACCAACAAAATATCCAACAAAGACAACAAAAGTGTTCAAACGGCAAACAGAAAATTATGGTCTTCCTCCGGCCAAAGCAAACCAATTGGTAAAAAAGCAGCATCTTTGCAAGCCGAAATTCTGTATGCGCATTTTACTGGCCCTGGGTGTTTTGTTTTTGGGTAGCTGTTGTCCTACAACAGATTGCGTTCCGCTGGATGATGCCGTACGGGTATTGTTCGATACAGAAACACAGGGCAAGAAATTCCTGCCGGCAGATTTGGATACCATCACCCTGAAACGCAGGGGCCCGCAGTATTTTGCGGAGACCACAGTAAACTGGTATTTCAAAGATGGTTTGTACCGGAGTGATACCGGCAATATCGGCATGGGTTTTATACCCCTGCCCATTCACTACACCTCAGATACGCTTACGTTGTCTACCTCATCGGGGAAAGTGTATGAAATAACAGGGTATTATGTTTCTGTAAAAGAGAACCGCAGCAGTGCAGGTTGCCAGAAATGTCCGGGACTGGGCAGTAAGGAGTGTGCTGTAAACGGAACATTGTATAGCATGCTTGGCAATCGGGATGAGGAATCTTTGCCTGTTAAGGTTGCCGGTGGAGTGTTGATTTTCCGGAATCAGTAACCAGACTTCAGGCGGCGCAGCAGCCGCGGCAGCCTGTTTTCCGTGTAGGAAAAATAAGGTCTGTTTTCCGGGCCGAATTTCTGATAAAATTTTGCAACCCCCGGAATTTCGGAACCCTCAAAGTCCAGATAAACAGGGGTATTGGCATACCGCCGGATGGCCTCCCGGATGATACCGTGCATGATTCCCACACTGCGACCCGCTGCTGTTGGTCCGGCGCATACATAATGCACAAACCGGGGAGAAACCAAGAACAAGGCAGCCCCGAGCAATTCCTGTTCGCGGTAAGCCCCCAGAGTCCATACCTGTCCTTCTTCTGCCATCTGAGTGCATGCTATTTCAAACCGTGCATAATCTGCTGTGTGAATATTTGGGTTGGATTCACCCCAGGCCTGCCGGTACACGTCTATCACTTCGGCAACTGAAATTTGCGTGTTGTATTGAATGAGGAGCTGATCCAGTTTGCGCAGATTTTTTTGCGCATCGGCATTAAAATGATTACACAATGTTTCAAATGAATGCTGCAAATGCAATACATAGTTGCTGCGTTTTTTGCAGGGCAGTGCAAACGGGAATGAGGGATTCAACTGCAAATGAATCAGCCGGAAATGTCGCGGAATAGCGCGGATAAATGCATCCTGATTCCATATTTCTGTAGCAGAAAACACGCCCAGTTGCTGACAAAAAAACGGCATATAAATGTAGGAAATTCCCCATTTTTTTCGCCAGGGTAGCGGAAATACCGCCTCATAATCTCCAGCTACAAGGGCATCCCACTGTCCATCACACAAGGCATCCAGATAAGAAGAAAGTGCATAGGCCACACTGTTTTTTGCACCCAGAATGCAGCGATCCCAACGCGTGGAATCAATCTCTTTCCGGCGCAAATATGTTATTTCAGCCATGCTTCAAATACATTACGCCAGCCTTTCCACCCGCTGCTTTCACTCAGACTTTCATTGTGGTAAACAAAACAAAAATCACCTCCGGTTTCTGCCATTTTATTTTTCAGTTCAGCGCCGAGTTGTATGGCTGAATCCGGTGATAATTTCAAATAATTTTTGCAGGTTACATCCATGCATACAAAGGGGTGAATATGCAAACCGGTTTCGGTATCTGTTTCCAGGTTGTACCACAAAAATGTGTATGCAGTGCCAGCTCTGAATCCGCAGGCATCTGCATAACCCATGGTGTAATCGTGGGTAAATCCCGCCTGCAGAAGCAAACTGTAGGATTGAGGCAGCCTCATGCGCAGAAAATGTTGCCGGCTGCTCTGTATGGATTGGCCGGTTGCTTTTTCCAACAGATGTTTTTCATCGTAAATCAGCCGGGAATAATCGCCACTGGCCCATGAAGGGTGCAGTCCGGCCGGGATGTGCAGGCTGCCAAGAAGTTTCTGAAATGGTTTATAAGCAGTGGATACCTGTTTGTCGTGCTTTCCATAGTGAACCGGAACCAGCCAGAAAATGCGGGATTCTTCGAAAGGTTGCAATGCAGAATGAATATAGTCGTATGTATAAAACGGGTCGCTTTGCGGGCCTTGTACCTGCCTGCGTTCCCTGCGGTTTTCAGGGCTGAGCAGCAGATCCCTGCACCAGGCCCCCCATCTGCGAAGCAAGGGTCTTCCCAGATACTTGAATGCAATGTCCACATCGATGGTGGGAATGGTTGTTAAACGGGGTACGAAAGGAATCCCTGACTGTCTGTAAAACTGCAGAATGGCAGCATCGAGCCAGGGCTCCTGTACTGTTTCCAGCGTGTGGGCCAGAGAGGCAGTGGCAGGAAAGCGGTGGTAAACATCTGCGGCAAACGGCTGGTACTCTTCGTAACGGCTGAGCAGCCAAAATGCCATGGCAAACAGGTCGAATTGTGTTCCGCCGGCAGAGGGAAAAAGCACCGTTTTGCCATCAATGACCGCTGCGGAGGGTTTGAATTCCGGGTTGATTCCCTTTTCCTGCAACCAGCCAGAACAATAGAGGGTAAAACCGGGTAGTTCCTGACTGGAATAATTGATTTTTATAGCCGCCGGGTCTTGTTCATACTGGGCTGCATTCAGGTGCAACCGGTAGGGAATACCGGCTCGGCGCAGGAGGAGTTCATCCAGCACATAGCGCAGGCGCGGGCCTGTAACAGGTGTAAAAATGGCGACCATACGGGTTGAATGCCTATTTTTGCGCAAAATAATGAAGGTAGCGTTAATCACAGGCATAACCGGGCAGGATGGTGCCTATCTGGCAGAGTTTTTATTGCGCAAGGGTTACACAGTTCACGGCATTAAGCGACGCAGTTCGCTGTTCAATACCGAAAGGATAGACCATATTTACGAGGATCCGCATATACCCGGGGCCAAAATGCACCTGCATTACGGTGACCTTACCGATAGTACCAACCTGATTCGAATCATACAGGAAGTACAGCCCGACGAAATTTACAACCTGGCAGCACAAAGCCATGTGCAGGTTAGTTTCGAAACCCCGGAGTATACTGCCAACTGCGACGCCATGGGTACACTGAGAATACTTGAAGCTGTGCGTATATTGGGATTGGTGGAGAAAACCAGAATTTATCAGGCCAGTACAAGTGAGTTGTACGGGCTGGTGCAGGCTGTACCACAAAACGAGACCACCCCTTTTTATCCGAGAAGTCCGTATGCGGTGGCCAAAATGTATGGATACTGGATTACCGTAAACTACCGGGAAGCATACGGAATGTATGCCTGCAATGGGATACTGTTTAACCACGAAAGCCCCATACGCGGGGAAACTTTTGTAACCCGTAAAATCACACGGGCCGCCGCGCGCATAGCCCTGGGTCTGCAGGATAAATTGTATCTGGGAAATCTGAACTCACGCCGGGACTGGGGACATGCCAAGGATTATATCGAGGCCATGTACCTGATGCTGCAGCAGGAAAAAGCCGAAGATTTTGTCATAGCGACCGGAAAAACCACCGAAATCAGGGAATTTGTGCGGATGGCTTTCAGTGAGTTGGGTCTGGGTATTGAATTCCATGGTGAAGGGGTGAATGAAAAGGGTGTGCTGGGATTTATAGACAAAGCAAAAGCAGACAGTCTGGGATTGAAAATTTCCGAAGCAGCCATTGGCAAAGAATTGGTGAATGTAGATCCCAAATATTTCCGTCCCACCGAAGTGGATTTGTTGATAGGAGAAGCCACCAAGGCCAAAGAAAAACTCGGTTGGGTTGCGAAACACAGCCTGCTGGAATTGGTGTCGGATATGATGCAAAGCGACCTGCACCTGATGAAGAAGGAAACCTACCTGAAAGAAGGCGGTTTTGGTGCGAAGAATTATTTTGAATAAATGAAATCAACGGCCAGAATTTACGTAGCCGGACACCGGGGCATGGTGGGTTCAGCGGTGGTGCGTGCCCTTCAGGCAAAGGGTTTCAGCAACATTGTTACCCGTACTTCTGCAGAGCTGGACCTGCGCAATCAGCAGGCTGTAAAGGAATTTTACGAAAAGGAAAGGCCGGAATATGTGGTGGATGCCGCTGCCAAAGTGGGTGGAATTCTCGCCAACAACACCTACCGTGCAGAGTTTTTGTATGAAAACCTGATGATGCAGAACAACATCATCCATTTTGCCCATGTGTACGGTGTAGAAAAACTATTGTTCCTTGGCAGCAGCTGCATTTATCCCAAAATGGCACCCCAGCCGCTGAAAGAAGACTATCTGCTCAGCGGAGAACTGGAACCCACGAATGAACCTTACGCCATAGCAAAAATAACGGGCATAAAAATGTGCGAGGCATACCGTGATCAGTATGGTTGCAATTTTATCAGCGCCATGCCCACCAACCTGTACGGACCCAATGACAATTATCACCCTGAAAACTCACACGTTTTACCTGCATTGATCCGAAAGTTTCATGAGGCCAAAGCGCAAGGCAAACCCAGCGTGGAAATATGGGGAGATGGCAGTCCGTTGCGCGAATTTTTATATGCCGATGACCTGGCCGATGCCCTTGTATACCTGCTTTTGAATTACAACGAAAAACAATTTGTAAACGTAGGTTACGGGGAAGATATATCCATCAAAGATCTGGCACTCCTGGTAAAGAAAGTGGTGGGATACGAAGGTGATCTCACATTCGACACCACCAAACCAAACGGCACACCCCGCAAACTCATGGATAGCAGCCGGCTGTTTGCCACCGGCTGGAAACCCAGGGTACATCTGGAAGAGGGTATCCGCCTGGCGTACCGGGATTTCACCACCCGATACGGGCAATAATTCTCCACCGCATGCACTCCATTCTGTACCTTTCCCAGGGCCCTGAAGGCACAGGAGGTCACAGGCATGAAAGGGTATTTTGCGAAACGCTGGCAGGAGAATGGAACCATTGCAGGGATTGTTTTACGGAGAAAAGATTTACCCGCGTTTACAAAGGAATTTTCGGATGGATCAGACTCGGATTCGCTGCTTTTTCTGCCGCAAAGAATGCAGAATGTATTGTAACTACGGCGCGTCTGGCATGGCCTGTATGGTTCCGGATCCGTTTGAGCCGCAGCCGCATGATTGTGATTTTACATAATTATGATCCGAAGGACGGTAAACCGGGTTTATATCATTTTCTGCTCCGGAAATTTGTAAAAACAGCCGCAGCATATCCAGACAGAATGCGCATTGTATGTGTGAGTAAGTACTGGCAGAATGTATTTGAAAAAATAGCAGATAAACCATTTAAACCCGTTGTATTTCCAAACCTTTTTGTAACCGAAAAATATCTTTTTTACCGGAATATAGTAAAGAAAAATCCCAGGTTGATACATTTGGGTATGTGGTCTGAAAAGCTGGATATAAAAGCCTGTTACCTTCTGGTGAATGCCTTGACGGAACGTGGTTATGTACCCTATTTTTCCACGCCGGATTCCGGAGTAAAATGCGATTTTCCACTGTCATATTTTGCTACGCATGAGGCGTATTTAAAACAAATGGCATTGTCGAACTGTACCATCGTGGCCAACTCGGTGAACGAGGGCTGGAACCGGGTGGTACATGAGAGTTTCCTGGTAGGAACCCAGGTGCTGGCCATGGGTGGTGCGGGCATGGAAGAACTGGTAAAAACCGCAAATGGTTGCTGGTGTCATTCAGTGGATGAAATCCTGAATGCAGTTGAACATATTCAAACACGTGAAATCAATGCTGCTGCACTGGAAATATACAATCTGCGAACCGCAGAAAAGTGGTCTCAACCCATCGTACAATGGCTGAAATCGTAAATACAAAACCGGATATTTCTGTTTTGATACCGGCTTATAATGCGGAGAGCACCATTGCGTCTGCAGTGTGGTCTGTATTGAATCAATCCTTTGCAAGCTTTGAATTGCTGGTGTACATAGACGGGGCCACAGACCGCACAGTGGATATGGTGGCACCCATAGAAGATGACCGGCTACGCCTGATTGTGAATGCGCAGAACCTGGGAATATCTGCAGCACGCAATGCTTTGTTGCAGCACGCAAAGGGCAAATACGTGGCCTGGCTCGATGCAGATGACATTATGCTTCCGGGCCGCCTGAGGGAACAATTTGATGTACTTGAAACCCAACAGGAACTGGATTTTTTGGGGGGATGGGCAGAGTTGCGCAACAGCGGACTGAAACGTGTACAGGTGAGTACGGATACGCAATGGCTTGAAACACATCTGCAGTTTCGCAATCCCTTTATTCACAGCAGCATAATGGCACGCAATTTCTTTGTGGAAGAGCAATTGATGTACGATACAGCCTTAGATTATACCGAAGATTATGACTTGTATCTGCGATGCGCGAAAGCCGGGAAAAAGCCAGGCATGTATCCCGGGTTTGTGGTGAGTTACCGCATGCCGGATGCAGAAGAAGGCAGTGCCAGGCAGGAGAAGTATCGGTTGACGGAAAAACTGGGTGTTCTTCTCCGTCGGCAGTTTCCCTTTGTAGACACAGCTGAGGCGCCTGTAATCATTGGGTTTTTGCGCGGCAATGCCAAATTGGGTCAGACTGAATTCAAAACAGTGCGCCATTTTTTGGTGCAGGCACGCAGGCAATTGAAAAAATCGGGCAAATGGCAGCGGGGTGCAGCCGCTTATATGCTGTATCAGCGGTTAAGACTTACGCGGCTCAGGTTTGGCCTGTGGCGCACCCTTCTGGTGATGGCCACAAGCAATCCTGCGTTGATGCGGTTTATGCTGAAACAACGCACGAAATATGGGCGGTAGCCCGTTTTAATGAAAGCGTGTCAGAACGGCATCCAGCTTTTTTGCCAGTTCGTGGTCTTTTTCTGTAATCCGGTTGCCGGCGCTGTGGGTGCATAGCTCTATATGTACCAGATTGTATTCATTGGTCCATTTCGGGTGGTGGTCCAGGACCGTAATTTCAGGTGTCGCTGCTGCCATAAAAGCCATAGCCTCTTCGAAGGAACGAAAAGTGCAGGTTTTTACCAATCGGTTGTTATCTGTTTTCCAGTCTTGCATAGCAAGGCAATATAGCTTATCCACTATAGAGTTCATTCACCTTCATGATTTGGCGGGAATCACCGCTTATCTCAATAACCCGATAACCAATTACGAATTCCCCAATCTCCTTATCTTTGCAGGCCGTATTACACGACCCCGTAGTTCAACGGATAGAATGGAAGTTTCCTAAACTTTAGATGTGAGTTCGATTCTCGCCGGGGTCACCAAAATTCTGCTTCAGTACGAAGCCAGCATCCCTGCCTTTCTTTCATGAAACTGGTATTGCAACGCGTATCCTCTGCCTCGGTTGCCATTGAAGGCAGGATTCACGCTTCAATTTCCGCAGGACTTTTGATTTTGCTTGGGGTTTCATCACACGATTCGGCCGAAGATGCGGTGAAATTGGCCTCCAAAGTGACCGGTCTGCGTATTTTCAGTGATGAGGAAGGAAAAATGAACCTGAGTGTGCAGGATATTTCCGGTGAGATTCTGGTTATCAGTCAGTTTACATTGTATGCGGACAGCAAAAAGGGAAATCGCCCTTCATTCATTGAAGCCGCACGTCCTGATACCGCGATTCCGTTGTATGGACTTTTTACCAGTGAATTGAAAAGACTGAGTCATTGTGCTGTATATACCGGTGTTTTTGGTGCC
Source organism: Bacteroidota bacterium (assembly GCA_016787485.1). GTDB lineage: Bacteria > Bacteroidota > Bacteroidia > NS11-12g > UBA955 > JAEUUL01. The sequence goes on from JAEUUL010000004.1 coordinate 229,824, forward strand.
GATATGCAGGTTTCTCTCTGCAATGATGGACCTGTAACGATTGTGATGGATACGGCAGATTGGAAGAGGGACTGAATCAGGGATTGATAAGCACATTGTCTATGAGTCGCACACCCTGCAGATAACCGGCAAAAAGAATGGCCTGCCTGCCGCCGGGGGTTTCAGCGGGATTCAGATCCGGCAGATTCACCCAATCCAGATATTCTGTTTCGATACCATGTGTGGCCAGAGCCTGTACCGTTATTTCCCTATTGGTTCCAAACAAAGGAAGATTCCTGCACAGCCACTGCAATTGCCGGTAAATTTCAGGGGCATGGCTGCGTGCCTCAGGCCCCAGCCGCATATTGCGCGAGCTCATAGCCAACCCATCGGGTTCACGGGTGGTGGGGCACAGGTGCAGATTGATCTGAGGGAAAAAGGCATCGACCAGTTTTTCTACCACCAGGCATTGCTGCAGGTCTTTGAGCCCGAAATAGGCATGGGCAGGCTGAACGACCGAAAAAAAGCGGTGCAGAACTTTTACCACCCCCTCAAAATGGCCGGGCCGGAACCGCGATTCGAATGCAGAATCAAGCGGGTGCAGATTTAAGGAAACTTGGGCCAGAGTAGAAGGGTATAAATCGGCAGGCAGGGGCAGGTAAACGGCATAAGCACCGGCATCTCTCAGTTTTTCGAGGTCGGCAAGGAGAGTGCGCGGGTACTTTTTCAGGTCCTCGGGGTTGTTAAACTGGGCCGGATTTACAAAAATACTCACCAAAACATGTGTGTTCTCAGCCCGGGCGCGGGTTACAAGATCCAGATGTCCCTGGTGCAGGGCACCCATAGTGGGTACAAATCCGGTGGAAGCATGCAAGTGGGCAAAATGTTGTGCGATACTCCCGCTATAGTGAAAAATTTTCAATAATACAAGTGCTAAAGGCCTGCAAATAAAAGACTTTCGGCGCATTAAAGTTTTGAAAGTAAGAGAAAATAGTGTTAATTTTGTAATCCGATTCAAGTATATCTATTGCAATCTATGACAAACCTCAAAAAACGCGTTCTATTTGTAAGTTCTGAAATGTCTCCCTTTCTGGAGCCCTCCGCACTGGCCGATGTAGCTCGCTTGCTTCCGCAGGCTCTGCAGGAACGAGACAACGAAATTCGCATTCTTGTACCCCGTTTTGGTGTGATCAATGAACGCAGAAACCGATTGCATGAAGTGGTTCGGTTGTCTGGTATCAACATCTCCATCGATGACAACGACAACCCCCTCATTATTAAGGTAGCCTCTATCCCCCAAACGAAAATGCAGGTGTATTTTCTGGATAACGAGGATTATTTTCACCGCAAAGCCATCTACAACGACGACGACGGCAAGTTTTTCGAAGACAATGACGAACGCACCATTTTCTTTTGCAAAGGTGTGCTGGAAACGGTAAAAAAGTTGGGTTGGGCACCGGACATCATCCATTGCCAGGGTTGGATGACCAGCCTGATTCCCATGTATCTGAAGACCATATACGCAGATGAGCCGGTTTTCCGCAACTCAAAAGTGGTATACAGCGTATATAAAGAAGAGGATGTGCAGTATCTGGGAAAAGATTTTGCCCGCAAAGCCTCACTGAACGAACTCGATGAAGCGGCTGTGGCCTGCTTTTCCGATGCAACTGTGGCCAATCTGCACCGCGGAGCCATACAACATGCCGATGCGGTAGTGACCGGTTGCGAAGAGGCACACCAGGCCATTTCCGATATCCTGCATGAAAAACCCGTGCTGCGCCATTGCGAAGATGAATATGGCGACAAGTATGTAACTTTTTACGAGCAATTGATGTCTCAGTCAAACTGAAACACATTTTATTTGCATCGTGAACCGGATTTATACAATGCTCCTGTTGTGTACAGGGGCATTTTTTTCTTGTAAAAAACAAAACGCCAACATCATCATAGATGGGCAGGGCAACAGCAGGCAGCTGGAAGCCATGCGCAGCGACACATTTACGCTTCAGGCCACTACCATACGCGAAGATTCATTGCCCGGCAACAACCTGCGTTACAACCTGCTTGGGAGTATGAACGATCCGCAGTTGGGCCCGGTTCGCGCTTCCCTGTATGCTGAAATAGGCATGCTGGAGCCCAACAACAACTTTCCTAATACTGTGATGCCTGATTCTGCCGTGCTTTACATCCCGGTGGTAGATGGGCTGAACTTTTACGGAGACCGCAATACGCCACAGGGTTTGCATGTGTACAAACTGAGCAGCACAATAGACCCGGCCGGTGTTTATTATCAGCACAAAGCGCTGAATGCCGATAAATCTCTCAGCAGTTATTACTACGGAAAATTGTTCAGCGGTGTATACGACAGTGTGGGCTATGGCAAAGGCAAGCTGGAATTACACCCCGGTTTGCGTGTTAAACTCAGTGCCGACTTTGCAAAATATCTCATGCAATTGCCCATAGATGCTTACCAGACCAATGAGAATCTGAAAAAATACTTCAGGGGTATCGCACTGTTGCCAGAGCAGAGAGACTATGCCCCCGGGCAGGGTGGCCTGGCTGTAATGGATGCAAATAATGTGGTTTCTCTGGGATACAGGGCAAAGATTATGCTGTATTACAACGATACCAGCACTTTCGTATTTACGTTTGACGGCAGCAAAGCAGCTGTGACCTATGGCGAAACAGGGCCTTATCCAGCAGCAATCAATGCCCAGCTTACAGCACCTGCCGGCAGTTCATTCGGTACCACATGGGTTCAAGCGCTGAGTGGACTGAAAACCCATGTGCGAATACCCCACCTGCTCAATCTGGTAAACAATGGCAATGTGGCAATTAACAAAGCGCAGATCGTGTTTCATGTAGACAAGAGTGTATCGACTGCCAACCTGTTCGCCCCGCCCCGCCTCAACCTTTTCCAACCTGCCGGGATAAACAGCCGCAGAAATTATCTGCTGGACGATGCCACTCTCAGTTCATTCGGCGGAACCTACAATGAATCTGCTGGTACCTATACATTCACCATTACCCATCATTTACAGAATATTTTGAACAAAAAGGTATTTGAGGGTGTGGAACAAAATCTGGGATTGTACCTGGCAGTTCCTGCGGATCAGCCGGTAATTGGTGCCCGGGCAGCCATTGACCATAGCAAAACGAAACTGATTATTACGTATACCAAACCGAATTAATCCTGAAATTGTTTAAACCATGATGGACAACCGCAAACCCTACCAACTGGTAAGCCGCGACTGGAAAAAGGAGAATACCGTTTTTGAAGTAAACGGGGTGCGCATAGGTGAGCAACGGATGATGATAGCGGGTCCGTGCGCTGTGGAGAATGAGGAACAGATTTGCACCATTACGGAATTTTTATCGAAACTGAACATACGGTTTGTGCGCGGTGGTGCCTATAAGCCCCGTACAAGTCCCTATTCTTTTCAGGGACTCAAGACCGAAGGCCTGGTTATGTTGCGCAAGGCAGCCGACAAGTATGGAATGGCCGTGGTAACCGAAATCATGAGCACTGACAAGGTGGATGAATTGTGCGAATATGCGGATATCCTGCAGGTAGGAACGCGCAATATGCAAAACTATCCTTTGTTGCGTGCACTGGGCAAAATAAACAAACCTGTATTGCTGAAACGCGGTATGAGCAGCACCATAGAGGAGTGGTTGCTGGCCGCGGAATATTTGTTGTCTGGCGGAAACGAAAAGGTCATTCTCTGCGAACGGGGCATACGCACCTTTGAAACGGCAACCCGAAATACCCTGGATTTAAGTGCTGTGGCTCTGGTAAAACGACTCAGCCACCTGCCTGTAATTGTAGACCCCAGCCAGGCTACCGGTGTTCGCGATCTGGTGGCTCCCATGTCTATGGCGGCAATTGCAGCTGGTGCAGACGGACTCATCGTAGAAGTGCACAACCAGCCTTCTGAAGCCCTGAGTGATGGGGAACAAAGCCTTTACCTGGACCAGTTTGCAGCTATGCTGGAACCTGTGCGCCGGATTGCAGCCGTGCAAGGCAGGCAATTCGATTTCGACCTGCAGCGGGAGCCGGATTTGGTTCTGTAATTTTATCCAGCCGGAACGGCATTTCATACATCCACATCCCGTATTGGTACAATCCGTAAAACAGGGGATAAAATCCTGCGTTACTTCGGATGTATGAAAACCATAAAAAACATCCTGTTGCTGCTGGCTATAGCCATTTCCGGCAGTGTGAGGGCGCAGGTTCCTCCCGGTTCCGGACTCAATCCCGGACACAACATCATTCAACTGGCGCTGCTGCTGGATGTAAGTGGCAGTATGGATGGCCTCATCAATCAGGCGAAGACCGAGTTGTGGGCTGTGGCCAATGAAGCTGCAAAAGCCAGCAAAAAGCAGTTTCCTGCCCGCCTGGAGATTGCCTTGTATGAATATGGTCGCAGCACCAACGATGTTAGAGCTGGTTATGTGAAACAATTGGTGGGTTTTACCACCGATCTGGACACCCTCTCCAAAGTGTTGTTTGCCCTGAATACAAATGGTGGCGATGAGTATTGCGGTCAGGTCATAGCCAAAAGCCTGGAGGAGCTGCAATGGCGCAAAAGCGACAGTGTATTTAAAGTGATTTTTATTGCCGGCAATGAAGAATTCACCCAGGGCACTGTGTCTTATGCCAGTTCCTGCTCAAATGCGAAAGAAAAAGGTGTGCTTGTAAACACCATACACTGCGGAGACAGTATGGGCGGTGTGAACGGGCAATGGCATATGGGGGCAATAAAGGGCGGAGGCCGGTATTTTTACATCAATTCCAATGCAACGTTTGCAGACATTAATACCCCTTATGACAGTCTGATAGGCATATACAACGACAGCCTCAACACCACCTATATCAGTTATGGAATGAGGGGTATGGAATACAAGACAAACCAGGCGGTACAGGATATGAACAGCAAAACCATGGGTAAAAAGGCTTATCTGGAACGGGCATCGGCAAAGAGCAAGAGCAGTGCCTACAGCAATGTGCACTGGGATGCGGTGGATGCCTACCGGAATGACAGCAATTACCTGGAAAAAATATGGACATCCGGGGTAGACAGCAGTCTGGGGGTTAAAAACAAAGAGGAACTGAAGCAGCTTATCAGCAGGAACGAGGGCAACCGGGGCCGTTTTCAGACAGAGATTAGCAGGCTTACACAGTTAAGAATGGAGTACATCAGGGACCATACTGCGGAAATAAGCAAAGCCAAAACGTTGGGAGAGGCGCTGGCTGCAGCGATAAGGGAACAAGCCGGAAAAAGAGGTTTTGAATTTCTGTGAGCCGGTCAGGCCTTAGTGGGTCTTGTTATCAAATAATACACCGGAATGCCACAAGCTACAATGCCCAGTCCGATAAGTGCCGTCATTGTTTTAAAAACCAGCAGATCTGCCGCCACAAAAAGGGCAATACCCATAAAAATGGCAGGTATCACGGGATAACCCCACACTTTATAGGGTCTTTCCGTATCAGGCTCTGTTTTGCGCAGCCGGAACAGGCCCAGTGCCGTGATGACATAAAAAATAAGGGCAACAAAAATGCAATAGTCCAGCAGTTGCTCGTAGGAGCCAGAAAGACAAAGCAAACAGGCCCATGCGCACTGTATCCAGAGGGCATAGCCGGGAACCTGGTGTTTGTTCAGGCTGGCCGCACGGTTGAAAAAGAGTCCGTCGTCTGCCATGGCTTTGTAAAAGCGGGCACCGGCGAGTACAATGCCATTGATACAGCCAAATGTAGAAATCATAATGAGGCCAGCCATAAGCAACTGGCCCTTGTTCCCCATAATCACACTGGCTGCAGCAGCACCCACGCGGTTGTTCAGGGCATGAGAAATCCCCTGTTGTTCAATGGAGGGGAGCAATGCCCCCCTGAGGGGTAACAGACTCAGATAAGCCACATTGGCGAGGAGATAAATCACGGTTACGGTGAGTGTACCTGCAACCAGACTGCGGGGTATGTTTTTGCGCGGATTGTCTATTTCACCTGCAATAAAGGTCACATTGTTCCAGGCATCACTGCTGAAAAGGGAGCCCACCATGGCTACACCCATGGCTGTGGCGATTCCCCAGCCGCCTATGGGCTGCCAGTGTCCTATGCCTGAACCCTCTGTTCCGCTTAACCAGGTGCTGGCCTGCCAGGCGTTTTTCCAGTTTTCTGCCAGAAATTGAAACTGTGTGGCATAGTAAAGACCGAATGCGATGAGTCCGAAAAGGGCTATCAGCTTTGCGGATGTAAAAATGCGCTGTATCCACTTGCCTTCCTGAACTCCCCGGCTGTTCATCCAGGTGAGGAAAACCACAAGAGAAACGGCCACAGCCTTACCAGCATAGCTCTCGCCAAGGGAGGGAATGAAAACCCCCAGATAGCGGGCAAAAGCCATGGCTACTGCAGCAATCACTCCGGTTTGTATCACCGTAAAAACAGTCCACCCGTAGGTGAAAGCGGTCAGTTTGCCAAAAGCACGCTGTATATACCTGTATTGTCCGCCTGCGGTGGGCATCATTGCTGCCAGTTCGCCGTAGGTAAGCGCACCGCAAAGGGTAAACAAACCGGCAACAGCCCAGGCAAGCATCAGCCATCCGGCACTGCCCAGGGTGCGGCTCATGTCTGCCGATACTATGAAAATGCCGCTGCCAATCATACTGCCTGATACCAATAATGTGGCATCCAGGGCAGACAATTTGGTTCCGGGCCTGCTCATGTGCGGTCTGCTTCCTTTTTATCTGCGTTTTTGTTGCTGTAAGCAAAGAAAATGGCTATTCCAATGGCCATCCATACAAACAGGCGAATCCAGGTATCCAGCGGTAAAAATACCATCATGCCCAGGCATACCAAAATACCCAGAATGGGCACCAATGGAACCAGCGGGGTGCGGAAACCACGGGGAGCTTCCGGCATTTTGTAACGCATATACAACACGCCTGCACATACCAGTATAAATGCAAGCAGGGTGCCTATACTGGTCATTTCACCCACAACCGAACCGGGTACAAAGGCTGCGAAGAGACTTACGAATACCATGAATATGAGATTGCTGTGGTGCGGGGTTTTGTATTTGGGGTGAATGTTGGAGAAATACTTCGGCAGTAATCCATCGTGGCTCATACTGAAGAATACACGGGATTGTCCCATAAGCATTACAAGGATCACACTCATGTACCCTGCCAGAATGGCCAGGATGATTCCCTGGTTAAGCCAGGTATAAGGTGTATGTGCAAGTGCAGTTGCCACGGGGGCCAGTTTGTCCGTAGGGTCTGCTTTGAATTCGGTGTAATGTGCCATTCCGGTCATTACATGCGCAAAGAGCAGGTACAGTATCGTACAAATTACCAGCGAGACCAGAATGCCTATGGGCATATCCCTTCTTGGGTTTTTGGCTTCCTGTGCGGCTGTTGAAACGGCATCAAACCCGATGTAGGCAAAAAAGACAATGCCGGCAGCCCGGATAATTCCACTCCAGCCGTAATGTCCAAATTCACCTGTGTTTTCAGGAATGTAAGGGGTGTAGTTGTCAGTATTGATATAAGCCCAGCCCAGGCCGATGAACAGGACCACCACCATAAGCTTGAGAGATACGATGATGCCATTGATTAGGGATGATTCCCTGGTGCCGCGTATGAGAACCAGCGACAACAATACCACCACCAACACAGCGGGCAGGTTCATTATGCCGTGTATGTGGTCAGCTCCCACCAGTTCCGGATTGGCCACGCCATTCAGCATTTCGGGTATGATTTTACCCCCTTTTACATGTACATGGTCCCATGGAGTCATTGTAAGCTCCCTTGGAAAATTGATACCCATATTGTGCATGAATTTATAGAAATAGCCAGACCAGGAACTGGCCACGGTGGCTGCGCCTACTGCATATTCCAGCACCAGATCCCAACCAATAATCCATGCGATGAACCGGCCCATAGTGGCATAGCTGTATGTGTATGCACTGCCGGCCACCGGAATCATGGAGGCAAACTCTGCATAGCAAAGCCCGGCAAAGGCACAGCCTACTGCAGCAATGATGAAGGAGATGGTAATGGCTGGTCCGGCGTTTTCACCGGCGGCAACACCAGTAATGGAGAACAGGCCGGCCCCGATGATGGCACCAATACCCAGTGCAATTAATCCGGTAGGACCAAGGGTTCGTTTCAGTTTATTTCCCCCTTCACCGGCTTCTTCCAGCAGGGACGAAATGGATTTTTTGGCAAAAAGACTCATGCAGGCTATGTGTTGAACCCGCAAAATGCGACTTTTTTTTCAAATCCGCGCAGGAAGTTGTATTTACAACGGGTAAACCTCAGTCGCGGCACCTGTTCACGGGCCAGAAAGAGGCGGAAAAGCGGGAATGGTAACGATCAGGAAATGACACCCAGTTCACGGCCCACCTTGGTAAAGGCAGCCACGGCCTTGTCTATATGCTCAAATTCATGGGCGGCAGACAGCTGCACCCTTATGCGTGCCAGGTCTTTGGGCACCACAGGGTAATAGAACCCGATCACGTAAATGCCTTCTTCCAGCACTTTTTCTGCCATCACCTGGCTCAGGCGGGCGTCGTAGAGCATAATGGGAACAATGGCACTGGCCCCGCCGCGAATGTCGAAACCGGCAGCACTGATGCCCTCTTTGAACCGCTGCACATTGGCTTCGAGTTTGTCCCGCAGGGCTGTGCTCTCGCTGAGCATGTTGAACACCTCCAGACTGGCGCCCACAATACTTGGTGCCAGGGAGTTGCTGAACAAGTACGGACGGCTGCGCTGCCTCAGCAAATCGATAATCTCTTTCTTACCGGTGGTATAACCGCCCATGGCCCCGCCCAATGCCTTACCCAATGTGCCGGTAATGATTTCCAGTTTGCCGTGTACACCGCAGTATTCGGGCACACCGCATCCGGTTTTGCCAATGAAACCTGCAGCATGGCATTCGTCACTCATCACCATGGCGCCGTACTGGTCGGCAAGGGCCACAATTTTGTCCAGCTGGGCCACATAGCCATCCATGCTGAAAACGCCATCAGTAACAATGAGTTTGTGCACGGCCCCGTCTGCCACTGCTTTTTGCAACTGGGCTTCCAGGTCGGCCATATCGTTGTTGTTGTAGCGGTAACGTTTGGCTTTGCACAGGCGCACCCCGTCTATGATGCTGGCATGGTTCAGCGCGTCGCTGATGATGGCATCGTTCTCTCCGAGCAGGGGCTCGAACACACCGCCGTTTGCATCGAAAGCTGCAGCGTACAGAATGGTGTCTTCCGTACCATAGAATTCTGCAATTTTTTGTTCCAGCTCCTTGTGAATATCCTGGGTTCCGCAGATGAAACGCACGGAGCTCATACCGAAACCGTGGGTGTCTATGGCGCGTTTGGCTGCTTCAGTTACCCGCGGATGGTTGCTTAGACCCAGGTAATTGTTTGCACAGAAATTAATCACTTCCTGCCCGTTGTTGAGGCGTATGACAGCATCCTGCGGTGTAACAATGATGCGTTCCCGCTTATAAAGTCCGGCTTCTTCTATGGCCTTAAGTTCTGACTGCAGGTATTGCTGAAAATCTCCGTACATAGGTGGCAAAATTAGGGAATTGCGGGGAATTGGGGTGATAATACCGTTGTGGCGGAGTATCCGCCGAATGATTCAAAGCTTTTGAAAGGTTTATTAGCAATCTGTTTGTTCATCTGCCATTCTCTTTACCACCTTTTTTCGCCAAAAAAGGTGGAGCCATCCCGATAGCTATCGGGAGCAGACGGCCCAAGGCGCCTTTCCTTTCACAAACCAGCCCGGGCAGCTTGCAGGCTTGCGCCCTTCACTTCGTTGCGGGCTGCGCTGCCCTTCTCGCGCTGCGGGGCCGTCTGGCCGGGACGCAACACGGATTGCCGGATACTTTGCGGTCTTTTAAGCTGCCGGGTAAAGTTGTTTGGTCGGCTTGGCCTCAGGGAATGAAGGCTGATAAGTGCCGCAAGCCGGCGCGAAATGCCGAGGAAGCTCCGAGTGTGCGAGGAGGTTGCCGACGGCATTCGATGGGTTGCAAGCGTTCAGACTTCAGGCCCTGCAGTATGCCCCCGATCGAAGCATCGGGGCCTTGATCCCGATAGCTTCCCGATAGCTATCGGGAGGGATTTGCTCCACTTTTGGATAACTTGTCCCCGACTGAAGCGAAGCGGAACGTCGGGAAGCCAAAAGTGGAAAATGATAATTAGAAATTAGGATAGTAAAGCCTTCCCGATAGTTTAATAAACGTGTGAACGAGAATGCTTTTTCATTCCCCAGGAACACGGATATTCCGCTTCCGCGCTTCCGTTTCCAGCTCCCTGCGGAAGTCTGGACTGAGCTTGTACTTGCTGTACAATGCCTCCTCCGCCACAGTGGGCACATGGCCGGCTTCCTTCTTCTGCAGCCATTCCAGGGCCCAGTTTACCTCTTCTGTGTACCGAACCGGATACGGGTTTGCCCAGGCCTGTGCATTCGGACCGGCTTGCGCACTTCCAGCCAACTTTTTTGCGATGCCCTCATACTTTGCCGTTTCCTGTGCTGTGGGCTGATAGTTCTGTGACTTCACCCTGTTTTCCAGTTCCAGGGCCCAGTTTATTTCCTCTTGCGTTGCGACAGTTGCGGCTGGCGTTTGTGTAGGGGCCGACTGCAGTTTTACTGCAATCTGCTGGTAGGACTGGATTTCCTCAGGGGTGGGCTTATAGCCATCTTTTGTCTTTTGTTCCAGGTCCAGTGCCCATTGGATTTCTTGCTGCGTGGGGGCAGTCTGGTTGGGTGATTTTGCCACTATCCCGGTACTGTCGGTTTTACCAGTTGAGTTGTTCAGTCTTGTGTAGATGTTCTGGTACCTCATGGATTCCTCTTCGGCTGGCGTGTAGCCATTTTTTACCTTTTCTTCCAATTGCATGGCCCATTGCAATTCCTGTTGGCTGACCCCCATGACGGGCACAACCTGCGGTTTTGTTTGGCTGCTGTCTGCACCATTGGCCTGATACCGGTTGTAGATATCCGTGTACCGGTCTGTTTCCTCCCGGGTGGGCTTATAGCCTTGCTCTGTCTGTTTTTGCAGTTCCATGGCCCATACAAGGTCTGTGTCGTGCACTGCGGAGCCACCTTCCGGCTTTGTGTGGCTGCTGTCTGCCCTGGCGGGCTGGTGGCGGTTGAAAATTTCCGTGTAGTGTGTGATTTCCTCCTGGGTGGGCTTATAGCCTTGCTCTATCTGTTTTTGCAGTTCCTGTGCCCAGACCAGGTCTGTGTCGTGCACTGCGGAGCCTTCTTCCGGCTTTGTGAGGTTGCTGTCTGCCCCGGTGGGCTGGTAGCGGTTGAATATTTCTGTGTAGCGGGTGAGTTCCTCTTCGGTGGGCCTGTAGCCTTCCCGATATTTCTTCAGCAGTTCCAGTGCCCAGTTCAGGTCTGAGTCATGCTCTTTGGCAGGCCTGCATTGCTTTTGCGTGGCCGGGTCCTCCGTGGCGGGTATGCCTGTTTGGGCCGTTGCTGTTTGGGCCAGCGCCGAACCCAGCAAAAGGAAGAAAAGAAAGTGTTTCAAAGGGGCGAAGATAGGGGCGAGTATCCTGCTCATCAATTCACACCAACATCAGAATACGACTAGGTTTAAGGAAAGAACACCGGCCTTGAATGCCTTTTTACATCCAACTGAATACCTGAAATTAATTCTTTGCCGAATTCAGCAGACGTTGTCTGCTAATTTGAGTTCGCTTTCATTTTATCTGCACATTACGTTTAGGTATTGATTCAAGCTAAGACTTTGCGAAACCAGTGATTTCGCAAACCTGAGAATTAGTTAGACCTTATGGATGTAATCAAGATTGCTTTCCCCAATTCAGAAGTTGTGTATTTTTTCGGAGATCATGGCTTGTGACAGGTTACTGAACCTGTTACGAATAGAAGCATGAAAAGTTATCGTTCTTTACTTTGAATGTAATCTGCATACGAAGTTGTTGGAGATCGGAAAGTGGTTATTTGCCCTTTTACTGAAATTGAATAGCTGCTAAATAAAATCAAGGAACATGAGATCTAAACTAACGATATAATTTCATTATGTTTATACAAATCAGTTAAATATTTAGTTTTAATTCTAAATTGACTGCGTCTTTTTATTGTAGGTTTAGTAAATATGTTTTCAATTTTGATTCCTGGATCGTAATATATATTACCAATCGAAAACTGCTTTAAAAACAATTGAAAATCAGTTCCAGTTCCTAAAATTATATTATTTCCAAATTTGTATTTTCTATCAATTTCTTTTATTGATATAGAAGGAACATAGCAAGCTTGATTGTGTTTTCGATTCCAATGAAGTAGTAAAGATGAGAAACTCCATGATGCGGCTTCATTATTTTCTCTATCAATTAGGGCAATTCTACCATCTGTTTGTCGAATTTTACCAGTTTCAAAATCATAACCGATAAGTTTTATTGTCATGTTAGTTCTGGCATGTTCTTTATTAGATTTGTAGATGCCACCAAAATTCATCCGATTTTCTCTACCTTTAGTATCGTCGTATCCATATTTTCTAATAAAGGCTTCCACTCCTTCCTGAGTATAGAAACCATCAGTTGGTTCAGGCGTCATTAAAGTTACAATAGCTGAATTTAAGCGATTGAAACTTTTAACACTGAACTGCTTAATTTCCCAACCTAAATAATCGGGTTCTGAAAACCCATTTGGAGTTATACCCAGCTCGGCTTCTAATGTATATCCACCACAGTTTGAATATCCACAGGGTAATATATTTCCATATTTGTCAAGGCGTTTAGAAGTTATCCAATTTAAATTATGAATTCGATAGAGTTCTTTTATTAATCTTTCCTTATTGTTTTGAGATTCAGGTAAATTTACAACTTTAAAAATACCAATTTCTTCAAGTCCATTTAGAGATTCAAATTCATGGGCTAAAGGGGATTCCGCAGATGTAACATATCCAAGTATCTGGCCATTGTTTGTAACAGACAAGAAAAGCACTCGGCCTGAAAGCCTTTTACTCATTAATTCAGAAGGCGGATTTATACAACCAGAAAGAAATCCTGAAAATCTGACTTCGGGATATTTTGGATATAATATTAATTGTGAATTTGGTGCGGAACATAAAGTACCATCATTAGTTAACCATGAAAAATTAATTGAAGCTTTAAATCTTTCTCTATTCCAATCTCCTGGAGCCTCAGTTTTTATTTCTGAAATCGGGAATATATTTAATATTTCAAAACTACCACCGAGATAGACCTGATTTTTTGAATTGTCGTTTGGGGATAAAACCTTTGCGTAGACCTTTTGACAACCGTGTTCAGAGAATAATAGCTTCAGCTGATTTAGGTTCATATATTTGTTCTAAAGTTTTGACTAGTTCTAAACCTACTGCTTGTATCAGAGGCACAGTTACTGAATTGCCAAATTGTTTATATGCTTGATTATCTGATACTGGTATGATGAATTCATCTGGAAATCCCTGCAATCTTGCACACTCTCTTGGGGTTAATCTTCTTGGATTTTTACCTTTTTGAGGTATAAGTATTTCTGAACCATCTTTATAATATCTTGCAGAAATAGTTCTTGAAATGCCATTGAGATCAGTGAGGCCAAACCCAAATCCGTTACCTTTGGCTTTATGTTTTGCTGCATATTCTTGAAGAAAATTCCAGAGTTTATCAGATAATGTATATTTATCATCAACACTAGGTTCCAGAATATTTTTAATCTTATGTTTTGACTCTGAAGTGTCTGGAAACTTGAATTCGATATTTCTGACGTTTCTATTCTTCTTAAAACCTACTATAATTATCCTTTCACGATGCTGAGGGACAAAATATTTACCGTCTAAAACCTTATAAAATATCTCATATCCTAAATCTTCAAGTGTTCGTTTTATTACTTTAAATGTATTTCCTTTATCGTGTGAAACCAGATTTTTTACGTTTTCAAGCATGAATGCTTTGGGTTTTTTGCAATCCAGAATTCTCGCAATGTCAAAGAATAGTGTCCCTTGAGTTTCGTCTTGAAAACCATGGTTTCTTCCTAAGGCATTTTTTTTCGAAACACCGGCTATTGAGAAAGGTTGACAAGGAAATCCTGCTAATAGAATATCATGATTTGGAATAAACTGTGCATTTATTTGAGTGATATCTCCAAATGGTACTTCACCAAAGTTGGCTTCATATGTTTTTTTTGCAAAATTATTCCATTCACTTGTGAAAACACATTTTCCACCTAAATTCTGATAGGCAAGGCGTATTCCCCCAATACCGGCGAATAAATCAATAAATTTAAATTTAGGAGCACTTTTGGGAGGAAAAGGAATGTCATATTTAAGCGGTATGAAATATTGTTCAGGTTCACCCACTAAATTGAATATTTCGCTTTGTAAATATTCTATTGCAGATTTCTTATATTGTTTGGAAGTATTCTTGTCTGTATTTTGCCAAAAGTGTGTTAGGCTGGCAAAGCCATCATTTAAGTGTTTGTCAACATTTATATTTAGAGTTTTCTTTATTTTGTTATACGTAGTCATTATTCAAAAGATTACAACAGTTTATTAGATGAATAAATTTATAAAAATAATTACAAAAGCTATAAAATATGGCTTAATTCATGGCACTTAATAGGGACGGCAACGGAATAAATTCAGCCATTTTGGTTTCAATCAAGAAGGTTTCAAGCATATGGTCATAAATATCAATTCCGTTCTCTTCACATATTGTGAAACAGGCATTCATCAGCATATCCCGCTGTTGGGCTTCTTCCGGCGTATATAAGGGCAATCCGGTTTTAAAGTTAATGTATGATTCGAAATCATCATCAGGGTGAAAGGAAACGCCTTCCTGAATAAGAATTTTGGCAAATGTGGAGACATCTTCAGGGTTCTTGATTTGTGTAATCATGTGTCAGGTTTTTTATCAATTGGTCAAGCGTAAGATAAGAAACTTTGGGTTTCAATTCACATTCGAAGATAGAAATGACCCTCCAGCCTTTTTTAAGTAATTTCAACAATGTGTCCTCATCATGCAGTTTATTGGACATAATCTTTTCACGCCACCATTCTGTCCTGGTTTTGGGCCATTTGAAGTACCTGCAGCCTTCATGTCCGTGCCAGTAGCAGCCGTGAACGAAAATGACTGTACGGTATTTTGGCAGCACGATGTCAGGTTTGCCGGGTAAATTCTTTGCATGCAGCCTGAATCTGAACCCTTTGGAAAAAAGAAACTTCCTGACCAGTAATTCGGGTTTTGTATCCTTGCCGCGTATGCGGCTCATGTTGTAGCTTCTGGTTTCCTTGTTATGAACGTCAGTCATGTTCTCACTCCCCCGCCCTTTCAGGCTGTAGGAGGCGCAAAATGCTTTCAAGAACCTGGCGGTCGTTGCAGAGGCGGGGGACTTTGTGCTGTCCGCCCAGCTTGCCGCTTTGCTTGAGCCATGCGCTGAAGGTGCCACGGGGCATGGGTTTAACGTGGGGCAGGCGCATGGCCAGGTCCATGTAGCGCTTGGCGGCGTAGTCGTTGTTGTTCTGCTGCAGGTGTGTGTCCAGCCGGTGGGTGAAGTCGCCCAGGTCGGCCGGAGACTGGCTGAACTCAATAAGCCACTCATGCCCGGGCTCGGACTCGGTCATGTACACGGGTGCGGCGGTGTAGTCGGCCACAATGGCGCCGGTTTCTGCGCAGGCAGCGGCTATGGCGGCATCGGCATTCTCTATCACCAGCTCCTCGCCAAAGGCGTTGATGAACAACTTGGTGCGCCCGGTGATACGGAAGGTATAGGGCGACACGCTGCTGAACTGCACGGTATCCCCGATTTTGTAGCGCCACAGCCCGCTGTTGGTGGTTATCACCATGGCGTAGTTGATGCCGGGCTCCACCTCCCGCAGGGGTACGGCGTGGTCCGGACCTTTGGACACAGGGTAAAACTCGTAAAACACGCCGTGGTCCGACATGAGTAGCAGGTCTGCCTTGTCCTTTTCTGCCTGTATGCCAAAGAAGCCTTCGCTGGCGTTGTAGGTTTCGATGTAGTGCATGCCACTCCAGGGCACCAGCTCCTGAAACTGTTGCCGGTACGGCGTAAAGCTCACCCCGCCGTGGATGAAGAGTTCCAGGTTGGGCCATACCTCGTGCATATTGCTTTTGCCGGAGATCTCCAGCAGGCGTTTGAACAACACCAGGGTCCAGGTGGGTACCCCGCTGATGCTGGTGACATTCTCATTCAGCGTGCTGCGGGCCATGCTTTCCAGTTTGTCTTCCCAGTTGTCCATCAGGGCAATGCTGATGTCGGGCGTGCTTTTCAGGTTGGCCCACAGGGGCATGTGGTTCATCAGCACCGCACTGAGGTCGCCGTAGTAGCTGCGGGTGTTGAGCTGGTTTACCTTGTGGCTGCCGCCGATGAGCAGTCCTTTGCCCTGGAAGATGCGGGTATCCGGGTATTGGGCGCAGTAGATGGTGAGGATATCGCGGCTGCCCTGGAAATGGGTATGCTCCAGGCTCTCGTAGCTGATGGGGATAAACTTGGCGGTGTTGCCGGTGGTACCGCTGCTGCGGGCAAACCAGGTGATTTCTCCCGGCCAGAGCAATCCCTGTTCGTCAGCCATGGTGCGTTCGATCCAGGGTTTGAGGTCCTCGTACTCCACCACGGGTACACGTTGTTTCCACTGTTCGTAGCTGCGTATGTCGCGGAATCCCAGTTTCTGTCCGTAGACGGTTTCGGCACCATGTTCCAGCAGGTACTCAAACAGGTGTTCCTGGGTGCGGTGGGCTGCGGCGTTCTGGGCCTGCAGCTCCTCGTACCGTTGGCGGAAGTACCAGCTGATGACAGGGGCAAGCATTCTGCTAAAGTACAGAAAATTAGGAAAAAAGGAAAATTTTAAGGAGAGAAGGGGAAGACGGTTCCCTCATCCCCGGGGCGTCATCATAGGGGGATTGGTGGGAAATGTCCGTAATTCCGGAACCTATCGCAGTGAACCTCTCTGTTTACTCAGATACTCTGTGGTTGAGTTTTTTACAACATCCGGGCAGGATTGTGGTAAATGCATTGCCTCACCCCCGGCCCCTCTCCAGGGTTGAGAGGGGAGGAATGCTGATAATTCCTAATCTGACTATTTGGAAGATTAAACATACTGTAATTCTAATATCAGTTATCCACTTTTGGCTTGAGCCAAAAGTGGAGCAAAAAGTCAAGGCTGCAGGGCCTGAAGTCTGAACGTTTGCAACCCGTCGAATGCCATCGGCGATCTCCTCGCACACTCGGAGCTTCCTCGGCATTACGCGCCGGCTTGCTGCTCTTATCAGCCTTCATTCCCTGAGGCCTGGCCGACCAATCAACTCAGCCCGGCAGCGTGAAACACCGCAAATTACCCAGCAATCCATGTCGCGTCGCGGGATGGCACGGTTTTCAGTGCGCGGAGGGCGGCGTAGCCCGCAACGGAGTGGAGGGCGCAAGCCGGCAAGCCGCCCGGGAAGGCTTGAGTGTGGCAGAGCACCTTAAACCGTGCCAGCTTTTTTGGCGAAAAAAAGGTGGAAACGAAAACAAGTAGAATGGGAAAATTCCTGCTGCACTGGTGAGTGCTTCTGGGTGGTTAGCCAAATCTGTGAAGCAGACTGCAAGCCCCGTGGGGAAGTAGGGGCCACATTTCGACAAGCTTCAGGAGGCAAAGCTCCTGACTATTAGCAAGATGACAGATTGTTAAGAAGTGCTGTGAAAGGATTACTGCAGTGTTGAAAAAAACCGCAGCAACAGCTTGAAGGTACCATTGTAACCGGCCAGACTCAGGGTTTCCGGTACATCCTGTACATCGTGGTACGAGGTTCGCGGGCCTTTCTGGTACCAGAAAAAGGCAGGTACACCGGCTTCGGTAAAGAAATAGTGGTCGCTGTTTGCAGCTTTGCCCCGTTTGCCAATGTCTGGCAGATAATTTCCTTTTCGGTTCAGGGAATCCAGCAGGGCAAATTCTTCAGAAAAAACTGTTGCATTCACCACGGTCATGCCGGTTTCGCCGGTGCCCACCAGGTCCAGATTCACCAGAAAGCGCATGCGGTGCAGGGGAATCAGCGGGCGGGTTACAAAATGCCCAGACCCAAGCAGGCCCGTTTCTTCGCCGGCAAAAGCGATAAAAACCACGGAAAAAGGCAGCGGATTTTTTGCATAATACCGGGCCAGGTCCAGCATCATGGCTACACCGGCAGCATTGTCATTGGCTCCGGGGAATACGGCGGTTTTACCCATACGCCCCAGGTGGTCGTAATGGGCGGTGAGCACGAGGTAATAATCTGGTTGCTTTGTGCCGGGTATCATTCCCAGGATGTTGTATTGGGTTTGCCGCTGCAGTTTGCTGCGCACTTTTATGGCCAGTCCCTGGGAAAAACCTGCACCGTGGGCTGCCCTGTACTCCGGACTGATTTGTATGTGCACATGCTTGCTCTGACTGGTGCTGCTGGTCCAGGTGAGTTTGCCCCGGCTGTATTCAATGGTATGGAAGTTTTCATTCAGCAGCTGGATTCGTTTCTTCAGCTGCCGGAGTTGTGCATCAGAAAAAGTGTCCAGCACCATCCACGTTTCAGGTTTGTGCTGCAGCAGTCCCAGAAAGTGCATAGAGTCTGCCAGTACCTCTGCAGTGATCCAGTTGTAATTGAAGCGCACGGTGCCTGTATAATCGGGGGCATCGGCATTCACCAGGTAGTCTGTGCCGGCTTTCATGGGACGGGCGGCATAGCAACTGCTGCAGTCGGTGAGCTGCACATCCTGTATCACGTTGGCCGGAAACCGGAATTTCTGCCGGGATTGACCGTTTACCGGCTTAGCGCCGTTTTTCAGCAATTCCTGCTGTATCCATTTGCCGGCTTTTACACAGCCTTTTTCTGTATATCCACGGCCATAGAATTCGGGCTGACAAAGGGTTTGGATGGTTTGGCGCACATAGCTTGTGTCCTGGGCGAAGGTTACTCCGGCCACACTGCAAAAAATGGCGAAAAACGGGAGTCGCATGGATTTAGGGTTGAGTTCCCGGATTTTCGATCATCCCGTCCCGCACGCGAATCACGCGCTTGGCAAAGCGTGCAATGTCTTCTTCATGGGTTACCAGGATGATGGTATTTCCTTTCTTGTGAATTTCTTCAAACAGGTTCATGATTTCTACCGACGTGCGGGAATCCAGGTTTCCTGTGGGTTCATCGGCCAGCAAAATGCTGGGTTTGTTTACCAGCGCACGGGCTACAGCCACACGCTGCCGCTGGCCTCCACTCAGTTCGTTGGGTTTGTGGTGGGTACGGTCTGCCAGTCCTACATCCACCAGGGTTTGCCGGGCTATTTCGGTACGTTCTTTTTTGCCGATACCGGCATATACCAGGGGCAGGGCCACATTGTCCAGCGCAGTGAGGCGGGGCAGCAGATTGAAGGTTTGAAACACGAATCCGATTTCTTTGTTGCGCACTGTGCTGAGCTCGGAGTCCGTCATGCGGCTCACTTCCTTGCCATTGAGGAAATACTGGCCTTCGGTGGGGGTGTCCAGGCAGCCGATGATGTTCATCAGCGTGCTTTTTCCGCTTCCGCTGGGTCCCATCAGTGCCACATATTCTCCGCGGGGTATATTCAGGTCTATTTTGCGCAACGCATAGACCTCCTGGTCTCCCAGTACATATTTTTTCTGAATCCCTTGCAGCGATATCAGGTTGCCACCATCAGCCATTTTGGTCAATTACCTTAGGCACGCGGAAGAAATCGCTGTCTTTTTTCGGTGCATTCAGCAGTGCCTGTTCGTGTGTTATTTCCTGGTGCACCACGTCTTCGCGCAGCACATTGCTGTTTTCGGTCATGTAAATAAGGGGTTCTACGCCGGTAGTATCCACCTCATTCAGTTTTTCGCACATTTCCAGAATTTTTTCCAGGTCTGCGCGTATGGCTTCTTTTTCGCCGCCTTCAAACTTGAGGCGGGCGAGTGCTGCCAGTTCGTCTACTTTTTCAGGTGTGATTCTCATATACGCCGTATTCAGTTAATTTTTTTTCAATGATAAGGTAAACCTGCTTTTTCAGCTCATCGGCCTGTTCGGGTTTTAGGTGTGCTGTATCTATGGGTCGATGAATGTGCATGCGCATGATTCCGGGCGAAGCAGTCCAGTTGTCGCTGTCTACCCGTTTGAGATTGTCTGGCAGGGTTACGGGTACGATCACAGCCCCGTGTTCTATGGCCAGACGGAAAGCGCCGTCCTTAAAGGTATGCAGTTTGGGCCGGTCTTTGGGTATGCGTCCTTCCGGAAAAATGATCATATTCACTCCGCTTTCGAGTTTTTTCCCGGCCATAAGAAACGCTTTGTGAGAACTGCGGATACTTTCGCGCAGCACAGGTACATCCAGGGTGCGGAACCACATGCGGAACAGGGGTACTTTTCCCAGCTCCATTTTGGCCATAAAGAAATTAAAACCGGGCAGAAATGTGCCGCAGGTAAGTATGTCAAGGTAGGAACTGTGGTTTGCGCAATAGATGATTCTGCGGCCGCGTGGCAGGGATTTTTCCTTGCTCATGATGGGCAGCATAAGGGCCGGAATGCAGGTAAGCACTCCCCAGATACGGCGGTGAAAATGCAGAATGCGGTACAGGCTGGGGTGCGAAAACCAGATGCGGAACAAGGGGTACATCACCAGGAAGATGAGGCTGAACCACAGCCCGGACCATATGACCCAGATTCTGCCGGCAATCTTTTTCATGACCGTCGCATACGCCGCACAAACATAACCAGAGCTACAACCACACCGGTACTCAGGCACATTTGTATCTGTGAAAAAGAAAGGGAGGAAATGTCCAGTTCTTTGGTAAGGATTTGTTCCGCTTCTTTCATTTTGGCGGGTTGCTCTGCTGCAGGGAAATTCTTTTCAATCAGCATTTTCTGATTCGCCATGGTTACCGTTTTGAAATCCTGAATGATTTCGGGCCTGTTTTTGAGCACATACTGCAGTCCGCCTACAGTGCACAGTGCTACCAGCAGTGCGGTAAGCAGACCACCAAAGAGGGTTTTACCCATATTGGGAGGGGTTTCGCTGTCGCGCACCAGACTTTTGATAAACAGGAACACGGCCAGGCCGGAGAAAACCATATTGCCCAGCAGTGGGAGTACGGCCGCCCAGCTCTGTTGGTCATACAGCCGGTTGAAGAAATAAATCAGATGCATGGCTGTAGCCGCAGAACCCATGCTCAGGCCAAAAATGGCCACTTTTTTCAGCATGCTGCAAAAATACGGAATTGGCGGGCATTCACCCGACACTGCGCCTTAATAGCTGTTTTCTGCTTCTTCGCCCTGTTTTGTGTACTCGTCAAAATTGTATTCGGGCAGCAGATTGCTCTTTACATGGCTGATGGTTTCAGAAAGCGCATCGGTAAACTTGTGAAAATCCTCCTTGTACAGGTGAATTTTTGATTTTACATAATTGCCATCGTCGGCTTTGCTGCGCTGGCTTTCTGTGATTGTCACATAATAATCGCTGTTGCGTGTGGCTTTCACATCGAAGAAATACGTGCGTTTTCCGGCGCGTATCCGCTTGGAGAAAATCTCCTCCTGCGTGGATTTGTGATCCTCATTCATCTCAATGATTTTGTACGTGGAAATACAAAAATAGAATATTATGACAAATCACACCCATTGTCAGTAAAATCTGACAGTGCGCGGATGTTATTCTGCAGGAACAGCAGCCGTGTTTTCATGCATCTGCATTTTGTACAGATTGGCATATTCTCCTCCGGCTGCAAGCAAATCCTGATGGGTTCCCTGTTCTGCAATTCTGCCGTTTTGCACCACCAGTATTTCGTCTGCAAAAGCCAGTGGTGCCAGTCTGTGGCTGATGATGATAGCGGTTTTTCCATGCAGGGATTGCACAAAATGCCGGATAATTTCCTGTTCTGTGCGGGCATCCACCGCACTCAGACAATCGTCGAAAACGTAGAGTCCGGCTTGCCGTATCAGAGCCCGGGCAATGCTTACCCTTTGTTTTTGTCCGCCACTCAGGGTTACACCCCTTTCGCCAAGCATGGTGTCCAGCCCCTGTGGCATGGCATCTATATCACGGGTAAGGCCGGCTGCTGTGGCTGCTGCCAGTATCTGTCCGCGTGTGGCGGTACCTTCTTCCAGCCCGAATGCAATATTTTCTGCGATGGTTTCACTGAAAAGAAATACATCCTGCGGAATGTAGGAAACATGCCTGCGAAAATCGTACATGTCCATCTCCTGCAGAGGTTTTCCATCAATCAGGATTTTTCCGGAGCCGGCTTCGTATTGCCGCATCAGCAATTGTGCGATGGTGCTTTTTCCGGAACCGGTACGTCCGGTTATCCCAAGTATTTTGCCTTTTTTCAGTTCAATAGAAATGCCATCCAGTGCGGGTTTGCTGCTGCCGGGATAAGTGAAATTCACATTTGAAAATTGTATACTTTGCTCAAAAGTAAATGGTGCAGTTCCTGTATGCACGGGCTCTTTTTCTGTGTCTAAAAATTCATTGATGCGTTTTTGGCTGGCAGCTGCTTTTTGCACAAGGGCGGTGGTCCAGCCCAGACTGGCCACGGGCCAGATGAGCATGTTCAGATAAATGACAAACTCTGCTATGTTACCGGTGGTGAAACGTCCATGGGCTGCCTGTATTCCACCCAGATACAGCACAATCAGCATACTCAGTCCTACCAGCAGCATCATCAGCGGAAAAAACAGACTGTTTACCAGTGCCAGCCGCATATTCAGCCGGTGGTATTCTTTGCCGGCCTGGTTGAAGTGCAGATTGAACCATTTTCCGGCACCGAAAGATTTGATCACACGTATACCGGCAAAGGTTTCCTGTGCCTGTGTGGTGAGGGTACTCAGCTGGGTTTGTATGGCCGTATTGCGCCGGTTTATGATTTTGCTCACCACATAAATGGAATAACTGAGAACGGGAAGGGGCAGCAGCACCCACAGGGTCATGGACGGGCTGGTGCGCAGCATTTGAAACACCACTGTGATGAATGTGAAGATGATATTCACAAAATACATAATGGCCGGACCTACGTACATGCGCACATTGCTTACATCTTCGCCAATGCGCGCCATCATATCGCCGGTATAGTTGCGGCGGTAAAAACCGGTACTTAGTTTCTGGTAGTGGGCGTATATGTCGTTTTTAAGGTCGTATTCCACCTTTCTGGATACAACAACGATGTACTGCCGCATAAGGTACATAAAGACGCCTTTTACAGCCGATGCTGCCACCACCAGCAACCCAAACCAGAGTGCGCCGGTAAATATGGTTCCTGCGAGTTGATTGTGTCCCAAATCCCCGGCCATCTGCACCAGATAAACAGAATCGTCTATTCCCTGACGCACAAATACCGGAACATAGACACCGGCTATATTGCTCAGGACAATGCAAACGATACCGGCCCACATAGCACCGGAATACCGGCGGAAATAATGATTGAGTGCAAGCAAATCCTGCATACTGCCGGCAAAGGTAGGCTGCTTCTTCTGCGGCTTACAGAAAAATTACAATGGAAGTAAAACCTTTTGGTTACTGTTTCGTTATTCATGTGGGGTAGATTAAGTTTTCATAGCCAGCAGAGCCGGGTCGTAAGATTCGGCTTTGCTGTTTTTACAGCATTGTGAAAAGACGCATTTCATACTCACAGCCAGTGAGTTAACCTTTAAAATAACCGGTTTTTTCAAATATTCCATTACCTTCGCAATCGGAGGGGTATTTGTTTGTTTGATCCTATTCCCAGCGCGGATACGGTTCTGTTGCTCACGATGTGCCTGGCTACAGCGGGGGTGGCGTACTATTTGGAGAGGCTCAGTATTTTGGGCCGCTTGCCGCTGATGCTGGCCCGGAAATTCCTGCACATATTTGCCATAGGGCTGTGTTGTGTAGCCGCTGCGGTGGTGCAAAACGTACAGTTTCTCATGCTTTTGGTGTTGCTTGCAGAGTTGTTTCTGTTATACCTGGTTGTAGGCCGGAACTATTTCAGCATCGATGGCCGCAAGAGTTGGGGCATTCTGTATTTTCCCATTTCGTTTCTGGTGCTGTTGGCCCTGTTTCCTCACGATCGTTTCCTGATTGTAGCCCCTATGGGACTCATGGCCCTTGCCGACGCTGCTGCGACCATTATCGGTGAGAAATATGCCCCTCGGTTTTTTATTCTTACCGGCGATACCAAATCCATAACCGGAGCCATGGCCTTTATTGTCGTTGGTTTTTTATGGTTTTTTTTCCTTGGTTTTTTTGGATACGGCACCGGGCAGTCCTGGACAGAATATCTTGTAATGGCGCTGTCGGTAACACTGGTTACGGCGGGCACAGAACTGATTGGCAGCAATGGGCGGGACAATCTATGGGTGCCGATTTCTTCGGCTTTTCTGCTTTGGGCTGTTTTTCATGCACCGGTTCCGGTAAATGTGTTCTATCTGCTGCTGTTCATTTTGGTTTTTACTGGAGGAGCCCTTCTTGCAGTGCGTTTGCATTTGTTAAGCTGGTCAGGCGCACTTGCTGCAGTTTTGGTGGGTATCGGTATCGTATCCATCGGTCACTTCAGTGTGTGGCCCATGCTGCTGTTTTTTGTGTCTGGGTCTTTGCTGGGTAAATTACCGGGCAGAAAGGCCACCGATGAAAAGGCAGGCCAGGCCCGCGACAGCAAACAGGTTTTTGCAAACTCTATCACCGCATGGATATTGGCACATATTCATTGCATCTGGCCCGATGAGAAGTGGATATGGTTGTATCTGGTTTCTGTAGCCTGCTGCAATGCCGATACATGGAGCAGTGAGTTGGGTGTGCGGCTGGGCCACAAACCCATAGACCTGCTGCGCTGGAAAAAACTGCCTCCTGGTATTTCAGGCGCTGTGAGTTTACCGGGTATGCTGGCAGCCCTTGCCGGTGCGTCGGTCATCGCCATTTTCAGCGGCAGCTGGGAACCTGCTTGGAAAATTGCGTTGCTGGGTTTTGCCGGCTCTTTGATGGATAGTCTGTTGGGTTCAGCACTGCAGGCCAGGTATGTGTATCCCAATGGTGCCTTGTCCGATACGCCCGCAACCGATGCCTTGCTACTGAGTGGAAATGTGCGGGTGAGCAATGATGCAGTAAATGTGCTGAGTACCCTGCTGGTAACTCTTTCCGCCGCCTTTATTCTTTGATAATCAGGGTTCGTACATCGGGCCAGTGGGCGGTAAAGAATCCATACCCTCCCCGCACATTGCTGCTGTAGTTTACCGGTTCACCAAAGAATGCCCCCAAACCATTTCTGGCCGCACGCTGTTTTTGCACAAGATAGGTATAGTAGGTTTGGTCTATGTGGCTAAGGGTTAAGGTAAGTGTATCTCCGGCAGCGTAATTGCCCAGATTCATACTTTCTTCATGCCTGCCGGGTTTAAACAACCCATCGGTGATAGGGATGGTGTTTACATCGGCATTGCTCATGAGGTTAAAAACCCGGGCGGGATTGGAAATCACATTGGT
Source organism: Bacteroidota bacterium (assembly GCA_016787485.1). Classification (GTDB taxonomy): domain Bacteria; phylum Bacteroidota; class Bacteroidia; order NS11-12g; family UBA955; genus JAEUUL01. The sequence continues at coordinate 255,252 of JAEUUL010000004.1, forward strand.
AAAAAAAGAAGTGTTACGGTAGGTGTTCAGCATATAAAAATTCACACCCGCCGGGTCGGTGAACGCATAGTGCAGCCAGCGTTGCGTATCCCGTCCGCTGATGCGCCGTTCCACCCAGGCGGTATCAAGCGTAAGACGGGTTTGCATGGTTGTTTGGGCCGTTACGGATTTTCCGCTGCTGCTGTCATACACATGCAAGGTATACGTTTGGTTGGCCATAAGAGGTGTGGTAATGCTGCCATAAAAACCGGGAGCCACGCGCAGCAGTGTATCGGTTATGCCCCCGTGTTCTACCGTAACCCTTGCGTGGGCCACCAGTATTTGTTCCAGCAGGTTTTGACCGGGATTGGTATCGGTGGGGGTAAGGGCATTAAAACTGCGTGACAGACTGATGAGCAAAGTTGTATTTGGGATTATCTGCGAGGAAACCACCAGTTTGCCATCGGCCTGGGGGATTTTTATGGGTATGGGTTCCGGACGGCAACCTGTAATGAACAGACCTAAAATGCAGGGTATGGCAACAAGTATATTTTTCATCAGAATCTGAAATTGTATGCGATGGAACATAGGGTACCAAACAGACCGGGCTGCTCATACTTCAGGGCGCCTGTGGTTTTGTCTGCCACAATGCGCACGCGGTAGGGTTCTGCCCTGTTATAGGTATTGTAGGCACTGAATACCCATTCGGTTTTGAATTTTTTTGTCTGTCTGCACTTCAGCACCAGGTTCAGATCCAGACGGTGTGAGGCCGACATGCGCACTGCATTTCTGCTGCTGTATACGGGCACCACATCCACCCCGGTGAGGGAAGGATTGGGCATGAAATACTTTCCGGTCTGGGCAGTGAACCGCGAGCCACTGTTGTATACCCACACCAACCCCAGGTCCCAGCGTTTGCTGAGCACATAGTTTGCTACCAGTGAGAAACTGTGTCTGCGGTCATATTTTGCCGGGAAACGGTTGCCACCATTCAGCGTTGTAAAATGCCGGTCGCTGTAACTCAGGGTATAGCCTATCCATCCGTTCAGTTTTCCTTTGTCCCGTTTCAATAAAAACTCTGCACCATATGCCCGGCCATTTCCCTGCAGCAATTCATTTTCGTAATTGTTGTTCAGTATCAGCACTGCGCCCTCCCTGTATTCGGTGGTGTTTTGCATGGTTTTGTAATACACTTCTGCACTGAATAGAAAATCCGGTTTGCGAAACGCATGCTGGTAGCCCAGGGTCCACTGGTCGCTGCGCTGTGGTTTAATGTTGCGCGTAACCGGATACCAGAGGTCGGTGGGCAAACTCACACTGCTGCTGCTTACCAGATGCAGATATTGTTTCATGCGCGCATATCCGAATTTGATGGCACTGTATTTTCCGGTTTCGTACACTGCAGCCACCCTGGGTTCCAGTCCGGCATACAATTTACCCTCGGTAAAACAAGCAGAAATACGGGCTCCGTAATTGATTTTAAATCCGGGTTTTATTTGTTTTTCACTGCGCAGATAAACGCCAGTTTCTTGTGTATTGATCACTTTGCCGGCACTGTCTTTCAGCAGTTCCTCTATCACCCCTTTTGCACTGATTACGTTGGGTTTGAATGTGTGGTTGATGGCACTTATACCGTATTTTATTGTATTACCGGGTTTTTTATACCAGGTAAAATCACTCTTGATTCCATAATCGTAAATTCTGGAACCAATAAAAATCGAATTGTCTCCGAATTCACCGGAAACGTAATACCTGAAGCGGGTATTGATGAAGCTGGTGTTGCAAAAAAGTTTTGGATTGAATATATGATTCCAGCGAAGGGTGTTGGTAATATTGCCCAGTTGAAACCCGAATTTTACCTGCAATACATCGCCGCTGTCTGTTCTTTGTTCACTGTTTTCTTTCAGCACATCATTGCCCAGATAAAAGGAATAAAACAATTTATTTTTTTTGTCAACCGTCCAGTTTAATCGGGCATTCATATCATAAAAATAATAGGGCAGTGTAAGTCCTGCCAGTTTAAAAACCCTGTCAATGTACGTGCGGCGGCCTGAAAGAATGAAAGAAGCTTTGTCCTTTACAATGGGCCCTTCCAGGGTAAGCCTTGAAGAAAGAATGCCTATGCCGCCGCTGCCGGCCAGCCGTTGCCGGTTGCCGTCTTTCATGCGTATATCCAGTATGGAACTCAGCCGGCCACCGTATTCAGCAGGAAAGCCGCCTTTGTAAATATCCATATCTTCTATGGCTTCGGGGATAAATACACTGAAGAAACCAAACAGATGGCTGATGTTGTATACGGTGGCTTCATCCAGCAATATGAGGTTCTGGTCCGGGTCGCCGCCACGCACCTGAAATCCGGATTGGCCTTCGGCTCCCTTTTGTATACCGGGCAGCAATTGTGCTACTTTGATGATGTCCAGCTCGCCGCCAATGGTGGGAATATTCCGGATATCTGCCGGTTTAAGATTAATAACGGAAATGCGTGTGCTCTTTACTTCCTGCACATTGCGGCGGGCAATGACCGTTGCTTCACCTATTGTATAAGGTGTTTTGGTGAGGAGTATGTTCCTTGTTTCGTCTTTTCCCAGCCATATGCGCATTGTATCCCTGTCGTACCCAGCCTGCTGGGATTCCAGTACATGCCAGCCGCTGTCCAGCGTGATGCTGTAAAATCCGTAACTGTTTGCAATCACACTTGCCGTGCTGTTTTGCACGTTAATCTGTCCGCCCAGTATGGGTTGGCCGGTTTGCTTGTCGAGCATGTAACCACTTACAGTGTATGTCTTTTGCTGCGCTTTGGCATGACAGAAACAAAGCAATAACGCTGTTGTGACAATCAATAATCGGTTCATTCAGTCCATAAGGACGGAGTAATACGGAAAAAGGTTGGGATTTCCGGAATAAACAGTAAAAATCCACCCGGATTGCCCTTGCCGCCGGTCTGCTTACAATTGAAGGGTTACACCTCCGCGAATCCACCTGCCGGGGAGCTGTATGTTGCCAATGTCTGTGATCCGGCTGTTGAACAAATTGGCCACTTCTGCATAAAATCTGAGACTGCCGGCCGTGAGCATAGCCTTCACATCAGCACTGTAAACGACAGGGTATGGGGTTTCGCTGCTGCTGCCGGGTGAAAAATAACCCCCCAGTCTTTCCTGGCGGTAAAGCATACATTGAACCATCGTTTTTTCCGTAACAGCCAGCGTGGCGGCGGCGGTTATACGCGAGGAAACAAAATCCAGTGCATAATTGCTTTCGAAATCTGTACTTGCCTTACTGGCTTGCATCACAAGTGCGCCCAGTGTTACATTTTTAAGGGTTTTTCCGGCTTCGCCCTTTGGCACCCATTGCACAGATCCGTCTGCACCGTAAAAAAGCACACGGGTAAGGTTTGTAGCCGTAGTGGTCATACTGCCGTTCAGGCGAACCCAGTCTATGAGTTTATCCGCGTCACGGGCGAACAGGGCTGCCTGAAATCTCCATTGTTGTCTTTTCATGGCAGCACCGAGTTCCCAACTGTTGGCTACTTCGGGTTTTAAATCTTTGCTCCCCACGGCTCCGCCGCGCACATAGTACAAATCGGTATAGGTGGGAAGCCGGTAGCCCCTGTTGAAAAGTGCAAACAACTTCAACGCCGGTTTTACCTGCCAGGCCACTTCCACGCCCGGCATCCATTGCATACCATAAGCTTTGCTGTGGCTGAACAAAATACCCCCACTCAGTATCCAGTTTTTCCATTGGAAATAGTCCTCTGCATACACGTTGCTCACCACCCGGCTGGTTTCGCGGGTAAACATGGCACTGTCTGAGCCAAACGGAACCAATACCGGGGTTTTGGGCTCGCCCAGCAGGTTGCTTACCACTTGTTCCTGTCTCCATTCTGCCCCAAGGGAAATGGTGTGTTTGCGCAAGGAACGGCTCGCATTTGCCATGGCACCGGCCACCCTTGTCTGGTGGTAATTGTGTCCTGTGTACCAGGCTGGCACTGTGTCTGTTCCCATGATATAGCGGGTACCTTTGCGCACATAGTAATCTGCATCCTGCCGGTACAATTCAAACCGGTCCTGGTGCATGCGCACGTATGCGTTTCCGCGCACCTTCCATTTTCCGGGTTCCAGTTCCCAGTGCAATGCAGCCATAGATCCGGATATTTTTTCAAATTGGGTGGGATAGGTGGCGGTGTAAAAATTCTGTGCTCCGAAGGCCCGGGATTCAGCCATGTAATTCAGCCACACTTTTCCTTTTTTAAAGCGGTACTGCAGTTTGCTGAACATGCTTTGCTGCCTGAAATCCGTGTTTGGCTGGTAGCCGTCGCTGCCGCTGCTCTGCAAGGCCAGGGTGGCACTGAAACCCGCAGCCACGGCTGTATATCCCGCAGCCAGGCGGTAAAAGCCATATTCACCGGCATTTGCGGTGGCAAACAAACTCTCTTTCTCTGCTGGGGCCGTTTGAAAAAGCACTGCACCTGCCATGGCTTTGGGACCAAACAGGCGCGAAGCACCGCTGTTTAACACCTGCACACTGCCATACATTTCAGGTGGCAGTAACAAATTCAGGCTATGGTGCCCGGTTTGCGGATCAGCCAGCGGAACACCATCCAGCAACACCAGGGTTTGTTCATAACCTGCTCCCCGTATGCTCAAATCTCCCTGCACGCCCATGGCACCGCGCTGCCGCATATCCAGAGATGGCAGGTAATCCAGATAATCCTGGACAGATTGCACGGGTGCATTGCTCAGTTCCTTCGGTGAAATATGGGTGTACATTCTGCTGCTGGCAAAGGGTTTTATATAATTCCTGCCCGTGAGCACGCTGGCCGTGTCAATGGCAAGTGTGTCTGTCTGGCCATGCAGCATCAGGGAGTAAATGCCTGAAATAAAAACAAATAAGGTTTTCTTCACGGTTCAAAAATACATGCAGAAATCAGGGGGCAAAATGGCAATTTTGCATATCTATGTCTTACACCTCACAATTGGCACAACACCTTCGTCAGGTTTATTTCGGTGGCAACTGGACCTGCAGCAACCTGAAACAGCAATTGGATGGCATTTCCTTTCAGGAGGCCATGTCTTTGACTCCTTTCTCTGCAAATTCCATTGCGGCATTGACCTGCCATATACACTATTATATTAAAGTACAGCTGGATGTAATGAATAATAAAGAACTACATGCCAGTGATATAGATAGTTGGAAAATAGATAACCTGGGCACACCTGCGGATTGGGAAACCCTGCTCGGACAAATGTGGATTGAGGCAAAGCAGTGGGCAGATTTGGTTGAGAAAATGAACGATGCCCGGTTGGAAACCGTCTTTACAGATACGGAATACGGCACCTGGCAGCGGAACCTGCTGGGGCTCATAGAGCATACCCATTACCATCTGGGGCAGATTGCACTCATCCGCGGGTATCAAAAGCGCGCATCTCAGAATTCGGAATAAATGGGTTTCTTTGTCAAGGCACTGCTCAAACCGTTTCGCAGACCAAATGCTGCCGATGGTCGAACATGGGTATCTGACATACTGAGATTCAATTCTATTTGCAGACCATGTCGCAAAAAATAAAAAACCTGGCTTGCCTTGTAGCCTCTCTCTTTGTTTACCTGGAGTGGGGTGGTGGTTATCATTCCTGGTTGTTTCAGGCCGAAAGTGAAGTACTCCGTACCCTCTGGACCTCACCCTCGGAAGCCGCACACCCATTTACCCTCATTCCGTTATTGGGTCAGATTTTGTTGTTGATTACCCTCTTTCAGTCCAGGCCATCGCGTTGGCTCACAATTGCAGGGGTTGGCGGACTCGCGGTGCTTATCCTGTTTATCCTGTTTGTGGGCATATTGGCGGCAAATGGGCAGATCGTACTTTGTGCAGTCCCATTTGTACTTGTTGCCACTTGGGCTCTGCTTGGCTTGCGTAAATCGAAAACTGTGCAGTAATGGCACCGGGCATTGCATCAGCGGCAAGAAAATCCGCGCGGCAAAGGAAAGCAGCTTAGTGCTGAATCACAACCCGGGTTTTCATGCCCGTATTGTTCAGTAACAGGTAGCACCCATCCTGCAAATGACTCACCTTCACGTTTCCTTTAAGGCCTGCCTGCACAAGTCTGCCTTGCATGTCGTACAGATCAGCTGCACTTTGGCCCGGCACATACAGTACATCGTTCGCGGGATTTGGCCATGCAGCATTCAGGTCTGCTTTGTACTCGGTCACATGGTTGTTTTGTGCTTTGTAGCAAATGCTGGTAGGCAAGGGTTGGCCTTCAATTTCTCCATTTGGAATCAGCTTTTTGCCGGTAAACCCTGCAAAATTTGCACGGTAACTTTCAGCCCTGAAAACCTGGGTGGATAAGGGGGTTTCTCCTTGTTTGTACAGAGTGGTTCCTGCATCGGGATTCTGATACTGCCATACGATTTGTCCGGTACTGTCTACCTCAAATAGTCGACCATTGTTTCCTTCTGTGATGAGCATATTGCCATTGTACAAACTGTATACTCCGGATATAAATGCGCTGTAGAAATCGGATTTTTTCGGGGCAGTATAAGCAATGATGGGATTTGCCGGTCCAAAGGCAGCACCAGTATCTCTTCCATATGAACCAAAATCATCCAGAGGAGGAGTAATCACCTCAATAGAGGAGTAGGTTTCAGATCCCGGGCGGTTATAACCGTTGTTGAACAGCATGAGTTTACCCCCGTATTTCAGCGAGTCCGGAACCCAATGCACATGGTGCTGTCCGAATAATTTCTGGTCTGCGGTGGTGCCACGGCTATATGTGGCAGGATTGCCCCATCGGTAGAGCAGATCGCCGCCTTTGCCGCGCAGCCCGCCTGTATGTCCCTTTGCCTGGGCGGTGGTGGAGCTGTGGTCAATAATCCAGAATTCGTTCAGACTGTGCACACTCAGTACGATCTGGTCCAGCACCGGATTGTAATCAACACCGTTGATGTGAAACCAGTCTCTGGGCGTGGCGGCAGGGTAATAGTTGATGTTAATCAGTTCAGGATGCTCTTTTACCACTTTGTAGTTTGGTTTTGCCGGGTCTTTGTCCTGCATCATATGATCCCATGCGCGCCATTCCCATACAATGGTGGCGCTGTCTTTGCCAACCGGTGCAATTTCTATAATGCGTTCACTCCATACCGGTACATTCGGAAAACTGGTTACCCTTCCATTGGCAATGGCATCGGCCCGGGTGTGGGCTTCCCATACAATGGCAAGATAATGCCCGTTTGGCATGGGTTTAATGTCGTGGTGCAATACCTGCGTGCTGTCGCTGAGTTGCCAGCTCCAGCGCAAACTCAAATCCCAGTTGTACCTTTCGATAATGCCACCCTGGCCTGAACCGAATTTCGTGTTGCCTACGCTGCCGGCGCGCAACAGACTGCCGTCTTTAAGCAAGCTCAGCGCCACGCCGGGAGGGTACTGACTGCTCCATGTGCGGATTTGCTTGCCACAAACATCAATTAAATAGGTTTCTGTGCTGTACAAAGGTGAGAACAACACATAATTTCCCGACTGGCCTTTTGTGCTCACCTGCAGACCTACCGTGCGGTCTTGGGAGTGCACATGATAACAAAAGAAAAAACCTAAGAATAGAATTGTATAATTTTTCATATAAAATGAGTGTCAAAAAAAGAACTGCCTCAAAGGTGCGCAGCACCCAGCGACATTGCAAGGGCATGACGTAATTATGACCTTCCTGTGAAGCGATGTAGTTATGGTATATCAGAATTTACATTGGTGTGATAAACAGGTGTCAGATTTGCCATTTCGGGCCTTTATCATTTCATTTTTTTCCGCAGTACATTTGCCTGCATGCAGAAGTGGAAGACCTGGTTACAGCATCCCTTGTTTCTTTGGGTGCTTTTCGGTTTGGCCGCAATTGCCATCACACTGCGCAACCTGTTTTTGCCACAGGGCAATCTTTTTGCTCCGGGCGACCATTACACGCATTATAACAATTTCATCATCTTCCGCAATGCATTCTGGCACCTGCTGCACGGGGAAACTCTCTATTTTGAATACCCGGCAGAACAATTTGATTTATTCAAATACTCGCCAAGCTTTGCCCTGCTTTTTGCCCCGTTCGCGGCCTTACCGGTTTGGCTGGGATTGGCGTTGTGGAATATACTCAATGCCTGGGTGCTGGTTTTGGCTATACGCAAACTGCCCTTATTGAACTACTGGCAAAAAGCCGGCTTCGGTTTGTTGCTGCTGCAGGAATTGATTACCAGCACCATTAACAGTCAGTGCAATGCATTGATAGTTGCATTGCTGCTTCTCGCTTTGGCAGGGCTGGAAAAAGGAAAAATCTGGTTGCCGGTTATACTCATCTGGCTCACAGTTTTTATCAAAATTTTCGGTATCCTGTTTTTTGCCATGGTACTCCTGTATCCACAGCGCTGGAAAACCATCCTTCCTGCGTTGCTTGTCTTTGCAGCTTTGCTGGCCTTACCACTGCCCGTTACCGGTTTACAGGGTTTGTCAGAACAGTATGCCGCGTATTTCCATCTTTTGGCGGGTGATCATGGTCAGTTTGTTAAGTATTCTGTGATGGGCTGGTTGCAGAGTTGGTTTCACCTGCAGCCTCCCAAAAACTATATTGTTGTTGGCGGACTCCTGCTTCAATTGCTCCCTCTGCTTTTCTGGCGCCGTTTTGACTATCCGTTTTTCCGGACATTATACGCCGCTTCCTGGTGCATTTGGCTGGTCATTTTCAATCATATGGCAGAAAGTGCCACTTTTGTTATTGCCGTTGCCGGTGTTTTGCTCTGGTATTTTGCGCAACCAATCCGCAAAAACTGGCATATCCTGCTATTGCTGCCTGTTATTCTTTTCACGTGCTTTGGCCCATCAGACCTGTACCCGCGTGCTTTGCGCCACCTCATTGTGGAGCAATGGCAACTGAAAGTCTTCCCCTGTATTGTCGTTTGGTGCGTTTGTCTGTGGCAAGTATTCAGATATAATAAGTCAGTAACTCTGCAAGGCCAATAATCCGTTCATTGCACCAGCCATTTTCACAGCATTTATTGGTTATGACAAATTCAGATGAGGTGATTGGATTGTCACAAATACCCGAGTCGCACAAGATAGCTTGTAAGATCCTCATCATCATGCCCCAGTGAAGAGGAAATGCTGTGTGAAGTCCGGTCCCGGTACATAAACACTTCCCAGTTATGATCTGTAACCCCATGATTTCTGGCACTGGCCAGCAGCATTCCCTGCGGATTAAGGACTGATTTGGAAGTGATGATATGCCCGTTTTCGATGCGGGTATTTGATTGCAGATAGCCAATTACCACGTCCCCCTGCTGTATTCTGTTTTGAGTTACACGCACCGCAGCGCTGAAGTTGCGTACCAGAGCCTGTTTCGTTCTTCCTGTGTGAACGGAAGGTTTGTTTCCTGGCCGGCCCGGCCCGGCGCTGCCATGGAGGGAAATGCCGAGCAGCATGAATAGGGTGCAGTATGTTCTTATCATACCGGATTGGATACAAACTGCGGGCCAGATGAAGCAACCTGAATGATGACGGTGGATTATCCCGTTAAGGATCTCAGCGGTTTTGCAATGATTCGGGATTTTTCTATCCGTCTTATGATCATCACTTTGTGTCTTGTTTGCACTGCACAGGAAATGCCACAGAGATTGCTTAACTTTGTTATTGAACAAACCAAAACAGACAAAATTCCTATGAGTGAGAAAATGAGTACACATACCAATGCGATCAATTGGTTCGAAATCCCGGTAACCGATTTGGTGAGGGCAAAAAAGTTCTACGAACATATTTTTGAAATTGAAATGCAGAAAATGGAAATGGATGGAATGCAATATGCCATGTTTCCATTTGACCCCATGCAGGGAAAAATTTCGGGTGGTTTGGCTCAAAGTCCCATGCACACCCCGGGAAACACAGGTTCCATTGTGTATCTGAATGCAAACCCCGACTTGCAGTTGGTTCTGGACAGGGTGCAGGCAGCTGGTGGATTCATTTCCATGCCCAAAACATCCATCGGGCAAAATGGGTTTATGGCTTTTATCACAGACTCTGAAGGCAACAGTGTAGCCTTACATTCAAATGCATAATTTCTTGTGTATTGCAGGGGTTGTCATTCCCGGATCTGACTGATTCGCAAACACTAAAAAAAAAGAGGGCGTTGTAGCCCTCTTTTTTTATGAATACCAGTGAGTTAATCCCTGCGGGGACCACGGTCATCGCGGTTTTCCCTGCGGGGTCCGCGGTCGCCACGGTCACCACGGTCGGGACGGGGACCACGATCCGGACGGGGTTCGCGTTCTACATATCCTTCCGGCTTGGGTAACAGCGCTTTTATACTCAACCGGGCCTTGCCGGTTTTCTTGTCTATTTCTATCAGTTTCACATCCACCTTATCGCCTTCTTTCAACACACCTTCCATCGTAGGCAGGCGTTCCCAGGCAATCTCACTGATGTGTACAAGACCGTCTTTGCCGGGCATGAACTCCACAAATGCACCGAAATCCATAATGGTTTTAACCACTCCATGGTAGGTGGCACCTTCTTCAGGCACAGCCACTATGGCGCGAATCATGCTGCTGGCCATATCCATGCTGTTCTTGTCTGCGCTGAATATCTCCACAAAACCTTTGCCATCGCGTTCTTCTATGGCTACTTTGGCTCCGCTGCGTGCCTGTATGTCCTGCACTACTTTGCCACCTGGGCCTATTACCGCACCGATGAATTCTTTCTCGATTTCGATTACCTCTATACGGGGTGCATGGGGTTTCATGTCTGCATTCGGTTGGGTGATGGTTTTGTCCATCTCACCAATGATGTGCAGTCGGCCCGCTTTGGCTTGTTCCAGCGCCTGGGCCACCATATCCCATTTCAGTCCGTTGATTTTGATGTCCATCTGGCAGGCTGTGATCCCGTCTTTGGTTCCCACCACCTTAAAATCCATATCACCCAGGTGGTCTTCATCTCCCAGAATGTCTGAAAGAATGCTGTATTTGCTCGCATCTTCATTGGTAATCATACCCATGGCAATACCACCCACTGCCTTGCGGATTCCTATACCGGCATCCATCAGCGCCATACTACCTGCACAAACAGTAGCCATGCTGCTGCTGCCATTGCTTTCAAGTACATCGCTTACAATGCGGAGAACGTAAGGAATATTGTCCGGTACCATTTTCTTAAGGCCGCGCAGAGCCAGGTTTCCATGGCCTATTTCGCGCCTTCCGGGACCACGGTTGGGTTTTACTTCTCCGGTACTGAAGGCAGGGAAATTGTAATGAAGCATGAAGCGGTTGTAACCATACAACATGGGCGCATCCAGCAGTTGCTCGTCCATTTTACTCCCCAGCGTCACTGTGGTCAGAGATTGCGTTTCACCGCGGGTAAACACAGCACTGCCATGGGCTGCGGGAAGATATCCCACTTCTGTCCATATGGGGCGGACCTGTGTGGTGCTGCGTCCGTCCAGACGTTTTCCGCTGTCCAGGATCATGGCACGCATCACATGGTATTCTGCTTCGTGAAAATACTTTTTGGTCAGTGAAATTTTTAGCGCAGCATCTTCTGCACCTTCAAATTGTTTCAGGTATTCTTCCAGCAGAGCCTTACCCGCTTCGCGGCGTTCGTTCTTGCCTTTTCCACTTTCAGCAATGGTGCGTATACCTGCACTGCACTCGGCAATTACGCGCTGGCGCAGTTCCTCGTCATTGGTTTCGTGGTTGTATTCACGCACGGGCTTGCGACCACCCATCTGCTCCAGAAACTTCATTTGCTCTGCGCATTGCAGTTTGATGGCTTCATGGCCAAATTTCATGGCTTCCAGAAATTCCGATTCGGAAATCTCATTCATTTCGCCTTCCACCATGTTGATGTCATGGGCGGTACCACCCATCAGCAGATCGATATCGCTTTGTTCCAGTTGCTCTGCGGTCGGGTTCACGATGAATTGTCCGTTGATGCGGGCTACACGCACTTCGCTGATGGGGCCCAGAAAGGGAATGTCACTCAGCATAAGAGCCGTGCTGGCTGCAAGTCCCACATAACTGTCGGGCAGTATGTTCTGGTCGCTGCTGATGAGGGTAAGAATTACCTGTGTATCGGCATGGTAATCTTCAGGGAAAAGCGGACGCAGACAGCGGTCTACCAGTCGGCTGATGAGAATTTCATAATCGGTGAGGCGGGCTTCCCTGCGGTGAAAACTGCCCGGGATGCGACCTACAGCACCAAATTTCTCCTGGTAATCTACACTCAGTGGCAGAAAATCCACACCTTCTTTGGCATCGTAATTACTTACCACAGTGGCAAGAATCATGGTGTTGCCCACCTTTACCACACAACTGCCGTGTGCCTGACGGGCCAGCTTGCCGGTCTCGATCTCTATGATCTGTCCGTTGCCCGTGTCAAATGTTGTTTTATATATATTCATTTTTTAGGTTTTTTAAAGCAAAAAAGCCCCGAATCACCGGTTGGGTGAACGGGGCTTTTCTATCGTAAAATCGTTTCAGGGCCTGCGCCCTCCGCCGGTTTATTTGCGGAGACCGAGTTCCTTAATCAGTGCGCGGTATTTGAAAATGTCTTCCTTGGCCAGGTAATTCAGCAGGGCACGACGTTTTCCTACCAGCTTCACCAGACTCAGCTCGGCACTCTTGTCCTTGCGCTGACCCTTCAGGTGGTCGCTGATATAGTTGATACGTGCAGTAAACATGGCAACCTGTGCTTCAGTGCTACCGGTGTTCTTCTCACTGCCTCCGAATTTGGCAAAGATTTCTTTCTTTTGTTCAGCCGTTAAATGCATGGTCCTCTAAAAATGGGCTGCAAAGATACATATTTGTACCTGAAATGTGGATATGACTGTGAATAATTTTTCTGACCTGTACTGCCGGCATGCTTCTGCGGCCCCGACAGCCTTTCTGTTGACTCCTCAAGCCCGGCTTTCTATCTGTAACCCGATTTCCATCCTATGATTGAACTGCGTTCAGACACATTTACCCGGCCCACGCCCGCGATGTTGCAAGCCATGTTCTCTGCTCCTGTGGGAGATGATGTTTTTGGCGAAGACCCTACCGTAAATGAACTGGAAGACTTTGCAGCAAATTTGTTTGGCATGGAAGCCGCACTTTATTGCCCCAGCGGCACCATGACCAACCAGATTGCCATCAAGGTCCATACCCGACCTGGTGATGAGGTGATATGTGAGAGCCAGGCCCATGTGTACATTTATGAGGGTGGCGGCATCGCCTTCAACAGCAGTGCCCAGGCCCGCACCCTGCCCGGTATTCACGGACGGATTACGGCTGAACAGGTGGCATCTGCCGTTAATCCGGAAGACGTGCACAAATCGCACAGCACACTTGTATGCCTTGAAAACACCAGTAACCGGGGAGGAGGCACATGTTATAACTGGGATGAAATGACTGCCATCCGCAGGGTGTGTGATGAAAACGGCATGTCTCTGCACCTGGATGGTGCACGCTTGTTCAATGCGCTGGTGGCCAAAAGTGAATCACCCGGACAATACGGAGGTCTTTTCAACAGCATCAGCATTTGCCTCAGCAAGGGACTGGGAGCTCCTGTAGGTAGCCTGTTGCTTGGGAATAAGGATTTTATCCTTCAGGCCCGCAGGGTGCGCAAGGTATTCGGTGGCGGTATGCGGCAGGCAGGTTTTATGGCCGCAGCCGGACTGTACTCGCTGAAACACAATGTGGAACGCCTGCAGCAAGACCATAATCACGCCCTGCATTTGTCTCAGGCGTTGCAAACCTGCAGCTGGGTGGCAGAGGTATTTCCCACCGAAACAAACATTGTGATTGCCAGGGTGAAGCCTGCCGGTTCCGCCCCGGCTATTGCACAGCAATTCAAAGATGCAGGTGTGTCCCTCATCGCTATCTCGCCGGATCAGATCCGGATGGTTACACATTTGGATGTGTCTGCATCAGATATTGAAAAAACGCTGGAAATAATTGGACAAATTAAACGCTGAAGTATGGGACAATCATTGGTAAAAAATTGTATTCACATTGTTTTCAGCACAAAACACAGACAGCCCCTGATTTATTCGCCATTCGAAGAACAGCTCCATGCCTACCTTGGGGGAATTTGTAAAAATCTGGAGTGTTTTCCCATTATTGTAGGAGGTTATACCGACCATGTTCACATTTTATGTATGCTTTCAAAAAAAATGGCATTAATGAAATTATTGGAAACTTTGAAATCCAATTCTTCAAAATGGATGAAAACAAAAGACAAATCTCTTGAAAACTTTTCCTGGCAGAATGGATATGCGGCATTTTCGGTGAATCCGGATGAAAAGGAGAAAGTGTTTCGGTACATTTTAAATCAAAAAGAACACCACAAAAAAATTACTTTTCAGGATGAATTTCTGGACATTTTGAAATCTCAGGATTTGGAGTATGATGAACGTTTTGTATGGGATTGATGCCGCCCTTTCAGGGCTGGCAATCGGCACGTAATGGCAGCATCCCGCTATGCGGAATGCTTTGGTATTCCGCCCTTTCAGGGCTCCGCGAAAAAATTTACGCATGGAAAGGAAGCCCCGAAGGGGCGACATACTTTAGCCCATTGGAACAATAGCGAAGCACAAAATTGAGCCCTGAAAGGGCGACAGAATAATCCGGATACTAGCGCAACACCCCGCAAGGGCGAGTACTTCACTTCAGCAAATCATTCGCAAATGCTTCTACCGTGGCTTTGGGACTGGGCAGATTGATGGTGAAACTGCGGTCAAGCGGTTCACCCGCATAGGTGCCTTTTACTTTCATGGTCACCATGCCGCCATCTGCCACATTCAGTTTGCTTTCAAAGTAGGCATAAGTGATGGTCACCACACCTGTGCTGCCTTTTTCCACGATGTATTTGGTGGCTTTCAATGATCCGCCGGTAATGGCACCGGTTCCCTGAACCACAACTTTGGCAGCCTGCAAACTTTTATCTGCTGTTTCCCGGGCAGTTATCAGGCTGGCTATGCGCGGATCCAGATCTATCGGGGTTTGGTCGCAACCATCACCCAGCGCCTCAAGCACCTTTTCCGAGGCTTTCAGAACTCCCTTTGCTGTGGCCACAGCCGTTTCCAGCCCTATCACTTCCGCCTTCAGTTTGGTGATTTTCGCCCCGTTCTCAGGCGCTTTGGTGATATCTTTATCAATCTCTTTTTTCAGTTTTTTTATCTTGTCTTCCTTATCATCAATATCATCTTTCAGGTTATTTACCTTTCTGCGGTCACGCCTTACATCCGCCTGCGCTTCGGTAAATTTGGCACAGTCCTTTTCTCTGGCCTCCCGCACAATTTTCCGTTGCTTCTCTATATCGTTATTCAATGTGGAAACCTCCGTCTGTTTTTGGGTGAGTGTAGCCTGTGCTTCTCTGAAAGCTTTCTGAGAATTCTTTGTAGCCCGGTCAATTTCGGCGGATGCAATTTCACTGATATAGGTTTGCAAATCTGAATCCATTGTAGCCATCACATTGTACCCCGGACCGTCTTTTGTGCTACCTGCAGCCACACGCAATTTTGCCTGAAACTGGTCAAATATTTTGCCGTTCATATACAAATCAAATCCATTATCACTCAGCATCATTTCAGATTCCGCAGTGAGTTTCAGCAGTGTCGCTTTTCCGCTGTAGGCAATTTTGGAGGATTTCGGATTTCCGGTACTCAGTGTCATATTGAAATATGGATCGGGTTTTCCCATTGCACCTGTAAAAGAAAAATAGGGCGTGTATACAATTCCGGTCATGGAAGCCCCGGCTTTAATGCCGCCTGATGAAATGCCCACCAGCATTTGTGTGGTGTACCCGTCTATGGTGCTTTTTCCTTTAATCAGAAATCCCGGATCGTATGTGTTTTCCAAAACGGTTACAGCGGTTACTCCGGGCACAATTGTAAGGCGTGCATCGGTCACTGCCATGGAGTTTACTGTATTTTTAATGTCATCCAGCACCTGAAATTTCGGGTTGGAATATTGTACCAGTTTTACCACATCACTCATCAGTATCTGGTTGAAACCGGCATCAATCATACATTGTGTGGGATTGGAAGGATCCAGTGCAAAAATCACATCACCCGCAAATGCCGGACTGGCCGGATTTCCTGCTTTCAGTTTTCCCTTGAACTGCAGGGTGGGCATGGGGATAGGCGTGGTTTTGAAACTCACCCCGACTCCGATTCCAAGGTCGGACAATTGCACTCCGTTGGTTTCAAACGGGCGGTCCCAGGTGCCTTGCATGATGCCTTGCACCGCCAATTCCAGATTGGTTAAATCCACCCCGATTTGTGTACTGAAATTCAATATTTTCTTTTCAGTTTTTACATCCATATTTCCACCCAGACTGATGGTAAAACTTGCCGGATTTGGTGCGATGGTGAAATTTACATTTTTCAAAATCACATTCCGTTTTTCATCCATGGGTATACTGGCATCCAGCGAGGCCATCAGTTTCAGATCGGCTACATTATTGCTTAGGGTGGCCCGCAGCAGCAGCTGACTTTTTCCCATAAAATTTTGCAATTCTTTGCTTACTGCAGATATATCGTACAAAGACAATAAGGTTAGTCCGCGTGTCACTTCTGTTTCCTGCCCCAGTTTTTTAAACAAACCCAGCCTTGTTTTTTGTGTGGAAGAAGCCAGTACAATGGCTGTATTTTTCAATCCCACATTGTCCAGTACAGACAGATTCTGGTCTATGCGTGCAAAAGAAAAGTCAGACGGCGGCGACACTCCCACCATAAATTCCAGTGGAGTGACAGAAGCATTCATATAAAATTCCACCTGTCCGAAGTCGGAGCTGGATTGCATACTGAAAATTCTGGCATAGGGTGCTATGGAAAACGAACCACTGCTCATGGATAAATTCCAGAAAGCATCGGGCCATTCAGGTGCTTTGGTCATGCCCAGCGTGCCAAGTACATTGCCCAGGCTCAGCGTGCTGATATCGCCTGTAATCACACATTCCTCCGGCTTGCTGGACAAGGTTGCACCTGCTTTCAACCGGGCTTCACCCAATTTGAAAATACCCGCAAGGGTGGATGAAATGGAAACTCCTCCCACCGGATTGTTCAGATTAAAATCCACAGCAATGTCACTCACAGATATGCCCGTCGCCGGCTTCCAGTCCTCCTGCGCAGCAAAGCGAATACCCACGGTACTTATTTTTTTATCGGCAATTTCCAGGTACAGAGAATGCAAGCTCACCAGTTTCTGTATGTCTGCAGGCATCCAGTTTACAAAGTTCTGTTTCGCCATTTTTTGTTGCGATGCAGAAGAGAGTTGGCTTCCGGCTGGAAACTGCAGTTCAAAGCGGGCCATGGCATCTGCAGAAACAAAACTGGCCGACAGATTGACCTGGTTGATTTGAAAAAATGTGGCTTTGCCGCTGATTTTATAACCTTCGCCTACCGACTCTGTCTGTAAATCTGAAAATACATAATCTTCGTTTTCCTGAAAAAGCGGTGACAGCGCGGTTTTCATCTGCTGAATGAGTTCGTCCGGCACAGGAGGCAATGTGCGGGCTTGTAAGGATTGGGCTGCAACAAAGGCAAGAACATACAGCAGAATGGGTTTGTAGCTGAACATGGTTTGGAGTGGGGTAAACAACAAAGTTAATCTTTTTCCGATAATTGGATTTTGCAGTGGTTTACAACAGGCAGACCTGAATGCCATAGAACAATCTGAATCAATTACCGGTGCGCATCCCCATCGGGGGTCAATCGGATTTACAAGAGCTTCATATCCGTTTCCAGCATCTTTTTTAACACCCCCGTATTCAGTAGCTCCCAGGCAGAAACCTGCACGCTGTGTTGTGTATTCGTCCGGGTTATTGACATCTGCTGTTGTCCCTTTTCATTTCTGAATGCAACAATCAGCGCAGGCTCCTGCGCTGCACAGCCAGCTGCCTGCGCAATTTCTTCATACACAATTGCCCGCATGACCGCCCTGAAATTGGAATAAAATATATACACCTTTTCGGCATTGTCCACACCGGAAATACGCATATTTACTTTCGGTCCCGATTTGAAAAAATCACAATTGATATAGTTAAATTGATTGGCCACAATCTGGTTGATTTTTTCTGCCATGGTATCTTTGACCGTTGCAGTTATAAATGGGCTACCGGTGTATTGGATGACAGGTTTCAGGTGAACCATAAACTGACCCGGGGATTGTACATTTTTCAGGGTAACCGTATCCAGTTTGTTTCTGTAGCGCATCACTGCCCGATCTGCATTTTTAAATTTCTTTTTCGTAGAAATATAATCAAACCCACTCAATTGACCACCCAATGTGGTATGAAATTTCAGGTGTAGTGTCTGGGAATCCTGCATGAGTTTGCGTTTGATCCGTGGTGACATATTGTTGAACTGTCTGAGGTAAACTTCCATCGTTTTCGGGTCCGGACAATCCTTTATTTCCGGCACAAAAACAATACGTTCACATCGTTCATCGGTAAAGCCGGCTGTTTCCGGAAAAGACGGCATTCGGGTTTGAGTATCAGGCCTGTTTGTTTCTTTTCCGGTGAGCCAGTTCAGCAGTCCTGTACTGTCTCTTTCGCCGTAAAATGCAATCATTCGATGATCGGTTTCAATGGCCGGAAATTGCAGCGTATAGTGTTTCCCGGCAGCTACTTTCAATTCCCGGTTATTCTGGCTTGCTTCAATAAAGCAACTTCCGCCGGACTGCAGCAGTTCCTTGTTGCTGATGGTTGTAATATCATCTTTGAGCATGTCATAATAATTCAGATATTCTTTTACCCGATACTGAATAAGACCATGTACAGGTTGGCCTTCAGAACCGGCACAGAGTCCGGCGGGAATCAACAGTTTCAGTCCGCCCTTGCACTGTAGAACTGTATCCCTGTCTGCCCATGCCTGAAAACCCTGAAATTCAGCGCCATCCATGGGTGTATTCAGCGTTGATGCCGGTAGCGCGGTATGAGTCCGGATTTCATTTTCAGGCTGCATGTTCAATGGTTTCTGACTGATAATTTCTGCAGCAGGCCTGGCCGTATAATGTGCAGCAGGTATTGCCGGTTCTGCTGGTCTGAATGAAGGATCCGCCATGGCACTTTTCGGTTCTTTTATGGTGCTGTCCTTAACCACTGTCACGCCGGATATTTCGCCTTTTTTTACTGTATTCCCGGAGGTTGGTTGGTTCCATTTCCAGGTGAAAAGCGAAACAATCAGCAGCGCACAGCACAAACCTGCTATGGACAAAAATCTCCGCATTTTCCATTGCCATGCGGCATGAGAGATATCCCTTTGCAGTTCTCCGGTTTGCAAAGCCTGCAGAGCCATTTTCCATTGCCCGGCTGCTTCACGCAGGGGTGGATTGGCCAGAAATTCGGTTTCCAATATCAGTTTTTCGCCGGGAAGCAATTTTCCCTGAAGGTATTTTTCTATGGTTTCAGTAGGTTTCATGGCTATAGGTTTGCTGTTGCACAATTTCCCTGGCTTTTTCCAGGCATTTGTATTTCATGGCTTTGGCCACCTGCTCATTTCTGAAACCCAGCGATTGTGCAATAGAGGCCATTTTTTCCCTGCGGAAATAGAACCGCAGCAATAATTCACGGCAGGTTTCACCCATGGCTTGCAGACTGTTGTACAAGTGTTGTAGCCGGGTCTCTTTTTCCTGAAGTTCTGCCAGGTTTTCCGCATCGGTTATATTCAGGTCTTCCACCGATAATTCTATCTGAATGCCTTTTTTTCTGCAAGCCGCTGCATACAGGTTTTTGGCCACAGCAAATGCATATGTCTCTGGTTTCACCGTTAGGTTGAACTGTGGATTCTGGCTTTGCCTGTAGAGCACGATCAGGGATTCCTGCAACAGGTCTTCTGCTTCATCCGCACTTCCACCGCGCTGTTTCAGCCATTTACGCAGCCCGGGCAGCAAATGATACAACCGGCGAAAAACGGCAGTGTGCTGTCCCTCCCGCAGTTGTTGCAAACATTTTTCGGGGCTCATACCCATTTTATATCAGAATGGCAGAAAGGTAAACTGCCTTTTCTCTTTTTATTTCAATCGGATGTCTGCCTGCCGGTTCTGGATGCGGGCAGTGGGTTTTTGACGCCCGTTGCTTTTTTTATCTACCGCTTCTACCAGAAACTCCTGTAATTCACTCAGCCAGACCTGCCCGTCCCGGTTGGCATCGGCTTCAGACAATTTCAGGCCTTCCTTCAGACACCAGGTGAAAAGTCCGTTCTCCACATCTCCGCCTTCCATGGCATATTCCATGCCACCGCTGGCCGCAATCACTGTGGCACCGGTACCTTTCCGTAAATCGGCAAACAGGTCTGATGTAAGTGCAGAAACCGATGCTTTTTCTTCATCCACTATTCCTTTCAATGTGCCACCCCGGCCTGCTTTGCGGCCCACAACTCCGTTTTGGGCCCAGCCATTGTACTCTTCCTTGTCCACCTCTCCGCTGTGGCAGGCATCAATGAGCAAAGCCCGGTGCAAAGCAGGAATACTGTCCAGCAGGCTTTCCAGTTCTTCATAAGGCAAACCGCCCCTGGCAGGATCAGAAAAATCCACACCGGTTAGCCCCAGGTAATAATTCAGGCCTGTATCCAGCATGCCATGTCCGGCGAATGTAAGCACCACTGCATCCTCTTTGCGGGATTGCATGATCCGGTTCCGCACCATTTTCAGGTTAGGGGCATTTACCGCTGTATCCGTCAGGGTTATTACAAACACGGTGTCATACTGGTTTTTTGCATAGGATGGCAGCAGTGTGGCCAGATCCCGGGCATCTTTGGCGGCATATTTCAGATTCCAGCTGGTATCCGCATATTCACTTACTCCCAGGGTAACCACGTACAGCGCGGTTTTTTCTTTTTCAGCCGGGGTGTACACCGTTTTCAGGCTACTGCCCCAACTGCTTGTACCAGCGGTATTGGTGGCTGTACACACGATTTCGTTTTCACCTGCCACCAATTGCACGGGTATATGCCATTCTTTTTGTGACCCTGTCAGTTTCAGGCCTTCCCTGCCCAGCAAGGGTACATTGTTGTGCAGCACCTGTATGGATTTCCCAGGATACAGACTGTCTGAATAGGAGAGTTCAAGGACATAAAGGCCAGTTTCGGTGCTGTCTTTCCATCCGGCAGGAAGTGCCACATCCAGGCGGGGAATATGCAGTTCCTGCAAATCATCTGCCGGCGCAATCTGAAGTTTGCGCATGCGTTTTTCACGGGCCAGACGATACAATTCCATTTCCGCACCTCTTTCACCCAGTGCTTCAAGAACCTTGTCCGGCCGGTTGTATATCAGGTCAAACTGTCCGGCATTATACAGTTGCAGTCCTTTCCCGCTGATATGCAGGGCATTGATACCCTGTTTTTCTGCATGGTAAAAGAGTTGCGGTGTATGAATGCTCAGCACCGGCTTGTCGTTTTCATCCAGATAGGCAAGTATGCGCACTTGCTCTGTGCCGGAATCGCCGCTGATGATGTGCATGCGGTTGTTTTCACACAATACAAGCAAACGGTTTTTTACCCATTGCAATTGTTTGATTCCGGGTGAAGTTTCAGCAAATTTTTCAAGTGAGTCCACACCCGGTTTCCATCGGTATACAAGTCCTCTCTCTGTTCCGGCAAATACATATCCGCCCATTCCCATTTGTGCATCTTTAATATAGTCTGCCATATAGATCGGTTTGCCCAGCAGGGTGTGCTTTTTATAATTGTAATTGTAGGCCCGGTCATAGGTTTTCAACAAAACGGATTCAGGACCTGTGCGGCACACATAGTCTACAGGCGTTTCTGTTACCAGACTTTCGTTTCGTAAAAATTCCCTTCGGGTTTCTTCCCACACCTTCTTTTTCAGTATTTTTTTGTTGAATGCAGTATTGAATTTCTTCGGATAACGAAGAATCCGCATATTTTCCTTCTTAAAATTCCGGATTACTTTATTCAGAGATATTGTGGTAAATGTCCTGAACTGTTCATCTGCTATCACCAATTGTTCTGTGTGCTTTCGGGTGTACCCATTCCGCAGGTAAACTGCCGGCGGTAGATTTTCAGTTGCTTCAGCCTGCGCATATGCATCTGATTTCCCGATTGTGTACAGGTTTATTTTATTCTTTATATCTGCTATGTGAATGTTTTTTTTAACCACATCTGTCGGATTGTTCTCAGTAAATACAATTGCACTGTCATTGAGAATTTGTGTATTGTATAAAGCGTAATAGAAATCATAAGTTTTGGGTACAATGCCCAATGATTTCCAAAGAGGATTTCCCAATGAAAAATCATAAATACGTTCACCTGCATAAGCCGGTTCCCAATACTTTTCTGTTTTTAATGTCTGCAGATTCAGATGCAAATCACGATTGTTGTATATGTTCAGTACAATGGATTTGTCCCAGGCATGAAACGATAGCCAATCCACCGTTTTCCCTTTTGTAAGAATAGCAGCTGCGGCGGTTTGTAAAAATGAATCTTTTTTGTAAATGTATGCAGGTTGAAGTTCCGGTGTTGGTGTCAGTTGAACAAACCGGTTGTTCGCAATATCCAGTGCATTTTCGGGATACCTGTATTTGTCCATGCTTCCGGTATACAGGTATTTTTCATCGCGGGTGAAATGAAATGAATCCATGTATACTGTATTCATATGCTCAAAATAATCATTCAGCGGAAACTCTGTTCCGGTTTTATCTGCAAGCTGATACACAATAATCCGGGCCCCCATTCCCCCGGCAAAGGTGGACCTGCTTTCGGCCTGAAAGAAAAAGGCAATAAGCCTTCCGCTGTTTGAAAGAACTGCTTTGTATACCGGCATGGCAAAGACGAATTGTTTCATAATGCGACCGGTAGGCATGTGGAATATGATGACATGTTTGTCATCTGTAAACAGACAAATCTCCTTGTTTGCAGAACAAAGAATATCCTTAAAATATTTCGGATAATACGTTTTTGAAACCTGATTGACCATGATTTCATGTACATCAGAATCGGTCTGGTTCAGCATCTTCTTGCTCACCATTTTGGTAAAGGATTTAAACCGTTTTGCGTTCTCACCGGATTCTGTTTTTGCCAGTTTCTGATAGTATCTGAAAGAGTCCAGGTTCAGGCTATATACGATCCGGTTTTCAATTGCATCAGAGGTAATGTACCATTGAGTATGCCCATTTGAGCTGGCACCCCAGTACCTGGTAAACAGCGGTATGCTTATACGTACGGTGTCCCTCCGGTTCAGGTCTTCCAGATTTTGCCAGACAAGGGCATTAAAGTTACCGATATAGCACAGGCTTTTTTTGTCTGCACTCAGAATAAATGGAATGTGATAATTTGGCAGTTCACTGCGCAGTGAAATGGCCTTTCCTGTCTGCAGAGAGTGCAGATGAATCAGCGAATCACCATTGGACCAGATAAGGTAACCCTGTGCAAAGGCCAGATGCACAATTTCGTTTTTACCGGTAAGTATGTTGCCAATGGAATCAAGGGTTTTGCCTTTAAATATAACAATCCGTCCATCTTCCAGCCCGGCTGCAATTGTATCGCCGGTTGAGGTTGCAGCCAATGCACTCACTGGTGAGCCATAAACCGGCACAAGAGATCCTGCAGGTAACTTAAACAATTTTGAACGCAGAATAGAGTAAAAACTACCGTTTGAACTGTATCGCTGGTGTTTCACAATTGCGCCCTTTTTGTTCGCAGCAGCCTCAGGCCACAATGCATAGTCACCGGCTACTTCCCGCACCTTTTGCTTTTGGAGCAGCGAATAAACCTGATAGCCCACATCCTGATCATTCCTGGAATGCCATATACCCATGCTGTTGTGCTGCACAAAGAGTTCCTGTTTTTCCGAATCAAAAAGGATGCACTCTCTTACCGGGGTTTCTTTCTCAAGATGCATGCTCCACTGCACCTTTCCTGTACTATCTATCCTTAAGAGTTTTTTCCCGTCGGCCACCAGCAATTGTCCTGCCTCAAACGAGGGCCCGATATAACTCAGATTCTGCGATTCATACATCTTACGAAATCCGTTCTGCCCCGCAAGTGCTACAGGAAACAGCTGCAGAATCCACAGCATGGCATGGCTGAAAAGCACAATAGAAACAGGCCGGTGCATATCCCACGCAATTTAGGACATCCCGCGCATTTCCCAGTTTTCCACATTGGCTCCTTTCGTCCGGGCATACCCTAACTTTGCGCAATTTTAGACTTCCATGCCAAAAGACGCTTCCATAAACCACGTTCTCATTATCGGTTCCGGTCCCATCATTATCGGTCAGGCCTGCGAGTTTGACTATTCCGGCTCCCAGGCAGCCCGCAGCCTGCGAGAGGAGGGTATTGCAGTTTCTCTTATCAACAGCAACCCGGCCACAATTATGACGGATAAGATGAACGCCGACCATGTGTACCTCTGGCCCCTTACACCCCAAAGCATTGAAAAAATCCTGCAGGAACAGAAAATTGATGCCGTGCTGCCCACCATGGGCGGACAAACTGCGCTGAACCTGGCCAAGGAATGCGACGAACTGGGCATTTGGGAAAAATACAATTGCCGCATTATCGGGGTAAACATCGAGGCCATAGACAAAATGGAAGACCGCGACAAGTTTAAAGATCTGATGATTGAACTGGGTGTGGGTGTGGCCGAAAGCCAGATTGCCAACAGTTTTCTTGAAGGCAAGGAAATTGCACAGCGCATCGGATTTCCGCTGGTGATCCGTCCCAGTTATACGTTGGGTGGCACAGGTGGAGCCATTGTATTTAAAAAGGAAGATTTTGACGCCGCCTTGCAACGCGGTCTGGAAGCCAGTCCGGTGCATGAAGTACTGGTAGAGCAGGCTGTAATGGGCTGGAAGGAATACGAGCTTGAATTGCTGCGCGATGGCAAAGATGATATAGCTGTTATCTGTACCATTGAGAACTTCGACCCCATGGGCATTCACACCGGCGACAGCATTACTGTGGCCCCGGCCATGACCCTGAGTGATACCTGTTTTCAGCGCATGCGCGACATGGCTTTTAAAATGATGCGCAGCATGGGTGTGTTTGCAGGAGGTTGCAATGTGCAGTTTTCTGTAAATCCGGAAGATGAAGAAATCATAGCCATAGAAATCAATCCGCGGGTGAGCCGCAGTTCGGCCCTCGCTTCCAAAGCCACGGGCTATCCCATAGCTAAGATTGCAGCCAAACTGGCCATCGGCTATTACCTGGATGAATTGAAGAACCCGGTGACCAAAACCACTTCAGCCTTTTTTGAACCGGCGATTGACTATGTCATCGTAAAAATACCCCGCTGGAATTTCGACAAATTTCATGGTGCAGACAAGCGCCTCGGGTTCCAGATGAAATCCGTGGGTGAAGTGATGGCCATAGGCCGCAGCTTTCAGGAAGCGTTGCAAAAAGCCTGTCAGAGTCTGGAAATTGGCCGCCACGGACTGGGTGCAGACAGGCCCGCAGACCGCAATCTTGAGGTTTTGGCTGAAGGGCTGGAACATGCCAGCTGGAACCGTATTTTTCAATTGAAAGACGCCCTGAGTCTGGGTGTGCCTATCAGCTCCGTGCAGAAAATGACCCGCATAGACCGCTGGTTTCTGGAGCAGGTGGCCGACCTCGTAAAAACAGAAACAGATATCCGCCGGTTCAATATTGACAATTTGCCCACCGATCTGCTTCGAACTGCCAAGGAAAAAGGCTACAGCGACGAGCAGATTGCCTGGCTCATGGGCAACTGCACCGCAGACCAGGTGTATGAAAAACGCAAATCCCTTGGAATACGCCGGGTATACAAAATGGTAGATACCTGCAGCGCAGAATTTCCCAGCCCTACCAATTATTTCTACAGCACCTTCGATGGAGAAAACGAAAGTGTTTTCAGCGAAAACAAAAAGAAAGTCATCGTACTGGGCAGCGGACCCAACCGCATTGGACAGGGTATTGAATTTGACTACAGTTGTGTGCACGGCATTCTGGCGACACGGGAGGCCGGTTATGAAGCCATTATGGTCAACTGCAATCCGGAGACAGTGAGTACAGATTTTGATATGGCAGACAAGCTGTATTTCGAACCTGTATACTGGGAACACCTGTGGGAACTGATTGAATACGAAAAACCCGAAGGTGTGATTGTACAGTTGGGCGGACAAACCGCACTGAAACTCGCTGAAAAATTGCACGACAAAGGGGTGAAAATCATTGGCACCAGCTTCCACGACATGGACCTGAGTGAAGACCGCGGCCGCTTCAGTGATTTACTGGCGGAACTGAACATTCCTTACCCACGTTACGGTGTTGCTCTGGATGCAGAGGAAGCCATTAAAATTGCCAATCAGGTGGGATATCCGGTGCTGGTGCGCCCCAGTTATGTATTGGGTGGGCAGGGCATGGTTATCGTCATCAATGATGAGGACCTTGAAAAAGCCGTGGTGAAACTAATGGGAGACCTGCCGGGCAACCGCGTACTCATAGACCATTTTCTGGACAGGGCAGAAGAAGCAGAAAGCGACAGCATTTGTGATGGTGAAGATGTGCATATCATAGGCATGATGGAGCATATTGAGCCGGCAGGCATACATAGCGGCGACAGCAGTGCGGTGCTTCCTCCCTTCAGCCTCAGCGACCATGTGAAGCAACAGATGGAAGAATACACAACCCGCCTGGCCAAATCCATGAATATCCGCGGTCTGCTGAACATACAGTTTGCCATCAAAGACGAAAAGGTGTATGTGATTGAAGCCAATCCACGGGCCAGCCGTACGGTACCCTTCATATGCAAGGCCTATGATGTGCCCTATGTAAACATGGCCACCAAGGTGATGCTGGGGGTAAGCAGGATCAAAGATTTCACCATCCCCGCCCGTCCCGCAGGATACGCCATCAAGCAGCCCGTATTCTCATTCAGCAAATTCCCCGGGGTAAGCCGTGAATTGGGTCCCGAAATGAAGAGCACCGGAGAGAGCATCCTCTTTATCAAAGATTTGCTGGATCCCACTTTCCGCGAGTTGTATAAGATGAAAAGTGTGTATTTGAGCCATTAATGGTTTAAAGGTTTCATCGCCTTGGGTGAAACCTGAGAATTTAAGAACCTTATGGTATGGGAAGGCTTTAACCCGGCGCCACAGCGGGCATCTTCGCCTGTTGGCTTAAACTCATCGTGGTTATACCAAAGGTGAACATGTACAGTTTTCTGGCATTGCCATAGGTTTCCTTTCCGGATTGGTAACGCTTCTGATTCTTTAGAAAGAAATGGAACAGACACTATCAGAATTTTGGGCAGAAATCATGCAATTGAATGTTGATTTAACCCAATAATAAAATAACCCATTAAGGCATAAAAATGGTTTATTTGTTAGCATCCCGACCCCCTGCAATCGGGTTACAGGAAAAATCAGGCCTTGCCGGGATTCCCGAATTGTTTCAGCATGCGGTAGTGCGACTGAATGGCACCCAGAAACGTGGGATTGTCATTGTACGGCACATTGAACTCGCGGGCAGTGGCCTCTACAATGGGTGCAATTTTAGGATAATGCACATGGCATACTTGTGGAAATAAATGGTGTTCTACCTGAAAGTTCAAACCACCCACCAGGAAATTAATTACCCTGTTTTTGCGTGCAAAATTTGCCGTGGTCCGCATCTCATGAACCGCCCAGTTTTCTTCAATTTTATTCTCTGTATTGGGGTACGGAAATTCTGTAGATTCCACAACATGTGCCAGTTGAAAAATCACACCCAAAATCATTCCTTCTACCAGGTGCATGGCCACAAATCCTATAATAAACTGCCACCAGGTAATGGGCAACACCACCAATGGAATCACAATAAAAATGGTATAATACACTGCTTTGAAAAAGAACAGCGTAAAATAATCCGTGGGTTTGTGTTCATTCTTTCTGGGGCCGATGTACTCCTGAAAAAACTTCTTGTAATCTTTGCGGAGCACCCAGCTGAGTGAGGCAAGGCCGTATAGCAGAAAT
This sequence comes from Bacteroidota bacterium, assembly GCA_016787485.1. Lineage (GTDB taxonomy): Bacteria > Bacteroidota > Bacteroidia > NS11-12g > UBA955 > JAEUUL01. Next base: position 283,156 of record JAEUUL010000004.1, read on the forward strand.
GCATACAGATGCTGATACCGCATCACCGGCTTCCATTCTTCCTCCGGCGACAGTCTTATCATACCCGGAGCAACGTCTATGTCCTCATCATGGCCGGGAATATTGGTATATGTATGGTGAATAACATTGTGGGTGATACTCCATACATATGCATTGGCCCCAACCACATTGAACAGGAGTCCCAGTATGTGATTTACTTTCCCATTGGCCGAATATCCGCCATGAATGGCGTCGTGGCATACATTAAATCCGATAAAGGCAATGCACGCACCCAGCAGCATTGAAAATCCGAGCATGGCCCAGGGTCCGAAGCCTCCGAAAAGGATAAGGCAGTAAAACAGAACCATACCACCTGTGAACAGAAAAGTTTTAAATACCATTTCGGCATTTGCGTGGCTGCTGATTTTCTTTTCCGCAAAATAGGCATCCACTCTGGATTTCAGGGTCGGAAAAAATTTGGTTTGTATGGCATTGCGGTCCGGTGCAACAAATCTTACGGTTTCTGGCATAAATCCTTTACTTTGGTCTGAAAACTTATACAAAGATAAAGCGAATGTTCACAGGTTCCTAACAGTTGTTAGTTCGCAGACGATTGAAACCTGTTATCAGTTAATTCATTCTGTGCTAATTTTGCCGTAATCTTTCATGCTTTCCAGTATACTCCGGCCTTTGGTTCGTTCTGTTTTATTCTGGCTGGGGCTATTCCTGCTGCAGTCTCTGCTCTTTTTGTTTTTTGCCTGGTCCGGGTATTCCGGAACCTTATGGGAAGCGGCTTTGTCTTTGTGGCATGGCTTGCGCATGCATGTTGCCACTGCCAGTATACTCAGTTTTCCCTGGTTTGCCGGGGGAGTTTGGGTGCTTCTGTCTCCAAAACATGCTGCTTCGGTTTCTGCCGTTTTGAAGATATGGATGTGGATTGCCCTCGGGGTCGTGTGCACAGTGGGCTCGGCGGATATGGCCCTTTTTCATGCCTGGGGCAGTAAGCTGAATCTTCAGGCACTGGAGTATCTGCATTACCCGCGCGAGGCCATGGTCACCATTTTTGATGCTTCCAATCTGCTGTACGCAGGGGCAGCATTTGGCCTCTTTCTGTTTGGGTTTCTGATTCTGCGTCGCTTGAATCTTCGCATAGAACCCGGCGACGGCAAGCCCAACCGGGTGGTTCTGTCTGTCAGTCTCCTTTTTATTGCCGGTCTTTTTCTCATTTCAGCCAGGGGCGGGGTGAAAAGTGAAGTGCTCAACCGCAACCATGTATTCCGTTCAGGGCACAGTGTTTTAAATTATACCGCACTGAACAGTTTCTGGAATTTTATGGATTTGCTGATGGCTCCCGGGGGTAAATCTGCGAGATATACCTTTTTCCCGGTTTCGGAGTCTGAAGTGACTGTGTTGCAGATGCAACAGGTGCAGGATGACAGTACTGTTCAGGTTGTTTTTACAGGCAAACCCAATGTGATCATTGTAATGCTTGAAAGCTGGGGTTCTGATGCTGTGGAATGCGTGGGTGGCGAAAAAGGGGTGGCTCCGCACTTTTCACAATTGGCGGATGAAGGCTTGCTTTTCAACCGTTTTTTTGCCAGCGGTACACGCACAGAACAGGGCTTGCTGGCAGTATTAAGCGGCATGCCGGCAAGGCCTGTGGGTTCGGCTATTCAGTCATTCGGCACCTTTGATCATCTGCCAAATCTGTACAATGTGTTTAACAAACGGGGTTATCAAACCAGTTATTATTATGGCGGAAGACTCTCGTTTGACAATGTGGAGGCCTATCTGCGTTCTGCCGGCGTGCAACATATGGTGGGAATACAGGAGGTAAATCCGCAGCGCAAAACCAAATGGGGTGCATATGATGAAGAAGTGC
>JAEUUL010000037.1 GCA_016787485.1 Bacteroidota bacterium
TCGCTACTCCCATCAATACCCATTTTACACTGGCCAAAGCTGCCCTTGAAGCTGGCAAACATGTTTTGGTTGAAAAACCGCTGGCCACCAGCCGGCAGGAAGTGCTGGAACTGATGGAACTGGCCGAACGCAGGAATTTACTCCTGATGGTGGATCACACTTTTCTGTACACCGGGGCTGTAAGGAAAATCCGTTCGCTTGTCGACAGTGGCGAGATAGGTACCCTGCAGTATTTCGACAGCACCCGCATCAATCTGGGTTTGTTCAATCCAAACTGGAGTGTGATTTGGGATCTGGCGGTGCATGACCTTTCCATTCTTGATTTTATCACCCAGGGCAAACCGGTACGTGGCGTGAGTGCCACCGGCATTTCCCATACGGCCATGGGAATTGAGGACATTGCCTATCTTACCCTGTATTACGACGATAATACCATAGCCCACATAACAAGCAGTTGGATCAGTCCGGTGAAAATCCGCAAAACCCTGATAGGCGGATCGAAAAAAATGGTGATTTATGACGATGTGGAGCCCACAGAAAAGGTGAAAATCTACGACAGCGGATTTAGTGTGAACACACCCGAAGAAGTGCACAAATGGCTGGTGGATTACCGTTTTGGGGATATTTCCATACCCAAACTGGAACAAACCGAAGCACTGCTGGGAGTGGCTACCGATTTTGTGCAATGCATTCAAAGCGGAAACAAACCGGTAAGCCACAGCGGCAGCGGACTGAACGTAGTGACCATACTTGAGGCAGCACAAAAAAGTCTCAGAGAAAAAGGAGCCCTTCAAAACCTGTAAGCATGCTTACCGAATTGCAATCTCATGCGTCTGGGCCAGAGGAATCCCCGAAAACCTTTGGATGGATGCTGTTGATTGTATTTTCAGGAATCGCACTGTGGCAATTCAAATCCGGAGTGATTTACCTGCCTTTTGTGCTTGCGGCTGCAGTGATTCTCTGCGTCATTCTGTTCTTTCCGAAGGGTTTATATCCGTTATTCTCCCTCTGGAAATGGGTGGGAAAATCCCTTGGAAAAATTACGCAACCCATTCTTCTGGCTGTGGTTTTTTTTCTGATTTTTACCCCCATAGCATTTTTCAGGAAGGTGGCAGGTAAAAAAGGTTTACCCGATGGCAACTGGCTGCAGACAGGCGAAACCACAGATTTTAGCAAACCCTATTGATATGGAATTTTTAAAAGATGTATGGGGGTATTTGCGAACACATAAAAAATTATGGCTGACACCTGTAATTGTGCTTTTAATCTTACTGGGTGTGCTCATGGTGCTGGCACAGAGTTCAGTCATAGGGCCGTTCATATACACGCTGTGGTGACATGAAAATCCTGGGTATTTCTGCCTGGTATCACGACAGTGCGGCGGCTTTTACAGAGAATGGAAAAATACTTTTTGCCGCACAGGAAGAACGTTACACGCGCAGACGGCACGATGCTGCCTTTCCTGCAATGGCCATCAGCGCCGGGTTGAAGTATCTGGGCCTGACACTTTCAGATATAGATCTGGTGGTGTATTATGAAAAACCCTTTCTCAAATTCGACCGGTTGCTGGAGAATTATTTCACAACCGCACCGCGCGGATTTGCTGCATTTTGCAAGGCAATGCCCGTTTGGCTGGGCGAAAAACTCTTTATTAAAAACCGCATTCTCCGCGAACTGAACCGGATTGAACCCGGCGCCATCCCTGTTTCTAAACTGCGTTTTGCTGAGCATCATCTCAGCCATGCCGCATCGGCATTTTATTCATCGCCTTTTCACGATGCTGCTGTTCTGACTGTGGATGGTGTGGGGGAGTGGGCCACCACTACCATAAGTCTGGGCACAGGCAGGCATATAAAGAAATTGCACGAAATCAGGTATCCGCACAGCCTGGGACTATTTTATTCTGCATTTACTGCATTTCTGGGGTTTAAAGTGAACAGTGGTGAGTACAAAGTGATGGGGTTGGCGCCTTACGGAAAACCCGTTTACAAACAGATTATACTCGAAAAGGTATTGCATTTGCGGCCTGACGGGAGTTTTCAGTTGCAGATGCAATACTTTGGTTACACAGACCGGTTGAGCATGTTCACACCCCAGCTGGAACAATTGTTCGGTCAAAAGGCAAGAATGCCCGAAACGGAGCTGACTGCTTTTCATTATGATCTGGCAGCCAGTGTGCAGGCAGTGCTTGAAGAAGCTGTGCTGGGTCTGGTGCGTTATGCCGTGAATGAAACCGGCAACCGCAACCTGTGCATGGCCGGAGGGGTAGCATTGAATTGTGTGGCCAATGCCCGGATCAGAGAATCGGGACTGGTGGATGACCTGTGGGTGCAACCGGCTGCAGGAGATGCAGGGGCGGCAACCGGGGCCGCACTGGCTCTGTGGCATTCAGAGCAGGGAGAGGAGAGGATTCCACTCAAACCGGATGGCATGCAATACGCAGCCCTGGGTGAAGCCTACAACCCACAGCAAACAGAGACCATTCTGAAACAAAATCAGGCCGTTTACACAAGGATTGAGAATCCTGCACAGTTGTACCAAAAAGTGGCAACCCTGCTAGCGGAGGGACTAACGGCAGGCTGGTTTCAGGGCCGCATGGAATTTGGTCCAAGGGCCCTGGGGCAGCGAAGCATACTGGCCGATGCCCGCAGGGAAGGCATGCGTGAAAAACTGAATGCGACTGTTAAAAACCGGGAAATGTTCCGTCCGTTTGCCCCTGTGGTGATGGAGGAATTCAGTGAAGAGTGGTTTTCTGCCGGTGCAGACAGATACATGATGCAGACCGTGCAGGTGCAGAAAACTACCGGCAAGCCTGACTTGCCTGCCATAACCCATGTGGATGGTTCGGCCAGGCTGCAACTGGTGAATGAAGCTGCGCATCCCGAATTGCATGGATTGCTGACTGCATTTCATGGCCTTACGGGTTGTCCGGTTTTGGTGAATACCAGTTTCAATGTCCGGGGAGAGCCATTGGTCGAAAACCCGCAACAGGCCTGGGAGTGTTTTATGCGCAGTGGGTTGGATGTATTGTGTATCGGGGAATTTCTCCTTATCAAGGCTCAACAGACGGCTGCAGTGGCTGCAAAATCATTTTTGGCTGATTAGGTTTTCTTTGGTAAAAAGGCTAATTTTGCCGCCCAATCAAAGGAGGAACCTAAAACTTGAGTAACGAAGAAATCCAAAACCAGACCGAAGAAACCCCCGTGGTTACTTCAACTCCCGTAGTTTCAAAACAGGAATCATCGAAGCATGATGATTTCGACTGGGACGCCGACGAAGCCGGCTTCCAGACCTATTCCGCTGAGGAAAGGAAAAACCTTGAAAGCTCTTACAACAACACATTTTCGCCTGTAGTGGAAAAAGCGGTTGTGAAAGGCACCGTAGTTACCATCAGTGAAAAAGACGTGGTGGTAAACATCGGATTCAAGAGTGATGGACTTGTACCGCGTCAGGAATTCCGCGACATGCCCGACCTGAAGGTGGGTGATGAAGTGGAAGTTTTTGTAGACACAGCCGAAGATCGTCTGGGTCAGCTGGTATTGAGCCGTCGCAAAGCCCTGCAGGAAACTGCCTGGGACAAAATCGTGGAAGCACTGGAAGCCGACGCTGTGGTGACCGGTTATGTGCGTTCACGTACGAAAGGAGGACTGGTAGTGGATATATTCGGCATCGATACGTTCCTGCCGGGTTCTCAGATTGATACCAAACCTGTGCGCGACTACGACCAATACGTGGGCAAGCACATGGATTTCAAAATTGTGAAAATCAATGATGTTTACAAGAACGTTGTGGTTTCGCACAAAGCCCTGATTGAAGACGATATCGAGGCACAGAAATCCGAAATCCTGGGCCGCCTTGAAAAAGGACAGGTTCTGGAAGGTGTGGTGAAAAACATGACCAGCTTTGGTGTATTTGTGGATCTGGGCGGAATCGATGGCCTGCTGCACATTACCGATATCAGCTGGGGACGTATCAATCACCCTGAAGAAGTATTGAAACTGGATGACCATATCAATGTGGTTATTCTGGATTACGACGACAATAAAAAACGCATCTCTCTGGGTCTGAAACAGCTGACTCCCCACCCATGGGACGATCTGGCCAAAGACATCGAAGAAAACAGCGTAGTGAAAGGCAAGGTTGTATCCGTTGCCGATTACGGTGCATTCATTGAAATCAAACCCGGTGTGGAAGGTCTGGTTCACGTAAGTGAAATGAGCTGGAGCAGTCACCTGCGCAACCCCAGCGAATACCTGAAAGTGGGCGATGAAGTGGAAGCCAAAGTACTCAGCCTCGACCGCGAAGAGCACAAGATGAGCCTTGGTATCAAACAGCTTACACCTGATCCATGGGTAAGCATCGAAGGCAAATATCCGGTGGGAAGCAAACACAGTGGTGTGGTGAAAAATCTTACCAGCTACGGTTTGTTCCTGGAACTGGAAGAAGGCATCGACGGACTGGTTCACGTTTCAGACCTGAGCTGGAACAAGAAAATCAAACACCCCAGTGAGTTTACCAAAAAAGGTGAAAAACTGGATGTGGTTGTACTCGAGGTGGACAAAGAAAACCGCCGCCTGAGTCTGGGACACAAGCAACTGGAAGAAAACCCCTGGGATACATTCGAAACCATCTTTACCGTAGGCAGTCAGCATGAAGGTACCATTACCTCTGTAAATGACAAAGGTGCCACTGTGCAGTTGGCCTACGGGGTAGAAGCATTTGCACCCAGCCGTCACCTGAAGAAGGCCAACAACCAGGGTGGCAAAGAAGATGAAACCCTGTCCTTTGAAGTGATTGAATTCAGCAAAGACAGCAAGCGCATCATCGTTAGCCACACCAATACCTGGAAGGCCGCTGAGAAAGCCAAATTTGAGGCGGATGACAAAGCACGCGACAACGCACGCAAAACAGCCAGCAAAAATGTGAAGAAAATCAACCAGAGCTCTGAAAAGAGCACCATGGGAGATCTGGATGCACTGAGTGAGCTGCGCGCACAACTTGAAAAAGCTGAAAAAGGTGCCGGCAATTCCAAGCCCAAACAGGAAACCACCACATTGGGTGAAATTTCTGCCCTGGCCGCGTTGAAAACCACCGGAGATACCGGAGAGGAAACGACAGAAGCCGTAAAGGAAAAACCAGCCAAAAAGGCAAAAGCGGAAAGCAAAGGTGATGACCTGAAAGCCATCACCGGCGTAGGTCCTGCTTTTGAGAAACGCCTGAATGCTTTGGGCATCAACAGCTACGAAGATCTGATTAACCTTACGGATGAAAAGATTGCCGAACTGGAAACCCAGGACAGCATGACCAGTCTGGATCAGTGGCACAAGTGGATGGAAGAAGCCAAAGCACTGAAAGGCTGATTCTACATTTTCTAGAACCAAAAAAAAACCCTGCTGAAAAGCGGGGTTTTTTTTTGGGGTTTAGCTTGTTGGTGGTGGTGGGGAAGTAGGTGTGGATGAATCCGATTTGGAAATGCGGATAATTTGGATATCTTTGCTGTTCCACCAAAGTAAAATAGTCATGAAAACACAACACAACACAACACAACACAACTTTAAACTGTATTTCTTAATAGCAGGTATGTTCCTGTTTTCACAAACAGCGAAAGCCCAACAAGAAAAGGTTAGAATGATCAACAATACTTCCTGCCCATTGATTTGTAATGTATTTGATCAAAATGGAGTCATCATGAATTCTTTAAACGCGGCAGCAAGTGGAACATCTTATGACTGCATTACCATTACTGGAAGTAAAATCCCAACTAGCGTAGAATTTGTTGAACCTGGGTTTCCCAACTGTATTTTGTTTACTGTAAATGTAGGTTCTAGTGGCAGTTGCACTGGTGCTGCATGTCCGTGTAGTTGTTTTACACTGTCAAATTCAATAACGGTTTCCGGATACTCCTCCGCAACATACGTTCCACCTTGTACTGGTAGTGCCATGCCTTATGTTTTAAGTATTACAATTAATTAGTTATTGACCATATTCAAGATTGTGGTCCCCCTGAATTCAATTAATTTCCAAAATTTATTTCAATTAAATTTAATAATGGTACATCACATTTTGGATTTCTTCATTATTTTTATGTGCTATTATTATTTGAAAAATTAATTATTGTAATAATTTATATTTCGAGATTGAATATGGCAATAATGAGAATATTTTACTTTATTTTTACTTGTACAATATTTAATTCATTATTGTGTCAAAATAGTTGTATCAATTCAACAGGGGAGAATGCATACTTGAGATATAACAAAATCATAGGATCAGGGAATGGGACAACATATATATTAAAAAATGGTTTTATATACGGCACTGGTTATAATCATAATGGGATATTGGGTGATACACAAAAACGAATTATAGATACTTGGATAAAATTAATTCCGGGAATCGACAATTGGAAAAACCTGTTTAACGGATATACTTACAATTCCTTTGCCATCCGTGCAAACGGCAGTCTTTGGGGTTGGGGTAATAACTACTACGGTCAGTTAGGAGACGGAAATAATTTAGTTCAAAAATCAATTCCTAAACAAATTGGAAATGATAGAAATTGGGTGGCAGTTGCGCCAGGTTATTTCTCAACCGTAGCTTTAAAGTCAGATGGTACAATTTGGAGTTGGGGAAATAATTCTATAGGACAACTTGGTTTAGGGGACTATACGGATCGTAGCATACCTACCCGAATTGGAACTGAAAGTGACTGGGTATCAATTTCTGCACCTTTATACTATTATTCCGACTGTTTTGTAGCAATCAAAGCGAATGGCACAGCTTGGGTTTGGGGCTATAATAAAAACAGTATTCTTGGCACAAATGAGTCGACAGAATCAATTTCAAAACCTACACAAATATTAAAAGAAAGAAATTGGATTTCTGCAAGACTACCTACAGGTATTAAAACAGATGGTACATATTGGTTTTGGGGTTACTATAATTATATATCAGGTCTGGGTAAATTTAATAAGTTTTTAAATCAGGTATTAAAGCCGACAAGATCACATTTAGATTCAAACTGGTTATTTTCGGCAGTTGGACGAGATAATTGGGTTGGTATAAAAACCAGCGGAACACTATGGTATTGGGGCAGACTTCATGTTGCAAAAAAGAATGCAGGTATAGAAGATTCGGCAAATCTGGTATGGAGACCATTAAAATGGGGAATAAATTCCAACTGGACAAATATTGATGCTGAATTCCATATTGCTACGTCTAATTCATCTGGTAAAGAATTTAGTTGGTCTGGTGATACCATTACGGCAGAAAATAGCAATGTAAAATACTGTCATTTCTGCTCCGACACCCCGGTCCTCATCTCCGATACAATCCCTGAGTACTCCGGCCTTGCCCTGGGTCGCCGCCATAGTCTGGCCATCAAAAGCAACGGCCGGCTCTGGGGCTGGGGAGACAACACCTATGGCCAACTCGGCACAGGCGATACACTGTCCCGCAGTTATGCCACCCTGCTACCCGGCACAGACTGGGTGGGAATGTCTGCCGGCAATGAACATACCCTGGCCCTGCAGGCCAATGGCACCTTGTGGGCTTTTGGTCGGAACAACAGGGGCCAACTGGGCAATGGGATTACAACAAACCAAAGCACAGCCGTGCAATGCGGCAGCAGCGACAACTGGCGCAGCTTTGATGCAGGAGCCAACCACAACATAGGCATACAGGGCGACGGAACGCTATGGGCCTGGGGCGCCAACGACAAGGGTCAGGTAGGCGATGGCAGCACCACCGACAAAACCACACCCCAGCGCATAGGAACATCCCGCAACTGGCGCAGTATCGCCGCCGGAGGCAGCCATACCCTGGGCATTATGGGCGATGGCACCCTGTGGGCCTGGGGCAATAACGACCATGGCCAACTGGGGGATGGCACCACCACAAACCGCAATACCCCCACCCAAATAGGCAATGATAGCATCTGGGTAGCCATAGCAGGCGGAGAGAACCACTCTGTGGCCTTAAAAGCAGATGGCAGCCTGTGGGCCTGGGGTGCGAACGACAAAGGACAGGTGGGAGACAATACCACCACAGACCGGAATAAACCCGTGCGCATCAGCAACAACGGCATGTGGACAGGCATCAGCGCAGGAGACAATCACGCAGTAGCCCTGCAGGCCAATGGCACGCTATGGGCCTGGGGCGACAACATCAATGGTCAGCTGGGAGATGGAACCAATACCCAGAGAAACAGACCAACGAACATAGGGTACGAGAAAGACGTAATTCTTACCAGGGCCGGCGGCAACATGAGTGCCATCATCCATGCAGACAGAGAGCAGTTTTGCCTGACGGGCAACAACGACAGCGGACAAATGGGGGATGGGCTGAGGATCAACCGCAACCTGTATGGCTGCCTGAGCCAGGCGCACAGCATTACACAAAAACCGGCCAACCAAACCACC
>JAEUUL010000024.1 GCA_016787485.1 Bacteroidota bacterium
ATCCCGGCCATGGTTGGCAAATCCGTTCACTACGATGTCGCCATACACAAAGCATTGTGTTTTCAGCGGTTTCGGTGCCCAGCTCACCACAGGCAGCGTGTTCACCTTCACCACCACTGTATCGCGGTGTTCGCAGGTGTAGCCGTTCTGGGTCACTTTCAGGAACAGTTCGTAGGCAAAGTTCTGCGCTGCTCCTCCCGGAGGGTTCGTATTCTTCGGGCTCACCGTATAGTCGGTGTTGCTGCCCAGCGCTGTGCCTTTGTTTATATCCGTCCACATATACTGGCCGGCGAAGCCCACAGGGCGCTGTCCGCCACTGAGCAGGGTGCTGCTGTTGGTGCATATCGCACGGTCTTTACCTGCCAGGGATACCACTGTATCATTCACATTCAGTATGGCGGTATCCTTGCTTTTGCACAGGAACTTGGGTTCGGTAATGGTTACAATATAGGGGCCTTTCACATGCTTGGTAATGGTGCGTGTGGTATCGCCGCTGTTCCAGCTGTAGTAAACAGTATCGTTATGGCCGGCATCGAAAGTAGCCTGTTCATAGGTACATATCCGCTGGTCTGCCATGGGTTGAATAACGGGCAGGGGTTTCAGGTACACCACAGCAGTATCATAGAAAACACAACCATCCGCATCGGTTACTTTCACCTGTATCGTACTGTCACGGGTGATGTTATTCACAGTCAGTGAACTCAAAGTATCTCCGGTGATATGTGTTGTGGGACGGGTCCAGTAATAGCGATAGGGAGTTTTTGCATACCGGATATCAGCATTGAGCATGATATTGGTACCATGACAGGCAAAGGTATCGGCAGTGGCCAGTTTCACCTGTGGAGGCAACGGCAGTTCTACTGTATCCCTGTAAATGGTAGGACAGTTGTCGCTGTTGTTTACGGTATGTACGATAATGATTTTTCCGCCATATTTGGTAAACCACACAGAGTCTTTGGCTTTCGTGCGGTAGAACAGTTCCTGGTTACCCAGACTGTCGCGGATACTCCATTTGTAGGAAGGAGATCCTTTGAATCCTGCAGGAGTCACAGCCTCAAACTTGAACATACCGCATTTCTTAATGGTGTATTTGCGGGTGCTGGTGGCTTTGTATTTCACACGAACCTTAAATCCGCGAATCGCTTGGGAAGGTTTGGGGCAGTGGTCGTCTGTAGCAGTAACGGTGAATGAATAAGCCACATCGCTTGCCTGGCCCACTTTGGTTTGCCAGCAGAACTCTGCGGTTTTTTCGCGGTCTTTGGGGTTCAGTATGGTAAAGGTAGCACCCGGAATACCACGGTTCCATTTCAGTTGCACTGTATCTGGTATGGTTTGATGCGGGGTAAAGGTTTCGTCCTTCCCATCAATTTTGAAGCAAATTTTATCCCCCTCGCACACATAATTCGTAGTGGGGCCCTCAATCGTTGGTGCTTTATTATAACCGCAGTCGTCTTTGACAATCAACTGCATATCCCTTCGGGTTTTGCCTATCATCAGGTAGGCACCGGTGGCACTATCCCGCCGCCATTCCGTTATTTCAATTACCACAATTCCCACCTCATCGCATTTGGTAGGTGTAAAGATGATATCCCCTGTGGCAGTATCCATAAGGAAACCACGGGGAGGCTTGGTGTTTGGATTAGGAGCACAGGTAATACTGGTGGGAGGCACACAGTAAGGAGTCATAGGGTACCTGTAGCTAAAGGGTGAAGCATAGCTTACAGTGCTGCTGGGCAAACTGGAAATACCAGGAACCAGCTTATAGCTGAAGGAGTCGTAATCCACGGTATCGATGGCACCATTGTTGAAATAGTAAGCCTGGTTGCAGCAGAGGAAACCAATGGGTTCATTACTCAATTGTGGGCTTGAGTTGCACTTGTTTTTGGTTTTGGGAATGTTGCAAATGTTGATCATACAGGTGGTCCAGAAATCGTTTCCGGCGGGACCTGTTGTAATTGCACCGTTGCGGCAGCACTGCCCTATGGCAAAAGTCACCTCGCAGCAACTGGTTTTGTTTTTGAAATTACTCAGCGGAGATGCGTTGAAATCCACTGTGGTTTCGAATGTGTGCTCTTCAATACCTTCACCGGTGCCACCTGTGTTCTGCGGATTGCAGGGTTTGCTGGTGGTAGAGCACCGTGGGGTCACATCGCGGATACTCACGCGGGTAATGGACATGTTGTAACTACCGCAACTGTTGCCGCCATTGGTACCACCAAAAGCCACAAATGAAGGGCCGTTGAATGAGATACCACGACAATCCCTGTAAATCTTAGCAGTAATCTTGTACTTACCGCCACCCAGGCATTTGTAGCTCATGTCCGCCCCCATCATGTGTGAGGCGCGGAGCTGCGCAAAGCTGCCGGTAAGCAGCAGGAATAAAACGGGTAAGAGTCTTTTCATCCGTATGATTTTGTTTTTTAGTTTCATGTTCGGTTGTCTTAGGGGTTTTTAACTTCTCTCTTCAAACCCATAGACAGTGCATTCTGGAGGAATGTTGCCTCAAAAATAATTTTTTTTTGTGACCTGTCCAACAACTCTTGCATTATAATAATGTACAGTGCCGTGCGGGCATAAAAAAACCGGCTTCCTGTAAGGGTTAGCCGGTTTTGTCAAAAAAATCTTACATCCTCAGGCCGAGGGTGGTTCTTCGGTCTTCGAAGCGTCTGTTTCAGATTCAGCGGAAGGTGTCGCCGGCTCATCATCCCCTTTCAGGTCATGGATCACTTCCTGCACTGTTTCTTTTGCAGTTTCCCAAACATCGCCTGCTGTTTCCTTAACCTTTTCCACGGCGGGTTCCAGCATATCGTCTACCTTCTCCAGCACTCCTCCGGCCGATTCCTTTGCCTGACTCAGTGCAGGTTCCACATAATCATCCACTTTGTCCCAGGTCTCTGCAGCCACCTGGGTAATCTTTTCACCCGCGTTGTCTACAAAATCACTGGCTTTTTCAGTGGCTGTTTCCGCCACATCTCTGGCCTTCTCCCAGGCCGATTCTGCGGCATCCTGTATCTTGTCCATCAGTCCTTCCTCCTTCGGCTGGGTCTGAGTTGTGTCTGCAGTGGCAGGTGGCGGGGTCTTGCTTCCTCCGCCGAAAAGTTTCTTTAATCCGTCAAAAATTCCCATAGCTTTTTCTTTAGTATCGCAAATTTGCATCTTATTTCGCACGATTCGATGAAATACAATCAAATTTCCCGGGAACTTTTTATCAAAAACCGCAAAAAACTGGCTGAACGCATGAAACCCGGCAGCATCGCTGTTTTTCACAGCAACGATGAAATGCCCAGAAACGGCGATGCCAGTTTCCGTTTCAAACAGAACTCAGATGTGTTCTACCTTACAGGTGTAGACCAGGAAGAAACCATTCTGGTGCTGTTTCCCGATTCGCCCAATCCCCTTTTCAGGGAAATGCTGTTCATCCGTGAAACAAGTCCCGAACTGGCTCGTTGGGACGGCGCAAGACTTACTCCGGAAGAGGCGTATGAGGTTTCCGGAATTTCAAAAGTCTTCTGGTACCACGAATTCACGAAAACCACCCACCCTGCCTTTCTGCTGGCCGAACAAATTTACTTTGATCTGAATGAAAACGACAGATACACAGACCGGTTCGATTATGCAGGTCTGCGCATGGCCCGCGAGCTGAAACGCAAATATCCTGCCCACACCCTGCTGCGTTCGGCACCCATAATGGCCGACCTGCGCATGTGCAAAGAGCCCGAAGAAATTGAACTGCTGAAAACAGCCATAGAGATCACACGGCACGGATTTGAACGGTTGCTGAAATTCGTCAAACCGGGTGTTTGGGAATATGAAATTGAAGCTGAACTGATTCACGAATTCACCCGCCGCCGCAGCGGTGGCTTTGCGTTTGACCCCATTATTGCCAGCGGTGCCAGTGCCTGCACCCTGCACTACATAGAAAACAACAGACAGTGCAAAGAGGGTGACCTCCTGCTGCTGGATTTTGGGGCAGAATATGCCAATTACAATGGCGACCTTACGCGCTGTATTCCGGTAAACGGCAGGTATTCAGACCGGCAAAGAGCCGTGTACAATGCCGTTTTGCATGTACATAAGGCAGCCCGCGAATTGCTGAAGCCCGGAAAACTCCTGCCCGATTATCATGCGGAAGTATGCCAGGTGATGACCGAACAATTGCTGCAATTGGGCCTGCTTACCAGCCAGGAAATAAAAGACAACCCGAATGCTTTTATGAAATACTACATGCATGGCACCAGTCACCATCTGGGCATAGACGTGCACGATGTTATGCACCGCTGGAAACCCATACCTGCCGGCAGCGTGCTTACCATTGAACCGGGTATTTATATTCCGGAAGAAGGGATAGGTGTGCGCATTGAAAACGACGTGATACTTACTGAAAATGGCATTGTGGACTTGATGCAGGATTACCCCATTGAGGCCGATGAAATTGAAGCTTTGATGGCCCGCTGAGTTATTTTTCCGCGTCCCAGCCTTCCTTGCCCCGCAGAGGCACGAACCTGAATTGGCCGAATACCTCTGTGCGGGTCTGATTGCCAGCCAACCGGGTGATGCGCATCATGCGCTGATTGTCCGGTTTCTCGCCCACCGGAATAACCAGTCTGCCACCCGGTTTCAACTGATTTATCAGTGATTTTGGCACTTCCGGAGCACCGGCTGTCACCAATATGGCATCGAATGGCGCATGGGCAGGCAGACCCAATGAACCATCACCGTGAAACAACTGAATTTCATTGTCCAGTTTTTTAAGCACCCCCGAGGCTTCCTTCAGCAGCGGAGCAAGTACTTCCACAGAAAAAACCCTGACTCCCATAGCCGAGAGTACCGCTGCCTGATATCCGCTGCCTGTGCCGATTTCAAGCACTTTGTCGCCTGTACTCAATTGCAGCAGTTGGGTTTGGTAAGCCACCGTGTAGGGTTGTGAAATCGTTTGGTCATGTCCTATGGGAAAAGCCGCGTCTCTGTAAATGAATTTCTCAAAATCTCGGGGAAAGAACAATTGACGCGGAACCACTCCCATGGCCCTCAAAACCTCAGGCGAGGAAATTCCTTTTTGCCGCAATTCCTCCACAAGCTTTCTGCGCTGTCCTGCCAGCAAATGGCTCTCCTGTATATCTGGGATTGTAAACATTTGTGAAAAATACCGGTTTGAAACTGAGATGACTTCATAGCCACCTTTGTTCTGCGGTGCAAAATAAACAGCGCCTATGTATAAAACCGTCATACTGGGTTCACAACGAAAATCGGAGCAGTGGCTTCCGGAACTGGACAGATCTTCTGACTTCCGGTTTACCGGATTTTATGATCCGGATGATTCTGCAAATGCTGATCCGCTGGGACAGTTGATGTATGGAATGGAACTGGCACAATCGGCTGATGTTTTTATCGTTGACCGGCATGTGCGCAAGCTCGATCCCTCTTTTCTGCATCACATCACACGCAGCGGCTGCCATGTTTTGTTCGATGGGTACCATTTGCAGGAATGCGATGAAGCATCGGAATTGCTGAAATTGCAGACTGAAGGCCGCAACTGTATTCATATCGGAAACGTGCTTTACAATCAGCCCCTGTTTACAACCGCTAACCAGTACATACGCAAGCCGCGGCTAATCCGCATAGAAAAACACTGCACTGTGCCGCAGAACGGCCATTTCAAAAGCTGGTTTTATAAAAACCTGGCCGAAGAAATGGATATACTCCTGCGCATCTCGCAAAGCAATGTAAGACATATAACAGCAAGACCTTTATTCCTTTTTGGCGATAAACCTGACCTGCTGAATATTCATATTGAATTTGACAACGATTCTATTTGCAATATCGCTGCCGGAAGAGCTATAAAACCCGGTACCCACCGTTTCCGCATTTTTCAGCAGGACAAACTGTACGATCTCAATTTTACACAAAACCGACTTCTGGAATACCGGCAGACAGATAACCGGGACCAACTTTCATTTCTTGAAGACGATGAAGTGAGTTCTGTTGCGGGTTTTACCGAAATAGAAAGGCCTGTTATGCCATTTGATGTCTGGAAAACGGAATTGCGCAATTTTTCAGAAAACATTAGTAAATCGCTGACCCCAATCAGCAGCATGGAAGAAATGGTGCAGGTTTCTTTGGCCTGCCAGTCTGTAACCGACAAAGTGCAACGACGCTACATGGAAGTGTGAAGTAAGCCGTTCTGACTTATTTTTGCAGTCCATGCGCTATTTGTATTCCGTTGCAATTGTCTTTGGTGTTCTTCTGGCATCCTGCAAAGGAAAAAATGAGACGATTCCAGCCTATGTGCAAATTGACTCCCTGATGATGCAAACCACTGCTGGACAGGGCAGCAACGTGCATGATCTTTCTGCTTTTCAGTTGTATCTTGACGGAGATTACAGGGGTTATTTCGAACTGCCCGCCAGGGTTCCGCTACTGGCTGAAGGAAAGCATAAAATCACTTTGATTCCTGCTGTTCGCCTGAATGGTGCTGCAAACCAGTTCTCTCTGTTCAGGTCTCTGCAAGCCATAGACACAACCGTTACCCTCACAGCGGGACAAACCCTGTCCCTTGAAAAGGTTATATTCAGGTTCCGCAGCAATTGTCAATTGCCGTGGGCAGAAGATTTTGAAGACAATTCCGCCACCCTTATTCCGTTGTTTACTGCACCCGGCGACACTTCCTATATCACTACTGAACCATTTAGCCTGAAAGGCCGTTTTTCTTCAGATTCCAAAGTATACACTGCCTTTTTTACACCTTCGGATACGCTGAAATACATGGATTTGATGTCCTTTGCCACCTTCAGCAATCTGCCGGTAAACGGAACGGATATATTTCTTGAACTGGATGTAAAGTCACCCATACCTGTGCAGGTAAGTCTGCAGCGCATTACTTCATCCAAAAATGAATATGTACCCTACTTATATATCAATGAAACCGGAGGGCTGTGGAAGAGATTCTATATCAACCTTACCTACGAACTCGCCGGTCAGCCATCCGATGTAAAGGTAAGGGTGTTGCTAAGCCTGAATAAGCCTGCAGAATTAAATCAGGCAGTACAGGTGCATATCGACAATCTGAGATTGAATTATCTGCAATGAATAAGAGAATTCAAACCGCCCTGTACATTTGTGCTGATCTGTGCATGGCCGCATTGGGCTGGTACCTCTTTTTCCTGTACAGAAAACACATTGTAGAAGCGGGCAAACATGGGTATGAAGTCCCGGTCAATCATGACATTAAGCTTTACCTGGGCCTCATTCTCATACCCCTGTGCTGGGTGCTTTTATATACGGCCACCGGGTTTTACCGCAACATTTTCCGCCGCAGTCGTCTGCGCGATGTGCAGAGCACCTTTACTTCTTCGGTTGTGGGAATTCTGTTTATTTTCTTTGTTCTTATTCTGGATGACAGTGTGGCGAATTACCGTGATTATTACCTGTCTCTGGTAGTGCTTTTTCTGCTTCACTTTATTCCTACCCTCCTGCTGCGCCTGATTATTACCACACGTACCATTCGCAAGGTACAGCACAGGTTGTGGAGCTTCAACACCATACTTGTCGGGACAGGAAACAATGCAGCCAGGTTGTTTGCTGAGTTGGAATCTGCCCGCAAATCTGAAGGATTCCGCATTGTGTCGGTTTTGCGCGAACATGCAGAGGAATCTAGCGGAACCTTGCCTTCTGCCGGGTCGTGGAAAGAACTCCCTGAAAGAATTCGCTTAACCAGTGCTGAAGATGTGATTCTGGCACTGGACGATAAGGATCACAACCTTGTACCGCAAATCGTAGACCTGATACAGAATGAAAATGTGCACCTGAAAATCATGCCGGACAGTTACGGAATGGTAATGGGTATGGTGAAGATGAACAACATACTCGGTGCAATGCTCGTTGAAGTGGATTTTGAGGTGATGCCCCAATGGCAAAAAACAGCCAAACGGATATTCGATATCCTCTTCTCCACTCTGGCTCTCGTTATTGCTTCACCGTTTTTACTCCTGATAGCCATTGCCATTCGTGCAGACAGTCCGGGCCCGGTCTTTTTCCTGCAGGAACGGATAGGGCTCAAAGGCAAGCCTTTCCGAATCGTGAAATTCCGGAGCATGCGCGTAGATGCCGAAAATG
Source organism: Bacteroidota bacterium (assembly GCA_016787485.1). Classification (GTDB taxonomy): domain Bacteria; phylum Bacteroidota; class Bacteroidia; order NS11-12g; family UBA955; genus JAEUUL01. The sequence continues at coordinate 8,113 of JAEUUL010000024.1, forward strand.
CCGGACCCCAACTCAGCAGGGAGCACGACAAACGCCATACCCGGGTGGGTTCATTTCTCCGTAAAACCAGACTGGATGAATTGCCCCAGTTCTGGAATGTGCTGAAAGGCGAAATGAGTGTGGTGGGACCGCGCCCGGAAAGACAATTTTTTATTGATCAGATTGTAACAAAGGCGCCTTATTATTTGCGACTTCACCGCATTAAACCCGGCATTACCAGTTGGGGTCAGGTAAAATTTGGGTATGCTGAAAATGTGGACCAGATGGTGGAACGTATGAAATATGACATACTGTATCTGGAAAACATGTCGCTGGGTCTGGATGCCAAAATTTTGATTTACACTGTTCTCATCATGGTGCAGGGACGCGGGAAGTAATAACTGGTTCAGACCCTATAGGGTTTTTTTCTATAATTCTTTGTAAAACTTATAGTATCTATTGTATGTTTGTATAGCAATGCTATACACAACGGATAAGTTTACTTATCAGGTAAGGGTTTCCCTTCCACCTGTGCTGTATATCAAAAACCCACAGGAAACGGCCCTGGGTCAGTCTTTACTGGAGCATGCAGCGGCCTGTATTTCGCGGGATGGATTGGAAGAATTCAATTTCCGCAAATTGGCTCAGGCGGCGGGTTGCACCGAAGCTACGGTATACCGCTATTTTGAAAACAAGCACAAACTTGTTTTGCTTCTCATGAATTTGTTTTGGGGTTATGTGGATTTTCAGATACAACAACGTATCAGGTTTGAACCCAAAGCCGAAGCTGCTTTGAATGCCTGTCTGAACGAATTGGGCAATTTGCAGCTGCATGAAATTCATAATCCCCATTTTGCAGAATTGCTCGTGCATCTGGCAGCCCGGGAGGGAGTAAAAATGCATCTGGGAAAAGACATTCACGCCGAAACGCAGGATGGATCCCTCACCCACTACCTGCGTCTCCTGCAAACTGTTGAAGATTTATTGCGCCTGAATCATGTATCCTATCCCAGAGCTCTTGCCGGATTGCTGCTCGACAGTGCACTTCAGCAACATTTTTACAGGCATAACGAACCACTGCTTACAGATTCGGCTTGTGAAGAGGAAGGGTGTGTTCAATTTCTGCAATCACTGATTCACAGAGAAAGGGGCCAAAAATGATTGCGGACAACAATACCCCACCCCTGCGCCGGATATTGAATCTGGTAAAACTGGAAAGGCGCAATATCCGTTTCCTTTATGCATATGCCATCATCAGCGGTGCACTCAGTCTTTCCATTCCGCTGGGTATACAAGCTCTGATGGGGCTGGTTCTGGGCGGACGCCTCAGTTCCGGCTGGTTCATTCTGGTATTACTCGTAGTATTAGCCGTTATTGTGGCCGGGATATCCCGGCTTGCGCAAATGAGTATTCTGGAAAATATTCAGCGCAAACTTTTTGTAAGAAATGCCTTTGAATTCGCTTCCCGCCTGGTGCACTCAAGACTGGCAAGGCGATTTCCCAGTCTCGTGGAACTGGCAGAAAAATTTCTGGATGTAATTACAGTTCAAAAGAGTTTTTCAAAACTGGTGCTGGATTTTACCGCAAGTGTGCTCCAAATTGCTTTCGGAGTGCTTCTTTTAATCATTTATCACGAAGCATTTATCCTTTTTGCCGGCATTCTGGTTCTCATTGTTTTTGTTGCGCTGCGCCTCAGCTGGCAGCGAGGTATAGAATCCGCACGTGCAGAAAGTGATTATAAATTTAAAACGGCATGGTGGCTTACCGAAATTGCACAGAACAAATATACTTTCCGGCTTAAGTCTGACCATGGTTTTCACCTCAGCAGAACCGATGACTACCTGAAAGGCTATGTACACAGCCGGTCTGAGCACTTTAAAGTACTTTACAGTCAGGCCAGACTAGCCATATTTTTAAAAGTCTTTTTAACAGCCGCATTGCTCATCATGGGCAGTATTTTATTGGTGGAACAAAAAATCAGTCTGGGGCAGTTCCTTGCATCTGAGATACTAGTTATCACCTTGCTGGATGCTGTTGAAAAATTGATATTAACCGTAGAAAATATTTATGACTGCGGAATTGCATTGGAAAAACTCGGTTTTGTTACAGATGAAGACGCACAAGAGCATACAGGACTGGACATTTCTCTCAAATCGGCACCTGATTTATGTTTTCGCAATCCCATTTCAGGAGAAATAATCAATCTGTTAAAGAATGGTGAAGATTTAGGCATTTGCGGCTACCGTGGCACGGGGCGCACAGCGGTTTTAAAAACAATTCTGGGTGAACATCACCCTGCCCTTTCTGTTCAGATCAATCAGATTCCTGCCACCAATTATAATCTTGAAAAGCTGGGTAATCATGTGGGCCTTTGTTTGCAAAACAGTGGTCTGTACGAAGGTACACTGCTGCAGAATATTACCATGGGTCAGGAAACCTACATGGACCATGTTACTGAACTGCTGGATGCGCTGAGTCTGAACGAGTACGTGGGTTCATTAAACATGGGCTACAATCACCGTTTTGAGCTGAATGCAAGCGTACCGGACAATGTGCAGAAAAAAATCCCGCTGGCACGCGCACTCTATGGGTCTCCACCCATGGTGCTCATCGATGATATCTGGACTTCTTTTGACCGGGTGGAAATGAAAAAAATACTCACCTACCTTAAAAAAATCGATAGTACATTGGTTATAGTCAGCAATTATTTACCCGTATTACAGGCCATGGATCAACTTATGTTTGTAGACCAGGCAGGATTCCGGAATCCGGGTTCAATAGACACAGCTCTTTCTCAGTCGGACATTCAGAACATCATCTGGAAATGAAATCAAGATTCGCAATCGACTTTGAACAGCACCCATTGCTCATGAACAGCCCATGGGTGCGCACCAAAATATCACGCATTATCAGCATATTTTTTATTGGTGCATTTTTATTCATGTTTTTACCCTGGACCCAGAATATTCAGGCAGATGGTGCTGTTACCACATTATTGCCCAACCAGCGTCCGCAGGAAGTGCAAACAATCATCGGTGGCCGCATAGAAAAATGGTATGTACGTGAAGGGGATTTCGTGAAAAAGGGTGATACCATTATTAAAATTTCCGAGATAAAAGACAGCTATCTGGATCCGGGACTACTGGCACAAACCAATACCCAGATTGATGCAAAGGAAAAATCCATGCTCAGCTACGGCAGTAAGGTGGATGCAATCAACTCCCAGATAGAGCAGTTGGAAATTAACCGCGATTTAAAACAAAAACAGTCGGTAAATAAATTGCAGCAGGAAGAGTTGAAACTCAAAGCGGAGAAGGCAGATTTTTCTGCGGCCAGAATTTCTGCAGATATTGCACGGCAGCAGTTTGTGCGCGACAGTATTTTACAGAAACAAGGTGTAAAATCGCCACTGGATGTAGAAAACCGCAGGGTAAAATGGCAGGAAACGGTTGCCAAACTCACGAGTGCGGATGCCAAAGTTCGCAGCGCAGAGGCTGCAGTAGAAAATGCAAAATTTGAAGTGCGGAACGTAACGGCAGAATACAGCGAAAAACTTTCCAAAGCAGAAAGTGACCGTTACAGCGCTTTGTCTGCGCAGATGGAAAGTGCTGCGGAAGTATCAAAACTGCGCAATGCTTACAGCAATTACAGTATCCGGCAGGGTTTTTATCTGATTACTGCACCTCAGGACGGGTTGGTAACAAAGACCTTGGCTCAGGGTTTGGGTGAAACCATCAAAGAAGGAATGCCCGTTTGTACCATCATGCCTGCCAATGCCACAAAAGCAGTGGAAATGTATGTGCAACCGGTAGATATGCCGCTGGTGCACAAAGGCTCCTATGTGAGATTTGTGTTTGATGGCTGGCCTACCATCGTTTTCAGTGGATGGCCGCAACTTTCATACGGTACATTTTCCGGAAATGTGTTTGCCATAGACAATACACCCAGTGCCAACGGAAAATTCAGGGTACTGGTGGCTCCTGCAGATAAGGAAAAACCATGGCCCGACGCACTGAAAGTGGGTACAGGCAGCCATGCTTACCTGCTCATGAAAGATGTTCCTGTATGGTATGAAATCTGGCGGCAACTGAACGGTTTTCCTGCGGACTATTATATCAATAAAAACGAAGCCACACCGGCCAAAAAAGGCAGTAAATGAAGAAAGGAGCAGTTAGCATTTTACTCAGTCTGGGCTTTTTTCTGTCATTGCAGGCACAGGATTCCCTCAGCCTTACTCTCGGCCGGGTACTGGCTCTGGTGCAGGATAACCACCCTGTGGCAAAGCAGGCTTCCCTGTTGCCGGAGGAGGCGGGTGCCTATCTGCTCAAGGCAAGGGGCTCATTCGACCCCAAACTTCAGTTCCAACAGAGCAATAAGTATTACAACGGATCCAACTATTATGAAATAAAAGAAACCGGACTGAAAATCCCCACCTGGTTTGGGCTGGAACTCGCAGCAGGCTGGGAATCGGCAAAAGGCAGCAGTTTAAATCCGGAAGATAAAACCCCGGCAGAAGGTCTTTCTTATGCCGGAGCAAGTCTGCCCTTGCTGCGCAATTTAATTACCGACCAGCGTCGTACACAATTAAAACAGGCCAAACTGATGCGTGAAGGCGGCAACTATGCAAAGAATGTGGTTCTGAACGAACTTGCTGCTGAAGTCATAGAAACCTACCTGCAATGGTATACAGCATGGCGTGAGGTGAAACTGTACGAACAGGGCTTGCAATTGTCTCAAACCCGTCTGCAGGCCATAGTATCAGAATTCCAGGCAGGAGGCAGGGCAGCTGTGGATACAATAGAAACAGCACTGCAGGTTCAGAACTTTGCAGTTGCTTTGAAAGAGTCACGCTGGTATGAATTGAAATGGCGGCTCATGCTCAGTGCCCACCTTTGGAATGGCCGCGGCGAACCACTGGAACCAGAAGACAACACCATACCTGCCGCATCTGGCCTCGATGCGCTGGACAGCCTGGTGGCTGCTTTCCCAGATTCCGTTGTAATTTCCAATTTGGCAGAGCAGCACCCTGAAGTGGTTTTGCGCGAACTGGGACTGCAGTCACTGCAACTGGATTACCGGTTACAAAGACAAAATCTGTTGCCGGATATTCAACTCAAGTACCAGAGCCTTTCCAATGGTTGGTTCAATCACGCATCCACACCCGGAATGATGTATGACAACTATAGATTCGGATTGCACATGGGCAGCAGCTTGTTTCTGCGCAAGGAAAGGGGTGAGTACAAACTGAGCAGGCTGAAACTGCAGGGAACAACCTTTAAATTCGGTCAGAAAAACCGGGAACTGACCCAGAAAATCAAATCGCAATGGCAGCAGGAACGTACACTGGGCAGTGTATATAGCAGTTATGACGGAATTGTTTCCGGATACGAGGCTTTGTACAACATGGAAATTCAACGTTTTCAGGCGGGCGACGGAACCCTGTTTCTTTTGAATACCCGCGAGCAACGGCTGGTAGAATCAAGGCAGAAACAAATTGGTTACTACAGAAAATGGAAGCAAAGCCAGTCTGATTATTTGCAGCAAAGCGGTGTTTTGTGGAATCTGATATCCAGGCCCTGATGCCTTTTTGAAAGGCATATCCCGAACCCTGATTCTCAGCGCAGGATAAACAGGGGTATCACAGACTGAAAATCCTTATTCCACCTTGGGAAATTGTGGAAAAGTACACGTCGTCTCATCACCCGATAGCGGGCATTTTCAAGTATTTTTACAACCTTATTATCAATTGATTTCACAGGAATGACTAATACCCACTCAGGAGATTACGGAGCAGACAATATTCAGGTTCTAGAAGGCCTGGAGGCAGTTAGAAAAAGACCCGCCATGTACATTGGTGATATTGGCCCCAAAGGGCTGCATCACCTGGTATATGAAGTAGTGGACAACAGCATAGACGAAGCGCTGGCCGGCCATTGCAAAAACATCTTTGTAACCATACTGAAAGACAATTCCATTAAAGTGCTGGATGATGGAAGGGGTATCCCTACCGGTATGCACGCCAAGGAGAAAAAATCTGCGCTGGAGGTTGTAATGACCGTGCTGCACGCCGGTGGTAAATTCGACAAAGACACCTACAAGGTTTCCGGTGGTTTGCACGGTGTGGGTGTGAGTTGCGTAAATGCACTTTCCTCCCATTTGCAGGTTCGCGTTTTCCGTGAGGGTAAAATCTGGCAACAGGAATACCAGATAGGGAAACCGATGTACGAAGTAAAAGTGGTGGGTGAAACCGAACAGCGTGGCACCGAGGTTACTTTCACTCCGGACCAGACCATTTTTCAGGTACACGAGTACAATTACGAAACCCTGCAAAACAGGCTGCGCGAGCTTGCCTTTCTGAACAAAGGCATACGTCTCACACTTACCGATGAGAGAGAAACCAATGAAAACGGCGAACACCCCTGTGAAACTTTCCTGAGTGAAGGCGGTTTGAAAGAGTTTGTCACTTTTGTGGATGGTACCCGCGAAAAACTGATTCCTGAGCCTGTATACTGTGAAAGCGACAAATATGGCATGCCAGTGGAAATTGCATTCCAGTACAATACCGGTTACAGCGAAAACCTGCACTCATACGTAAACAATATCAATACCATTGAGGGTGGAACCCACGTTGCAGGATTCCGGCGCGCACTTACCCGTACCCTGAAAAGCTATGCCGAAAAGCAAAAACTGCTGGAAAAGGTAAAAGTGGAAATCAGCGGAGACGACTTCCGCGAAGGGATGACTGCGGTTATTTCTGTAAAGGTTCAGGAGCCACAATTTGAAGGCCAGACTAAAACCAAACTGGGCAACAATGAGGTTATGGGTGCCGTGGACACCACGGTGGGTGAAATGCTGGAAAACTATCTGGAAGAGCACCCTAAGGAAGCCAAAGCCATCGTAGACAAAGTGATACTGGCTGCCCAGGCCCGCGCTGCTGCCCGCAAGGCACGTGAAATGGTGCAACGTAAGGGTGCGATGAGTGGAATGGGTCTGCCCGGTAAACTCAGTGATTGTTCCAAAACCGATCCTTCCATTTGCGAAATATTCCTCGTGGAAGGAGATTCTGCAGGTGGTACAGCCAAACAGGGCCGTGATCGTGAGTTTCAGGCCATTCTCCCGCTGCGCGGAAAAATCCTGAACGTGGAAAAAGCTCTGGAACACAAAATTTACGATAACGAGGAAGTGCGCAACATGTTTACCGCCCTGGGTGTTCACATTGGCACCAATGAGGAGGGAGACAAGGAACTTATCCTCGACAATCTGCGTTACCATAAAGTTGTGATAATGACCGATGCAGATGTGGATGGCAGCCATATCCGCACGCTTATTCTTACCCTTTTCTTCCGTTACATGAAGAAACTGGTAGACAATGGATATCTTTATATTGCCACTCCCCCGCTTTACCTTGTAAAAAAAGGAACCAAATCTGCCTATGCATGGAACGATGCCCAGCGCGATGCCAAAATAAAAGAACTCGCAGGCGAAGGCAAGGAAGACAGCGTGCATGTGCAGCGATACAAAGGATTGGGAGAGATGAATGCAGAGCAATTGTGGGAAACCACAATGGATCCGGCTCGCCGCACATTAAAACAGGTTACACTTGAATCGGCGGCAGAGGCTGACCGCATATTCTCTATGCTTATGGGAGATGAAGTGCCACCGCGAAGAGAGTTTATTGAAACCCATGCCAAATACGCCAATATTGATGCCTGATTCAGGCCATCATCCAATAAAAAAAGGGGAAGTTTTACTTCCCTTTTTTTTGCTCCCGGATTTTTTCCAATGTGGCTGCTTACTGAAAACGAATCGCCTTCAGCGGATTCAGCCTGCCCACTACAAGGGCCGGCAAAAACAAGACCAGAAAACACAGCAACAGGGTACCTGCATCTACCGCCGGAACATGCCAGGGCTGCAGATCAATGAGTACCTTATTTACATAATATGTTTCTACAGGTAGGGTAATCCACCCAAAATGCTGCTGGCCCCAACAAAAGACTATGGCGATGATATTGCCAGCCAGCAAACCGGTAATGGCAATGAACAAACTCTGAAAAATAAATATCCGGCGTATGGGTCCATTTCTGGAACCCAAAGCTTTCAGTGTACCCACCATCTGGGTTCTTTCCGTAACGAGAATCAGCAGTGTTGTACACATGGTAATACTTGCAACAATGAGCATGAGAGATAGTATAATCATCACATTGGTATCCAAAATACCCAGCCAGTCAAAAATCTGCCGGTTGTACCTGCGCGCGGTATTTACATTAAACAAGCCCGCTGGCAGCTGGCTTTGAATCTGAAAGGCCACATCCTCTGCACCATCAAAATCTGCTACTCTCACCTCCCATTGTGTAAATGCCGTTCCTGGTGGTAAACCCTTGCGAACCTGAGACATATGGGTAATGGCCAGCAATTTATCGTAGTCTTCAAGTCCTGTACTGTACAATCCGGTTATCAATGGATTGATTGCCCTTGCCCGCTGATTCCCGTTGCTGTCTTCTTTAAAAAAAATGGCTTGCAGGTGATTGCCGGGCTTAAGTCCCAACCGGTTGGCAGTAAGTGTTGATATCAATACAGTATTGCTGTCAGTCTGAAAATCGGGCAATTTGCCTGATACGAGATGCTGTCTGAAAAAAGACCAGTCGTAGTTGGTTTGTACTCCTTTGGCCACCATTCCGTCTATTTCCGTTTCACCACGGGCTATGCAGGGCCGCACGGTGCATGCCGAAACGGATACCACACCTTTTACACTTTTAATCTTCTCAGTGAGCTTCAGATGTTCATCCACCAGCGGTGTGGGTTCAGAGCCTTCTACATTGGTAATATCATCTACCACAATATGCCCGTTCAGACCTATAATCTTATCTTTGATGCCATTTTGAAAACCCGCCACAGTGGCCAGTGCTATGATCATAACCGCAGAACTGAGGGCTACCGCCACTATAGCAAGCAGTACAATGATTTTTGAAAAACTTTTTTGCCGACCCGTAGAAAGTTGCCGGGCCATTCTCAAAGGCCAGTTCATGCGCGTGGTCAAAGGTACTATTTGCGGCTTGTTCTGTGTGCAATCCATTGCTTTATCTTCTCAGAACGGGACGGGATCTCTGCCTGCCCGCCCCGGAGCTTGGCGCACAGAGGTGTATTTCCCATTGCTGCAAAAGAAAAGAGTGGCTCTGGTGGCCAATCCCACATCTACCATTGGCGCGGTTCATCTGGTAGACAGTTTGCGTAAAAGTGGCATTAAAATCACCAGGGTTTTTGCTCCCGAACATGGATTTCGCGGTGACGCGGCAAACGGAGAAAAGATAAAATCCGGTGTAGATATAAAAACCGGAATCCCGGTAGTATCCCTGTACGGAAACCATTATAAACCCACTGCAAGAGAACTGCATAATGTAGATGTTGTGGTCTTTGATGTGCAGGATGTAGGGGTCAGATTCTACACCTATCTCAGCACCCTGCACTATGTCATGCAGGCCTGTGCCGAGAATTGTATTCAGTTGCTGGTGCTGGACCGTCCCAATCCGAACGGTTATTATCTGGACGGGCCCATACTGGAACCGGAATATAAAAGTATGGTTGGTCTGCACCCTATTCCGCTTGTGCATGGCATGACACTGGGCGAACTGGCCCGTATGATCAACGGAGAGAAATGGCTGGGCACCAGAGACAGTTGCAAGCTCACAGTTATCAAAGTGCAAAACTGGCACCACAACAAAAAATATATTGTGCCGGTAGCTCCTTCGCCCAATCTGCCCACATCAGAATCTATCACTCTCTACCCCACCCTGGGTCTGTTGGAAGGCACCCCTGTAAGCATGGGCCGCGGCACCTCCTCGCCTTTTGAGTGCTTTGGTGCACCCTGGCTCAAAACAGGTTCTTACCACTTTGTACCCCGCAATATTCCGGGCAAAGCCACAAACCCTCCATGGCTCGGAGATACATGCCGGGGTATTTTACTCAGTGATTTTGCCCGCAACTACCTGCCGGATTTCAAACATCTGTATGTGGAATGGTTCGATTTGCTTCTGAAACAATGTCCGGATAAAAACGCATTTTTCACGCCCTTTTTCGATAAGCTTGCCGGAACAGCCACTCTGCGCAAACAATTGCTTTCAGGCATGAGTGCCAATGAAATACGGCTGTCGTGGAAACCCGGACTGGAAACATTTTACACTCAGAGGGCACCGTATTTGCTGTATCCATTTGACTACAATTTGGGACTGCAGGAGGAGTAAAAGTTACCAAACTGTTATCCCTGCGTAACTTTGCAGTATGCGCAGCTGGCGATATTATACATTATTGGCTTTCACAGCCATTCTGTTGCTGTTTGCCCTCCGCCTTCTTTTTTTCTATTATAACAATCAGGAACTTGTATCACACCCCCCTTCCGGCAGCTTGTGGCTGGGTTTGCGGTTTGACCTCCTCGTGATTTCATATTGGCTCGCCCCTGCCGTGTTGCTGAATGTGATTTCACATATCCGGACATTGCCTGGTTTCCTGCGCAGGATTGAGAAGTATTACCTGCATGCAGGATTGCAATTGCTGCTGCTGGCAGGAACAGCAGACATCGTTTATTACCATTACTTCTTCAGTCACCTCTCTGCCGGCATTCTGCAGTACTTGTCTTCTCCGGCCGAAGCCTTGTCCATGCTTTGGCATGAAAACCTTTACCGTTATGCCTTTTTTCTGATGTTACTGGCGGGTATTGGCCTGTATCTGTGGAATCGCTTGCTGCTGCAGTCTTACCTCGCCGAAAAACAAACGCACCGCACTTCCCGGCAAATTGCCATCGGGTTTACCTGCCTTGCCCTGGTTTTTCTGGGGATGAGAGGACGGCTGCAGGGAAAACCCATAGGAATGAGGGAATTGAGAAGTCAATCTCATGATTTTTTCAATCAGGTGGCCGGTAATCCCCTGTTTCTGCTGGTGGAAAAATCCATCGGAGGATCTAACCTCAGATTCCCTACTCTGGATGAATCGCTGGCTTGGATAGAAATGAATGTGGGTCATACACTGGTGCCTGACCAGCCACACCATCACCTTCAACAACAAGGCGTTACCCCCGACAGGCCAAATATTGTTTTCATACTCATGGAAAGCATGGGCAGGGTGAGTATGGGTAAGCATGATACAGCCACCAGCCTTACCCCGTTCCTGGATTCCCTTACCCTGCAGGGCATTTATTTCGACAGTTTTTATGCCGCAGGAGAACATACCTATAATGGTGTTTTTTCTGCCCTCTATGGAATGCCTTCACTGGCTGGCAAACACATGTTGCGTTTTGCCGAGAACAGGCAACTGGGTGGGCTTCCGGGTTGCCTGAAACAGTATGGGTACCGTAATATTTTTCAGATTCCCCATACCCGGAGCTTTGACAATATGAATGCCTTTTTGTGGAAGCATCATTTTGATTCCCTGACTGATGTGGCGGTTATGCCCGCCCGCTACAAAGGCGGTTCTGCATGGGGCACCTGCGACCACAAAATGTTCCAATACACTTTGGACAATCTGGACACCCTTACGTCACGGAAAAAACCCGTCTTCAGCGTGCTCCTTACCATCAGCAATCACCCACCCTACGATTTGCCTGCAGGCTCCCCGGAATTTCTGCAAAAACTGCCTCCCGATAAGGCCGCCATCGCATATGCCGACTGGAGTCTGAGAGATTTTTTTACACGCGCTTCGACCAAAAAATGGTTTTCAAATACCGTTTTTGTGCTGGTGGGAGACCATGGTAAAGCACCTGTTGCACAAGACTTTCCGTTGCCTCTCAGCTACCATCACGTTCCCTGCATTTTTTACGGTAAAGGAATCAAACCAAAGAAGATTCATAATCTGGCGACCCAATACGATATTCCCCTGACCCTTGCAAGGGTTTTGGGTTTCCGTTACACCTTTCCCACCCTCGGGGCCGATGCCATTAACAAGCCCGGAAATACTGCATTTTTTTGCAGTGAATACATGTATGGATTTATCCGCCAGGGAAAATATTCCACTTTGGAAGAAGATGGGAACTGCAATGAATACGCACTTTTCGCCTCTCCAAAGGTGCAGTCAGCAACTCCCGTTACCCTCGAAGCGGATAAAGGGCTGCTGTCTTATATCCGGGCCACATCACAATTGTTGCAGCCTGATGCCAATTAGTATGGAATTATTCGCTTTTTCTGTATTTCTTTGAAACCATGAAAAAGTGGATATTCACCTTCGTACTTGGCGCCGGCATGATGGCTTCCTGCAACCAAACCGACTACGGAAAGCCGGTGGACATATCCAAAGCGATCAGTGTGGATGAAGGGCTTAAAGCCTTCAGGGATAAAGGCACCTCTGCGGCTGTTATCAAAGGTCAGATAGGCGATGTTTGCCAGTCTGAAGGATGCTGGTACAATTTCAAAACCAGCTCAGGTGATCAGTTTGTGGATTTTAACCACAAATTCACCATTCCCAAAGACAGCAAGGGCAAAACCGCAGTTGCAGCAGGAAAGTTTTTTTATGATACCGTGTCTGTGGAACAGCTCAAAGAATATGCAAAGGACGACGGCAAGACTGATGAAGAAATCTCAAAAATTACTGAACCAAAAATTGAAATTCACTTTTTAGCAGAAGGTTTGAAGTTCACCAAATAACCACAAAAAAAACCGGGCTTATGACCCGGTTTTTTTATCAATTTTTCATTCAGATTATTCGATTTCAAACGTATTCATAAATGCGGTTGTGAAATTACCTTTGCGGAAATCTTCATTTCGCATGATTTGCCTGTGCAGGGGAATGGTGGTTTTTACTCCTTCTATCACAAACTCACTCAGGGCGCGTTCCATTTTCACAATGGCCTCTTCCCTGGTTTGTGCAGACACAATCAGTTTGGCAATCATACTATCGTAGTAAGGCGGTATGGAATACCCGGCATAAATGTGGGAATCCACCCGTGTACCATGACCACCCGGCTTGTGCATGGTGGTGATTTTGCCTGGACTGGGTCTGAAATTGTTGTAAATATCCTCTGCATTTACCCTGCACTCAATGGCACATTTGGTGGGTAGATAATCTTTACCACTGATGGGGACTCCGGCGGCAATCAGAATTTGTTCTTTCACCAGGTCATAGTTGATGACTTCCTCGGTTACAGGATGTTCTACCTGTATGCGGGTATTCATCTCCATAAAGTAGAAATTCCTGTGCTTGTCTACCAGAAACTCTACCGTTCCCACCCCTTCGTATTTGATGATTTCCGCAGCCGCTTTGGCAGCCGCACCCATTTTATCACGCAGTTCAGGCGTCATAAAAGGACTGGGTGTCTCTTCAATCAGTTTTTGGTGCCTGCGCTGAATGGAGCAATCCCTTTCACTCAGATGGCATACTTTTCCATATTGGTCACCGGCAATCTGTATTTCTATATGCCTGGGTTCTTCAATGTACTTTTCCATGTAAATGCCATCGTTGCCAAAGGCAGCACCGGCTTCCTGCCGGGCACTGTTCCAGGCATTTTCCAGTTCACTCTCATCCCACACAATGCGCATACCACGACCCCCGCCACCCGCTGTGGCCTTCATGATTACAGGGTACCCAATCTTTTTTGCAATTTTCTTGCCCTGGTCTACCCCATCCAGAAGCCCATCGGAGCCCGGAATCGTAGGCACACCTGCACGTTTCATGGTATCCTTCGCATTTGCCTTGTCTCCCATTGAGTCAATCTGCTCAGGAGTAGCACCGATAAACTTGATACCATGGTCTCTGCATAAAGCACTGAATTTGGCATTCTCACTCAGAAAACCATATCCGGGATGAATGGCATCGGCATTGGTCACCTCAGCCGCCGACAATAAGGCAGGCATATTCAGGTAACTGTCTTTGCTCGCCGGCGGTCCTATGCAAACGGCCTCATCGGCAAATCTCACATGCAGGCTGTCTCGGTCTGCCGTGCTGAATACAGCTACAGTTTGTATACCCATTTCCCGGCAAGTGCGTATAATACGCAGGGCTATCTCTCCCCGGTTGGCGATCAGAATCTTTTTAAACATGTTGCCTCTCCTTTCCTGATCAGATGGGTTCTACCAGAAACAAGGGTTGGTCATACTCTACCGGTGTCGCATTCTCTACCAGTACTTTCACAATCCGGCCCGAAACTTCACTCTCAATTTCATTGAACAATTTCATTGCCTCAATAATGCATACCACTTTACCGGCTTTTACCTCATCTCCCACGTTTACAAATGCTGGTGAATCGGGATTGGGCATGCGGTAGAAGGTACCTACCATAGGGGATTTTATGGTAAGCAGATTGTCGGTTTGGGCTGGCGCAGACGGTGCTGCCGGTGTTGCGGCAGGCGCTGCTGCAGTAACAGGAGCAGCTACAGGCGCGGCCGGAGCCGCCGCTGGCAGATGAACCACCTGGGCTGCCGGGGCTGCGTATTGTACAGGGTTCTTTTTAATCAGGAGTTTGAAATCCTTACGGTTAATCTCCACCTCATCTACGGCATTGACAGATACGAATTTGATCAAGGCCTGTATTTCTTTTAAATCCATAATGATGTTTGGCTAGGGGGGCAAATAACGCACAAAATTCGCATTTTGACCCCTTTTTGTGCAGAAATCGATGCCTTTTCAGGCATTTTTCACAAAAATCAGCTGTTTTAGAAGCGAATGGTGGCTCCAGCCTGCAACATGCTTTTAGCGAGTCCCGCCTCAGCATACAGTGCAATAGGAGGCAATATATGATAGCGCACACCCATGGTGAAATCCAGTCCCACTGTGGGCAAACTCAATGATTTCGGTATAATCCGGTTCACCCCAAGCACCTTTACCGGAAAATCCCACCAGTTCTTATCCGGGTCATTGCTGCTTACCGAAAAGGAATTCGACCTGTACCCTGCCCCGATACCCGCATACAAATCCAGATTCTGCTCGGACAGTACATGAAAATTGTACCTGAGCAGGGCACTCCAACTGCGGTATTTCAGCTTACCCTGAACCTTTACATTGTATTTTGTAAGGCTATCCAGCGAGGCATCGATATCCAATCCGGAACCAGCCACGTGAAAACCCAATCCCTGGTGTTTTCCAACTGCGTATTCTCCTTTTGCATACCAAACCGAACGCTGATGCACCGATACATCCTTCCAGTTCGGGGTAATGGAGTTCTTTAAACCGTTGATGACAGCACCGGATGGATTGAGGAAGCCATATCCGCCACTCAGGTACACTTTGCCTTTTACGAATCCGTACAAATCATTGTCCCAGGCCATGGGCTTGCCAGCCGGAACGCGAACCGGATCCCCCGCCGCCGCATAACGAGACGAAAGAATAAAAAGCAGTGAGAAAATAAATCTGTTCATTGTCTGTATCTGCAATATTAAAGCAAGATTGGTGCCGGTTTCCAGATGGGGTGTATTGTGCCGATTGATTACCTGTCTTTTATTTTCCAGTCACCTTCCGGATTGAATGTGTTCACACGGATTTGCTGGTTCGATCCGGAAATTTCCTGTACCCGTGCATTTAATTTTTGCTGCAGTTGCAATACCGTTAGTTCCCTGTTCGCCGGATTGTTTAATATCTCCAGCAGGCACCATGTGAAGAGCCCATGTTTCAAATCACCACTTTCATAGGCGTAACCGGTTCCATCGGCTGCTGCAATAACAGTGGTACCACTATTCAGTTTGTAAGAACCCAGAATCTGGTCCATCAGCGGTCCTGCACTGATTACATCCGTGCCGGAAAATTGACTGTTCTCCATTCTTGCACCCCTTGCCTTGGCAACCAATGAGTCATGTTGCAATACAGTGTCCTTTTCCTTCAGGGTTATCAGGGTGCCGCTGTGACAGGCATCAAGCAAAATCAGTTTTCGCCCCGCCTCCAGTTTATCCACTGTATTCACCAGTTTATTATAATTGAATCCTGTTTTTTCCGGATTTGTAAAATTCATATTCCACGGAGCAAAACAAAAACGATTCTGGCTGTCCAGCAATCCGTGACCGGCCATGAAAACAACAACCACTTCTTTTGGTCTTGCCCTGCTCAGCCACCCCAGCAATTCAGCCGGATTTCCATGCACCTGCCGGTCTGTAAGCAATTTGGTCTTTACCCTGTGAAATCCAATCTTTTTTCCCTGTTGTTGAAAGTATTCTGTTACAGAACGCGCATCACGGGCTGCATACTCCAGGTTGTATTGACTATCCAGATAATGGCTTACACCCAAACCAAGAACGTATACATTTCTGCGGATTTCTCCTTTTCGTGTGCAATAGACCCACTTTTCAAAAGGTTTGCTGCGAAATCCACTGGTATCTGTAAAATTGATCTGAAAATGATTCATCCCCGGCTCAATGGGCAATTTATTCAGGTGCAAATCCTCTTTCCACGATCCGGTTGCGGTCCATCCCGTGTGATCTACTTTCAAATAGCGGTTTCGGATCTTGTTTCGGTTGCCATTAAGGGTGAAGTCCACTCCCTCAATTTCATGAAAACTCTCTACGGTACAGTGTATATCTGTGTGTCTTTTATGGGTAATTTCCGGAAATTCCAATTTGTAATTGCCGGTGAACAAATCTTCTTTCTCATTATACAAACCTGGAGAATAGATATGCGGCGCATCGGGATTCTCTCCTTCCAGAAGTTTTTTGGCATATTGAGCACTGTCAAAACCCAACAACCGCAAACGCCTTTCCCAAAGTTGGTTCAGCAGCGCCACCATTGTTCCTTCTGCATGGCCCATCCTGCGCAGAATGATATCAGGCCGGTTTAACAACAATTCATATTCCCGAGCTGAATAAGTAAACCCGTTTTCTTTGTTTACATGATATACATAGTGAACATGTTCCGGATTGCACATGTAATGATATCCGTCACTGAGAATCCAGCTCATTTCATAGGTGCTGGTATTCATGGCCGGATAGATGGTGTAAAGTGTCGAATCCAGATTTTCGGAACGGCAACTGATTTCCTGTGTCTCTGTCTGAATGTACCAGATCTTTTTCTCCGGCAAAAAGGCCAGATGCTTTACACTGCTTGCCACATCCCGCTGTTTGATAATTCTTCCTGAGGGATGAATCCAAAACAACTGCCCGAAATCAGTAGCCGCCACAAGAACAGAATCTCCCGGCATATGCGCCACATCATTTACAGGATGCTCTATTCTGATTTTAGTGAATGTATTGTTTTTTATGTGGTAGATTTCTGCACTGTCATAATACTGCCGGTGGCTAATAAGCAACGTACTATCACTGAGAATAAAAATTGCAGGATTCAGTTTGACCTTGTATACACTGTACCGTGGTTCAAATGCACGATTCAGTAGGATATCTCCGGTTGCAAGGTTTGCCAGAAAAAATGAATCTCCTGATATGGAAAAAAGGGATTTTGAAGGCAGATAATCCTGGTGTCCGGGTCCGTCTGAAACCTTTCCGGTAAACTTGTTCAATTGATAGTATGCGATTCGGTTTCCGGTTGACAATTGCCATCCGATCAGTCTGGTGCCATTGTAATATTTCCATAGTGTATCTCCTGTTTCACTAAAAAACAACTTGCCATATTCTATCCCACTCGTTGATCCCTTGTGTGTGAATTCATGCTCTGTCTTTCCACTGTTTGCATGAATCAACCGGATGGTTTGTATTCTTTTCTTCTCGCCTGCAATGGAAGAATCCAATCGCACTTCTCCGGCAATCCACTGCCCGTCTGTGCTGAATGTAAATGAGCCGGGGTTGAATCCTGTATTGCGGGGAAACCAATGATAGGTGGGATTCATACCGGTTTTTAAATCCAGCAATTGTCCCATTCCGGTAACAAACCGCCCATCAGGTGATACCTGCAGCGGATTATGTGTCATGTAATTTCTTACAGTACCGGTCTTTATTTCAACTGTTTTTTTATTTCCCTTTTCACCAAATTCCAAATCATGGTTGTTCAGTATCAGATATTTATCCCCTCCGCCTTCTGCCAGAAAACTCTCTGCAAACCGGTCCAGTTTTATCGTCAGCTTCAATGCAAAGGGTCTCAGTAATGGCGGCAATATACTCACCCGTTTCAACCCCGAATATTCGTTTCGCACATACAGAAATTTATCATTTTCCCCGGCAAACTGCATTTGAACAACCGGATTAAGTCCTGTGCCGGATGAATATTCCTTTTTAATCCGGAAAGAACCATCTTTCAGGCTATATACAGATCCGTTTTCCATACCGATGAACAATTTCTTTCGCACTGTTGAATACAACAGAAATGAAATTTTTTTCTTCATTTTCAACACTGTATCGGTACTTAATTGCCAGGAATCACTGTAGAACGTAAGCAACCGAAGTTGACTGCTCTTCTTGAAATTGGTGGTCACAGCCAGCCTTTCTGTTTTTATACCTCCATCGAGGTGTTCAATCAAATCCGGGTTTTGTATGGGAATGGTCCACCAGTGATATTGTGTATCTGAAACATAATGATGGCAGATTTTGTTGCGCGAAATAAACCAGGCAGCATATTCACCCGCTGCCATGTCTACTATCGGATCAGGAATATTGATTCTGCCTTCATTACTGGTTTGTCCATTGCTGAAAACCGTGAAAAACAAATGTCCGTAAACACCTCTCGCCGTATCATTATCTCCCAGCAGGCCAAATGCCTTTATGGATTGAAAACCCCGGTATTTGGGCAGAGGAGGAATGATTTTTATATATTCGGCATTGCCTGTAACATAGGTACTGCTGATTACATTCAAAGTTAGTGGGTCCCACATTGTAATATTGCGTTCACCGTACCCTATGATTACAGGATGATTGGAAGCTTTCCAGCCCGGACTCAGGTTAGGCACTGCATTGCAATCAGGCAGCAGTTGTTCTACAGATTCTGAACCATCAAAGCCCTTTACTCCCAATCGAAATGGCAGTTGCGCAGAAACAATTGTGGTGCAAATCTGAAGGAAAAAAAACACAATAGATTGACGAAACAAGAACCGGATCATGTCCTTTATTGATTCGTGTTTCCTGCAAACAGCATTACAAGGGAATATTGCCGTGCTTTTTTCGCGGCAGATTGCGCACCTTGTTCTCAAGCATTCCAAATGCCTGTATCAATCTCTGCCGGGTTTCTTCAGGAAAGATAACCTCATCCACAAATCCGCGTTCTGCTGCCCGATAAGGATTGGCGAAAATTCCTGCATATTCCATCTCTTTCTCCTTAAGCGCCTGCTCGGAGTCTGAAGCTGCATCAATATCTCTTTTAAAGATAATTTCGGCTGCACCCTTTGCCCCCATCACCGCAATTTCAGCGCCCGGCCAGGCAAAATTCATATCTGCCCCTATATGCTTGCTGTTCATTACATCGTAGGCGCCACCATACGCTTTGCGGGTTATCACGGTAATGCGGGGAACGGTAGCTTCGCTAAATGCATAAAGCAATTTTGCCCCGTTTGTAATGATGGCGTTCCATTCCTGATCCGTGCCAGGCAAAAATCCGGGCACATCTTCAAACACGAGGAGGGGAATATTGAAGGCGTCACAAAAACGTACAAAACGGGCCCCTTTCTGGCTGCTGTGCACATCAAGCACACCCGCCAGGTGAGCCGGCTGGTTGGCAACAATGCCGATAGAACGACCGCCCAAACGGGCAAATCCCACAATGATATTCTCCGCGAAATTTTTATGTACCTCAAAAAAACTATCTTCATCCACCACCCCTTCTATCACTTCGTGCATATCGTAGGGCTGGTTTGCATTCTCTGGTACTATGTTTTTCAATACATCGCGCAATTCATGACTACCTTCAACAGGCAACGACACAGGCCTGCCCTCACAGTTCTGCGGCAGGTATGAGAGCAATTTCTTGATATGCAGAATACATTCCATCTCATTGGCAGAAGTGAAATGGGCCACTCCGCTTTTGCTGCCATGTACGCTGGCACCACCCAGATCTTCGCTGCTCACATCTTCATTGGTAACCGTTTTTACCACATTGGGTCCGGTTACAAACATGTAGCTGGTATTCTCTACCATGAATATAAAGTCTGTGAGTGCCGGAGAGTAAACCGCACCTCCGGCACATGGGCCCATGATGGCCGATATCTGAGGCACCACTCCACTGGCCATTACATTGCGGTAAAAAATATCTGCATATCCACCCAGAGATACCACACCTTCCTGTATGCGGGCTCCGCCACTGTCGTTCAACCCGATGAGGGGGGCACCGTTCTCCATGGCCATGTCCATTACCTTGCATATTTTCTCGGCATGGGTTTCACTCAGGCTGCCGCCAAAGACAGTAAAGTCCTGTGAAAATACATAAATAAGCCGGCCATGCACCGTGCCATATCCGGTTACCACACCATCACCTGCAATTTTCTGCTTATCCATGCCGAAATCGGCACTTCGGTGCATCACCAAAGCCCCTATTTCACAAAAACTTCCCTCATCCAGCAACAAATCTATACGTTCACGGGCAGTGAGTTTCCCCTTGGCATGCTGGGCTGCTATACGTTTTTCTCCACCACCGGCCAGGGCTTCTCTGCGCTTGGCCGACAAAATTTCACGGGCATCTGACATCGGCTGCAAATGTACAGTCTGAAAAAACGCCTGCAAACTATTTTGCGGGTATGCAGCGTTCACTGTTACTTTGTATATATGACCCGCGATCGCCTTTTGCCGGTAGTATGTGCTGGTTTGTTCTGCCTGATGGGTGCGGGCTGCAAAAAAAAGAATTCCAACACCCCGAATCTGCCCCCTGTTTATACGCCTACCCTGCTTGAATCCCTATTTGAAAGCATGATTCTCAACAGGCAAACCATCATTCAGCAAGCCAATGATTCGGCTGGTACCGACATTACCAACAGCTATACCGGATACATTTTTATGCTGAAGAAGAACACCTACCACGATGGGCCATTTGTATGCACCACC
The DNA here is from genome assembly GCA_016787485.1 of Bacteroidota bacterium. GTDB lineage: Bacteria > Bacteroidota > Bacteroidia > NS11-12g > UBA955 > JAEUUL01. Next base: position 28,965 of record JAEUUL010000024.1, read on the forward strand.
CCGGACTCCACCTTCACCGGAACCTGGAGCTGCAATGCAGATTACAGCCAGATGCTGCTGCACCTGACGGGTAAACCGGAATTTGAAAATTTCAATATCTACTGGAAGTTTAAGTCAAAAAGCAATACCAAAATTGAACTCCTGCCCTGGTTCAGTTTTCAGGGTAACCGCTACCTGCGTATTGTTCCCAAATAAAAAAGACCCGGATGGCCGGGTCTTTATATCACACAATATATAATTTTTATTCGTCAGACAACGCGCCCAAATCAAACAGCAAGGAAAACCTCAACTGGTTCTGCAATGGGTGACGCTTGGCAAATGGAACCAGCATGGCCACATCCACCGCGATTTTCTCGTATTTGATACCCAGCCCGAAAGTCACATACTGACGGCCTCCTTTGGTCTTGGCCTCGTTAAAATATCCGGCACGGGCGGCAAACTGATTGTTGTACCAGTATTCAGCCCCAAAACTCTGGGTCCACTCATTCAGTTCTTCCTTTATTCCACCTGGTGCATCATAAAACGATTGTATCATTCCGGTAACAACACCTACATTGTTGTCTTCACCCACGTACTGACGCACCCCATTGATTACAGAGTCGTCTCCTTTCCAGTTCAGCAAATAATAAGGACGTGTGGGCACCAGCAACTTATTCAGATCAAAGTACAAACCCACTTTATTGTACTTGTCAATCTCGTATTTCCAGCCGGCACCCAATTTCAGGTTTGTAGGAATAAAATCACGCTGCTCCTTGCCGGTATAAGTCATTTTTGCACCGATGTTCTGAATATTCATACCCAGATTCAATTGCGATTCTTTGCCGCCTTTCATTTTCACGCGGGTTTTATACAGCAGATTTACATCTCCTGCGCCAGACATACCTGGTTTTGTGCTTATTCCGTTCAATACACGGTTGCCGGCAATGTTGCTGTAGATATAGCGCAAATTCACCCCCATGCTCAGTTTCTTGTTGAAACGGGTGGAATATCCTGTTTCCAGGCTGAATTCATTGGGATTAAAATTACCGGTAGGATTGCCTTCAAAGTCCGTGAAGTTGATATTGCCCAGTGAAAAATAACGAATGGCACCACCTATGGCACTGTTCTTTCCCATTTTGGTATAACCGGAAAGGTAAGAAAATCCGACATCAGTAACCAATTGGCGCAGCCATGGGGCATACGAAAGAGAAAACCCGGTCTTTTTCTCGGCATTCACCAGATTCGCCATGTTCCAGCTCACACTGTTGGCATCCGGACTGAAAAGAGCCACACCCGCATCGCCAAGACCGGCAGACCGGCTGTCGGGGGTTATGGTAAGAAATGGCACCATGGTGGTCACCGTATTCAACTGTCCGGAAAGCGTTTTGCTCGAAATTTGAGCATGTGCTGTCATAACCGTTCCGCAGAGGAATAAACCGGAAAGCAGGAGTTTGTTCATGAAATTCAAAGGCACAAAAATAGGATTTCCTGACAAATGGATGGGATTAAACCCTTTCTTTTTAGTAAGCATAGTGAGTAATTTTGCTCTTATCCGCGCTGCTGTTAGGTTTCTCTTATTCGGTTATTATTGTCTCACAACTCTTCCGGATACTGTTTCTCTCCGTCCATCGCTGCATTTCAGCAGAACACGGTAAATATACAATCCTGCCGGCAATTCAGCCCCCTGGGCATTGCGTCCATCCCATGATAATCGGGTTTCACGGGCCATAGACTGTGGAAGCCCAAAGTGTTGTTTCATGATGATTCTGCCCTGAAGATCGGTAATTTCCAGGTCGGCGTCCAGTTCTTCTCCCGCCAGATTGTGTTCCAGCACAATCTGGGTGGTTTCATGAAATGGATTGGGCATAGGATAATGCTTCTCAACAGTGAAAATATTTTTACCGGTAACATGGAACCTAAGGGTAGACTCACCCGAATTGTTATAAATATCCCAGATACGGAACCGTATGGTATGATCGCCGGAAGTAAGACCTGCAAAAGGAAACCGAACAGTTCCCAATGTAAAACTATTCAGGTCGTAATTGAAGTAATCGTTGAGTAACACAGTTTGCTCTGCCGGTGTGCCGGGGTCCAGCGTAGCTGTGATATCCCTGCCTATTCCGGCTCCGGTTGTGTTCAGCCCGTTTTCGTCATATACCCTTGCCAGAAAATCGGCATCCGGTTCCACACTGCCTCCGTATCTGAAAGTAGTGTCGTTCATATACAGCCGCACTACCGGCCCTTTGATATCGGGCTTCAGATTCGTTTCACTGCCACCTACTTTCAGTTTCAGTGCACCTGCGGCGTCTGTGCTTCCATTGTGGGCATACATCAGTATTTTGCCCAAACCGATATTGTAAGCTATGTCTTTGGGAACGGGAAACACAATGGTAAAATCACCGTTTACCACGCTGACCATGCCTTTGTAAATCACGCTGTTTTGCTCTGTAAACTTCAACGGAGCAGATTGTCCATCGTTGGCAAGGGTATATCTTACCTGTGGTTTGTCCAGAACCTTTACCCACAGGTTGCCGTTAAAGCTGTTAAACTTACCGCCAAGCCTCTGGTCTATATGACCTTTCAACCGGGCCACACTGAATGCCTTCAATGTATCTGCCGCAGATTGTGTGGCTTTGCCATTTACACTGTCTATCACAATAGAATGTTCTGGAAATGCCACTGGCATGCTGGGGTCACCCAGAAGTGCAAACTTGTTGTCTTCTGAAGTAATGGAAGGCCGGTTCTTCATGGTCTTAAACAAATCTCCCAGCACAGGCAACGGTTCATTCGGTTTGGGGAAACCATAGTTTGTCCAGAAATCGGCATTGATTTGCGAATTGCCACTGGCATATACCAGCCGGGTTGTGCTCATCAGTGCGACTGCCCCGCCTTCAGGATTCAACAAGGCCAGTTCTCCTCCGCTTTGCAGTTCAGGATTGTCGTAACGGCTGAATTCGCAGGTGGCGGTGAACAATATCGGCTGTTTGTAAGGATTCTTCCATGCCCGTATCATCGGAACGGTAAGAAACGCCTCCTGAGCCCAGCCTTTTTCTCCTCCATGACCCATATAATTGGTAAAAAGGCTGCCATTGTTCATGGTGCGGTCTATGGCGGCGCTTACTTCGGGAAATTTTTCAGTATTGCCGGTCGACACTTGCTTATAAGCATCAGCAAAAACCTTGCTTACCTCCATATCCGGATGTGTATTGTCAATATCCGAGGAGAAATCTTCACTGTCTTTGGTAAACATGGCTTCCCAGGATTCGTCTACATCATCAGCAATAAATGTTAGCAGACTGCGCCATGGACCCAGAGATTCCGGATCTCCATAGCGTTTCAGCTTGTTGTAAACGGCTTCTGCCTCGGCAAGTGTTCTTGCCGGTATACGACCGATGGATATGGTGAGCTTATGGTTACCGGTTTGAGGGTTTCCTGAACTACTGTCCAGGTATCCGTAAAAATCATCCAGACAAAAATTGGCCGCTTTTGCATGGCTCGCACTCTGATAAATGGGCACCATATTGGTATTCCCATGCGTTTTGTCTTTGTAATCGAATGAAGCACTGCCCAGCAGCAAGGCATACTTGAGTGGGTGTGCACTTCCTGCGGAACGCTTGTAAATATGCCGTAAAAACTGACGTATGGCTGCGATATCCTGTACACCGGCATTGTATTCCTTGTAAATATCTTCAGGTGTGGTTACCAGTACCTGCAATCCCTGACGGGTAGCCCGAAGTGCGGCAATTTTCTGAGCCGTACTGAGCAATGTGGGGTCTGAAATTATGACAAAATCCACAGCCGTTGAACCTGCCAGATTTTGATTGCTAACAAGCCCTTTCATCTCTGGCTTCAGCGCTGTTCCAGGCGTAAAAAGGGCAAAAGCTGAATTTTTTGCAGCCGCATCGGTGCGGAAGTAGGTATATCCGCTGCCACTGCCAGTTTGCAACTCCATGGCCGCAAACGGATTGCTTACATTCCACACACGAAAACCGGTGCCGGAAATACGGCACTCTGTATTTCCCGAAAACGCCGCAGCAGTCATATTGCGGTACATCACGCTTTCGCTGCCAAACAGTGCCGGCATGGTCCCGATAAGTTCAATATAGTCTATCCAGGCACTGCTTTCACTGTTGGGCCGTGTCAACTGATATTGCATATTCAATACCCCGGAAGCTATCCGTATCATTATTTCCCGGTAATCGGGCCTGAAATCCTCACTATCTGTATTTACTGCTCCAAGTGGAATGGAGAGGTTTGTCACATTGGTCCCGGCTATAGCCGATACCTGCAGATTTCCGCTGCCGTCTTTCATACGGGCAGCAACGGCTGTGCGCAGGGTTACCGTATCGGAAATTCCCACCGGAGTATTTACAGTGATGGTGCGTTTCAGGGTTTCGTTGCCCATTTTAGCTCCCAACCATATTCGCCCCATCCCTGCCGGATTTGAAATATCGCTGTCGTGATACCACAGGTACTGCGCCCTGTCTGTAACCATACCTGCGGTTGCCGGCATGGTGCTCTGGGCACTCAGCCTCTTTCCTGCTCCAGTGCCTTCGCCCAGATACAAATACGCATCATCGCTGTACAAATGCGTTCTGTGTCGGTAGGTTCCACCCTCCCATACCCAGCGCCCGGTGCTTTGTCCGTAAAACAGTATATAATCCGACGGGTCAAATTTGCCATCACTTTCCCCGATTACCTCTATAGCCACTTCCTGCATGTAACCGGTTCCGGTATTCTCTTCAGGCAGCATGGCGCCCTGAGGACCCATCATCTTCCAGTTTCGCGGGTCGGACGCATCCACAGGAAATCCGGCAGTCTTTAAATCAGTGTATGTGATTTTGTACACCCCCTCCTTTTGAATACGCAGTTTCAGCCAGGTCCCTGAGGCAATCGGACTTTGAGCCCGCGCTGCAGTAATGCAGAAGGCCATGAATAGAAATGCCGGGTTGATTCTTATACGTATCATGAATGGAGAAATCCCATTGAATGCCATATTTAACTGCAAATCTCAACATATATTGCCCATGGTTTTCAACAGGAATGTCATAATTGTACCATCAAAAAAAAATATTTGCTGCCAGAAAACGTTTTCCTTTGTAACTTTGTCCATCATACTATGAGAAAAGGATTACTTAAAGGTTTTACATTGCTTCTTGGGGTGGGAGTTATGTCTGTGGCTAAAGGCCAGGATCCTGAACTTACCCAGTTTTATGCAGCTCCGGTTTATACAAACCCTGCACTTGCAGGTTCAGCAGTATGTAATTTTGGTGCTGCGGGCCGTGTTGCCCTGAATTATCGCAATCAGTGGCCCGGACTGCCGGGAACTTTCCGTTCCTTCTGCGCATCCTGGGATCAGCACATTACTTCTATCGGAGGCGGTCTTGGCGCCATGGTTTTTCATGACGTTGCAGGCTCCGGATTGCTCACCACCACCACCATAAGCGGGGTATATTCTTACCTTCTGCCGCTGAACAGGGGAAAAACATTCATGCGCTTCGGACTGCAAGGTTCATACGCCTTCAAATCCATCAACTTCAACCGGTTGAAATTCGCCGACCAGATCAACCCCACTCAGGGATTTGTATACAATACAGGAGAACAAATTCCTTCTACCACTATTTCTTATCCTAATTTTAACGCAGGATGGATTGTATACACATCCAAATTGTACTTTGGATTGGCCGCACACAATATTATTGAGCCGAACTGGAGTTTTTACAAAAACCCCAATGAAGTATTGCCCCGCAGATACACTGTGCATACCGGTGCTGTAATTCCGCTTACCAAATCGCGTTTCCGCCAGGATGATGCCGCGACTTTCAGCCCCAATGCCCTGTTTATGATGCAGCGCAACTTCACCCAGCTGAACCTCGGTTTCTATGCAAGCAAAGGTCCTCTGGTGAGTGGTTTGTGGTTCCGTCAGACATTCGGTCAGTTCAAGAATTCTGATGCGATTATTATGCTAATCGGCTTCCGTAAAAACCGCTTCAAGTTTGGTTACTCCTACGACTTTACGGTAAGTGATGGCCGCAGTGCTATTCCTGCCAGCCATGAGGTAAGTGCAACCATAGACTGGTGTGTACCTCCCGGCCGTCATGTATTCAAGCCTTTGCGTTGCCCTGAATTCTAAACAAATCAGACATTTAAAACTTCTGCAAACCACAGTCAACTGTGCTTTCAGTACCCACGATGATGGTGCTAAGCATATTTTTCCTTATGTTTGCGAAATAATTTAGCCATACGTGCGTTATACAATAAAGCGAATGAACAAGATGCGTTTTGTACAATCAACCGGATTGTGGGGCCTGGCAGCCGTAATGGTGCTGGGTGCCTGCGGGCCTAAGAACAACAGCAAAACCACAGGCCAGGCCTACAACAACCCTAAGTGGGGCGGCTTTGCCAATCCCAAATACAAGGGCCAGGAAACCGGTCCGGGTTTGGTGCTGATTGAAGGCGGTGCTTACACCATGGGTTCTACTGAAAAAGATCTTCAGTATGACAATAACAATGTGGAACGCAACGTAACCGTGAACTCCTTTTATATGGACGAAACGGAAGTGAGCAATCTGCAATACCGTGAGTATGTGTACTGGCTGGCCAAGACTTTTGTGGATTATCCCGAAGTTTATCAGCGCGCCTTGCCTGATACCAACTGCTGGCGCAGCAAACTCGGCTATAATGAGCCTTTTGTGGAATATTACTACCGCCACCCTGCCTATAAAGACTATCCTGTAGTGGGTGTAAACTGGCAGCAGGCTGCCGATTACGCTTCCTGGCGTACCGACCGGGTAAATGAAATGATTCTGGACCGTGAAGGCATCATTAAATACAATGTAACTGCAGATGCTGCCGGCGAAAACAACTTCAACACCCGTGCTTATCTGGCAAATCAGTACGACTTTCTGAAAAAGGGTAAAAAGCCCCTGAAAGATTATAGCAAAACGAAGAAAAAAGACAGCAAACGCACCCGTGTTATCATGGAAGACGGAATTATGCTGCCTGAATACCGTTTGCCTACAGAGGCAGAATGGGAATACGCTGCACAGGGAAACATTGGAGAAACCCAGTTTGACAACGTAGATCAGAAGAAAATTTACAGTTGGGATGATTATACCCTTCGCATTAAAGAAGGTAAAGAACGCGACCGCGGTAAGATTCGCCTGAATGCCATGCGTGCAAAAGGTGATATGGGTGGTTTGGCCGGTGGAAACCTCAACGACGCAGGTTTTATCACCACACCAGTATACAGCTACTGGCCAAACAGCTATGGTCTGTATAACATGGCCGGCAATGTAAGTGAGTGGACCATGGATGTGTTCCGCCCCTTGTCTCTGGAAGATATGGACCAGTTCATGCCTTTCCGCGGAAACGTATACAAAACCGTTCTGCTGGATCAGTATGGTGCCATTGAAGCCAAAGATTCACTGGGTCGTCTGCAATACCGCGACGTAACTGAAAAGGAGAATGCAAACCGTCGCAACTACCGCAAGGCTGACAACATTGGTTTCAAAGATGAAGACAACTATAACAACGGTGAAATGACCTATGAATATGGTGTGACTTCTCTGGTGAACAACAAAGCCCGCGTAATTAAAGGTGCAAGCTGGAATGACCGTATTTACTGGGCATCTCCCGGCACCCGCCGCTACCTGGATGAAAAACAGGATCTCTCCACTCTCGGTTTCCGTTGTGCAATGATCCGCATCGGCGCACCTGTAGGTAACAGCAAGAAGCGTTACAACAAACTGCCTTCTTCAGGTATTAACAAAAAGACCAAAGCGAAATACAGATAATTTCGTAAAACATAATTACAAAAGCCGGCCCAGCATAAAGGCCGGCTTTTTTGTGTTGTATGCATCTGCTGATGCTCCATTCCGCCAGCAGTCTGTTCGTTTTCATATGCGATGACAAGCTTGCAAGGAAGAATAGGCCGTCGCAGAAGTTTAACCTGCAGATACTTCCCGGAAAAAGAATCTCAGAGAAGTAATACAATGCAGATGTCTCCCATTCAAAAGAAAAAATGCCCGAAACGGTGACGGGGTTCTGTAAGTCGGAAAACGTGTTGCCTGCAATTCTGGAAATACATCACCGATCAGCCAATCAGATTTTGTATTATCCGGGGTACCCCCCCAAAAAGAAAAGCCCCGTTTCCGGGGCTCTGTGGAGCGAGAAACGAGATGCCGACGCTTGCGGTCGTGCATCCCCGATAATCCAATTAGAAATTGGATTCATCGGGACTCGAACTTGCTGCAGGAAATTTATTACCCCCGTATTTCTCTACAAATCTCCGCAGTCTTTCAGGGCTATGAAGATTCTTTAATTTCTTTTCAAGTTCAATGGCTTCTTTTCTGCTCGGCTTTTCTGCATGCCAGACCAATACCCATGGTTTCCAAGCCTTAGTGGATGGATTTAATCCCTGGTTATGAACGGATAACCTATGGTTTAATTCATTGGTTTGACCTATGTAAAACCGACCTGAGGATGGACTCCATAAAATATAAACAAAATACATCTGCCCCCCAAAAAGAAAAGCCCCGTTTCCGGGGCTCTGTGGAGCGAGAAACGAGACTCGAACTCGCGACCCTCACCTTGGCAAGGTGATGCTCTACCAACTGAGCTATTCTCGCTTTTTGCAGATGAGGTTCCCCTCAAAAGCACTGCAAAAGTAATGAATGAATAATCACAGGTCAAGTGCTCATTCAAACTTTCCAATAAAAAATGGCAGTCCTGTAAGCCGGGTTCTGTTATCCATGCCACTTGCGCGGCACAGATATTCTATCATTTATCTGGGCCTGACCTCACAGCCAGGCTCAATCAGCCTACCCTCCCGGCCATACTGGCTATGCCAGTAACGTGGACGGGCAGCCCACATGCCGGGTTTATTTGGCCTTTCAACCCGTAAGGTTTATCCCAATCCCGGCTCGCACCGGAACGAGTGGGCTCTTACCCCGCTGTTTCACCCTTATCCGGAGTGTGACCTCCGGACGGTTTGGTTTCTGTGACACTTTCTGTCATGATACACTTACGCATACCATGCCTTCCTGTTAGGAAGTACGGTGCCCTGTGTTGCCCGGACTTTCCTCTGTGGTGTTACCCACAGCGATAGAACGGACTGCCGTTGCAAAGGTAGGCCTTTTTTCAAAACGCTTCTGTCCGAAGCACTTACAGAAATCCATTGCCCGTGTAAAACTGCAATCTCTGTTGCAATATCTGTTATCTTCCCTATCATGAGGAGTGGGACCCATTCTGTATCTTTGCCAGGAATAGCACAGGACTCCTTCCATTATCCCATGAACAATACCGAATTTGAAGCCGTAATCGGGCTTGAAATACATGTACAGTTGCTCACAGCGAGCAAGGCATTTTCTTCCGACAGTGCTGAATACGGCGGCCTGCCAAACACACAGATCAGTGCTATCAGTCTTGGACACCCCGGCACCCTTCCACGCCACAATAAATCTGCTGTGGAAATGGCGGTAAAAATGGGGCTTGCCCTTCATTGCGACATCCGTAAATACAATTCCTACAGCCGTAAAAATTACTTTTACGCGGATTTACCCAAAGGTTACCAGATTACCCAATTCGATACCCCATTGTGCAACAACGGTTACGTGCCTATCAGGCTGAAAGACGGCACCCGCAAACAGATCGGACTTATCCGCATCCACATGGAAGAAGACACAGGCAAGAGTATGCACGACCAGGACCTTACGGATACGCTGGTAGACTACAACCGTGCCGGTACTCCCCTCATTGAAATAGTAAGTGAGCCTGAGATCCGCACCGGTGATGAGGCTTATGCCTTTGTTACCGAAATTCGCAGGCTGGTGCGCTATTTGGGCATTTGCGACGGCAACATGGAGGAAGGCAGTTTGCGATGCGATGCCAATATCTCTGTAAGACCGCGTGGAACCACGACATTTGGCACCAAGGTGGAAGTGAAAAACATGAATTCCATCAGCAATGTGAAACGGGCCATTGATTTTGAAATTGCCCGGCAGACCGAGCTTATCTTGTCTGGTGGCACCGTTGTGGGTGAAACCCGCGGATTTAATGCCCTGGCGGGCACCACCTTTTCCATGCGCCGAAAAGAACTGGTGAATGATTACCGCTATTTTCCGGAACCGGACCTGCCACCCCTGATTCTAACCGACCAGCAGATAGAAGCGGTAAAACACCTGATGCCGGAACTGCCTGATGCCCTGTATGCGAGGTTTACTGAACAATACGGTCTTTCTGAATATGATGCAGGTGTGCTGGTAGACGATAAACACACTGCTTTGTATTACGAAAATCTGGTAAGACATACCAGCAATTATAAAGCAGCTGCCAACTGGGTTTCTGTTGCCATACGCGGATATCTGAATGAACAGGCTATGGGGATGGAAGATTTTTCACTTCAGCCCGAAAAAATAGCAGATATTATACATCTGATAGACAAAGGCGTACTCAGCCATAGTGCGGCTGTGCAAAAACTATTTCCTGCCATGGTGCAGGACCCGGCGGTTTCGGCCGAAGAATGGGTGCAAAAACTGAATCTGGTGCAAAATACAGACAACGATTTTATCGAAAAACTTGCAGATGAAGTGCTGGCTTCCATGCCCGAAAAAGTGGCAGAGTACCGCAATGGAAAAACCGGACTCCTGGGTCTGTTTGTTGGCGAAGTGATGAAGTTGAGCAAGGGTAAAGCAGAGCCGCGCAAAACAAACGAAGTGATTCGCCGCAAACTGGACGCATGATCATTTCCTTCCCCAGCCAACTGTTACACCAACTGCAAAACGGTGCAGACAGGGTTGCTTGCGTGGTTAATGATGAACAGTGGACCTATTCCAGACTTGCGCTGAATACCGGAGGTATTCAAAAACGGATTCACCGCACAGGGTCCGTGGTTGTTGGCGTGGTTACACAAAACCATCCCTCTACATATGCCACACTTCTGGCCATATGGCTTACCGGAAAGGCTTATGTGCCGGTGCAGGCATCCTATCCGGCAGAGAGACTGCAGAGTATCGTTGCAGACAGTGGACTTACCCATGTTTTCTACGCTGAAGAAAATGATGAAATAGCCGCACTTAAAGCCAATCTGCCCGACCTCAGATACGAATGCAGTGCTGAACTGGAATCGGACGAATTGTACAATACCCACCCGGACGCAGGCAAAAACGCTTACATCCTATTTACGTCCGGTACCACCGGCAAACCCAAAGGAGTACCCATTACCTTTGGCAATCTGCAGGCATTCCTCAGTGGTTTTTACCAATTGGGATACTCCCTTTCCGACGAAGACCGGTTCCTTCAAATGTTTGAACTCACCTTCGACCTTTCAGTAATCAGTTTTCTGGTCCCATTAACTCTGGGGGCCTCCTTTTATACCATACCCAGCGGAATGATCCGCACCCTGGGACTGTACCATGTACTGGACCATTATCAAATCACATTCAGCCTGATGGTGCCTTCTGCCGTGAATTTGCTTGCACCTTACCTGGAAGACGAAGAATTGCCGCATTTGCGGTACTCCCAGTTTTGCGGGGAAGCCCTGCGCACCGATTTGCTGGAAAAATGGATGCGCTGTGTACCTAATGCCTTGGTTGACAATGTGTATGGCCCTACCGAAGCCACCATTTATTGCACCACACAACGCATGTCAGGAACGCAGGCAGATAAACTCAGTTACAACGGTGTGGCCGGCATTGGCAAACCTATGGCCGAAGTGGGTGTATTAATCCTTGCCGAAAACGGAACAGAAGCCAATGCAGATGAGGTGGGTGAACTTTGTTTGTCTGGAGCCCAACTCACACCGGGTTACCTGAACAATGCAGAACAAAACCAGCGCGCTTTCTTTATCCGTAATGATATCCGTTATTACCGCACCGGTGATCTCGTTTTCTGCGACAAGCATGGAAATATACAGTATGTGGGCCGTGCCGATGACCAGATAAAAATTCAGGGATTCCGGATTGAACTGGCGGAAATAGAGCTGGCAGCAAGACGGATATTGCCCCAGCAAACACATGTTGCAGTGGGTATACAAGACCCCCAGGGAAACTGGCATTTGGTATTGTTTGTGCATCAGTTACTGGCCGACCCGGAGGTGATACGCGATGAACTATCACGGCTGCTCCCCGAGTATATGCTGCCCCACAGCGTGCTGCATACCGATGATGTACCACTGAATGCCAATGGGAAAACAGACCGTAAGGCTCTGCGTAAATTGGCCATAGAGCTGCTGTTTCAATAATTCTGTCCAGTATCCTGTGCAAATCCCTGAAAAAACATCACAAAATTTTACAGTGAGAACGGCCTCAGAAAAGGACATTCCTTTTTTGGCAAAGGCCATTACTGAATCAGAAAAATCAGGAACTGAAACCTTGTTTTATTCAGCAGTATTCGGCCTTTCCACTACAGAGACCGAACAATTGTTCGGCAAAATACTGGAAGAAGAAATAGAAGGTATGGAATGGTGTATTTCCCATTTTCGCATACTGGAATGTGGCGAGGAACCTGCCGCTTGTCTGAGTGCATGGATTGAAGGTATTGATGGCATGTCATCTTCTATCATCAGGGCTCAAACCCTGCAATATTTCTTACCCCTGCAATGGCAGAATTCAATTGAAAAATTGCAACAGGCCTCTGCCCTGCAGATACCCAGAACCAAGGGAGCATTGCAACTGGAGTGTATTTACACGGAGCCCGCACACAGGGGAAATGGGTATGCCGGCAGGCTGATAGAAGCGGTTATTGAAATGGAAAAGACGGCACATCCTGCACTATCAAGGGCAGAAATACAGCTGATGGGTGAAAACAAAGCGGCAATATCCTCTTACACAAAATGTGGATTTCTCCTGCTCACCGAAAAGTCATCTGAAAACGACTCCATCTTAACTTTGCTTCCAGGGAAATCAAGGGTTTCTCTCGGCAGGCAGATTTGAAATGGAAAGAGACACTATCGTACAAAAACTACAGGAAATTTTCGCCCGTGTTTTTCAGGAACCGGGAATTCAGATTCATGACGGGCTTACTGCTGAGCAGGTTTCCCGCTGGGACTCCCTCTCCCACCTCACTATGATTTCCGATGTTGAACAATCGTTCGGTATTAAATTCAAACTGAAAGAACTGATTGGTATGAAAAATGTGGGAGAATTGATACAGTTGATTTCCCAAAAAACCACCTGATCGTGAACCACGCAAAACCCAACCGGCCCCTGGCAGTATTGCTGCTATGCACCGGATTGTTGGGTGTGTGCGTTCTGCTTTTCAGTCTGCCCGTTACAGGGGACTGGCTCAGGAAAAACGGGCTGCAATTCATCAGTGCGCAGGAATTGGAAAAGACCTACCTTCAAAAAACTGCGGCAAAACCGGCCCCACGAAAGAAATCTGTGGATACAGCAAGCCGTGCTCAACTCACCACAGCAGAGAAACGAAAACTGGATACCCTGCGAAACAAAATCCAGTTTTTAGAAAATTTCAGTACCAAAGACAAGACCTCTCTTTCCTCCTTTTTTGCATCCCTCTCCAGTTGCAGAGACAGTGTAGTGCACATTTGGTACTATGGAGACTCGCAGATTGAAGGCGACCGCATCACCCAGGATTTGCGCAAACTGTTACAGTCCCGTTTTGGTGGCAGCGGTCTGGGTTACATCCCTTTTGCAGATGTAGCTACTTACCGCAGTATTGAGCTGAAACCTTCAGCCAGTCTGATCAAACAAAATTGCTTCACGCATAAATCTCCCAAAGGATTTGGCTTTGCCGGTAAAGTTTTTAAGCTGAATATTCAGGACAGCAGTTATCAGAATATCACCGGACTATGGATTGCTCCTTCACAGAAATTCCAGACACTGAGTCTGCTTTACGGCAAATCTGCAGGTGGTTCGCTGCGTTTAATGGGTAAAGACAGTTCATTGAAGAAAAGCATAAAATTACCTGTAACGAATGAATGTGGAATTGTAAGGCTTTCTTCTTCGCCGTTTTCCGGTAATTTCAGTGTGGCTCTGCCCGCAGAAACCCAATACCATGGCTTTGTAATGGATGGAGTGAACGGTATACAGGTAGACAACTGTGGCATCAGGGGGCATAGCGGAGACGGTCTCTCGCACATTCAGAACGAGGTTTTGCGTCTGCAGGCTGCTCAACTGAATACACGGCTGGTGGTTTTCCATTTCGGCAACAACATGATTCCCTACATCAAGCCGGGCAAATACATGGATTATTACAAAAAGGAATTTCAGGCCCTGTTTTCCCGTTATAAACGAGTGCTCCCCGGTTGCAGTTTTCTGGTGGTTAGCAGCGGAGATATGGGCACAGTGCGCAACGGGGAGGAACAGAGCTATCCATACATTCAGGAATTTACGGATATGTTGCATGAAGCTGCACAAAGTACCGATTGTGCATTTTTTGATATGCATGCTCTGATGCAGAAAGACGGTGGAATTCTGGCATGGGTAAAGAAGGGTTATGCCAACCTGGACGGGCATCTTTCACCTGCCGGCCAATACCGTTTCAGCCGCATTTTGTATGATGAACTTATGCGTGAATATGATATTTTTAACATGATGAACAATTGAAAAAAGGGAAAATTATATTGCTTCTTTTGATAAGTATGTCCTTCACTTTCAGGCATACCACAGATGAACCCAAATGGCCGGCAGAAGATTATTATCCATATAGTTTTTTACATACGGAATTAAATGCATTGCAATTTTACGATGCAAAAGTTCTACAACCATTTATGGAAAAACTACAGCATGCACATGAGAAAAAAGTGCGGGTGCTTTACATAGGCGATTCACATGTACAGGCAGACGGATTTACGAATGAAGTGCGTGAAAGGCTGCAGCAGACCTTTGGTTATGGCGGCAGAGGCATGGTGTTCCCATACAGCACAGCCCGCACCCACGCTGCGGTAGACTACACCACAGAACATACAGGTCGCTGGCTGTATGCCAAGAATGTAGAACAGTTTCCAGAGTTGCCATTGGGTATTAGCGGAGTTTCTTCCCGCACAACGGACAGCAATGCCACATTCAAACTGCATTTCAGAAACAGCATACGACCGGAGTTTCGCAAAATCCGTATTTACTGCAAAAAAGGACCGGAAAGCTATGATTTAAAGGTAAAAGCCCTGAATGAGGAATTGCCGGTAACGGTTTACAACAGGGAATCTCCCGGAGGCAACGGGGAGCAGGTGGTTGAAGTTATGCTTTCTCAGGGAGCCAATGACATTGGGTTCTATCTGGTAAAAAATGACGGCAGTCAGAAACAGTTTGAATTGTATGGAATAAGCATCGAGAATCCTGATGATCGTGGTGTATTGTTTCACAGCGTAGGCATCAATGGTGCAGGTCATTATTCTGTTTTGCGGGAAAATCTCCTGGAGTCTCAGCTTCCTCTTTTAAATCCCGATTTGGTCGTGCTTGATTTGGGTGCCAATGATTTTTACCGTGGTGGGATAAACCGTGCGGAATACACCGCGAATCTGGAAAAAATCGTGGCCCGTATCCGGTCGGCTTCGCCGCAGGCGGCAATTATGCTCAGTTGCTCTCAGGATATATACAGGGGTGGTTTCAGCATTCCGGATTGTGCAGTTTTTTCTGAAATCATCCGCGATTTTGCACGCGACCACCAATGTGCATTTTACGACTGGTACTGGATAGCAGGTGGGCGGTTCAGTATGCTCAAATGGAATGCCAGCCTCCTGAGCAGTTGGGATTTGGTGCACCTGAACGGAACTGGTTATAAACTGAAGGGTCAACTCATCACACAGGCATTTCACCGCACCTACGACTGGTACCTGAACAGAGATACCCAAACGCGGCTTATTTATCCGCTGGACTCGCTGCTGAACCCAAAACCGGATACTTCACAGAAAGTGGCATCTTCAGTGCTGGTTCAACCACAGATTCGCTATCAATGGATTTACCACAGGGTAACCCGGGGACAAAACATCTGGGGCATTGCTTCCTGGTATGGTGTATCTGCCTATCAGATCAAAGTCTGGAACGGTCTTCGTACCAATTATCTCTGGATTGGGCAGGTATTGAAAATCTATGCACCGGTAAAGGTGAATGTAAACCCACCGGTTAACAATACCCCTGCACCCAAACCCACGCCGGCACCACAACCTGCAAAACCTGCCACTCCGCCGGTTAAGACCAATCCTGTTCCGGTAAAACCCGTGCCCAAGCCTGTACCCAAACCTGTGGCAGTGTACCATAAGGTAAAAACCGGGGAAACCCTGTTTGGAATAGCCCGCAAATATGGTACCAGCACAAGTTCAATTATGAAACTGAATAATTTAAGAACACATACCATTAAATCCGGACAGGTATTGCGTGTGAAATAAATATGGAGTTCAATTCTGCTGCCTTTATTGTTGTTTTTCTGCTGTTTTACGTCATCTATTGTGCCGTAGGAAACAGTGTTTTCTGGCGTAGAAATTTGCTGTTGGTTTTCAATCTGTTCTTTTATTTTCTTCTCAGTAAATCAGGGCTTTTTATACTGCTTGCAATTGCTTTGTGGGATTATTTTCTGGCCTTGAAAATTGGCAATACACAGGATGAAAACAAACGACGAAGGTTTTTGTATTTTTCCGTTGTTCTGGACATAGGAAGTCTGCTGTTATTCAGGCATTTTACCGATTGGTTTGGTCCTTCTGTGTTGGGATTCTGGCCTGCTGTTATCGGAATCAGTTATTTCGTATTCCGCAGCATGGGTTACGTGTTGGATGTATATCATGAAAATGTAGAAATCCCTGAAAAAAACTGGTTTTCATACCTCACCTATTTGTCCTTTTTCCCGCTGATACTGGCCGGCCCAATCTCTCCTGCCCGGGACTTTCTTCCTGCACTACAACAACCATTTGTGCCTAGAAGTGTACCTTCCGGAAAGGCTGTTTTCCTGCTGATTACTGGTATTGTTAAAAAATTCATTTTCTCCGGCTATCTGGCAGTTAATTTTACAGACCGTGTGTTTGCAAGTCCGCACCTTTTTACCGGCATGGAAAACGGACTGGCTGCCATATCTCAGGCATTGGTTGTCTATCTTGATTTCAGCGGATATACAGATCTGATGCTGGGGGTAGGTCTGTTACTCGGATTTTCCCTCTCAGAAAATTTCAATTTCCCCTATACCTCTGCAAACATTTCTGAATACTGGCGCCGCTGGCATATGAGCCTTAGCAAGTGGCTCAATGAATATTTGTTTTTCCCTCTCAGTTTCAGCCTTCGGCGCTTCCGCACCGCCGGCACCATTATGGCCGTTTGTATCACATTCGCCATCAGCGGTTTCTGGCATGGGACAGCCTTTCATTTCACTTTCTGGGGCTTGCTGCATGCCGTGGCACTGTCATGGGACATTCTCAGCAACCGGCTGCGTGACAGGATGAAGAAGTACATTTACGGCCCGGTTTACACCGGCATATCTGTACTGCTCACATTTGCATTTCTGGCCCTGTCGGGAATCTTCTTTAAAGCACCCGATATGGCAGCCGGTTTCCTAATGGTGAAAAAAATATTTACCGACCCACAATTTGGATATTTTGCAGACTGGCTGCAGGCGTATAAATGGGTATTTGTAGTCATGCTGAATGTGCTTATTTGGCATTGGATACTGCCTGACAGTTACGAAAAGGTTTTGGGCGCAGCAGAAAAAATCCCCTGGTGGCTGCAGGGACTTGCATTATTTGCGACTGTCTTCCTGGCTTACACCATCAGCGGACTGGAGGCACAGCCCTTTATTTATCTTCAGTTTTAAAGGCTTTACAATTTGCCGGTAGCTGCATAAACCAGGTACCCCACCCATTCTTTACTGATTGCATCAAAACGAAACAGCGCCTCGCTGCTTGGTAAAATCCAGTCGGCAAAGGTGTAATGCCGGCCTTTGTCGCTGATGAAATGCACAGGCCAGGGAACGGGTTTAAATCCTGCTTTTTTAAAGGTGGCAAAGGCACGGCGCATATGAAAGGCGCTGGTAATCAGCAAAACGGGTTTGTTTTTTTCTACACCGGGCAAGGATGCACTGTACTCCGCATTTTCCATCGTATTGCGGCTCCGGTTTTCCACCAGTATATCTGTGCTGTCCACACCCAGTTGTATCAGATACGGTTTTACAATGTCACTTTCAGGCTTCACTTTACCGGTAAGACTCACAGAACCACCAGAAAGCAGAATTTTTTGAATGCTCCCGAGGCGGTAAAGGATAACTGCAGAATACAACCTGTCTGCTGCTTCACTCATCTGAACCCGGTTCCTGTCTGTATCCTCTTCGGCATATCCTCCCAAAACAATTGCCATAGCAGGAAAGGCAGCATGGGTTTGAGGCGGCTCAGTTTCCCAGGCACGGGCCATTTCATTCACCAATACCTTGTTGCTCACAAGAAACAACATCACTGTGAGAATAATGAGTATGCGTTTTCTGCGCCTTGTATTCTTTGTCAGCAGTGCCCAAATACCAAGGGCAACTGCCCAGCAAATGGGCCGCAACAGAATGACAAACAACTTGGACAAGAAGAAAAACACCCTGCGAAGGTATCTGTGGACGGGAAACAAACAAAGCGGGCTTATTTGCTCCCTTTCATCCCTTTGGGACTTTGCCTCGTGGATAAACTCCGAGTCCCATCAGGACACAAAAAAAGCGACCGTATGTCGCTTTTTTCTAGTGATCCCGCTGGGACTCGAACCCAGGACCCATACATTAAAAGTGTATTGCTCTACCAACTGAGCTACGGAATCATTCCCGTTTTTTGGGACTGCAAAAGTAGGAAGTGTCTGTAAAATTGGCAACTGTTTTTAGAAAAATATTCAAAACTGTTGTTGCACTGCTGTTTCTAAGGTCAGTCGGGCCACAGTTACAAGTGCCTCAGCGTCTGATTTTCATTCATTCCGGAGATCAGCGAGATTTGTCTGGTTCCAGAGAAAAATTTTCATCTCCGGGTTGATACAGCGTATACGTGATGATAAACTGAAACATCTCGTCAGTGGCCCGCATGCTGGCCCCTCCGTAGTCCAGCCTTTCTCCTACCTCCTTCGGTGGCTGGTTCGGGTTGTTTGGATTCCTGTCCGTATTGTCAAACACCGCTTCAGCTATGATTTCACTTCCTGCAGGTATGTGTACCATCTTCTGAAAAGTATAAAAATACTGCCAGCGGAAATCCCACCGCGATATGCGAATCAATCGTATGGTATCACCGTTTGGTTTTATGGCATAAGCGAGAAAAGACTTACCCAGCAGGTGCAGATGTGGATTGATGGTCAAAACCGAAATGTCTTTATCTATGCGGAACCTTGTACTATGGGTTTGTACTTTGCCGGGTGCAATTTTCAACGGTGGCACAATCGGGCTTACCCCATTGGTACCCAGCATAATTTCCGCCACGGGTCTGGATGGTGGCTTGTTGCTAAAGAACAGATTCAGGTAACTGCGGTCTGTAGCAAGCCTGTCAGCGGGTCCGTAATGCATGTCATTTCCGACAAAGGCGAACTCCCTGCTGATGCGGAATGTGCCAAGTCCTGCAGGGTAAGCAGTACCCAGAACTCCCGGCAAATAATTCACTGCACTGTGCACCCTTTCAGGAATGCTACCGTCATTATTGAACAGATTCAAAACCTTGAAATCCGTCTTGTACTCTCCGCTGCTCACTTCCACTTTCATGGGTTGCTGAAACAGATTGCGGTTTGCGCCAGGTTTATACAACAGCAGGTGACCATTGAAATGATGCACCAGATCCTGATTTCCGGCTACAAATTCCACGGCCCTCACCCAGGTATCCCTGTCCAGCATTCCGGGAATCTTGATGATGAAAAAACGGTCTTTCAGGTTTGGAAACAACCTGACTGAATCCAAAGGAAGTACCATATCCGGTTTGCCAATCTGGCTGCGCCAGGTGGGTGGCTCATACCGGGGCAAATCTTCCGCTGCACCCTCAGTCATCCCGGTTTCATACCAGCGACGGAAGACAGCGATTTCCTGATCGCTAAGAAAATTTTCTCCCACAAAATGGGTGTATGAAGCATCGGCGGGCCACGGTGGCATGTACCGCTTTTCGGTCACTTTTGCGATGGTTTTGGCTTTTCGTTTCGTCTGCTCATAGTTTATCAGGGAAAAAGGAGCTACCCCACCCTCGCGGTGACAAGGTGTGCAATGTTTAAACATAAGCGGTGCCACATGCTTGTTAAAGGTGGGCTTGTCTGGCACACCGTTGCCCGCGCCGCAGGCAAACAACAGCAGACAAACCCCTGCAACCAGGAAAGTGTTCCCATTCACTGCTTCAAAATTAGGACAACTGCCAGAAAGTAAAACCCGGTTGACTCATTTCCCTGATGTCTGTGCTTAAAACGGTCGATCCATTATCTTTGTTTTTCAATCCTTCTCACCAGAATTTTCCAATCCGGCAGAATGCAAGCCTTGACCGCCCTGATTCAAACCATTTGTTCAATAGATGACAGTGCGCAAAAAGCACTCAGCGAAATAGCAGAAATCAAGAGCTATCCGCGCAATGCAGTGGTGCAGGAAATTGGCACCAGTTGCAAAACCGTCTATTGGGTTCAATCCGGATGCGCGCGCATTTATTACGACAAAGATGGCAATGACATTACGGAGTATTTTGCATTTTCGGGAGACATCGTAGTGCGTGCCGAAAGTTTATTTACAGGATTGCCTGCAACCAAAGGTATTCAAACCCTTGAAGAGACCGTCCTTGTCGCCATTTCTTCCGAAAAATTGTTCAGGCTTTTTGACACCCACCATGATCTTGAACGTATGTTTCGGCTGATGGTGGAAAAGGCATTTGTACAAACCGTAAAACGGATAGAAAGTCTTCAGTTTAAATCTGCCCGGGAAAGGTATCTGGAATTACTGGAGACCACACAATGGGTTCAAAAAATTCCACTTAAATACATTGCCTCCTATCTGGGCATCACTCAGGTATCGCTGAGCAGAATCAGGGCAGGTATTTAAAATCAATCACATTGCAGCTCCATCCTGATCTGCGATAACATCTGATTGCTTATTTCAGTATATTCTTTTTACAACACATACTTAGAAGCCATCTCAAAATTCCTTTTGGCCAATTCATTTCTTTTGGCTTATACTGAACGAATCATCGCCTTTTTGCGTAATTCTGCGTCACTTCTTTTGTCCAGGCCGCCAGCCTGAACTGCAATAAGTTCCTTGTCTTTCACAAAAAAACTCGAAATTGGCTCAAAACTCATCTTTGAGATAGCTTCTATTGATTAACCAATCTGAAAAATAATTCCTGTTATTGTGGTGTATTCACAGGTTTATGCCCACATGGAATGAATTAAAAAAACAGAAATAAATTCAATCTGCATATTCATGCAAAGTTTCGGCAGGATGGAATCCATTTGCAGCAGTTGTAAATAAATTTATGAGCATCGGAATTTCATTTTTGCAGAACCCATCATTTCATTTTTTATCATTTGTTAAATAGTCTCCGCGAGGGCTGAAAGTAATTTTGTACAACGATACTGTTATGCAAAACAGAACGCCCAAACCCGGACTGAAAGAGAACTGGAAAGCCTTTGCACTGCTTGTAGGCATCAATGCCCTGGTGGGTGGCATGGTGGGCATAGAACGCAGTATTTTTCCGGAATATGCCGAAACCATTTTCGGCATTGCTTCAAAATCTGCTATTCTCAGCTTCATCGTCGCTTTCGGTTTGTCCAAAGCTGTGGCAAACTACTTCACAGGTCGCTGGGCGAATCGTGTGGGTCGTAAGAACTTATTGCTCGCAGGCTGGCTTATATTCCTTCCTGTGCCAATGCTACTGATGTGGGCGCCGGACTGGAGCTGGGTAGTCATTGCAAATGTGCTGTTGGGTTTTGGACAGGGCCTTGCTTGGAGCAGTACAGTAGTGATGAAAATTGACCTTGTGGGTGTTAAAAACCGCGGGCTGGCTATGGGACTGAATGAATTTGCGGGCTATCTGGCCGTGGGAATCACGGCGTATATTACAGGTTGGATTGCCGGGCAGTTTGGTGTCGTTCCCTACCCATTTTATCTGGGACTTGCCATTGCTGTTTCCGGGTTTGTTCTCACCCTGATCTGGGTAAAGGATACACGTGGTTTTGTTGAACTCGAAAGTGTGGAGCACACAGGGGAAAAGACGGATCATATATTCTTAGAAACCACCTGGAAAAACAAAACCCTGAGCAGTGTAACCCAGGCCGGACTTGTGAATAACCTGAATGACGGGATGATTTGGGGACTGCTCCCCATGTATTTGCTCTCATTGAAACTGACTATGCAGGAAATCGGGATGATTGCTGCGGTTTACCCAATGGTGTGGGGCTTAGGACAACTGATTACAGGCAAAATGGCCGATCATTTTTCCAGAAAATCCATGTTGGTTTGGGGCATGTTGCTGCAGGGATTTGCTATTGTTCTGATTCCCTTTAGCCATCAACTGACTACACTTGCAGCTCTCTCTGCACTGCTGGGTATAGGAACTGCTCTGGTATACCCCACTTTTCTCACTGAAATCGCCCACTCTACCCATCCGGCACAGCGGGCAGGGAGCATGGGGGTTTTCAGATTGTGGCGGGATCTCGGGTATGCCATTGGTGCCATACTTTCTGGTATGGTTGCAGACCAATTTGGAATCACATATGCCATTGTTCTGGTTGCGGCCATTACTGCTTTATCTGCATTAATTGTTCAGATCAGAATGCCATCAGGTCAAAACACTTGTGAATGCATAAAAGCAGAAACCGTGCTGCATGCTTTGCGCCTGCACAAACCGGTAAAGCTGCTGGATGTAAGAAGTGCAGCAGAATACAATGAAGCACATATACCCAATGCTATACATGTTGCATTGGATGAACTGGATGTGCGATTGAATGAATTGAACAGGAAAGAAACCATCATAACCGTTTGCGGGAAAGGCGGAGGCCGTTCTGCTGCGGGGGCAAAACGACTGCGGGAACTCGGGTATAAGGCAAAATGGCTTTGTGGTGGTACTTTTGCATGGTTGGGGATTCATCCTGAATCCGGAAGCACAGCTTCGGGTATGCCGGTCTGATTTTTTCCCAGCCAGAAAGACAATGACAACGGATGAAAAACCGGTGGTTCCAAAACTTTTTTATCATGGAACCAAAGCAGATTTAAAACCCGGAGACTTGATAGAACCCGGTTTTCGCAGCAATTACGGCACTGGCCGAAAAGCGAAATATGTCTATTTTTCCGCAACGCTGGAGGCTGCTGTCTGGGGTGCGGAACTGGCGCAGGGAGAGGGCACCGGGCGGATATATACT
Source organism: Bacteroidota bacterium (assembly GCA_016787485.1). Lineage (GTDB taxonomy): Bacteria > Bacteroidota > Bacteroidia > NS11-12g > UBA955 > JAEUUL01. The sequence goes on from JAEUUL010000024.1 coordinate 52,211, forward strand.
GTGGAACCTGCAGGTATCATGGAAGATGACCCAAATCTTACGGACAAAAAATTCCCAGGCAATCCTACCCTATCTTTCCGCACGGCACAGGCTCTGAAGGTGACCGGTGAGATACATGACTGGACCGGACATTCAGCAGAGCTGCTGAATAGCATGAGGGCACACCTTGAAAAATTAAAACAAGAGGGAATTGAAGCCATAGAAGAATAGATTTGTGCGAAAAACAATGGACACCAGGAACACAAATTCCCGGCTATCTGTTTTCTAGTTGTTCTCAATAAAACAGCCGATGGCTTTCGTTTCTCGTACTTTTGGCTTTTCTCCTTTGCGCAAAGATTGTAATGCATCTGTCAGGTAAAACGCTGTGGCTTTGGTGCGGTGCTTACCTATATCGTAGGCCCAATTATCTATTGCGCCTTTGTATTCAACCAAGCCATTTTCTGCAATGACAATGACTTCCGGAGTAACGGTTGCTTTAAAAATTTCATGCAAGGGTATTTTACCCATGTCGCCATACTCTATAGCTGCGTAATCCCCATTGATATTCAATGAATCCAGATCGGTGCGCACCACCATTATTCCAAACATGGAATCCATCCTCAGAGAATCTTCCAGATGATGAATCCATGGTTTGTAATTTTTGCATAAGGGACAATCGTTATTTACAAAAAATACGATTGTATATGGCCTGATGGGTGACACCTGAAAAAACGCATTGTTCAGCGGATTGTAATCTGCTGGCAATTCATTTGTGGGAGCATGTTCCCTGATATGTTGGCAAGCTCCTTTAAAACCAAGAAAACGCAGCAAAATCAAAGACACGATCAAAATGGAAAATAAAGAAATATTCCGGCGGGTGAAAAAGTCGGACTTTAAATCCATAAGTAAAATAGGTTGGGTCAAATACCCTGAAAAGCCTTCACAAATTTAACCCCAAGATTTTGGTTCGGAGGAATATAATCTTTCCATTTATCATTGTTTTTCAATTTGGGATCCAGCAATTTCCAGAGTGTTTCCCAGTCAATTTCCCCGCTGCCCTTGCGCATCATTTCATTCATGTCTTTCAGCAAGACATTGTTCACAGTCCAGGTGCCTATTTGTTTGCTGCTCACTATCTGGGCATCGGTGGCATTTTCCAGCACCCGGCTGATATTCTGATAGCCCCCGCAACTGCCAAGCACGGCTACTTTGGTATTGTTTGTAAGCTGGTCAATGGTGGTACCCAGATGATAGCTGTGTCCCCGATGCACCACAATATCGGGATAGCGGTTCTGGCTTTCGTATAATTTGCGAAGGGTTTCCAGGCCCGTTTCCGATTTGGGTTTATTGGCATACAATACAATCTTTTTTCCGGTTACCGATTCAATTTTAACATAGTCTGCAGCCTCTGTAACCTTATAGTTTTTATCTGTGCGGAACTGCGCAGTAAAACTGGCATAGGCTGCTTCACCGTCCTCATCATCGTAATAAATGTGTTGCTGCACATTTTTTCCATCGGGAAACAAAAGGCCTGCTTCAACCCTGCTCAGATCGGGAATATCAAAACGCAGTGCTGAGCCGGTAATTTCATTGGGGTTTTGTCCGCACAATTTGTAGAGCAGCCCATACAGTCTGGCACCATATGTGTTGCCTGCAACAAAACATCGCTGCAATTCCCTTTTCAGTTTCCCTGCCAGCAACTGCCGCAAACTACTGTCAGCTATGCTGCCGTATATATCTGCGACTTCTACGGCAGGCGCCAGGTTCCCACCGGTTTTTTCAAGGTCTTTTACAATCTCATCAAGCAGTTGGTCTTTTTCTGCTGCAGACATGGTGTTCAGCATAGGCTGCAGGGAATTGTACCCGGCAGCGGTTTGTATAAACGTTCGAAACCGGTTGAATTCGATTTTCTGAAAAAACACAAACAGACTGCTGTCTTTGCGTTTGGCCATCATCCGCTTGAAAAGTCCCAGAAATGAGGAAGTGAAAATTTCATCACGGCTGTAAACGATGAGGTTGTAAATCTCTTCTGCACTCAGATTTTTGGCGAGGGCAAAACGAATGCGTTCATCTTTTTCATCGTGCAGCAAATTGATTTTGCGCACCACTTTCAGGCTGTGTTCTTTGATTTCGTCGTCCACGGAGTACGAACCCAGAATGTTCTGTTTCCGGCGCAGTTCGCACAGGGTGCTGTACCATTTGTCGGGATTTGCAGCCAGATTTTCACTTTCTTCAATTGAAAGTTTGCCATTATACACCAGGTCGATATTTGTAAATCCGCTGCTGCTGCGGCCGTATTCGCTGTAAATTTCATACAGTTTCAGCACCACCGGGTCTTTGCTCATTTTGAGGACATTGTTTACCGGGTGGCCTGTACCAAAGTATTGTTTAATGGCATTGGGGTCATTGCGGGCCACTGTTTCCAGAATATCAAGGAACCATTTTTCACGGTTGTAATCCAGATATTTGGTGAGCACATCGTACGGTTTTTTTGTAGCTGCAAATTTCAGACACTCATTGGCATAGCCGCGTTTCACGTAGAAAGGAATACATTCAAGAGCCATGGGAATATGGTTTTTGAGCAATTCCATATCCTTTTGGGTGCCTTGATTTGCTGAGAGATCCCGAACCATGGTAAAATATTGTTCGAAAAAGCCCAGATAACGTGCATTGGTTTTATTCAGTCCCTGCAGGTTTTGAACAAGTGCAGTATAAAACCCGGCATATTCAGCGGCAGGAAAAGCCGTTTTCTGCAAATTGACCTGAATCTCATCCAGGAGCCTGAAGTAAACATCTTTGCTGCGGCGGGTTTGTGCGGCTGTTGGGAATTTGATTGCAGAATCCCGCTTGCCATCGAGCATATCAAGCCGCAATTGTTCAGCATCTGCCAGTCCGGGCCATGCTTCCCGTGGCTGCGCGTTTAAAGCGGTCAGGCAGATGAAGGCAATAGTGGCAAATAGCCCTTTGCAAATTCCCAGAGAACAATGCCTGCTGCAACCGAAATGTTGAGGGAATGCTTGGTGCCGGCCTGGGGAATTTCTATGCATAGGTCACAAATTTCTAATACTTCCTGACTAATACCATCAATTTCATTGCCAAAAACGAAAACATGGGGTTTTTCACCCCAAAAAATTTCATGCAATGGAGTGGATTTCACAGCCTGTTCCACAGCTGCGATGGTGTAACCCTCCTTTTTTAGCAACAGCGCAATCTCCAGTGCAGATGGGCTGTATTCCCATAAAACAGACTTGTCTGCTCCAATGGCTGTTTTGGTGATTTCCCGGTGTGGCGGGCAGCCTGTAATGCCGCAGAGAACAATTTTTTCCAGACGGAAAGCATCGGCTGTGCGGAAAACGGAACCCACATTGTGCATACTTCTCACATTATCCAATACCGCAATACATGGAATTTTGGCGGCTTGCCGGAATTCTTCCGTGCTTAGCCTGTTCAGATTTTGCAGCGATAGCTTCTGCACCCCGCAAAGGTATGGATTAAGCCATGTGCTGATCAAAGGGTAAAAGCAGAACCTTGGTTTGGAACAAAAAAAGAAAAGAGAAAGAAAAATATTTACAATGTTCACCTTCATTTTTATGAATCTTTGAACACCCGAATGAACTTTACCGACTGGATGCTGCAACAAGGTGCCGTTTTGCTCACATCAACCGAGCAGGGACTGTCATTGTTCCGTTTTCCGGGAACTGAAAGGCGGGTGGAATTTCACCCGCTGCGTGCAACAGAGATTCCGGCAGCAGATATCGTGGTGTGGGAAGATGTATGGCACAGGCACAGGAAGGCAGTACAAAACCGTTTGCTTTCATTCATGGGTAAATGCCAGCGTTTGCATGGCAGGTTGTGCAGGGTGCAGCGAATTACAAAACCAGAGGCTGAGACTTTTCTTGAGGACTGGCATACAGCAGGATATACCGGTGCTGCCTACCATTTCGGACTGTTCCGGCAGAAGGAGCTTGTGGCTGTGGCGAGTTTTTCAAAATCACGCACGCTTACAAAGCGTGAAAAACCTTTGCGTTCCTGCGAACTGATACAATACGCCACAAAAGGAGGATACCGTGTGGCGGGCGGACTGGGTAAACTCCTGCAATTTGCAGCCGAAGACCGCAGGTTTGAACACTTAATGACATACGCCGATCTGGAGTGGACTGACGGGGCTGTATACCGCAGACTGGGTTTTAAGGAGGATTCACATACGGAACCTATCCGTTTTCTGGTGCACGAAAAAACAAGGGTGCGTGTACCGGCAGGGAGACAAGATGCGGTGGCCGCCGGCTGGGTGAAAATTGCGAACCGCGGCAATATCAAATTCGTGAAATTGGTATAAAAAAAGTCCGGCGTATTTGCACCGGACTTTAACAAACGGATGTTTGAAAGAATTAATTCAATTCAAATGTATTCTTCTGTTTCAGCAACTGACGGGACCACAGCTCAGTAGTGTACTTGCCCTTTTTCAGTTTCCCTGCTACGGTTCCGGAAGTGGGGTAATACCATTTCACTTTGTGCATTTCACCATCAGAAATAATGGTTTGTTTCAGTGAATACACACTGCTTTTATCGGCCAGTTTCTGATTGCTGGTACTCAACACTTCACCTTCGGGTCCGATGAGACGGATGGTTACTTCTTCTTCTACCGGTTCTTTAATCAGCGGATTGTCCAGCACATCGAAAGTGATTTTCAGTTTTTCTATGCTCTTGGCTTTGGTGCTTTCCACCTGCTGATCACCTTTTTTGGCAATACCTGCGGTAATCAGTGTACCAAACTGGGGAATGGCTCCGCGGGCAATGCGGTCTTTCATATCGGCATTTTCCCTTTCCATATTGGCTTTGCCATCTTTTTCTGCCTGCACCTGGGCCGCATAGTCGTCGCGCTGTTTGGTTATTTCGCTGATTTGCGCCATGAGTGAGTTTACTTTTTCTTTTTCTTCCTCCAGCAGTTTTTTCAATTCAGCCAGTTTTTTCTGCTCCTCTTTGGTCAGCGGTTTTCCACCGCTACTGGCTATGGCAGAACCGGCATTGGTAACGCTGGCACGCAAAGAAGCAATCTGTGAAAGCAATGCTGCAATGCGCGGATTTTTATCTCCTTCGAGCTCGTCAATTTTGCTTCCCAGCCGTTGATTCTCCTCCTGATAATTGGTAAGTAAAGGACGGATAGAATCTTCCATTTTTTGCAATGCACGCTGTAAAGAATCTTTGGTGGCCAGGACTTCCAACTTTTCCTTCACCGCTTTGTCCCCGGCAGACTTTTTCCAGGCTAGGAATCCGTTGCCGGCCAGTGAAAGCAGTAACAGTACCCCTAATACTGCTGCAAGTGTGTTCTTGTTCATAATTGTTTTACGTGATGTGCAATATTAAGTAAAAAAATCCCCCTGTGTGCAAATTACTTCTTTACCCCGTCCAGATATTCGGACACTTGTAACGGAGAAATCCCGTTGAACAGCACTTTTTGTTTGCGGTTAATCAGTATTCCTGAAGGAATTTTTTTCACTTTCAACAACCCGTTTATGTCATTGCTGCTGAAACCCTGCAACAATTCAATATCATACCTTTTATTGTAGCGGTATACATATCTTCCGCTGGCACCGTAATTGAGGCACAACACAGTAAAATCCTTTTTACGCAATCTGCCCAGCGCATGCAATGCCGCACTATCCTGCGCAAACTCCTCTGCCCCATCGCGCCAAACATATATATAAACGGTTTTGCCTTTCAGCTTCCGCACCGATTTTCTTTTCTGGGGTTTGGTGGCAGTGCAATACTTGAATCGTGGTATTTTTTCTCCGGTATTCAATGTGTTTTTCAGCCAGGCTGCTGTGTCCCGCAGTAAAATCAATTCTGCGACTTCCATATCAATGCCCAAAACCGTGTAGGCTGCATTGTTCCACTCCAGATAGGCTTTGCCTTTTGCATTGAGTGTTATTCCCTGCAAATTATCGGGCGTTTTGTTGTAATCGGTAATCATGACCACATCGGTCTCATGGTCACCATAATTTCCATTGCAATTTTCGTCTTTTACAGCAATAAGAAAACTATCCGAGCTGCTTTTCCATCTGCCTGCCAATACATTTAACCTGCGTTCGCGAAAGCAGGATGCGCTGCCCAGAAAGAAACGGTTTCCCTGCACTGCTTCCACACTGCGGTCATTCATATTGGCAAACATGGGAAACTGATCTACCGGAAAATGCTCCAACCATAGTTTAAACCCATTATAATTGTCACCCGCCAAATGTATGATTGCAGGTTTTGACATTGTCATCGTATCCGGATTTCCATCGTCGGTCAGGTTAAAGTTGTGATTGCGGTCTACCCATATGCGGGTGGGATAGGCAGTCCAGCCCGGGTTTTCTATTACCAGCAGGGAATGGCTGCCGGAAAACTTATCCTGAACGGAGCCATCATAAACCCAGGCATAGGCCATGCGCATGTTTTTATTGTATGCAGGAGGCACGATGTTTCTCCAATACACGGGCTCGCCCTTAACAGCGCTGCTCACGTCCAGAGGATTTGAGACAGAGTCACCCTGCAGAAAAAATGTTTGGGTAACCATAATCAACTTAGAGTACTGCGCATCCTCTACCCTTTCAGTCAACGGAATGCGCAGCGTTTGCGCCTGCATCCATGCCGGGAGAATGGCAAAGATTGTAAGAAAACAGGATGTAAACCTCATGGATTGTCTGCCTCTGTTATGCGGTCAAAATTAACTGCAAAACCTGATCAGCATAACCACAATGGCTATCAAAAAGAGAAAGATACTGATTTTGTTGATTCCATGCATAAGTTTCAGGTTGGTATTGGACCCGGAACCCTGCCTGCGGAAAGTGAGATATGACCAGATTTTGCGGAAAATCATCGGATGTAATCTTACACTGTGGGTGATTCTGCCGACTTAAGGGCGGCCTTGCGCACTGGTTCCATGGTATCTATGGGATTGTCGGCAAAGTCACGGAGCAGCGCTATGTCCAGCACTTCCAGCATGTTTTTCACGTAGCTGAATTTCATGCCTTTCAGGTAACCCGGATTGATATCCTCTATGTCTTTGCGGTTGGCTTCACACAAAATTACATGGGTAATGCCGGCCCGGCGCGCAGCAAGAATTTTTTCCTTGATGCCTCCTACCGGAAGCACTTTACCCCGCAGTGTAATTTCCCCGGTCATGGCCAGATGGCTTTTTACCTTGCGCTGGGTAAATAACGAAGCCAGAGAAGTGAGTATGGTAATACCCGCACTGGGTCCGTCTTTGGGAATGGCACCGGCCGGAAAATGCACATGCACATCCCAGTGGTCAAATACACGGGCATCAATATCCAGATAATCGGAATGTGCCTTAAGGAAACTACGGGCAAGGGTTACTGATTCTTTCATCACATCACCCAATTGACCGGTAATGTGAAAGTTGCCTTTTCCCGGTATCAGTTTGCTTTCCACAAACAAGACAGATCCGCCCATGGGACTCCAGGCCAGACCTGTTACCACCCCGGGCCATTGATTGCTCTCATACATTTCCGGTTCCATTTTTTCAGAACCCAGTATTTTTTCAACCTCAGGCAGGCCAAGTGTTTTTTTCAGGGCTTCGCCCATGGCTATGCTTTTGGCTGCATTGCGCGCCAGAGCTGCTATTTTCTTATCCAGACCGCGCACACCGCTTTCTCGGGTATACTGCTCTATCACCAGCTCCAGGGCTTTGTCAGACAGGTTGAAATCTTTGGTCTTCAGGCCATGTGCTTTGCGCTGTTTGGGTATCAGGTATTTCTTCCCGATTTCCACTTTCTCCTCCAGACTGTATCCGCTGATGTCGATAATCTCCATACGGTCGAGCAAAGCGGGTTGGATGCTGTCCAGTGAATTTGCTGTGGCTATGAACAATACCTTGCTCAGGTCATAATCCAGTTCGAGGTAATTGTCATAGAATGTACTGTTCTGCTCAGGATCCAGCACTTCAAGCATAGCACTGCTCGGATCTCCCCGAAAGTCGCGGCCCATTTTGTCTATTTCATCCAGTACATAAACAGGATTGCTGGTGCCTACCTTTTTCAGGTTCTGAATAATCCGGCCCGGCATAGCCCCGATATAGGTTTTGCGGTGACCGCGTATTTCACTTTCATCGTGAAGACCGCCCAGACTCATGCGCACATACTTGCGGCCCAATGCCCTGGCAATACTGCGACCCAGACTGGTTTTTCCCACACCCGGAGGTCCGTAGAGGCAAATAATGGGACTTTTCATATCCCCTTTCAATTTCAGCACCGCCAGATATTCCAGAATGCGCTTTTTTACTTTTTCCAGCCCGAAATGGTCTTCATCCAGCACCTTTTCGGCGTGTTTCAGGTCGAAATTGTCTTTGGTATACTCATCCCAGGGCAGGTCCAGCATCAACTGCACATAGTTGAGCCCTACTGAATAATCGGGAGATGCGGGGTTGACCCGCTGCAGACGGTCCAGCTCTCGGTTGAAATGCTGGTGCACAGATTGGGGCCACTTTTTCTGGTTACCCTTTTCACGCAGATTCAGAATTTCCTTATCCGGACTGTCGCCACCCAGTTCCTCCTGCAAAGCGCGTATCTGCTGCTGAAGGAAATACTCTTTCTGCTGCTTGTCAATATCAGTACGCACCTTATTCTGAATCTGATCTTTCAGTTCCAGCATCTGCAACTCGTGGGTTACATACTCCAGCACGGTGGTAGCACGGTGGGTAGGATCTGTATCGTTGAGGATTTCCTGTTTTTCGGCGACTGAAATATTCAGGTTGCTGGCCACAAAATGAACCAAAAACCGGCTGCTGTCTATATTTCGCAGGGCAATGCTTGCCTCACTGGGAATATTGGGTGCCAGATTGATGATGCTGTGGCTGGTATCGCGGATGGAATCAATAATGGCTTTGTACTCCTTATCCTCCTTCTGTTTCTGATCGGGCAACGCTTTTACTTTTGCCCTGAGGTAGGGCTCAGACTGTGTGAGTTCTGTGAGCTCTATGCGCTTTCTGCCCTGAATGATTACCGTAGTGCTGCCATCTGGCATTCGCATCATACGCACAATCTCTGCCAGGGTACCCACAGTATAAAGGTCCTCGAATGACGGGTCTTCTATTTCCGGATTGCGCTGAGATACAACCCCTATAATCTTATCCTTTTTATTGGCTTCGCGGATTAACCGGATGCTTTTATCCCTGCCGACTGTAATTGGGAAAACCACACCTGGAAACAGCACGGTGTTGCGTATCGTGAGTATGGGTAGTTCTTCGGGTACGGGCAGTTTGTTGTTTTCATCTTCATCCTGCTTGGAAAACAGCATAAACTCCTGGCTTTCGTCGTTCTCGAAATCGCCCTGAAAACCGAACATTGCTTCTTTGGGTTCGAACATGTGTAGAAACCTTGTCAATGGATATGCCATTCAAGGAGGCGGGGTTCAAATATCGCATATTCCGGACAGAATTGCAGGCAGAACAGAATAATTCGATACACGGGTCGGGTTTATGCCATTATGACAGCGCCAATGTCATATAAAGGTGAAACTCCTTTGTGAAATTGGGGGAAAAGGGTTGGAATTGTGTATGAAAGTACGAAATTTGCGAACCGAAACTAAAAAACAAATCCATATGAAATTCAAATTCCAACACATTCTGATGGCTCTGGCGGTTCCCGCTATTGCCCTGCTTGCCGCATGCGGCGATGACGGAACAACCAGTGCTCCTAAACCTACCCTTACATTCCAAACCGGTGCCGGATTCACATTCAGTGCTGCACAGGCACAGGTAGACTCTGTGATGACCATTGGTATGATTGCAACCAGCAACGACAAGAAACTGAAAATGATTCAGGTGAAATTGTCTACCAACGGCGGAACTGCCGGCGTGGTTAAAGACACCATCACCAGCGCCAAAACCATTACCTGGGTTTACAAATACAAAGTACAGGGTACTGTAGGTGATGTGCTTACACTGACTGCTCTGGTTACTGACGACAATGGTGAAACTGCAAGCCAGAGTTTCAACATTGAGATTGTTCCTCCCCAGGCTCCTGTAAAACTGGTTCAGAACCAACAAGTATGGAATCTGCAAGGCCCGAACAAAGGTGCTTATGACCTGAACCTCGAAGCTGAAGTAGGTGCAGGACAACCTCCTCTGACCAAAGATTTGCTGGATAAAACCACAAGCACTGCTCCTATTACTTTCTCCAAAGCATGGACCAGTGGCAATGGTACTACCAAATTTGTACGTGTTACCAAAAATGACTGGGACAACACCACCAATTCCAACTACCTGTGGAACCTTTACAAAACCAATGCTGCGAATACCACCACCAGCATTTCCAACCTTGCTTTGGGTGACTACATCCTGGTAAAAACCGGACAAAGTGTACCTTTCAGTATTTACATTATCCGTGTGGATGAGGTGAAAGACACCCCTTCAGACAACAACGACTACGTAAAATTCAGCTTTTACAAAGCCGATATCTGATTTCGTACGACGAAGATTGTTACTGGAAAACCTGCCCGCAAGGCAGGTTTTCTTTTTGTGTACAGCTTTCGCCCCGAATTGCTTTTTTTTGTAGCCAGTGAAAAAGATAGGGGTTTTTACATCAGGGGGAGATTCTCCGGGCATGAATGCCTGCGTAAGGGCTGTGGTAAGAACCGCCGTACACAATGGGTTACAGGTATTTGGCATTCGGCGCGGATACCAGGGAATGATAGAAGGAGATATTACCGAACTTTCGGCTCCCAGTGTGGCAAACATACTCCAATACGGAGGTACATTACTGAAAACAGCCCGGAGTGCAGATTTTTTAACTCCTGAAGGCCGAAAAATCGCCGCAGACCAGTTGCACCGGCATGGAATCGAAGGCCTTGTATGTATAGGAGGCAATGGTACGTATACCGGTGCCATGGTTTTTGAAAAAGAATACGGTATTCCGGGTATTGGCTGCCCCGGCACCATAGACAACGATTTGTACGGAACCGATTATACCATTGGGTTCGATACGGCCATCAATACCGCCATGGAAGCCATAGATAAAATACGTGACACTGCAGACAGCCATAACCGTGTTTTCTTTGTGGAAGTAATGGGACGGCATGCAGGTCATATTGCCCTGCTATCAGGCATTGCCGGCGGAGCTGAAGGCATTTTTGTGCCTGAAAGACAAAATGAATTTGAAGCGGTGATACATACATACAGTCAGAAAAGCCGCAACAAGGAATTTTCGATTTTTATAGTGTGTGAAGGGGATGAAGAAGGCCATGCCTATGAGGTGGCACGCCGTTTTCAGGAAGTGTACCCGGATACGGACTGCCGCATTACGGTTTTGGGGCATGTACAACGTGGTGGCAGCCCCACCGCTATGGACAGGATACTTGCATCCCGGTTGGGTGCCCATGCTGTAAAAGGCCTGCTCGAGGGCCGGAAAAACTGCGCCGTGGGTGTGGTGAGCAATGATATTGTTTTTACCCCGTTTAGTGAAGCCATTTATAAAAAGAAGGATATCCCGGAAAACCTCTGGTCTCTGAATGCAATGATTAGCCGCTGATGTTACTGAATCTCACTGTAAAAAACTTCGCCCTGATAAGGGAACTGTGCTACGAGCCGGGCAAAGGCTTCAATGTTGTTACCGGCGAAACGGGTGCTGGTAAGTCAATATTGCTGGGCGCACTGGGTTTGGTGCTTGGTAACCGGGCAGAATCAGGAGTGTTGCTGAATGCGGAACAAAAATGTATTGTGGAAGCTACCTTCAATATCGAGGCACTCCAATTGCATGACTTTTTCCAACAGGAGGAACTTGACTATGAGCCTACGACCCTATTGCGCAGGGAAATTTCACCCCAGGGAAAAAGCCGGGCCTTTATCAACGACACCCCTGTTTCGCTGAACACCCTGCGGGCACTGGGAAGTCAGCTCATTGAAATCCATACTCAAAATACCGGTTTGCTCATTACCCAGGCCGATGAGCAATTGCAGTTGCTGGACGATTATGCAATGCATCCAGACCTCCTTGGAGAATATAAGCTTGCATGGAAAAACTGGCGTATGGCAAAAGAACAATTAACACACGCTTTGCAGGTAAGGGAACAACTGAACCGTGAACGGGATTATCTGCATTTCCAGTACCAGGAATTGGATGATTTTCAGCCAATAATGGACGAGGAAAGTACATTGCTTCAGCAAATACAGTTGCTGGAAAACGCCGGTGAAATTGGTGAAGCTTGTCAGGATGTTCAATTTCAGCTTACGGAGAAAGAACTTTCCGTTTCAGACATACTGGGTCAACTAAGGCAGCGGCTTCGCAATGCGGCAAGGCACCTGCCAGCCATAGAAGAAATCACACAACGACTGGAATCTTCCCTGGAAGAATTGAGGGATTGCAGCCTCGAACTGGGTAAAATTGCCGCTGAGGCAGAATCGGATCCAAACCGACTGGAACAACTGAACGGCCGATATGCACGATTGCAGCAACTGCTGAAAAAGCACGGAGCTGAGCAAGGCAGCGAACTTATACAGATTAAGAACGCACTTTCGGAAAAACTGCAGCAAAGCGACATGGCTGACCATGCCGTGGAAAAAGCAGACGAATTGGTAAAGCATACACGCAATCTGCTGGGCAGTGTGGCGGGGAAACTGCATTTATCCCGGGTAAAGGCTGCCCAAAATCTGGCATCAGAAGCTGTATTGCTGCTTAAAAAACTTGAAATGCCTGCTGCCAGATTGGAAATACAACTAAGTGAACTGCCCGAACCAGGACCAGTCGGGGCAGATGGCATCGATATCCTGTTCAGTGCCAACGAAGGTAAGGCTCTGCAGCCCCTGGAGAAAGTAGCCAGTGGTGGTGAAGTAAGCAGGCTCAACTTCTGTTTCAAAGCCCTGTTGGCTGCCTGCAAAAACTGCCCAACGCTGATTTACGATGAAGCTGACACGGGTATAAGCGGAGCTGTGGCAGACCGGATGGGGCAAATGATGCGTGAACTGGGTCAGAAGCACCAGATTATCAGTATTACGCACCTGCCGCAGGTTGCGGCCCTGGGAGAGTATCATCATTTTGTGTACAAATCCACTGCGGACGGAGAAACTGAAAGCAGGATAAGACTGGTAAGCGGAGACGAAAGGGTACGCATAGTGGCCGAAATGCTGAGTGGCAGACAACCCGGAGAGGCGGCCATTGCGAATGCGCGGGAACTGCTTGCCGCGCAATAGAATCAAAACAAATCCGGAGGGGTTTCCAGAGATTTTTCATACCCCAGATCCACAGAGTTCGGACTTTTGGCTGCAGCAAACGTAGCCAGATAGTCGCACCGTTCATTCTCTGCATTGCCGGCATGACCTTTTACCCAGTGAAAATGCGGCTTATACCGGGCATACAACTGTAAAAAGTGTTTCCACAGATCTGGGTTTTTCACCTTTGCCCAGCCCTTGCGCTGCCAATTTTGCAACCAGCCTTTCAGCACCGCATCGCATACATATTTGCTGTCGCTGTAAATATGAATTTCCATGCCGGGTTGCCTTATTTTTTCCAGGGCCCTGATAACGGCAAGCAATTCCATACGGTTGTTTGTGGTGAGCCGGAACCCTTCAGCTATCTCTTTTCGGTGCCCGTTATACATCAGCACCGCCCCGTAACCACCCGGGCCGGGATTCCCCAGCGCAGCCCCGTCTGTGTAAATCACAATCCTGCCAGCAGTCATCGCTGCAAAGAAAATGCAGGCTGGATTTGTACACAGGCGCTGTGAACAAGTGCCCTAAAAAAGTGTATAACCTGCCTAAGGCCGTCGGGTATGTTTGCAGTTATGAATCCGGATAAACCCATAGTATTTGTAAAAAGAAACAAGCTGCAGGACCTGTTTGACTATTGTCTGGACAGCAAAATTGAATTTTCGGTAAAAGAACGTGAATTGGGAATTGATGAATTTGAAGTTGCCCTGGAAGTTGTGAACATAAAAAAAGCCGTATTGCTGGGCATGTTTCTGCGTGAGAACCGCATGGAACTTGCTGGTGCTGCAGCCGAACCAGCGCGGACTGCTGTTAAAAAACCTGCACCTGCGCGCAAAACCACCGAAACACCTGCAATCAGCAATCCCCTGCTGAGTACCGATACGGTAGCAGTATCCAGTGAACAGGAAAACACTGCACCCGCTGCAGAAAACCCTTCACTGAGTTTTGATCTGAACTAAATCATTGGCAGATGATTTTGAATAAGGAAAGCTCCGGTTCGTCGCCGGGGCTTTTTCTTTTATGGTCCCCTCTGCCCTTTCATTTTGTATTCGTTATTTTGCCCTGATGATACCCCTCTCGGTTGTAATCATTACCTACAACGAAGAAGCCTCCATTGCAGATTGCATCCGGAGTGTATCAGCCATTGCCGATGAAGTGCTGGTGCTGGACAGTTTCAGCACCGACAATACCGGAAAAATTGTAGAGAAACTCGGAGGGCGTTTTGAACAACATACCTTCGACGGACATATTCAACAGAAGAACCGGGCCAAAGAAACGGCTGCAAATGACTGGGTATTGTCGCTGGACGCGGATGAAAAACCGGATGCAAATCTGCTGGAAGCCATCGGGCAGTGCAAAAACAATGGTTTCCAAGCTGATGGCTACACCATGAACCGTCTCAATTATTATTGCGGACGACCTGTCAGAACCTGTGGCTGGTACCCTGATACCAAATTACGGCTTTGGAACCGGCGAAAAGGCGGCTGGACAGGAACCAATCCGCATGACCGTTTCGAAATGCAGCCCGGATGCAAAATCCTGCATTTACCGGGAAATCTTTTGCACAACACCTACCCCACGCATGAAGATATGGTGCGGCAATGTCGGAAATTTGCCCGCATCGCAGCCGGTCATCTGCAATCCAAACCCTGGGCATACCTGATTGGAAAAATTCTCTTTGCTGCTACCAGCCGGTTTTTCCGGAATTACTTTCTGAAACTTGGCTTTACCGACGGGATGGCCGGATGGCAGATCTGCCGTTACCAATGGCTGGAGGTAACCCTGAAATACGGTCTGGCTATGAAAATGAAATGGAATGGCACTGAGTGAGAAATTCAGTTCTTACTCCCTCGAGGCAGGTTGTGATGAAGCTGGCCGGGGTTGTCTTGCCGGTCCTGTTTACGCGGCAGCGGTGATTCTCAAACCCGGTAGTACTCATCCTCTGCTCAATGACAGCAAACAGGTGAGCAAAGCAAACCGGAATGACCTGCGGGAATGGATAGAAGCCGAAAGTCTGCATTGGGCCATTGGTGTTTGCAGTCCGGCAGAAATAGACAAAATAAATATCCTCAACGCCAGTATTGAGGCCATGCACCGTGCCCTCGCTGCACTGCAGGCCGAGCCCGAATTTATTCTGGTGGATGGCAACCGGTTCAAACCTTTCAGAAATATACCCTATGCCACAATGGTGCAAGGCGATGCCCGTTTCCGCAACATCGCGGCTGCGAGCATTCTTGCAAAAACCCACCGTGATTCCTTTATGGAGAAATTACATGTGCAGTTTCCACAATACGGCTGGATATCTAACGCCGGCTACCCCACGCCACCACACCGTGCAGCCATTGCCCGATACGGTATAACCCCTCATCACCGCAAAACTTTCCGGCTGTTGCCTGACCAATTGGATTTGTTCGGTCATTAATTTGACGGATATTTAACGAAATTTGCCAGGATGATGTTCAGATACTCCGGCCGGTTGTTGCCTTTATTCGCATTTTCCGTTTTGATCTGGAATTGCAGTTCACGTCGTGAAATGGCAAACAATGCTGCAATGGAAAGCATGGGTAATGAAGCGGAAGAACGCATGGCCTGGGAAGTTTCCCGACTGCGTGATCCGGAAAACGGTCGTATTCCGGATTTTATACGGCAGAAAGAACTCGCATGGGCTGCCACACAACCCTCAGATGCGGACTATGTCAATCGCCGAAGCGGCCCACCGGTTACATTCACCAATCGGGGTCCATGGAATGTGGGTGGCAGAACACGCGCTTTTGGTATAGATATAGCCAATGAAAACAGGCTCTTGGCCGGCTCCTGCAGCGGAGGCATGTGGCTGAGCACAGACCGGGGGGAATCCTGGAAAATGACCAATACCATGAGTCAACTGAAAAATGCCACCTGCCTGGTTCAGGATAAACGGGCCGGACACCAGCAAAACTGGTATTATGGCAGCGGAGAAGCTTACGGAGCCTCGGCCAGCCGCAATGGCAGCTATTACCTTGGAGATGGACTTTTTCAAAGTTCAGACAGTGGTAAATCCTGGCAATCTGTGGTAAGCACCTCTGCTGGCAGTGCCGAAGCCTTTTCTGTCAATTGGCAGCTTGTATGGAACGTAACCATGGATTATTCAGCACCAGATTCGGTGACCGAATTATACGCCGCTACCTACAATACCATTTTCCGCAGTGCAAACGGAGGTAAAACCTGGGCCGCAGTGCGCAACGGTTCTTCGTATTTTACCGATGTGGCTGTTTCTCCCACTGGCATTGTATACGCCACCATGAGTTCAGATGGCGGCCAGAAAGGAATCTGGAGATCTGAGGATGGCATTGCATTCACAAACATCACCCCACCCAATTTTGCACCAAAATACAACCGCATTGTTATCGGAATTGACCCAAATGATGAACGAAGGGTTTATTTCCTGGCCAACACCCCCGGGTTTGGCAAAGGCACTAAGAATTTTCAGGGTGAACTGGAGTACAATAGTTTTTGGCGGTATACTTACCTCCGCGGAGATGGAAAAGACACCAATGGCCTCTGGTTGAACCTCACCCCGAATCTGCCGAACAGTGGGGGACAATTTGACCGCTGGCAGGTACAAGGCTCTTATGATATGGTGGTACAGGTGCAGCCCGGCGACAGCAACCGGGTTTTTATAGGCGGCACCAACCTGTACCGCAGTGACAATGCTTTTAAAGACAGCACCCATACCACTTTCATCGGCGGATATGAAGAGTTCAGCGCATTGCCGGTCATCAACAGTTACCCGAACCATCATCCGGACCAGCATGTCATAGCCTTCAGCCCGTCGAATCCCCTAATCATGTACAGTGCCAATGACGGCGGACTTTTCCGTACAGACAACAGCAAGGCCGACAGTGTGTATTGGGAACCGCTGAACAATGGGTATGTAACCAGCATGTTCTTTACTGTGGCGCTGGATCATGCATCGCCGGGAAACCCGGTGGTTATAGGAGGGGCTCAGGACAACGGGAGTTGGTTTGTAAACAACACCGATCCCAAAGCGTCCTGGGTATCACCCCGGGGCGGTGATGGCAGCTATTGTGCTATATCCGCAGGGCGCAAATTCTATTATTTGTCCATTCAAAACGGGAAAATGATGAAAGCTACCCTGGATGCAGCAGGCACCCGAACTGCGTTTACCCGCATTGACCCCATCGGGTTGAAAAAACCCCGTTTCATCAACCCGTATGCACTGGACCCAAACCAGAACAAAATCATGTACCTGGCAGGCGGCAAATACCTTTGGAGGAATGACGATGTGGAAACCCTGCCTCTCAATGGCAGTTGGGATAGCATAAGTACCGGCTGGATCCGGTGGAAAGATTCTGTACCGACCCCTAACAGTTATATTACCGCAGTTACACCCTGCATGTACCCGCTGAACCGGGTATACTACGGAACAGACAACCGCAGGGTTTACAGGGTGGATGATGCCCAAAGTGGTACTCCAAAACCAGTAGATATCACTTCAAACGGGATCGGGGTAACTTTTCCCTCAGGTGCCAGTGTGAGTTGCCTGGCAGCAGACCCTTCGGACGGCAATAAAATGATCGTGGCATACAGCAATTACAATGTATACAGTCTGTTTTATACCACGGATGGCGGCAGCAACTGGCAACGGGCCGGGGGCAACCTGGAACCCACCGATGGTACCGGCCCCAGTGTACGGTGGGTGAGTATTCTGCCTGTATCCGATGGTAAAATTTACCTCTGTGCTACCAGCACCGGGTTATACGCCACCACAGCCCTTAATGGCAACCAAACCGTATGGGTACAACAGGGCGCCAACACAATAGGCAATTCAGTATGCGATATGATAGATACCCGCGTGGGTGATGGCCTTGTGGCGGTTGCGACCCATGCCAACGGGATATTTACCGCCCGCTACACATCGGTTTCGCAGGTTGTATCCGCACAGGAAATAGCGGACATTCAATGGCCGGTAACTTTATACCCAAATCCTGCAAAAGATGAAGTATACCTGAAGTTTACCACCAGTAAAATGTGCCGGGCAGCCTGGGAAATCTGGGATGAATGCGGGCGGATTCTTGCAGAAAAGCAAAACCTTACCCTTCAACCCGGTTTTCAGAATTTGTCCATCGTATTGCCAAAGGGCAAAGCCGGACTGTATTTTGTGCGGCTGCAAGCCGGCAATCAGGTACGTACACTGCCGGTATACCGCCAATAGCTTCAATTGCAGGCAGCAGGCAAAGGCGTTTATCTTTACCTTTGCACCACGTTCATGACCGAAAAAATTCTCATTCTGGACTTCGGTTCCCAGTATACCCAACTCATTGCCAGAAGGGTGCGCGAACTGAATGTGTACTGTGAAATCCACCCTTACAATCATTATCCGGCGCCAGACGCATCGGTAAAGGGCGTTATCCTTTCGGGTGGCCCCAGCTCTGTAAACGACACCGATGCTCCTGATCTGGACCTGCAACCGTTTTTGCAAGGCTTTCCAACCCTGGGCGTGTGCTATGGTGCCCAACTCATGGCGAAAAAAGGAGGAGGAGAAGTATCAAAAAGTGCGCACCGTGAATATGGACGGGCCACCCTGGTGCAATGTGGTGAACCCAATGCACTGCTGGATGGACTTAGCTACGAAAGCCAGGTGTGGATGAGCCATGCTGACACCATTACCAGACTGCCCGAAGGAACCACCATCATTGGCACTACACAGGCAATCCCGGTTGCTGCATTCCGGCTGGATGCCTATAATCATGCCTACGGAATTCAATTCCATCCGGAAGTTTATCATAGTACTGAAGGCAAAGAATTGCTGCACAATTTCCTGTTTAAAATCTGTGGTTGCACCGGAGACTGGACACCGGGTCATTTCATTGATGAATCGGTAGAAACCATTCGTCGCCAGGTGGGGTCTGATGCCGTAATACTGGGTCTCAGCGGGGGTGTGGACAGTTCTGTAGCAGCACTCTTATTGCATAAAGCCATCGGGCAGAAACTGCACTGTATTTTCATCAACAATGGTCTGCTCCGCAAAAACGAATATGAAGAAGTACAGGAAGCCTACCGCGAACTCAATCTGAATGTTCACGCAGTAGATGCCAGCGAACAGTTTTACTCCGAACTGCACGGTGTATCTGATCCTGAAACCAAGCGCAAAATTATCGGCAGGGTATTTGTAGAAGTGTTTCAACAGGAAGCGAAAAAGATACCCGATGCCAAATGGTTGGCCCAGGGTACCATTTATCCCGATGTAATTGAAAGTGTAAGCGTGAAAGGACCCTCAGCAACCATTAAGAGTCACCACAATGTGGGCGGACTGCCTGAAAGTCTGCACCTGGGCATAGTAGAGCCCTTGCGCAGCTTGTTCAAGGATGAGGTGCGCCGCGTGGGTGCTGCACTCAATCTTCCGGCAAACATACTGCACCGGCATCCATTTCCCGGTCCCGGCCTTGCTATTCGTATTATCGGTGAAATCACAAAAGACAAGATAAAACTGCTTCAGGATGCAGATGCCATATACATCGGCAAGCTCAAAGAACATGGCTGGTACGACCAGATCTGGCAGGCAGGAACCATTCTTACACCCATACAAAGTGTAGGGGTGATGGGCGACGAACGCACCTATGAAAATGTGGTTGCTTTAAGAGCTGTGACCAGCACAGACGGGATGACCGCAGACTGGGTACATATTCCCTATGAACTGCTCGCAGAAATCAGCAATGCCATCATTAACCAAACCAAAGGAATAAACCGGGTTGTGTACGATATCAGCAGCAAGCCCCCGGCCACGATAGAATGGGAATAATCCGCACATACCGTATTTATATCCTGTTCCTGTTTCTGACAGGATCTGCAATGCATCTGGGTGCTCAACCTTTTAAGCAATCCTATAAGGCTGCCCTGATTCTGCCTTTCAAAAGCGGAGGAAACCATGGTCAGTTGGGTGAAGCCATTCTCGATTACTACGAAGGATTCAAAATGGCCCTTAAAGACCTGGAAAATGAAGGTCTGAAAATGCAGCTCTATGTTTTCGACAGTGAGAAAGACAGTTTGGCGATGGATGAAATTCTTCTGCATCCGGATCTGGGAAAAATGGACCTCATCATTGGACCTGTGAGTGAAAAAGGCATGGCAAAACTCGACGTATTCTGCCAGGAAAAGAACATTGTGCTCATTTCACCACTGAAATACTACAAACCGCATACAGGTGGTGCAAAGATTTTCAACTTTTTCATACCCGACTCACTGCGTGTAGCCGCATCAGCCAAAGCCGTGTATGAATTGTACCCAAAACACCGCTATTATTTACTCACTGATAACAGCGCCAAAAGCAAAGAGAATGCAGCCATTTTGAAACGCCTAAAGTGGATTCCCTGGAAAACGGTAAATCTTGTGAATGGAAGGCCCACTCCGGCCATAGCACGCACAGACAGTGTAATCGTGGTTACCACCATCCCTTTGTCTTCTGCAAAATCAGGATTGCTTGCTGCGGTGAAGGGCAAGAAGAACAGTTGGGCTCTGGGATTTCACGATTGGTATCCGGAAATTGAGAGTTTCTATAAAATAAATGAACCTCAACTCCTCTACCCCGCAGTCAATTACATCAATGAATCGGATACAGCCGTGGTAGATTTTGAAAACCGCTTTACCGAGAATTACGAGGGTGAGCCAAGCAAATATGCCTTTCAGGGTTACGATCAGGCGCTGTGGCTCGGTTATTCACTCATGACCTGGGGCCCGGATTTTTACCTGCACAATCCCGATGCTGCCAACCATGGCCTCATCAATGTCATTCACATGCAACAGGAGAAAAACGGGTATCTCAATGCCGGAATCAACCTGGTGCGTATTCTGGACGGGGAAAGCACAGCCTTTAAACCCTGAACCTGCTCGACCGTAAACTGGATATTGTCTCTGCCCTGATTCAGGGGTATGAACTTGCATCGCCCTTTCACCTGTATCTTCATGAACAGTTTCGAAAAAACAAACAATTTGGCAGCCGCGACCGCCGCTGGTACCGGGAAGCTACTTACGCATACTGGCATGCAGCGTTTGAACCGGCTGTTCCTGTAAAAACAGCTGTGGCAGTTGCCCTTTACCTGCGAAATCCCGGAGACAGAGACCTGATTGAATGGCTTACTTCCAATCTCACCGGTTTTGTTACCGGTATGAATTCCACGCAAATCGCATCCCTTGGTCTGTCTTTCGGGAAACCGGTTTCTTCTCTGTCTGCTTTCGTGGAAAGGGAAATTTCCGTTACCGTGGCCGATGAGTGGTTTTCGCACAATGCTCCTGTGTGGTTGTTTGTTCAACCCGGGTGTGAAACAGAAACAGACGCGTGGCTGCACCAACAAGCCATTCCGTTCAGTACAGACGGACAAGCGAGAAAACTGCCCGCAGGAACCGGTGTTGATCCCCTTTTACAGACAGGCAAAGCCTGGGTGCAGGATTTGGGTTCACAGCGCTGTTTGCATGCTTCCTGGTTTGCGCCTGGTGGCGCCATTTGGGACTGTTGCTGCGGTGCTGGCGGTAAATCCCTGCAACTGCGCAGCATGCTTCCTGAAGGCATTCTGTATGCCAGTGACAAACGTCCCGGCAGCATCCAAAATCTGAAATCACGCTTTGCAGCCTTAAAAATTGAATTACCGGTCTGTGGTACACTGGATCTGTATCATCCGCAACCGACATTGTGTATCGGGACAGCTGTATTTGACAAACCCGTATTCGACACCATCGTGGCAGATGTGCCCTGCACCGGAAGTGGAACATGGCGCAGAAACCCGGAAAACAGACATACCTTTCAATCTGAATCCATTCAGGAATACACCCGGTTACAACGCAGAATTGTGGCTCATGCCCTGCCTTTTCTCAAACCCGGAGGAAGACTGATTTACCTTACCTGTTCGTTGTTTCGGGCAGAAAACAGTGAAAATGTGGAGTGGCTTTCACAAAATCATTCGCTGCAGGTTCTGGAACAGGGTTTTTCCGGTGGTGCCGCATTGGATGCAGATTACATTTACTATGCAAGTCTGGTAAAACCGTAAGCCACAAGTAACCCGGTTATCAATAAAAATCCAGTCTGGAACTGATTCTCTCCCAGAACCGCGGCGCATACACAAATACATCATCCTTTGTATAAGGCACATTGTCTGCACCGGCATAAATCTGTATCAGATGCGTGGTATTGAAACTCAGTGAGCCTTCCATGGTCACAGTTTCCTTATCTACAGGGGCCTTGTACAGCATCGCTTTATATTTATGACTGCGAATGATCAAACTGTTCAGCGGTGAATTGGACATCGGGTTGTCCTTCGAAGCGCCCGGTATCATTTCCCCGTTTGGGTTTGCCACAAAGGTTGAGTCCGTGTTTCCCAGATAAAAATTGAAGCCCCACCCGGTATTGGCATTCGGGAAAACCTTTTTTATCATAGCCACCTGATCAATTTTCAACACATTGTTTTCTATCGAATCTGCTGGAAACATATCCGGCTTGATGCCGTTATATTCGGGAGGGAGCTGCACAATCTGGTAAAAATACCTGGGCAAAAAACCAAAATAGGCAAAGTTTATCTGCTGGTCTAGAAATTTCCCTTCATTGTTTATCAGGCTTCCGGTCATAGGCTGAAACGTGACCACTGCATTGTTCGAAAAGTCTACAATCCTTGCCGGGTCGTTCAATGGCACTTTGGTTACATTTCCATTGATGAATGATATCTCCTTTGCCTCAGCTGTACCCGGAACAATCACACGGTCTGCATATCCCACCATCCAAATCAGTGAAATAAATTTTGAAGGGGTAAGACTTGTAATGTAGCTCCCGAAACCCGTATATAAACTGTCGGCACTACCAGAGCTCCTTTGCAACGAAATCTCCTCACTGGTAAATTTCAGTTTGTAAATGACATTTACCCTTGTTTTCTTTTTGCAGGCAACCATGGTGCCCATGAGCAAAATACTGCAAATGAGAATAGCATGTTTCATATACACTTTCCGCCGGTTTGGTTTCACTTTTTCAATTGAAAATCAGGAATTCCGGTAACACAGACAAATTTACACAGGGTCTGGTATGGATAAAGATAATAAAAGGAAATCTGCTTGTTCCGGAAGGCTTGTAGAAACCGCTATCAGCCGGAAAGCAAAGCGACAGCTCCGGGTGCAACCTAGCGCGGATCGTAGGCCCATTTCACCAGGATACTGCCCCAGGTGAAACCACCACCAAACGTACTGAGAATGAGATGGTCTCCCTTGCGGAACTGTTTCTCAAAATCGTACATACACAAGGGTAAGGTGCCCGCTGTGGTATTGCCATATCTGTCAATGTTCACCAGTACTTTTTCCTTGGAAAGACCCATGCGTTCCGCTGTGGCATCAATAATGCGCAGGTTTGCCTGATGCGGCACCAGCCAGTTCACATCATCACTGGTGAGTCCGTTTCTTTCCATGATTTCATAGCTCACATCGGCCATATTGGTCACGGCAAATTTAAATACAGCCTTTCCCTCCTGGGTAACGTAATGCTCGCGGTTGGCCACTGTTTCTGCCGTTGGCGGATTCATAGACCCACCGGCTTTCTGATACAAATACTGTCTTCCGCTGCCATCCATGCGCAAAATGCTGTCCACCACTCCAAAGCCTTCGTAATTGGGCTCAAGCAGCACACATCCGCCGCCATCCCCGAAAATAATACAGGTATTGCGGTCAGTATAGTCAATGATTGTGCTCATCTTATCCAATCCGCACACCAGCACTTTCTTGTATGCTCCGGACTGCACCAGACGGCTTCCGGTTTCCAGGGCAAAAAGGAACCCCGAACAGGCAGCAGCCACATCAAATCCCCAGGCATTCTTTGCCCCTATTTTATCACCAATGATATTTGCACAGGCCGGAAAAATGTAATCACCTGTAATGGTTCCGCACACAATCACATCTATCTCTTCCGGATCTATACCCCGTTTTTCCAGCATGGGCATAATGGCACGCACGGCCATATCACTGGTGGCCTTACCCGGCTCACGCAGCAGGTGGCGTTCTTTGATTCCGGTACGGGTGGTAATCCACTCATCTGTGGTGTCCACCATTTTTTCCAGGTCAGCATTGGTCAGCACCGTTTCCGGCACATACCCGCCAACAGCGGTAATTGCAGCAGTAATTTTTTCCATCAGGCAGTTGCGTGCGTGCTGCCAAAACCGGCCAAAGACTCGCGGATTTTCTCCACCAGCTTGTTTTGAACCTGTGCAGCAGCCATCTCTATCATTTTCACAAAGGTATCTGCTTTTGAGATACCATGACCCACTATAACTGGTGCATTTACCCCCAGTATGGCACTACCACCGTAGTGCTTGAAATTAAACTTGTCCAGATACTCGTCCTGTATGCCGCGCTTTGCTAAGCGATAGTACATGCCTTCACACACTTTTATGATGACATTGCCGGTAAACCCGTCACATACCACGACATCAAATGCATCACTGAAAATATCCCGTCCTTCCACATTTCCTTCAAAACGGATCCCGGCAGTGTTTTTCAGCAAGCCATGGGCGGCGCGTGTAAGAATACTTCCCTTCTCTTCTTCTTCTCCCAGATTAAGCAAACCCACCTTGGGCGAGGATACTCCATATACAGCGCTGTAAAAAAGAGAACCCAGCACTGCAAATTGCTGTATATGTTCTGGTTTGCAATCAGCATTGGCCCCCACATCCAGCAACAATCCAGGATTGTTATTCATACGGGGAAGCACTGAGGTAAGGCAAGGCCTGAGAATACCTTCCACAGCCTTTACGGACTGAAGGCTGCCTACAAGCATGGCACCGGTGTTACCCGCACTGAGCCACGCATCAATGCGACCTTCAGCCAGATGTCTGAAACCAGTCATTATGCTGCTGTCTGGCTTGGATGCCAGTGCACGCACAGGGTGTTCACTCATTTCCACGATCTGCGGACAGTCCACTACTTCCCAGCCCGGCGATTGCAGGTTTTCTGCAGTGCACACGGCCTCTATTTCGGCAGCTTTGCCGAAGAGCACAAGTTTCCATTCGGGATGAGCCAACTGCGCCAGGTATGCACCCTTCACAGCCTCGGCAGGAGCAAAGTCCCCGCCCATGGCGTCAATACCGATTTTCATCATTATGCCTCGTTGCGGCCCTTCATGACCTTCTGGCCACGGTACATGCCGGTTTCGAGGTTCACCCTGTGGTACAGGGAAACATCTCCGGTAACCGGGTCTGCGATCATGGGGCGTACTTCCAGCTTGTCGTGTGTGCGGCGCTTGTCGCGGCGTGTGCTTGATATTTTCCGTTTAGGATGTGCCATTTTTTCTTATTTTAATAAATCTTTCAATTTGTCCCAGCGTGGGTCCGGATCTCCATCCCCACTCTGATTTATTTCGTCCAGTTTCTTCAGCATTTCCTGATTACAGGGCTTGTTCTCCAGTCCGTCACAATTCCGAATCATTGGAACATCCAGCAAAACCGACTCATACACCGGCTGGGCTAAATTGATCCTGATTTCCTGTGGCTTCAGAAATATCAACTCCTGCGAATCTGATTCAGTTACCCTTTCTCCATCCGTAAGCAACTTATATACAAGGCGATACTGGGTATCTACCGGCATATTGATTCCTTCCAGACAACGGTCGCAGGGCAACTGTATGGTTCCGTATGCATGCAGTTGAACATGAATCATGGCCGGAAATTTCTCCAGTGCAATGTCCAGTTCTACCCGTGCATCCAGTACCTCAGTATTCTCAAATGCTTCAAAGAACAACTTTCCAAGCGTATACCTGAATGTGTGCAGCCCGTCTTTTAATTTAACGAACTCAATATCCAGATCTTCAATCGCTGTAGGAACGTCTTTCAAAACGAACGGCAAAGGTACGAATTTTCAATGATTTATCAAAGAGGTACGCGTAAAACACCCGCCGTCAACAGGATAAAAAAAATCCCCTGTCCTTTCGGAAGGGGATTTTATATTCTCTTTGATTTGAATCAATACTCCCACAAATCATGCTCGAAAATGAAGAGATCATTCTTGATGTTCTCTCCTTCCAGCAAAGCAGCCAGGCCGTCTTGCTGGAATTCAGGCTTCTGGGCGATATAAAGGTCGTCCCAGTCGGTTTGTTTTACGATATAACTATCGAACAGGCGGTATTGATTGAAAAGGTCGTCCCAGCTGATGCGCATAACATCATTATAACGGTTATACACTTCACATTTGGCCAACGTGGGACGCAGGTCATTCATTTTGATCCAGAAAAGGGGCATCTCATAGGTCATACCGTTCGGGTACTTTTCCTCGTACAATGGCGCTATCGCTATGATACGCGGAAAGAATTCAGAGTGTTTATAGTCGAAGATCCAGTCTTCCATTACTTCAAACTTCTTCACATCACTCCATTTGAAGATGTTGTAAAAGGCTGTATCAACAAGATCGGTAGGATCTTCCGGGTTGCGCCAGTTCTGAATCTGGGTAACCACCAGCTTACTGCCCTCTTTGTAGCAATCTTCCGGAGTTTTCAAACGGTTCAGCGAATCAGTCCAGTATGCCATAACCTTACCTTTGGTAGCCAGGTCATAAATAATCTGGGTAATAGGGTTTTTAGGCCAGGTAAAGGACTTGTTCATTTTCTGGCGTGTATCAATGCGGCGCCAAACACGGCGTTTGAACTTTGCATCGGCTTCACGCAGGTAAGGGTAGTTTACAACCACACCCTGATCTATTCCGGGTCTGCCATCGTTTACAGTATGAGGAGTTTCATAATGCGATTCAGCAGCATCGTCATAGTGGGTTCCAATGGTAGGAATGGCCAGTTTGGGAGCCTCTGCTTTTGGTGCACCTGCGCCGGGTGAAGTACTTCCCGATGTGCCCGAAGACCCGGAAGAACCTGAACCTGAACTGCCTGATGAACCGGAAGATCCGGAGGAACCACCGGCTTCTCCGCCTCCACCCCAATCCCACTGCGCTGAGGCTGAACCCAGACACAGACTTACTACGGCTAAAATCAAAATCCTCTTCATGTGATTGTTCTTTTCTTACTTAACTGAAATCTGACACTTTTTATTGCAGGGTTGTACTTGCATTTTCAAGATATACCTGTTGTCCGCCCGGTCCTACTGCACGAATGTCTGTAAACATGACAAACTCGCCGGGACGCAGACCACTGAGGATACCTTTGATAGGCTGCAGGCTTGCATTGGGGCTCACAGCTTTCTTAGGACCCTGACGACCAATTCCGATAAAGGTATAACCAGTAACCACATACTTTACGCCGTCATAGATAAAGTTATCCAATACGGCCGCTGCGGTAGACTGTGCACTCAGTTGTGCAAGACCCATGGGCTTGTCAAAAGACAATGCACCGGCACGGAAGGTAGGACGGGGTACATTGCGCACTTTGAACAGTTTTGAGCCCATATTCACCACGCGCTTGTCGGGCAATGTAGCTGTTACATTCACAGTACATTCGTTGCCGTTACGCACAGGGATTTTCACGAAATATTTACCTTGTCCGGGGCCCGGTACCAATTGCGCACCGCCACCTGAAACTGAAACATGCACCTGAGACTGAGCCACACCGGGCACAGCCACAGTTATGGGGTTGTCCAGACCTACATAGAATACATTCAACTGATCGGCAGAGATGGAGGCGAAAGAAGCCATACCAAGGAATTTACCTTCGGCGGTCTTCACGTCTACCCCACCACCCGGCTTGGGTACACTGATAGATACCTTATAGCTGTTTTCTCCTACGGTCTGAGGGGTAACTTTGTATTTACCCACACCATCTTTTACCTCAATGGGACTGCCATTCACAGTCATGGTCATATTGGCTTTGGAGTTGTAAGCAGCCATGATGATATCCGCTTCGTAAGTCTGACCGGTAAATACAGCACTGGTAGGTGCTGATATTACAGCCTGAATCTGGTCGAATTTGAAATCAAGTGCACCTACAGTTTCAGCGGTTGTCTGCAACAACTCTGTTTCCAGGTTGCGGCAATCATTCTCCACTTTGCTGAGGATTGCCATTACACCAGCCAGAGGTGAGTGCTCCAGGTACATGGAAACCCATGTTTCAGGCGTACCGTCAGAGTTTTTACCGTCTTTGGCAAACAATGAAGTGTTTTTAATGATGGCAGCTTTTTTACCCGCCAGTAATTCCTTCATTTCTGGTGTGTTGGCAATGCGCGGATCATCCAGGAACTTGATCAGCTTCTCGCGGGTATCGTTCACCAGTTTCTGGAACTCTTTACCGCGGTTACCGCCATTTTCTTTGATGAAATAACGTGCATGCTCTTCCATACCGTCACCGGATTTCAGCTCAGGCTTGCCGCCTTCAACCAGAATGGCTTCCTTCTCTGTTTTACGGCCACCTGTGCGGTCTTCCAGTTCTTTCTTAATCTTATCAATGGCATCGTACAGGGTTTTTGCTGTTTTCGATATATCATCGGCTACAGCTTTGGCGCGGCTTGCAGCTTCATTCTTCTCAGCTACCTGACGGTCCAGAAACTCCATAACGGCCTTATTCTTCTTGGTAATGTTTATAGAGGATTTATCCAGGGAATTTTCCATCAGGTTAAACGCCTTGATGATTTCCTTGGATACGTTCAATGCCAGAAGTGCAATCAACACGAGATACATCATGTTGATCATTTTCTGACGTGGTGATAATTTGCCACTTGCCATTTGTTGTGCTCCTTAATTAATATGAATTACAGGGAATCAACAATGGCTTAGCCTTTGCTTCCACCCATGGCAGAAAGCATATTTCCGTAAATGGTATTCAAATTACCCAGATTGCGGTTCAGTTTGCCCAGTTCATCGCGGAAGTCGCTGGTAGCAGCTTCAGATGCATTCAGGTTGGTAAGAACACTGTTCAAACCACCGGTGAAAGAACTCAGGCTATCAGATACCATTGCAGTGCTCTTGGAAATTTCTTCCATGTTTTTGGCTGCACGGTTAGCACTGCTTGCGTATTCTGTAGTTGCAACTGCTGCACCAGACAAGTCTGCCATATCCTTTACATTGGTGCTCAGTGAACTCAAACCAGTTCCAAGAGATTGAATCAATTCAGGACCGATTTTGGCTTCAGACAACATGTTGTCCAACTGCTGGGTAATGCTACCCTTATTGGCCTGTTTTTCGCTGCGGGTAGTGGGTTCGCCGCCAGCCAGTTCAGGATAAACCAGACTCCAATCCGGATCCTGGTGAACAGGTTCAAAGGCAGAAATCATAAAAATACCGGCTTCGGTCAGCAGACCTACCATCAGCATTAAATCGGCACCCGGAAGGTGAAGAATTTTGAAAAGCGCACCTACGATTACAACTGCGGCGCCCATACCATAAATAAAATTCATGGTTTGCTTCCATCTTTTTGATTCAAAGAAACTTTTACTCATTTTGATATTTGGTTTTTAGGTTTTGTATTTGATAAGTGATTGAAATTCTACAATTTAAATGTACATATAAGCCCCCCGGCCAGGATTACTTGCGATCCTTATTGGAACGACCTATGTAGGTTTGCACACAACGGAAGCCAACATACGATTTGCTGGTATCCTGATATTCGTAAGTACGCGCACCGTTTTCGATGAAATAGGCTACGTCTTTCCAGGAGCCACCGCGAATTACCTTGCGCTTCTTGCTGATGTCCACGTTGGCACCTGCTCCGCGTTCCGGAACTCTCTTGTAGTGTTGTCCGTTCAAATCGTGTACGATACTGTTGTTGGCTACTTCCCAGTGGGTACTTGTCCATTCGGCTACGTTTCCGGCCATGTTATACAGACCATAGTCGTTGGGGAAATAGCTGTCGGCACGCACGGGATATACACCACCGTCTGCGCCATAGTTGCCTCGCAGGGGCTTAAAGTTGGCCAGCATACAACCCTTGCTGTTGCGGGTATATGGACCACCCCAGGGATATTTGTTGCCTATGCGGCCACCACGTGCTGCATATTCCCATTCGTATTCGCTGGGCAGGCGGAAGTCTTCCGTATTGGGCAGGTATCCGTTCATTTCCCAGTAGCTGGATTTGCGGATGGTTCTCCATGCACAGAAAGCAGTAGCCTGATGCCAGTTTACACCCACAACCGGATAATCATCGTATTTGGGGTGCCAGAAATATACGCGGGCCATGGGCTCGTTGTATGAATAGGTGAAGTCACGCACCCAGCAAAGGGTATCAGGATAAATGAGGGTTTCCTCATCCTTGATAAACTTGCTGCGATCCATGGGCGCATACTTGTCGCGGTCCAGATTGGCGGCGCTTACGTAGTCGAACCACTGATACTTGTACATGAGTTTGCGGGTGTCAATCTGGTGTTTGCCACGGAAACGTTCGTTGCCCTGGTAGTACATATCGGCCAGATCTTCTTTGTGTTTTTCCCAGTCCATGTCCTTATCGTAATTAATAAGGCGTGTACCCTCCTCGTCTTCAGGGTGGAAATACTGGTCATCGTCCAGCTTGTAGCGGGCGATGGAGTCAATCACATAAGCCACAAACTGACGGTACTCGTTGTTTGTGATTTCGGTTTCATCCATCCAGAATGCCACAACTGTCATTTGTTTATTTGGCTCTATGTAGGACTGGAACACGTCCTGAGCAGCCTGACCAGTGTGGAAGGTACCGGAAGGAATGTACACAGTACCCGGAGGTTGCGGGTGAAACCAGGGGCGACGGCCCTGTACACCGGTAAGGTCCCCGGTATCTGCCGGACTGCAGGCCAAAACGGCTACAGCAGCAATGATACCGGCAACGCGTACATGCCGGTTGCCCAACGTGTTCCGCACAGCTTTCACAAAACTGTTTTCAGAGATAACCCTCATCAACTTTCTTTTCATCATTTGGCAGATTCGAATAAGTATATTTACTGTGAAGTTGCAAAAATAATCCATTCGCACGAATGCGCAAGGATTTTTTCAACCTCATTATGTATAACGTGACCTGAATGTAATTATTGTGTAAATCTTTTGAATTAATCCAAATCGGGGTTCCTGAGCATGTACCGGGGATGGCGATACACCTTCTCAGGCCTTACAGGAAGAGCAATCTTAAAGCAATAGTTCACCTGCAACTCATGGCTACCATTGCTGTTGCGGCGCAGAGACTGCAGGGTGATATCATAGGAATACCCCACACGCAACAGTTGCTGGGCATCGGGTCCGGGGCTGTTGCCCTTGATGGGAGGATAGTAACCGAGCATGATTGAAGCAGCATCGATACCTACTCCATAGTTGCGCAGTGCAAGACCACCGGCAAACATTTCGTTCCAGGTTACCATACCCTGCAAATCGAGCTGGGGTTTTACCGGGCCGCCTCCCATTACTGTTTTTACGAGCAGGGCCGGGTCCAGAGAAAGGGCGGGATTGCCCAGAAAGTTATTGATGCGGAGACCGGACATCAGGTAAAAGTGGCGTGCCGTGGTAATGCTTACGGTTCCTGCCGGGGCCTGATATTGGTATTCTTTTGGCATCATGTGCGATACAGACAGGCCGGCGTAAAAATCCTTGAAATTCGGGTTGTTGTAAAACACACCTGCACCCAACGCCGTTTTGGTGGCACCAGACTTGGTGGTGGGAATACGCGGGTCGTTCGGGTCATGTGCACGCATTTTGGTTCCGTCCAACTGCTTGGTGAGACTGGTAAAGTCAACCCCCACCCTGATAGAACTTCCATTGGCCATATTGTAGGCACCTGCCACACCGCCACGCATATAGGTATTCACTTCATATGCCACTACATCGCTGATGAAACCCAGGTAAACACCTCCGTAGTTGATGCTTTCCTTGGCAGCATTCTTTATATTGATTGGAGCAGAAAATCCGAAACCCGTGGTTTTGGGAGCAATCTGGTTCAGCAGATTGTCGGAAATCGGCAGGCCACTCTGTGTTTTATATGAAGCGGTCTGCTCCTGAAAACCACGCCACTGCTGGTGGGTGACCGCATTGATACAAAAGCGGCCGGAGGCACCTGCGTAAGCAGGATTCAGGAATACCTTGTTGTAGGCAAAGTGGGTGTAATACGGGTCCTGCTGGGCTTTTACAAGCGCCGGGATACAAACAACAGCCCCCAGTACAATTGGTATAAGTTTCTTCATATAGTCTTTGCAGGGAAACCCCGCGAATGCACAAATTTGGGCATTCGGGTGAAAAGTCGCAAATTTTTTTTCGGTGTTGTGGATTTCAGGGCTTGATTTTTCAGCACAATTTGCGGGTTCGGTACCAACCCATCGGGCGGTTTTAAAAACTTTGCTGTCCATATGGATTATAGAGTTTTGGGATTTGTGAAGTAAAACGCAGCGCCCGAAAAATGTTACATAAAAGGCAGAGAAATCCATGATGTGTGCCCGGGGGGTGGAAAACTGGGGGAAAAACCAGGCCGAATGTCCAAAAAAAATAACATAGAATTGTAACAAATTTTATACACCATGCCCGAAATACTGGTAATAGACGATGAATCCGCCATCAGGGAAACCCTGAAAGAGATACTTGAATACGAAAAATACACCGTAACCACCGCCGAGGATGGAACCAAAGGACTGGCCCTGTTGCAAAAAGGTGAGTACGATGCAGTGCTTTGTGATGTAAAGATGCCAGGCATTGACGGTATGGAGTTGCTCGACCGCGCCCAGGCTTTGGTGCCCGACGTTCCGTTCATCATGATCAGCGGACATGGGAACGTGGAAATGGCCATAGAAGCCACCAAAAAGGGTGCCTATGATTTTATCACCAAGCCACCGGATCTGAACCGGTTGCTGATAACCATACGCAATGCGGTAGACCGCAACAACCTGGTTACCGAAACCAAGGTATTGAAGCGCAAGGTGGCCAAGACCTTCGACATTATCGGTGAAACCCCGGCCATACAGAAAATTAAGGAAACCATAGAGAAGGTTGCGCCCACCGAAGCACGTGTACTGATAACCGGGGAAAATGGAACCGGTAAGGAACTGGTGTGCCGCTGGATTCACGAAAAAAGCACCAGGGCAGCCATGCCACTGGTAGAAGTGAACTGCGCGAGCATACCTACCGAATTGATTGAAAGTGAACTGTTCGGACATGAGAAAGGCAGTTTTACCAGTGCCATCAAACAGCGGATAGGTAAATTTGAGCAGGCCCATGGCGGCACATTGTTTCTGGACGAAATCGGCGACATGAGCATGGCGGCACAAGCCAAAGTATTGCGGGCCATTCAGGAAGGTAAAATAGCCCGTGTAGGCGGAGACAAGGAAATTAAAGTGGATGTGCGCATCGTGGCGGCCACCAACAAAAACCTGCAGGAGGAAATTGAACGCGGCAATTTCCGCATGGATCTGTACCACAGGCTTTCGGTCATTCTCATCCATGTGCCCACACTGAATGAACGCACCGAAGACATTGCGCTGATTGCAGATAATTTTCTGGATGAGATTTGTGCGGAAAATGGCATACCCCGCAAATCCTTTACCCCGGACGGTTACGCCGCAATGAAAGAAGTAAACTGGACCGGAAATATCCGTGAGTTGCGCAACGTGGTGGAACGCCTCGTAATCCTTTGCGGCGAGCAGATAACCGGGGAAGATGTGTACATGTACAGCAATCCTGCACAGCGCGGCAGCGACCCGTTTGGTGTGGTTGATAACTACGCCACCTTGCAGGATTTCCGTGACTGGGCAGAAAAAATCTTTATCGAACGCAAGCTGATACAGAACAACTGGAATGTGGCAAAAACAGCGCAGGAGATAGATATCCAGCGCAGTCACCTTTACAATAAGATAGAAAAATACAATCTGAAACGACGCTGATATGGCCCGTTTGGGTGATAGTGTGGCGGAAGCAGCCCAATGCCTGCTAAAGGGGGAATTGGCCGGCATACCCACAGAAACCGTGTATGGACTTGCAGCGAATGCACTGCAGCCGGAAGAAGTACTTAAAATTTACAAGGCAAAGAACCGGCCGGCATTTGATCCGCTGATTGTGCACCTGTCCTCGGCCAGCGAGATGGAAAAGTATGCGGTGGAAATACCCGATATGGCATGGAAACTGGCTCGCGAATTCTGGCCGGGCCCCCTCACCCTGGTGCTGAAAAAGAGCCCTCTGATTCCAGACATAACCACCAGCGGCAGCAACACGGTTGCGCTGCGGGTTCCCTCCCACCCACTTACGCTGGCACTGTTGCAACAATTGCCTTTTCCGCTTGCAGCGCCCAGTGCAAATCCTTTTGGGTATGTGAGCCCCACCACAGCGGCACATGTGCAGGCCCAACTGGGTCATGCAATTTGTTATATTCTGAATGGCGGACCCTGCACCGTTGGCCTGGAAAGCACCATACTGGATCTGAGTGGTGCAGAACCGGTTTTGCTCCGGTTAGGGGGACTGCCCAGAGAAATTCTGGAAACGGTAACTGGAAAACTGACCGAACGACTTACACAAAACAGCAATCCCTCAGCTCCCGGCCAACTGGATTCCCACTATGCACCCGGTTGTAAAATCAACTTGTACCCATTTGGTAGTGAACCTCCACTTAAACTGCACCAGCTGCGTATGTTTTCAGTATGGCCTAAAGCTGCCATGCCTCAATGGATTCTGGCTCCTGATGGAAGAACTGAAACAGCAGCCTCTGCCCTGTTCGCAGCACTTCGCCGGCTGGATGAGGAGAGCATTCAGGAAGCTGAAATAGAAATGGCAGAGGAAACCGGTCTGGGAAGGGCCATCAATGACCGGCTGCGCAGGGCGGCTGCAAAACGCTGAACAATATTCTACTTATAACCATTTCCGGCCCAGGTTAAAAATTTCAAAGCCTTTTCGTGGTTGTTGGCTATGAAATGGGTGAATTGCCCATGGGTGTCCTGGTGCATGTTAAAAACAAGCACATAGCAGTCCAAAAAACCTTCCTCCTGTGCACGTCGCGCCAACGCGAATTCTGTTTTTGGTGCCTTAGCCAACATTTGTTTCCAGCAATGCAAATCCAGGTATTTGTCCGCATGTTCAGCAAGCAAACCGGCTGAGTCTGACTGCGACTTCATATTCTCGCGTGCTTCGGTGTAAAATTTCCAGTGCGGATTCTTTTTCAGCGTATTATCTATGTCTTTGAAATCTTCAGAATTGTCATCAATGGGTTGTGCAAAACGGGCAACTCTCGGGTCAGGGGCAGCTTTTCCCAAATTGTGCACAATAATTCTCCATTTATAAATCATTCCGATATCAGGATAAATGAGTAAAGCATCGTTACACACTTCGAACGCAGCTTCCCAGCTTTTCTGATTGATAAGGGCGTCAACCAGGTATTTTCTCGCTTCGAGCAGATAAGGACGCATGGCAATGGCGCGTTTATACCCTTTTTCGGCAAACTCATACTCTTTCTGCCTGTAGTATGCATCCCCCATGTAGGCCGCGGCCTGGTAGTGATTGCTGTCTTTTTCAAGGGTCTTTGAATAATACATTGCGGCTTTTCCGTAATCCCCATCGCTAA
This sequence comes from Bacteroidota bacterium, assembly GCA_016787485.1. Classification (GTDB taxonomy): domain Bacteria; phylum Bacteroidota; class Bacteroidia; order NS11-12g; family UBA955; genus JAEUUL01. Next base: position 87,829 of record JAEUUL010000024.1, read on the forward strand.
AATACTTTTCTGCTTCTGCGAAGTAGCTTTTTGCCATTACGTTGGTTACGGTATGTGTGTCTTTCTGATTGGAGAAGAGGGTTCTGATGAGCACTGAGCTCCACTCAGCGGTTGCGCAGTAAGCGGTTGCCCTGCGCAAAACAGCAAGTAATTTTTCTTCGTAAATTCTACCCAGATAATTTCCGGTAAACAATTTACTCAAACTCTGACTCAAAGAATCAGCCTTCTTCTTTGCAGTCTCTGATGTATCCCCGCCAGACACTTTGGTTTCTATCTTGATATTTCCAAAATTGACTTTTTTCATGTTTTCCCATTCCTGGTAGGCCATTCGGGACCTCATATCCCAGGCCTCACCGCTGTTTGGATATTTTGCCAGCAATTTATTCAGTTTTTTCTCTGCCTCTTGTTTTTTGCCTTTCTGGTAGGTTTCGGCAATTTTTTTCAGTAAAGGTTTTGCTTTTTCATCCTGTTCCCAGGATTGAGCCTGCAGAAATACAGGCGCAAAAAGAAACAACAAAGCGTAGAGCCCTTTCATTAAAATTTTCGGTGTTTTCATGGTACTGTTTTATACAATAAATGATGCTGTGTTTGAAAATACGGATACCATTGCCGTCGTAAATGTTGATTCTTCGGTAAAAGGGTGCCCGGCTCCAAAAGTATGGTCTGTATTGTCAATTTCTATAAAAATGGAATGAATACAGGCCTCATAAATTTCAAGGGCATGACTTACGGGCACGCTGGTATCGGCAGCACCATGCAGGATGAGCAATGGAATTTCCAGTTCTGCAGCCCGGTCCGGAATGTTGAATTCGGCGGCATGCTCCTGTATGTCCTGCCAGTAAGAATAATTCAGCGGCATGGTTTGTCCGGTTCTCTGGTTAGGGATGAGTATATGGCCGTTTTCTTTCCACGCATGCTTATCCGCACCGGCAAAAGAGAAACCAAAAGCGGAAATGGCAGCCCATGTCACCACTTGTTTTATCCGTTTATTCTTTGAGGCTGCGAGAATTGCCAGCGCACCACCGCGGCTATGTCCTGTCAGACATATCTGATCCGGATCAAGGCCGAAATGCACACCATCGCTGCAAACCCAGTCAATCACATTGTTGATTTCTGCCAGATCTCCTGAAACAGTTTGTGCGGCAAATCGTTCCGGATGTACAAACTCCATTGGGTGTTCTGCGTCTGTGCCATTGTGTGAAAAACCGATGTTGAGCACTGCAATTCCCTGTTCGCAGAAAAATTTGTGCATATGCGGAAACCAGCCCCAATCCTTAAACCCTTTGAAACCATGACAAAACATGAGCACGGGCCAGGGACCAGCGCCAATGGGTGTAAACAGGTCTGTAAGCACGGGTAAAGCAGAAACGGAGGGGATGGCAATATTCTTCTGTATAGGCATAGTGTAAGCGAAAGGCAAAAAAAATAGCCCTGAAAAACAGGGCTATTTGGGTTCGGAGTGGTGCCCAGGACCGGAGTCGAACCGGTACGGGGGTGAACCCACAGGTGTTTGAGACCAGCGCGTCTACCAATTCCGCCACCTGGGCAGGACAAATCCGGGTTGCAAAAGTAGGGAAAATTTTGAAGTGAAAACCACAGAAAATCACGGTAAAACCCGTTTTCCAAATTCAATGACGGCCATATCTGTGAGTCCGGCCGGAGAAATGGTAAAACGGATGGCGGTGCGCACAAGGTGGAAACCCTGCATGCCACAGGAACCCGGATTGAGGCACAGCATATTTTTCAAAGCCGGGTCACGCACTATTTTCAGGATGTGGGAATGCCCGCAAATGAATACATCAGGTGGATGATTTTTAAGTGCCGGCATGATTTTCGGATTGTATTTTCCCGGATACCCGCCAATATGGGTCATCCAAAACCGGATACCCATCAATTCGAACCGATTGTGCAATGGAAAAATCCGGCGGATCTCCTGACCGTCCACATTTCCCCAGCAGCTGCGTACAGGTTTGCCCGATTTTTCAAGTTCGTGAAACAAATCCAGATTGAGCCAGTCTCCGGCATGCCATACCTCATCTGCTTCTGCGGCATGATGCAAAATGGCCTGGTCGTGCCAGGCATGGTTGTCGCTGATTAACAGTATTTTCAGCTTGTTTTCCATTTCGGAAATGAATATGCCACACCTGCCGCGGCAAGGGCAATTATAAATGGAATAACCGGCAGGATATAGCGGGCACTTCCAACCGGTCCTGTGAGGACAACGATGTAGACTACAGGTAAGGCAAGCCACCAAACCCGCGCGGGGCCACGCAGCAATGCAAGCACAGCCATTATCAGACGTATAGCAGCGAACAACGTAAAAACCATGATGTAAAAAAGGTAATACCTGGGCTGCCGGACCAATGCCCCCAAGCCCCCACCCTCTTTGATTCCCATAAGTCCTTCTGCCTGAGGCAATTGAAAAAATGCGACAAAATCATATCTGCCGGGATCAATCAGCGCAAGTAGTCCTCCTCTTAAATGTAACCACAGATACTGCCACATATTTCTTTTTAATACTTCGGTAGTTTGTGATCTCATATAGCTGTATTTTTCAGCAAAAGTCCTGTTCAGCATGGCAGAATCACCAGACTTGTAGAATTGCTCTGCATCGCTTAGCAATGGTCTGATATTGTATTCATAGGCATTCACAACAGGTATTGAACTATAATGAAATACATCTGTATTTTTTTCATTGATAAATGAGAATGCGAACACCAGACCTGCGGGCAACAATGCAGTTGTTTTCTTCCATCCGGGCAATAAGACTACACCTGCCAGTGCCAACCAGGCCAGAGGCATAAATACGGGTTTGAGCAGTACCAAACAACACAAGAACAAAATAGCGGAAATCCATTGTCGGTTCTGGCAGGCTGAAAAAAGGAACAGGATACAGACCAGAACTGCAATTTCGGGCATAACCATAGGAGAGTAATAGAAAAGCAATGGAAATGAGAGGAATAAAAGAAACAGCAGTTTCTCTGAAAACAACAACTTCGCTTTTCTCAGAATACGGAGAGTAATGACCGGAACAAATAGGGCCAGAATGGTTTGCAATAAACAGGTAAGCCACATCCATTGTGTAAGCAGCAACCACAGCGGATAACCAACTGTGCGCCGGGTTTGGGGCAACCAGATTTCACACTCAGAATGAGCAAAGTCACAGACACTCCATGTACCATTTGCAGTCAGGTTATGCGCAGCCTGCAGATATTCTCTGCTGTCTGTAAGTGTTGCAGGGTAAGCCAGTTGTTTCAGCCAGGCGAGTATCAGCAGCAACACATACCCCTTATAGGCATTGGAAGATTTCCAGGATTGGATACAATCCCTGAAAAGCGAAAAGTCCCGGTTTTTCAATGAAAATACCAAAACCGTGCTGCCGATAAAATGACCAGAAAAAATGCCAAACCCACAGCAATTTCAAACCGGTTGATGAATTGAACGCCGAGGGCAAGCAGTATTCCCAAACCACTTAATGCCAGGCTCATTCGTCTGGGTCCATGGGGATTGCCGGCCATATATTCTTCACCGTCCTGAAAACTGATATAACCGATGCCTTTTATCCCATGAAACAGTGGTGTGGCATATAGGGTAATGGTATCTCCAGTTCTGATTTCGTTAAACATGATGGATGAGATTGAAACGGCATTTCCGCTGCGGGTAATCATTTCTATATGATTTCCATATTTCGTTGTCGTATGGTAAAAGTCTGCAACAACTTCCTGATGTTCCCGTGCAGGTAAAAAATCATCCACCAAAAACACCAGGGTGAGTGCAAGTAACCCTATGGAAAGATAACGCGCCAGGCGAAGGATTTTCAGTTCCATTGCCTGAGGTTCCGGGTCAGATTTCGCGGTTAATGTCCCACTGTTCAAGATAGTCGGCCACACGGCGTACAAACATCCCTCCCAATGCACCATCCACCACGCGGTGATCGTAGCTGTGGCTCAGGAACATCATGTGTCGCACCGCGATTACATCTCCGTATTCGGTTTCGAGCACTGCGGGTTTCTTGCGAATGGCACCAATGGCCATAATAGCTACCTGCGGTTGATTGATTACCGGAGTTCCCATCACATTGCCAAATGAACCCACATTGGTTACGGTGTAAGTGCCACCCTGAATTTCATCCGGAGAAAGCTTGTTCACCCTGGCACGGTTGGCCAGATCGTTTACCACACGGGTAAGTCCCAGAAGATTCATGGTATCGGCATTCTTGATTACCGGCACTATCAGGTTTCCGCTTTGCTGTGCCACAGCCATACCTACGTTGATGTTTTTGCGTTTGATGATATTTGTGCCGTCAACAGACACATTGATCATTGGGAAATCTTTAATGGCACGGGCAATGGCTTCCACAAAAATGGGCGTGAAGGTGATATTCTCCCCTTCCCTTTTTTTAAAGTCATTCTTTACTTTGTCCCTCCACATCACCATGTTGGTTACATCTGCTTCTACAAAACTGGTAACGTGCGGACTCACATGCTTGCTCATCACCATATGATCGGCAATCAGTTTGCGCACACGGTCCATTTCTATGATTTCATCACCGGCATTTACTGCAACAGCGGGAGCTTTAATTTCTACTGTTTGAGCCGCAGTGGTTTTAGCGGCTGGGGCAGCAGGGGCAGAAACAGGGGCCGGGGCGGAAGGGGCACTGCTGCGGTTTGCAACATATGATAAAATATCGGCCTTGGTAACCCTCCCCTCTTTGCCGGTTCCCGGTATCTGGTCGAGTTCATCCATGCTGATGCCCTCTGTGCGTGCAATATTGATGACCAGAGGTGAATAAAACCGGCTTCCTTCACTGGCCGCCAGTGCTGGAGCCGGTTTGGCGGCTTCTATGGTTTTTTCTATTTGTGCGGCTGCTTTTTCCACAACAGGTGCGGGGTTCTCCACCACCGGAGCAGTTGCACCGGCAGCACCACTGGTTTGAATCATGGCAACCGGATCACCCACTTTTACCACATCTCCGTCATTGTAAAGCTTGCGCGCCAGGATACCGGCTTCGGTGCTGGGAATTTCGCTGTCTACCTTGTCGGTGGCAATTTCAACGATGGGTTCATCCTTTTCTACGCGGTCTCCTTCGTTCTTCAACCAGCGTATAATGGTGGCTTCGGCAATGCTTTCGCCCATTTTGGGCATCAGGATGGGTTTTTCTGACATAGGTATTGAGGTGCAAAAATCTGCTTTTTCGGCCGCAAGCCCAAATTTTAACCGAATACAAACTGAAACTCAGTCTTCGCTGCTGTCAGAACCGGCGTCCAGTTCCCCCATCATGCCCAGCTGCCGCATAAAGGACTCCACCTTGTTTTGTCCGGCTACATTGCGAATTTCGGAGTATGCGTAGTGCAAATTCCGGAGCATTCGTTTCAGAATTTCAACATTTGCGCAGGGTTCATAAAAAACCGGATCCTGCTCCACTTTTATAACCTGCAGGAAATCGTCAATGTTTTTTTGAACAAAAATCTGTCCGCGGCTGAAAGGATTGAGGTAGAATAGCACATCTCCGTACCACTCGCGTTGCAGTATCCCATCCGTTTTCAGAGGAACTCCTCCGGCAATATGGCTGTCATCGCACCAGGCCAGCACAAAATGCTGGGGAAGATTTACACCAAAAACCGGCATACCCAGACGCTGGGCAATCACTGAATACAGAATACATAACGTAATGGGATTGCCCCTGCGGGTTTCGATAACGCGGTTGATGAGTGAATTGTCCGGTGCATGGTAATTTTCGTTGTTTCCCGTCATACCCTGCCGGTCAAAGAAAATATGATTGAGTGCGTGTACCTTATCATAGGGTGATTGAGCATTGAACAATGCTGGCCAGGCATCCGCCTTCACTTTTTCAATAAAATGATGAACCAGATGGGTATTGAGACCCGGATACTGGATTCTGGCCACCATGATTGCGGCCTCAAGCAAATCGGTACCCCCTTTATCCAGCCATTTGGCTATATCAGTATGCAATGCATTTTGCTGAATGGCCTGAATGATTTCTTCAATCCGGGCGGCTATCAACGGGTCCTGGTTTGTTTGCCAATAAGCTTCCAGCGAGGGCAAGACCTCCATACCCTCGGCAAAAAAACGGCTTTCCACGGCCTTCACGATTCCCTCATCCGTGTCATCCAGCAGAAACAGCATGGCCTCAATTTCAGTGGGTCTGAGCATACAATCGTTCTCCTACATAAATGTAAAACGATGAACCGGTATAATTATTTTTTCTTTGTGGTACGGGGAGCTTTGGAAGCCGCTTTTTTCACTGTGCTTTTTGCGCCTCCTCTTGCCGCCCCTTTTGCGCCGGCTTTCGCAGTTGTTTTGGGGGTTGCTTTAGAAACCAGTTCCATGGCATTTTCAAAAGTGAGTGATTCCGGATCGGTTCCCTTGGGCAATGGGATATTCTGTTTTTTATAGCTCAGATACGGGCCGTACCGGCCCTTCAGTACCTGAAGTTCCTTGTCCTGATCGAAGACCTTTAAGGTTTTGCTTCTGTCCGACTCTTCTTTGGCCTTTATCAGTTCAATGGCTCTGTCCAATTTTATACCAGAGGGGTCTTCTCCACGCGGAATGGATATAAATGCGCTTCCGAATTTAATAAATGGACCAAAACGACCTTTGTTTACAGTAAGAGTCTCTCCTTCATACACCCCGATTTCAATGGGAAACTGTGGTGCTGATAAGGCTGCACGCAATAGTATTTCTGCTTCATCCGGAGTCATCGCCACCAAATCGGTTCCCCGGGGCACAGAGTAGAACTTTTCGCCCAGTTTCAGATATGGTCCGTAGCGGCCAATGCCAGCAATGACGGGTTGTCCTTCAAATTGCATCACCTCGCGGGGCAGAGCAAACAATTTCATGGCATCATCCAGGGAAATGGTTTCAATACTCTGTCCTTTCTGGAGGCTGGCGAACTGAGGCTCATCCCCATCTTCTTTCGTGCCTATCTGCACCAGCGGGCCAAAACGACCTATACGCACAATGACCTTGCGACCAGTCTTGGGATCCGTTCCCAAGGCTCGTTCCCCTGTAACCCGGCTGGCTGTTTCGGTAGTCTTTTCCACACTTTCATGAAAAGGATTGTAAAAGCCATCTATCATAGACTGCCAGCCTTTCATCCCCTGCGCTATCTCGTCAAATTCCTTCTCCACCGAGGCCGTAAAGCCATAATCCATGATTCCGGTAAAATTGCTCAGTAAAAAATCGGTAACCAATATTCCGATATCAGTAGGAAACAATTTGTTCTTCTCATACCCATAGTTTTCAGACCTGGATTCTGCCTTTATCTGGTCGTTGATAAGACTCAACACCTGAAAATTCCTCTTTTTGCCATCCCGGCTTTCCGTTACTACATAGCCTCTCTTCTGAATGGTGCTTATAGTAGGTGCATATGTGGAAGGTCTGCCTATGCCCAACTCTTCGAGTTTCTTTACCAGGCTTGCTTCTGTGTACCGGGGGGCGGGTTTGCTGAAACGTTCAGTGGCAACCACGGATTGAGCTTTCAACACATCACCGTCATTTACCCTGGGCAACAAACCGGACTCTTCCTCTTCCTCATCTTCATCGCTGCTTTCCAGATATACTTTTAGAAATCCTTCAAACTTTATGACTTCACCTTCAGCCACAAACTTCTCCTTGTTGCCGGAGTTCCCGATTTCTATGATGGTTTTTTCAAGCTCAGCCTTTGCCATTTGGCTTGCTATGCTGCGCTTCCATATCAGTTCGTACAGTTTGCGCTGTGCATTGTCATCACCGGCACTCTGATTTTCAAAGTAAGTGGGCCTTATAGCTTCGTGCGCTTCCTGGGCATTTTCATTTTTGGTGGTAAAATTCCTGGGCGAAGAAAATTGGGCCCCAAACAGAGAAGTAACCTCTTTTTTAGCAGCCTCAATCGCCGTCTGACTCAGGTTTACAGAATCGGTACGCATATAGGTTATGTGTCCGTTTTCGTACAGTCGCTGTGCCAGCTGCATCGTGCGGCTCACATCGTAACCCAGTTTACGGCTTGCTTCCTGCTGCAGGGTGCTGGTGGTAAACGGCGGCGCCGGGCTGCGGAAAGCAGGTTTCACCTCGGTGCCCAATACCTTATAACCGGCTCCCACCAGACTTTGCAGAAATGCATGCGCTTCTTCGGATGTTTTGAACCTCTTGGGGCACTCCGCTTTGAGCAATTTGCCTTCAGGTGTCTGAAACTCAGCGGTTACCCGAAATTCGGATTTGGAGTCGAATTCATTGATTTCCCGTTCACGTTCCACCACAAGACGCACAGATACAGATTGCACCCTTCCGGCAGACAACTGGGGTTTTACCTTTTTCCACAATACCGGCGACAATTCGTACCCTACCAGACGGTCAAGCACCCTGCGGGCTTGCTGGGCATCGACAAGGTATTTATCAATCTTTCTGGGATTCTCAATGGCTTTCAGTATGGCCGGTTTTGTGATTTCGTTGAATACAATCCTGCGTGTGCTGCTTTCTTTTAATCCCAAGGCATCGAACAAATGCCAGCTGATGGCTTCCCCCTCGCGGTCTTCGTCCGTTGCCAGCCATACAACTTCTGCATCAGTGGCCAACTTCTTCAGTTCCCTGACAAGGTCTTTCTTATCCGGAGATATCTCGTACCGGGGCACATAGCCATTCTTTACATCTACAGCATCATCGCCTTTGGAAAGGTCGCGGATATGTCCCATACTGGACTTTACCGTAAAATCCTTACCCAGGTATTTTTCGATGGTTTTGGCTTTGGCCGGGGACTCGACAATTACTAAGTTTTTAATCATATACCAGCTGGTGGTCAGGGTGCAAAAGTAAGGGGTTTGGTCCATTGACCACCGGGAGTGGTTACCCGGACAAAATAGATTGATGCTGCAGAAGCACCCGGGTTGGGTATCCGCAACTCCTGTCTGCCGGCCTGCAAATCACCGTCGAACACACGTGTTACCACACGTCCCGCCATATCAAGCAATTCCACCGTGGCTCTGGTATTCTGTACAGGTTCCAGTTGCAGCAGTGCATGGTCAGTGGCAGGGTTAGGGTACAGTGCCAGGGTAATTCCGGACACACCCGTAGGTTCCAGTCCGGCAAACCAGGCTCCGATATTCAGATTGTCCAGATACACAGGATTGCCTTTATCGCTGATAACATCAATTTTAAAGATGGCATATTTAGCCGTGTCCAGACTCAGACTGCCCAACGATGGCACGGCCAGCAGTTTCCATTGCGATTTGCCAGTGGGTGCGAAATTGGCAGTTACCGGGGCTCCTGCGTACGCCAGCCCTGAACCGGATCTTTCAAGTATTTGTACAAAGCTGTTTCCGCAGTCTGTACTCACATAAACCCTTAATGTTTCAGTGCTTGTGGTATAGGCCGGTGCATAGGCGCAATAAAAAGAAATCCGGCTTGTGCCACCTTTGAGTGAAGACAAATTCAACGGCGGGGTGCGGAAACTATATACCGTGCCCAATGCATCGGTATTTTTCACCGGTGCTTTGAAACACTGACTACCGGTATAGGAAACAGCATTGGTGGTAGTCCACACAGCGGGAGACGGCGATACTGCGATATATCCTCTGGGTGAAGGATCAGACTCAAAACCTTCTTCTACATTGGGCAGACCAGCACTGTTGCGGCTGATCACAGTAATATAGTCAGTAACGGATTTGTTGTTGCTGCCTTTCGCATTTTGCACAGTAAGCGATACGGTGTATTTACCAGGGGTTTGGTATACCACTGTTGGGTTCGCATCTGTGCTGCTGCTGATGTTTGCACCGGCAAAGGACCAACTGCGTGCTGCAACAGACGCCTTGCAGCTTACATCATAGAATTTTACCGGAGTCCCTGCACAAACCACGGTCTGACTGCTTACAAAATTGGCAAGAGGGGCGGAACTGCCCGGTGTTATTCCAGTCGCTATCAGATTGTTTGCCGAAACGATGTTGCTGCGGTTAAAGGATGTACCCGTTTTCAGGTAAGCGTGCATTCTCGCTTTTTGCTGCAGTGTAAACATCGCCATACACTTTCCGTCGCTGTAGTCCATATAATTCTCCCACTGGTCAGGAAGGTCAGGTTGGTCTGTGCTGCAGGAATTTCCTGCGGAAGGGCAGTTGGCATTGGTTGTACTGCTGAAAACAGGAGGCGTATCCGAGCACAAATCATCATCACCGCATCCACCCTGAAAAGTATGGTACAAGCCCAGCCAGTGGCCCACCTCATGGGTCAGGGTTCTTCCACTGTCACTTAATGCTCCTGTTCCTATACTTCCTACCCGGTCACTGCGCACCACGACCCCATCCCGGTTGGTCATCCACGGAAAAACAGCGTAACCAAGTGTGGTAGATCCTGCCTGAGTGCTTGCGATGGAAGAAACCACCCAAATATTGAGGTATTTGGTTTTGTCCCAATAAACCAGATTCTTTACCTCTTCGGTAGACATATTCACCTCTATACCTGCTGTGGAATAAATGCGGTTAATACCATCGGTACAGGCGCCATTGGGATCCACACTTGCCAGCTTGAATTGTATCTGGCAATCCGCGGCAACCGAAGTAAACTGGGACCTTATTTTGTTTTTATTCCAATTCAGATAGTTAAAGTCGTTGTTCAATATTCTCATCTGATCCAGAATTTGCTCGCGGCTGATATTCTCCGGACCACCTGTATGCACTACATGAAATACCACTGGTATCGTAAAGATGGCGGCGCGGCTGGCAGGCCCTTTCTGAGCCTGGGCGGCAGACATATTTGCAGAAAATTCCCGTGCCTTCAGCGCCGGATCCCTATCCAGCATCATCTGGTAATAGTCTTCAGTACCGCAATGATGGGTTTGTGCATGTACACGTCCGGTCAGGCCGCTGAGCAGCATTCCACCCCAAATCAACCATTTGTTCATTCTCAAATTTTTGCAAATTAACACTGTTTTACATGGTAAACAACCAACGGCGCCGGAATGTTGCAAAGCCCTGATAATTGTTTCAATTCCCGCCCAATGGGAAAAACGCATCGGGGAAATGCTGCAATTGCCTGCCCCATGGCAGATAAATAATGGAAATGACATCAAAGCGCACAGGACCCTCGTGATTCCGCAATTCGGCATAGGCCATACCCGCCTCCAGCATGCCTTGCTGCTTGGCATATTTTACAGCTTCTTCCGGCATTCCATGCCTTTCGGTACTGCGTGCTTTTACTTCCACAAAAATCAGTCGCCGGCCATCGGTGGCTATCAAATCCAGTTCATGCCGGCCATGCCGCCAGTTGCGTTCCAGCACCTGCAATCCTTTCCGCTGCAGCCACAGTGCGGCATCGTCTTCACCGCGCATACCCAGTTCTTTTTTCTCACCGGCTGCCATTCCGGCAGCAAATTAAGCATTGCACCCCACAGCTCCCTACCTTTGTGCCATGCAATCCTGTGTACTATCCGATTTAGGCATGATGGACTATGCCAAGGCCTGGGATCTGCAAAAACAACTCTTTCAGGGAAAAATAACCCAGAAAAGCAATGGAGAAAAACCATTGCATCACCTGTTAATGGTAGAGCATCCGCACGTATACACCTTTGGGAAAAGTGCAAACAGGGAGAACCTGCTCGTGGATCCGGAGCAACTGGCAGCGCTTGGCGCGAAAGTATATGACATTGAACGGGGCGGTGATATCACATACCATGGTCCCGGACAACTTGTGGCCTACCCCATTTTCGATCTGGAGCAATTGGGTGTAGGGGTGAAAGCTTTTGTGGAAGGGATAGAAACGGCCATAATCCGCACGCTGGCGGCCTGGAACATACAGGGGGAAATCATTCCCGACCGCATAGGTGTATGGATTGACAAGGACACCGACAAGGAAAGGAAAATTGCAGCCATCGGCATCAAATGCAGCCGCTATGTGAGCATGCATGGCCTGGCACTGAACGTAAATACAAATCTTGACATGTTCCGCCATATTGTCCCTTGTGGCATTGCAGACAAAGCTGTGGCAAGCATGCAAAATGAAATTACCGGAAAAATTGACATGTCTGACGTAAAATTGGAATTGGGCAAACAATTTGCCTCTATCTTTGGACTTAAATACCTTACATGAACACAAAAAATATTGGATTGCTGATTACCGCCGGACTGGTGGCTATTCTGCTGATGGTAGGCTGCGGTGGCTATAATGGCCTGGTGCGTGGCGACGAGAATGTAAAACAAGCCTGGGGTAATGTGCAGGTGCAATATCAGCGCCGTGCAGATCTTATTCCCGGTTTGATCCGCACTGTGCAGGAAGCTGCCAAAAATGAAAAAGACATTTTGTCTACCGTTACCAAAGCCCGGGCAGGGATTACTGAAGCCAAATCTGAAATAGACAAAGCGACCTCACCGCAGGAAATTGAAGCAGCAAACCGCAAAATCACCAGTGCACTGACTATTGCTGTTGAAGCATACCCACAGATACGCAGTACTGAGGCCTTTCTGAAATTGCAGGATGACCTGAACGGAACAGAAAACCGCATAGGAACCGTGCGCAGCGACTACAATGCTGCTGTAAAAGAATACAATGTATCTGTGCGGAGTTTCCCCAGAAACATTCTGGCCGGCATGTTTGGTTTCAAGCAGAAAGAAGAGTTCAAAGCCAAAGAAGGCGCAGAAGATGTGCCGGATTACGACAAGCTCTTCGACAAAGGCAAGAACTAAACCCCATGTGGTTTACCCTTTCAAAAAAACCTTCCCTGCCAAAGGAGGAAGAATACCGTATTGTACAGGCCATACGCCATGCTGAAAGCCAGTGTACTGCTGAATTGCGCGTGCATCTGGGAGGTAAACCAAAAGAAAGTCCGTTGCAGGAAGCGACCCGTTTATTTCATAAACTGGGAATGCAAAAAACCGCTGCAAGAAACGGGGTGCTGATTTACGTGTCACTCGCCAGTCGTCAGTTTGCCATTATCGGAGATGAAGGCATTCATAAACATGTGCAGGAAAATTTCTGGCAGGATGTAAAAACAGAAATGCAGGTCCTTTTTCAGAAAGAACAAGTTGCCGATGCCATTATTCATGGAATTCAGCGGGCGGGCGAGCAGTTGATGATTCATTTTCCGGCCACAGGCCACAACCCCAACGAACTCACCGATGAAATATCACGCGGGTAAATTCGGCTTGATACTGGGGTTGCTGTGCAGCAGTATGCTCTGCGCCCAGGAACGTAAACCTGTGCGCGATTATGTGGGACTGGTGAATGATTTTGCCGGTGTGCTTTCTGCCGGAGACAGGCAATTGCTTGAAACAAAACTGCGGAAATACGAAGACAGCACCAGCACGCAGATTGTTGTTGTTACCGAAAAATCACTCAACGGCCGCGATCAGTTCGACCGAAGCATGGATTTTACACGGGGATGGGGCATTGGCGGCAAGAAAAACAACAATGGGGTATTGCTCTATGTCGCTTTGGATGAGAGAAAAATAAGTATACGTGCCAGTGATGCAACTACCGGAACACTTATCGACAGCAAATCCGGAGAAATCATCCGGAATGTAATAGCTCCGCACATGCGCACCGGTGCATATTATCAGGCTTTTGATGCTGGTACAACCGCCATCATACAAGTACTGGGAGGAGAATTCAAAGCCGGTGGAAAACCCAAACCCAAAATGCCCACCGGTCTGATTGTGATGATTATCATCATTGTGATTTTTATCATCATCTTCAACAACAGGGGTCCCAACAGGGGTTTCCGCAACACCGGTGCCTACTGGTGGGGTGGTGGCGGATTCGGCGGCGGCAGCTGGGGCGGTGGCGGCAGCAGCGGTGGCAGCAGTTGGGGCGGTATGGGCGGTGGCGGCGGCTGGAGTGGCGGCGGTGCCGATGGAGGCTGGTAGTTGGTCGTTCACCGTTACCGACCAGGTAAGGGTTAGTCCGTCACGGGATAATATCCCCACAAAAGCCTGAACAAACATCCTTTCGGGGTAAACAATTGGTTAACTTCGCGGTTTATAGAGGGGATCAGATTTTACGTGGAAAATCCAGAAGTATTTACAGACCGGGGTGAGATTGAAATCATCGGCGCCCGTGAGCATAACCTGAAAGATGTAGACCTGGTCATACCCCGGAATAAGCTGGTGGTATTCACCGGTTTGTCGGGTTCCGGCAAAAGCAGTCTGGCCTTTGATACCCTGTTTGCGGAAGGGCAGCGCCGTTATCTGGAAAGTTTCAGTGCATATGCCCGTCAGTTTATCGGCGACATGAAGCGGCCGGAAGTGGACAAGGTGTCTGGTCTGAGTCCGGTGATTTCCATAGAACAGAAGACCGTAAGCCGGAATCCGCGGAGCACCGTGGGCACGGTGACCGAAATATACGATTTTTTGCGCCTGCTCTTTGCCCGTGCCGGTGAAGCCTTCAGCCATGTTACGGGTGAAAAAATGGTGCGGTTTACCGAAGAGCAAATTATTCAAACGCTGGCAGAAAAATTTCAGGGGTCGAAAATCACAGTTTTGGCACCTGTGGTGCGCGGCAGAAAAGGACATTACCGGGAATTGTTTGAACTGGTGAAAAAACGGGGTTACAACAAGGTGCGCATTGACGGGGAAATTGCCGAAATCAAGCCAGGCCTGCAGGTAGACCGTTATAAAATCCATGACATTGAAGTGGTGATAGACCGGGTGGATGCCAATCCGCTGAGCACCTCACGTTTGGCTGAAAGTGTAAAAACCGCTTTGAAAATGGGTGAAGGCAATATGCTGGTATTGGAAGGAGAAACGGCCCACCCTTACAGCAAATTCCTTATGGACCCGGTCAGCGGCATCAGTTATGATGAGCCCCAACCCAATACCTTTTCTTTCAACTCCCCCTATGGCGCCTGTGAGGAGTGCGAGGGACTTGGCGAAGTGGCCGAAGTGAATATTGATTACATCATTCCGGACCGCAGCAAGAGCATCAATAAAGGAGCCATTATTCCCATCGGTGAATTTCGCGAGAACTGGACGTTTATGCAATTGCGCGGCCTCGCCAAACACCACAAATTCAGCCTGGCTGACCCGGTGGAAAAACTCACAAAAGCCCAGTTGGATGTAATTCTGTATGGCAGCAAGGAATCCTTTATACTCGAATACACCGGCTCAGACGGGAAAAAGCACCGGCACAACAGCACCTACAAAGGAGTAGTGCACTATATCGCAGAGAATTACTACGAAAGCGAGGATGACAAACTGAGGCAGTGGGCCGAAGAATTCATGCATCAGCAGGAATGTCCGGTGTGCAATGGCAGCCGCCTGAAACCTGTAGCCGCCTGGTATCGCTTTGGCAATAAAAACATTTCAGAACTGGGTCGCATGAGCATCGGAGATCTCACACGCTGGTTTGAAAAAGTTGACAAGGACATCACCGAAAGGCAGCGCATCATCAGCGCAGAACTGCTGAAGGAAATCCGCAGCCGGCTTGGCTTTCTCACCGGTGTGGGACTGGATTACCTGAGCCTGAACAGCCCTGCCCGCACCCTCAGTGGTGGCGAAGCCCAGCGCATTCGGCTTGCCACACAAATCGGCAGCAAACTGGTCAATGTGCTGTACATCCTGGATGAACCCAGCATTGGCCTCCACCAGCGCGACAATGAAAAACTGATAGAAAGCCTGAAAGAACTCCGTGATCTGGGAAACACAGTGTTGGTAGTGGAACACGACAAAGACATGATGCTGGAAAGCGACTGGCTGGTGGAAATCGGTCCGGGAGCCGGAGTACACGGAGGCCGCATAGTAGCCAATGATACGGTGCAGGGCTTTATGAAATCCGCATCGGTTACTGCCGAGTTTCTTGCAGGCAAACGCAACATTCCTGTGCCTGCTGAAAGGCGGGTTCCCGGTAAGGAAAAGCTGGTAATCAAAGGTGCTACAGGCCACAACCTGCAAAATACCGACCTGGAAATTCCGCTGGGATTGTTTGTATGTATTACCGGGGTGAGTGGCAGTGGGAAAAGTTCCCTCATCAATGAAACCCTCTACCCCATTCTGCAAAACCATGTGTACCGCACCCATTACCGTCCCCTGCCCTACAAATCAGTAAAAGGACTGGAGCATGTGGACAAAATCATACGCATAGACCAGAGTCCCATTGGCCGCACCCCGCGCAGCAACCCTGCAACGTATGTAGGTGTGTTTACGGATATCCGCAACCTGTTTGCGGAGTTACCCGAAGCCCGGATCCGCGGATACAAACCCGGTCGCTTTAGTTTCAACGTAAAGGGAGGTCGCTGCGAAGGCTGCTCCGGTGGGGGACGCAAAGTGATAGAAATGAATTTCCTTCCCGATGTGGAAGTATTGTGTGATGTATGCCATGGCAAGCGTTTCAACCGCGAAACCCTGGAAGTGCGATACCGTGGTAAAAGCATTTACGATGTGCTGGAAATGAGTATTGAACACGCCGTGGAATTCTTTGAAAACATGCCCCATATAAGGCGCAAAATCAAAACCATGGCCGATGTGGGACTGGGTTATATTACCCTCGGACAAAGCAGCACAACCCTCAGCGGTGGAGAGGCGCAGCGGGTAAAACTGGCCACCGAACTGAGCAAGCGCGACACCGGAAATACCGTTTATATTCTTGATGAGCCCACCACCGGACTGCATTTCGACGATATACGCCAGTTGTTGCAGGTGTTGCAGGAACTGACCGACAAAGGCAATACCGTAATTGTGATAGAGCACAATATGGATGTGATCAAAGTGGCCGATTATGTGATTGATCTGGGGCCGGAAGGCGGCATAGGCGGAGGGCGCATTATTGCCAAAGGGACACCGGAAGAAGTTGCTGCCACCAAAGGAAGCCACACCGGCCGATTCCTGAAAAAGGAACTCAAACCCGGTAAATAAGGGTGAATTGTTCTATTCGGTTTATTGTCATTTTCCGCCGGACTGTAACTTTTGAACCACCAGTGGCGTAATTTTGATATATGAAACACCGCAACCTGCTTCTGATGCTTCCCATGCTGCTTTTTTCTTTTTGCAAAAAGGATAAAACCAGGGATTCCATGTTGCAAAACATTGGACCGGAAAAACCCCTGACCATTGTGTATGACTTCACCGGCTGTTTCAATATGGGTTCTGAGACCATCACCATAAAGCAATCGGGCAATGGTTATGCCTATACCCTGAAGAGAAAAGATACAACCCTGCAGGGCTCATTCACCAAACAGGACGAAATCCGGTATGCCGCCTTTGAACGGGCCGGGAAAAAACTTTCCAGTCAGATCAATTGCACCACAGTGAGTGATTTCAACCTGAAATGTGGTTCAAAAGAAATTTATTTCCGCGACGGCAATTGTGCGTTTCCGGAGTGGGGTGAGTTTTATCAGGGCTTGAATAAATAAGGGATAAATTATACATCATATCATCCGCCGTGTTGCTTTATCACCCGCTGTATTTCTGCAGCCTGCACCACCCCACTCTGCCGCCACAACACCTTTCCGTTCCGGAATAAAATCAGGGTAGGCACACCCTGAATCTGGTATTTGGCCGCGGCCTGCGGATTTTTATCTACGTCTACTTTAAGAATTTTCACATCCGCATCCATCTGATTTTTTACCTGTTCCAAAATGGGCGACATCACCTTACAGGGTCCGCACCAGGTGGCAAAAAAATCTACCAGAACGGGTTTGTCACCCGAAATCAATTCCTGAAAAGAATAAGTACCTGACATATTTATTTGAATTGTTTTGGATTGGATTTTACTTCTTCAAAAACAACCGTTTCCTGTACATCTTCCATTCCGTGAGATTTCCGGGTATCACAGGATCCGGCACTGCAGCAACCCGTATTCGAAATGGCCTGAAACAACAACAGTCCGCCGAATAATGCAGGAAATACACCGCCACCACTCACAGACTGAAACACAAACGACACACCGAGTACCAGGCGCAAAATGCGCACCCAACTCCATGAACTTTGAATTGCTTCTATGAAAAATTTCATCCCAGTTTATTTCTCAGACTCATCCATCCCCCGCCGTTGTGTACCTGGGTAAATCCTTTGGATTTAAGCAAACCTTTTGCAGAGGCACTGCGCATTCCACTAGCACAACAGGTGATAATGGGTTTGTCTTTTTTCAATTTGCCCAATTGTGAAGGAAGCACATCCAGAGGAATATTCACAGCCCCATTGATATGGCCGCCGGCAAATTCGCCTTTGCTGCGCACATCAACAATCACCGCCCCGGATTTTAATAACTCTGCAAAGTCCACTGCTGGTGTTCCACCAAATAATTTTTTCAATATCTGCAACATCTCCTGCTGAATTATACGGTTGCATTTACATCCAGCCAGCTTCCACCGTTGCTGCAATCAATACCTGCCTGTTTTAAGAATGCAGTGGCCTGACTGCTGCGCATGCCACTGGCACAGCATAGTACCAGCGGTTGTTGCATGTTTTTTAACTCATCCAGCCTTGCGGGAATTTCGTTCAGGGGAATGTTGATACTTCCTGCTACATGTCCTCCCATAAACTCCTGAGGGGTGCGTACATCTACAATGGTTTTTGTCATACTTTTATTATCAATCTGACTGCAAATTTCCTGCTGGAATTCCTGAAGTTTTGTGCCAATTGTTACAGAGTTATAAAATCATAAGAAAACAACAAAGCCGCCCCAAATGGAACGGCCTGTTGTATACCTATGAAGTAAACAATTGTGAATTAACTCTTGATCCGGATACCACCGCTTCCACCGCTTTTGATACCGGGGAAGGACGATTTGCCTCCACCTGTGCGGATACCGGAACCGCTGCTGCTGCGGGTGCGACCGCTGCCGGGGGAGGTTGGTATTCCACTGCCGGGGATAAGGATGATTTTAGAATTGCCTTCGTATGCCTGACCTGCTTTGCGGCCGGGCTGCACATTCAGCGGGTCGTAGTCCTTGCTCTCCGGCATGGATTTGATCAGTGAGTCGGGCACCTCTTTGCGGGTACTGTCGCAGTTGCACGGACAAAGTGGCACATTGCGTCCTTTTTCTGCATCGTAGTAATAATAGTATGCGGGCTGCCTGTAGGAAGTTTGCTCATTGCTCTGGTTGTTGTTTTCCTCACGGCGATCCTCATCGGATTCCGATAAATCAAACAGCAGACCCAGTTTGAGCTGTGCATATTCCGGGGTGAGTTTTCTGCGGTACAAATCATAGCTCAGACCGTTGAATGAACTGCGGTTCATATCCACAAGACTTACCGGTGTTCCGGTCATATATTCACCGCGTACATCCAGCGATACCACTTTGCCCAGGCGCATTCTCACACCAGCAGCGGCGCCATACATGAGGCTCACATTGGTGGCGGCATTGTGGCTGGCGCTGCTTTCGGTATTTTTCAGCTGCAGGTAAGAGGCCACATACTGTCCGGTAGAATACAGGCGTGGACCGGCGAAAACATTTAAGTAAGGTTTAATCCGGCCGGGACCGAACTCAAGGTGTCCGCGCAGAAGGAAATCAAAACTCATAGAGTGAAGCCGGGTAAAGCCGCTGTCCTGGGTGGTGTTGTTCAGCACCACTCCGTTGTTCTTGCCTCTTCCATAAAACTGCATGCCGAAGTCGAATCCGAAATTGGCGCCGAAATACGGACTCTTTGAAAGGTTGCGGCCCATAAACTGCACATTGAATCCTGCTGGCTGACGTGTGCTGTCCATTTGCTGCAATTCCTCGGAGAGGGAGTACTGGCGTGTAAAGTGCACCCCGATAAAGCCCCCGTCGAAATATCCGCCACCGGGGTATCGGGTGGAAGGCAGGGGTGATTTCAGGCCAAAATCGGGATTGTTGGTGAGTGCTGGTGTTTGATACAGGGATAAACCACGGCTGAGCCCCTGAAATCCCTGACGGGCAGCTGCAATGGGGGCCTTGCCATTGGCTGCTTCAAAGTCAGGCTCCGTTTTTCCGATTCCCGGATTTGCATCAGGTACGGCAGACAAATACCGGCTGATGCTGCCGGCAGTAACGCTGTTTCCGGTGCCGGATACAGTGGGGTTAACTACCCCATCAGTATTGCCGTAATAGGCCGCTTTATCCTTTTTCTCAGCGGTGGTAAGCTTTTCAGATTGTTGAGATTCAATACCCTTTCCTTTTTGGGTTGCAATGTGGGAAGAGGTATGTGCGATGTTTGATTTGTCATCGGCATCGGTTGCCAACCAGGCAATAGCAGATGCCACGGTGATTAAGATCATGGTGATTGTGATTTTCTTTTTGGTGGATGAATTTGAAATGGGCAACAACACAACAGGCTTGCGATGTTCCTCTTTGTCGAGCATGGCCTGCATATGTTCCCAGGCCGCATCCTCAAAGGGTGCTTCGAAGCTGTCCAGGTGCTGCCGGAACAACTCGTCGGGTGTTAGGTTCTTTTCGTTTTTCATTTTTCCGACAGTTTGAGGGTTTCGATGCGGCTTTTCAATTGCTTTCTTGCTTCGGCCACGTGCCATTTGCTTGTTCCTGTTTGTATCCCCAGTGTCTTTGCGATTTCTTCATGTTTATACCCTTCCAGGGCAAACATGTTGAAAACGAGACGTGTGGTTTCCGGAAGTTCGTTCAGCAGTTTCAGCAGGTCCCGGGCATACAGTTGCTGTAATCCGGAATGGGAAACGTAGTGATCTTCCTCGCGGCCGTCCAGACTATCCTTTTCACGGTATTTAACCCTGGACCGGATATGGTCTATCACAGCGTTGCGGATGATGTTGTACACCCAACCTTCAAACGCACCCTGACCGGAATACTGCTGCAGGTTTTGAAACACTTTCAAAAATCCTGTATTCAGCACTTCAAGGGCATCATCCTGATTGGAAAGGTAGCGCATGCACAAGCCCATCATGCGTCCATATAACTTCTTGTACAGAATCCCCTGCGCCGCGCGGTCGTTTTTCAGGCACCCTTCCAGTATATCGTTCCACTCCGGAGTGTAGCGACCTGCTGTGGTGGTGTTCTGTTCAAGTGATATGGTGCTCATAACGAGGTCCATGCCTGCCTTTTTTGGTTTCCCGGTTCCGGTTTTCAGAACCGCATCTGAATACCATGACGGGAACCTTTTCAAAAAGGTTGGGGAATTCTTCACAAAAAACCAAAAAATATGCCGTAACCCCTAAAAAACAAATGAAATCATTCCTTCAGGGTTCTTCTCTATCCTTATTTTTGTGCAACCCGAAATGGCAAAACGCAAAAACCCGAAAGAGCTCGGCTTTGGTACACTGGCTGCCGCCAACAGCCAGCGCATCATGAATACCGATGGCACTGCCAATGTTTCCCGCCACGGAGACCCGCGCTGGAGTACCTCAGACATCCTGCACAAACTCACAGTGATGAGTTGGTCCCGTTTCTTCTTCATCGTGTTTATCAACTACCTGGCTGCCAATCTCGTTTTTGCCGTTTTCTACTATATAACCGGTGTGCAGCATTTGGGTATAACCCCCAGCGGAAATCCCTGGATGGATTTTCTCGAAGCATTCTTTTTCAGCACCCAGGCGTTCACCACCATCGGATTCGGGCGGGTAAATCCCCAGGGCACCATGGCCAATATCCTTTCCAGTCTGGAAGGTCTGGTAGGATTGCTGAGTTTTGCCCTTGCCACAGGCCTCATGTATGGCAGGTTCAGCCGGCCACGGGCCCAATTGGTGCATTCGGAGCATATGCTGATGGCGCCTTACAGGGCAACCGGCCGGGCCATTATGTTCCGCATAGCCAGCAGGCGCAAGCACAGCTTGCTCATAGAAAATTCTGTCTCGGTTTCACTGGGTATCAACCAAATGGAAGACGGGGCTTTGGTGCGAAGGTTTTATGTGCTGGATCTGGAACTGGACCGCATCAATTTCCTCACCACCAGTTGGACACTTGTGCATCCCGTGGTGCCAGGCAGCCCGCTGTATGGCATGAGTTACGATGAAATTGTGGATGCCAGGGCAGAGTTCATCGTCCTTTTCAAAGCCATAGAAGAAACCAACTCGCAAACCGTATTTGAGAAATTCAGCTATTTTACCGACAACCTGATATGGGCAGCACGCTTCCTGCCTGCCTTTGGCAGCGACAAGGATGGGAAACGCGTGCTGCTGATGGACAAAATCGGAGCCTGGGAAGCTGCAGAACTGCCTGAACTGCAAAAACAGGCTGCTGCGGAAGATGAACTGCCGGAAGTGGCCGGACAAGCATGATGTAGAACTTATTTTTTGTATCTCTATTAAATGTTCAAGATAAACCTACTTTTTCCTCTTATTCAATCCCATAGTATACGTAAAATTCAATCCTGCCATATAATACCATCGGTCACGATCATGCTGGTTATACCACTCCCCAAAACTTTTTCCCTTGTGCCGCAGCCGTTCCGCCCCAAAGTTGATACCGGCGCGATAGCGGTCATTCGAACTGCGGACGGTAAAATTCAGTCCGCCATAGAAGGCACCTGTGCGCTGATACCAATATTCACCAAACGTTTCTACACTACCTGCATTATCAATACGCTTTATTTTGCGTAAATAATATCCAGACTTGGCGGGTAAAGCATAAGATATTTGAATTTTTGAAAATAAATTTTTTCTATCAATAACTCTGCATTCCAGTTTTACGCGGTTTATGAACAATTTTGTATCATATATCCAGGTAAATGTGTCCTGTGTAAAATATTCTATTGTTTTATTATGAATAGATTGTACGCGAGTATCAAAGCCAAATGACCAGGGTTTTCTCTCTATTAACACTGATATTCCCGAATGAAAAGCCGGATTATACTTTCTAATCAAATATTTCAGTTGAGACCCCGCAAAATCTTTCTTTTCACATTTGGACCAACTAAATCCGGAATATGGCTCAATCAATATCTTTGAGATTGTCTGCGCCTGAAGAGGATAATAAATAACAATTATGAATAGGCAAATAAATTCCCTTAATCTGACATACCAATGTACAATAAAAGAATAATTATTCATGAATTATAACTTCAAGCGAAATAAATTATACCCAATTCTAAAATTAAATCCATAAGCACCACGAGGATAAGGTTCCAACGCATCCACATAAGTGGTATTTTTCCAATAAGACCTGAGTAAAACTTCAGAAAACACCCCAACTGTAAAATTCAAACGGCCATAGGGGTATGTAACATTGATGCCCGAACGCAAGCCAATCCCTGTTCTGAAAATTTTATTTGACCCCGAAAGGGTGTCTTTATCACGCTTGCCGTTGGGACCAAAAGCATCTATATATGCAGTGCCCCATTTACCCAATATCAGTGCATTCTCCATGTATATTTTCACCTTTCGGTCCATTAACATGTTACCCATTCCTACTTTAAAGGCATTTCTTTTAATCTGATATTTTACTGTATCAAAATACTCAAATGATCTCCAGTCATCCCGCACCACGTCCATATACCCTTC
This sequence comes from Bacteroidota bacterium, assembly GCA_016787485.1. Taxonomy (GTDB): domain Bacteria; phylum Bacteroidota; class Bacteroidia; order NS11-12g; family UBA955; genus JAEUUL01. Next base: position 111,168 of record JAEUUL010000024.1, read on the forward strand.
GTGTACATAAGACCATCCCAGCAACAAATAACTTTTGGGCAAGGCAAACCTGGCACTGAATCCCAATGCATGATTTTTGCCCTGAATCTTCCGCAGGTATTCCATATTATCGTTGCGCAATTGCCTTTGCAGGTCATAATCCAGCTGTAAGGCGACATTGAGCTGACTACGCACTGCTTGATGCATGCCAAGTGAAACCATGAATATCACAATTCTGCTATTCAACATAATTCATGATTTACGATTTTCAATGTAAACTCGCTTAGTATTGGTTTCACCCCGGGAATTCACCATTACCAGATAATAAACACCGTTTGATATTTGATCAGTCGCAAATGTAAGATCTCCATTATTGTTCTCCTGAAGATTGAATTTCATCATTCTGCCTTGTATATCATAAAGTTGGATTCTTAAATATTTATTTGGAATATAGGATGTTATATGCAATATATTGCTTTCCTGATATATTCTTATATTTTGTATATCTTTATTAGGCGCCGATTTAACAGGCATCAGGTTCTCATGTATTTGCCTCCCTCCGGTGATTTCTGAAAACCTTCGGTTAACACCTACCCCTTTAAAGTCAAATGCATCTTTACATAAATCATCCATGGTAGTTTCAATTTCTAATGTTCCATTCGCCGGGTCCACAGCTATTTCATTGAGTTCTACATAATCATTAGCCAGAATTTTCAGGTATTTCCCATCCGTTATATCATATGCAGAGGTACCTGAATGGTCCATATCTACCTCAACCTTTTTAGCTGCAATCACATTGTATTCGCATGATTTGAGATTCAATTGTGAAGGGTACTCAATCTTTTTGAAGTCAAGACATGCAAGTTTGCGCCACACACGAATATAATCTACTTCCATCGTAGCATTAACCTGATTGTTAGGCTCCGGATGATTGCCATTGTTACTGCAATATACATGGGTGTTCAATACAATACGCATGGGCCGGTCGCAATACCTGACACGTTCACCCCAGTATTCATTCTTTGAAACATCACAATCAAAATGCGATAATGCGCTATGCCTTCCTCCATGGTGTTTTTGCCATTTCAATTTGCCATCCAGAAAAACGGCCAGTGAGTAATCTGTATAAAAGAACGTGAATGTATGAAACGCATCAAAAAATGCCCTTCTCTCCAGACTGGAACTATTGTCATACAAGTTCTTTGTCTCCCTGCATTGAATGCTCGCATCAGCTCCTCTGTGGTGTATGGTCATCTTCAGCTTATTCCATTCATTGTCCATAAATTCAAAAATATCAAATTCATCTGATTCACCATCAATGGTATTCATCCAGAATGCCGGCCAGAGGCCATCTTTATCAGGTACCTTTAATTTGGCTTCTACGATTAATCCATCTCCGGTAAAATTTTCACCTCTTGAAAATGCCCAAGTTGTCTGTGCCCTGCCGGAAGTGTAGAAATAATTCACATTTCTATAATTGTCGGTACAGTCCTGAGCATTATAAATAAAACGGGAATTCCCGTTCCCACACCATGGAACCGCCCATGCCACCGGTTTTGTATCTATTTTCAAATACCCATTATCTGCGCGTACATTATCCCGCATATATAGTTGTTGACCCTGCATGTTGTTTCTACCGTCATAATAACCTGGTGAGTTGGGTTCTAAGCATAGTCCGCTGTAATTATCGGAATTCCACCAGTCCCAATCGAATCCTGCGCCATTTCTCTGAAACCACATATTTTCATCCAGTGTGTTGAATTTATCATGAAAAATAAGCACGTAGGGATTTGTATTACATAGGTTAAATCCAGGGTCTCTTCGCTTCCAGGTTTTGTCTGTACAGTTTTTTAACTGGCTTGCCATCGCATTATTCGTAGTATCAGCAATAAAATCTATCCAGTCAGATGTATCTGTGTACATTTGGTAATACATAGAATCCGTATTTAACATTGAATCTCTGTCCTGACACTGAGTATTACCCGGAGAAAGAAAAATAGTAACTAGCAATAATACAATCAGCTGTTTCATTATTGATTTCATTTTTCCGGATTATTTTGACTCTCTATTAGAAAGCTCGTTTATTTTCTCAGATAAGCCATCAACTTTCTGCTCAAGAAATTGAATCTGCTCATTTTTCCATATTAAATAAAGTACAAGTTCTTCGATTTTCTGTTGTTGCAATTGTTGCAGATTACACACATCCTGGCCGGATTTCAATATTTCATCCATGGAGGGAAAATCCGGCAAATGTTTATTGTTATTTATGTAGTGCTTTAATGAATCCAAGGTAATTAGGTTATAGTCCTTTTCAAACACAAAATCAGGCCACCATTTGGGCTTGGCTAACAATCCATTGCATTTGAGTTTTCCTTGTAATTCAAAATCTCCTTTAACAAGCACATTTCCTGCGGCATCCATGCGTAACCCCCCTCCGCTTCCGTTCATGGGTACAATCGCCAAACCTGCACTGGCATTGGTGCCATTCCACGCAGGGCCAGAACCGGGACCGGTGCTGGTGGTGGTCTGTCCCTGTCCATCCGTATAGCTGATCACCAAATCTCCCTGTTGGGTAAGACTGTTCAATGTGCCGGCACTAACCCCGCTATACAGCGCTATATGCCGGCTGTAAAAATGATCCAGAGATATGGTGTTTGGGGCTGTGCCCACTGTAAGATTCACATTCCTCGCCTTTTGTCCGAATATCGCGGTGGGTTTGTTGGTGCTGCCGCCCATTACATCCAGCATGGCGCGGGGGCTGGCACTGTTTATCCCTGTGCTGCCGTCAGGCAATACCAAAAACCGGGCATTGTCCATGGCTGGTGTGGGATTGGGCATGATATTGCCAGGTGCCGTAAGATCCCGCACCAGAAACAGGGGCTCTCCCCTGTTTACTGTGCCATAACCCATTCCGGAGGGAAGAATTACAGGTAAGGATGGCAAAGATGCCGAAATGGGAATGTACGGCACATCACCTCCGGTGCCGGGTCCGCCAATATCTCCACCTATCGTTCCTCCACCCGGAGGACCGCCGGAACTACAATAGTCCGTAGCAGTTACCACCAGCCCTTTTACCGGAACCATGGCATTGCAAAAACGGATTTCCTGCCAGCCGGCCGGAATGCCTATTCCTATGCCTACGGCACTGTTGGTAAGTGTTGTAGTGCCTGTGCCGCCAGGGTCAGGTGCCCAGTTGCCCGGAATCTGGGCATTTACAGCAGTCACAGTGGCCATTGCAGCAAAGGCAATTGCAAGGATTTTCAACAACCTCTTATGGTTGTAGGGGGGGGGGTGTATTTTGTGCGTGCTTCATTGAATAAAATGCACTACAAAGGATACATATAAAAAGGAGAAAAACATGAGTATAATGTACAAAGGTTCAAAAAAATGTTCATTTCGATTATTCATTACACCCCGTTTTCATAGAATCAGAATGACATGGTCTTTGTAAAAAACAAAAAGCTATCTCTTATGTCCAAATCTTATCAAGGATATTGATAATGTATTGGGAATGGTTGTAAATATTTTGTAAAGAATAACTATTCGCAGTATTCTTGCATATCACCCAGTTTGAAAGGTTAATTTTATAGAATTCCAAGTAATCAACATTATTGGATTCAATATAATGATTAAGGAAAGCTTCTTCCCTATTTTTATCCGTAATTTCGCGCTTCCTGTATGGAACTAACTACCCTCAACGCCATTAGTCCTGTCGATGGTCGGTACCGCAAGTCTACCGAGCCGCTTGCCCCCTATTTTTCCGAAGCCGGATTGATCCGTTACCGGATACGGGTGGAAGTAGCCTATCTGCTGGCATTGGCCGATTTGCCAGTGCCGGGAGTGGATTTTACTGCTCTGCTTCAAGCCCGCCAAACGCTGGAAACCTGGGGCAACCATTGCGGGGATGCTGAAATTCAGCGTGTGAAAGAAATTGAGAAAACCACAAACCATGACGTAAAGGCTGTAGAGTATGTGGTAAAGGAAAAACTGGATGAACTGGGCCTGCAGAGTTACCGTGAATGGGTTCATTTCGGGCTCACCAGTCAGGATATCAACAACACCAGCATACCGCTTAGTTGTAAAGAAGCACTGCAGGGAGTTATCCTTCCTGCCATTGAAAACCTGGTGTCCCGCCTGCGGGCAATGGGCCGCGATTGGGAAAAAGTAACCCTTCTTGCCCGCACCCATGGACAGCCCGCCTCTCCTACCCGGCTGGGAAAAGAGATTCTGGTGTATGTAAACCGGCTTGAAGCCCAGCTGAAACAAGCCCAAGCTGTGCCTTACAGTGCAAAATTCGGTGGGGCAACCGGCAATTTCAATGCCCATCATGTGGCTTTTCCTCAGGTAAACTGGGAATCTTTTGCCAGAGACTTTGTCAATCAGCGCCTGGGACTGGATCGCAGCAGAATCACAACCCAGGTGGAACATTACGACAATCTGGCGGCCCTCTGTGATGTCTTTAAACGAATCAATACCATTTTCACCGACCTGTGCCGTGATGTTTGGTCCTATGTGAGTATGGAGTATTTCCGCCAGAAAATCAGGGAAGGCGAAGTGGGCAGCAGTGCCATGCCTCATAAAGTAAACCCCATTGATTTTGAAAATGCTGAAGGAAACCTGGGAGTAGCCAACGCCTTGTTTGAACACCTGGCGGCCAAACTGCCGGTAAGCAGGTTACAGCGTGACCTTACAGACAGTACGGTTCTGCGAAATCTTGGAGTACCATTCGCCCACAGCCTCATCGCTTACAACAGCATATTGCGGGGATTGGATAAACTGCTGCTGAATGAAGAAGCCATAACCCGGGACCTGGAAAACAACTGGGCGGTAGTGGCCGAAGCACTGCAAACTATCTTGCGCAGAGAGAATTACCCGAATCCCTATGAAACATTGAAAGAACTTACCCGTAAAAACGAAAAAATGAACCGGGAATCTTTCTCTGCTTTTATTGATACGCTGCAGGTTTCGGATGAAATCAAAGCGGAATTGCGCAACATTTCCCCGCATAATTATACCGGCATTGAAATCCATCCGGACTAACATTGTCGATGCACTCCGCCACCCCGGGGTACGAAAAACACTGAAATGGACTGGCATTTCTGTGCTGATACTCACTATTCTGTTTCTTGCAGGCTGGTTTCTGTTTCGTGGTCAGATTCTGAATTACGCATGGAATAAAGCAGCCAGGAAAGTACAGGAAAAAGGCTACCTGCTGCAATGTTCTCAAAAAGGGTTCAGCGGCGTTTTTACCGCTGAAATACAAAACCTTACCCTCTCACTCACAACAGATACAGTGGCCAAGGCCCGCAAGTTGGAAGCGGAAATTGCGATATGGGCCAGCCTGTGGAATGGTCCAACCCTTGATGGGCTGGAGCTGACCTCCATGCATCTGAATCTGGTGCGGACTCCTGCCTATTGCAATTTCTGTGGCTTAAGCAGCAGCGAACGAAAAACTGAAAAAAGCAGCGACCCATTGGCACAGCGATTTTTCAACCTCGTTCGCCGCAGTGTGGCACGCATACCCGGCAAGCTGCTGCTTACCGATTTCCGGCTTCGTTACCGCGACACTGCTGATACCCTCGGTCTTTATATACCCAATCTGAGCTACCGGCACAATGATCTGAAAGGCAGCATCACCCTTCAGGAAAACGATCACAGCACAGGGTTTGCCATTCAGGGCGAATTGAGGCGCAGCAACATCACAGGCCGGCTGAGTTTGCAACCCACCACAGGCAAATGGGCTGCATTGCCTGTATTGAAGAGGAAATTCAACCTGCTTGCGGGGTTTGAAAAAGCAGATTTCGCCCTTGAGGAACTCGACATGCGTGGAGGTGTGCTGCATCTGGTTGCCGATGGCAAAGTGACTGGCGTAACAGTAAACGACCGTCGTCTTGCCGACACCAATGTAATTATAAGAAACTGCGAAGGCAAACTGGTAGCCCATTTGGGTAAGGACTATTTTGAAATCGACAGCGCAACCACCCTTAGTCTGAATAAAATAAAAACCCATCTTTATGCCCGGGCAGATTTGGGTATTGAGAAAAAATACACCCTTAAATTTCAGGCACTGCGCATTCAGGCGAACGATTTTTTCCAATCACTGCCCGAAGGCATGTTTAAAAACCTGAAAGGCCTGCAGGCCAAAGGTGAACTTGAATACAACCTGTATGCCCATCTGGAGGATGCCAAACCATACGATTGTATTTTCCAGAGTGAACTAAAACCTCACGGATTTGCCATAACCCAAATGGGAGAAACAGATTTGCGAAAAATGAATGGTCAGTTTCAGCATACGTTTTATGAACGAGGCAGACCTGTGCGCAGTTTTGTGGTGGGCAGTGGGGCTTATACCCCGCTGGATGCCATACCGGAAGTACTGCAAAAAGCGGTGATGACCGGAGAGGACCCGGCCTTTTACGGACATAATGGATTTTACCAGGAGGCCATTCGGCAAAGTATTGCCCAGAACTACGTGCAAAAGCGGTTTGCCCGGGGAGGCAGTACCATCAGCATGCAACTTGTAAAAAATGTATTCCTGAGCCGGCGCAAAACCCTGGCCCGCAAAGCCGAAGAAATTCTGTTGGTTTGGCTGATTGAGAGCCAGCGGCTTACTTCCAAAGCCCGCATGTTTGAAGTATACCTGAACATCATTGAATGGGGTCCCGGTGTCTTTGGAATCGGTGAGGCCAGCACCTTCTATTTTTCCAAACCAGCGGCTGAATTGAATCCGCTGGAATGTGCATTTCTTGCCAGTATCATTCCCTCACCCAAGAGTTACCGCTATTTTCTGGACAGTGCTGGCTATGTGAGTAAAAGAAACTGGAATTTTGTTGCCATACGCAATGCCATGATCAAGCGAGGCGATCTGAATGAAGCAGATACTGCCAGTTTCGATGTAAAAATCACCGGACCAGCAGCGGCCTACCTCAATGAGGAGGAAGATGAAGGGGAGGATGAGGAAACCAAAGAGGAATTGATACCCCTGGATGGATTGCCCATTGATCCCGCAGATTTAAAAAAGAAAGTAACCAAAAAATGAACCTGCTCTTGGGCGATAAAGTCCGCTTTTTAAATGAAAACCTGGAGGGAACTGTAACCTCTCTCAAAGCCCAGGGACTGGTGGGTGTGACCATAGAAGATGATTTTGAAATCACCGTGCAGGCGCGGGAGATTGTAGTTGTGGAACGCAATGTGTTGCAAACCTCAGAGCACAAATCTGTGGCAGTGGCGGAGCCGCCCAAAGTGGTGCAGGGATTGAAACCCGGCCTGTATTGGGTCATTACAGAAGAAGCCGGACAGTTTCATGTGCAGATGACCAATACCTGCAGTTATCCGTATTTGTTTACGGTTTACCGCAAAGGGATTACCGCCATAGAACTGGTGGCTGAAGGGCATCTCAGCAGCATGGAATACCGCACCCTGGCGCATACCAAAGGGCGGGAACCAGAAAAATGGGGACAGTTTGATGCTTTTTTTCTTCCCTTGCGCAATTTGCCTTCCACCCTTCCACAACCCTTGAAATCCACCCTTGAACTGCAGGCACAGGATTTGTCGAAACCCGCCACCAAACTGGGTGAAAAACCGGCATGGATACTGGATATGAATGCACGAAAGGCTGAACTTCAAACAGAAAAAACAGTCCCTGAACCCAAAACGAAAGAGGGACAACAGTTGCCAGCCGCACCCAATCTGGAAAAACCCGCCGGCGTTGTAGACCTGCATGCCCAGGCTCTGGGTCTGGAAGGGCTGGATGGCGATGCAATCCTGAAGGCGCAGATGGAAACTTTTCACCGCAATCTGGAACTGGCCATTGCCTGGCAAATGCCATCCATCGTTTTTATTCACGGTGTAGGCAGTGGCGTACTGAAAAATCTGGTTTATCTGGCGGTAAGAGGTCACAAACACATCCGCACATACCGGGAAGCAGACCATGCCAGGTATGGGTACGGAGCTTTGCAGATAGATCTGAAAAACACCTGATCAGGGTTTGGGTTCCGGTTTCGGTTCGGAGTCCGTGCTGCCGGTGGCCTTCTTTTGCTTGCGTTCCTCTTCTTTCAGCTTGATTTTGTTGTTCACGGTATTGATATCCGATTTCAGCTGAATCATCAGATTGATTCCCGCTTTTTTGAATTTTTCCTTTACCGGTTTCAACTTCTTTGCAGTCTCTGAATTGTTGACCAAAAGGGTAATATTGCTCTGCTTTTCCTGCTTCAGCTTACCTATGAGTTCCCCTACTCCCAGAATCTGGCCGTTGTACATAAACTTGCCGTTTTTAAGCATTTGGATATGCGGGCCACTCAGCCATGAAACCGGGTCGGCCGGGGTTTTGTAGGCAAAACGCACCTCTGGCATTGCTTTCCCCTTGGCCTTCAGTTTATCCAGCGTATCCACCATATACAGTGTGGCGTTGTAGTACTGCACAAATCCGAGGTAGGGCGAATTCCAGCGAAACACTGCCGTGTCTTTCACCGGAATATCTTTCAGGCTGAACATAGCCTGGGCTGCAAATTTTTTCGAGCTTACCCATGAATTCATCCATAGCAGGGAATCACCGTTCTTGTTCACCCCGATTTCGAACATATGGCATTTGGGGCCAAAGGGGTAATTGCTCGGACTGAAATGGGCCAGTGCCCGGGTCATGTGCACTGAGTCGAGATCACTGCCGGTGCTGGCGAGTTTCAATTGAGAAAAACCCAATACCGGCAAGGAACTGATAAGTATGACAGACAAGGATTTTGCCTGCTTTCTAATGTTTGCGCAACCGAATTGCATGCTCAAAGATGCAACTACTTTTGCGGATTTTGACAATGGCCTCATATTTCCGTTCAATTTTCCGTACACCTGCATGCAATGAAAGAATCGTGCCAATCAGGGTTTAATGATTCCCCATTTGCCGTTTTCGTGCACCCAGATAAGACCATTCATCCCCGGTGTAACGGCTTCCCATTCAGGTGCATGTATTTTCATTCCCCTGAACCGGTCTAAGACCGCATACCCTTTTTTGCCATCGCTTTCCACAATATAGGTGTAATTGTACAATGCCCAGTCTCCGGCCTCATAATACCCTGATTTTACATCTGTTTTTATTGCAGTTATGTTGCTGTAATTCAGCGGAATGAGCACCATTCCATATTTAGAAATCAATCCCCGCCTTCCTTCATTTGCTATAAGCCAGGTACCCGCCACACCGGGACTGTAACTTTGAAAGGAAAGGGTATCCAACCTGAAAGTATCCCTGCCTGTTTGCGGTATATGCAGGATATTGTATTTTCCTCTCTTACCTGTAAAATAGAATTTGGGATTTGGATTGTCGATACTTTTCGGCAGCACAAACGTATCCATTTCACGAATTTCAATCTCAGGACCCGGCCAGGAAATGAGGCTGTACCCTTGATCTGATCTATACCAGCGATCCATGATCTTGTTCCAGTATTCTCCTCTGTCCTGTTGAACATACGCCTTCTGGTTTACCAAAACAGGACCATTTTGTTCAGGGGCATACACATCAAATGTGCCCTTTTTCCATGCATGAAACGTACTTTGGGTGCGCACCATTTCCACCCCGTCCATTGTGGGTTCACCATAGCTTGTATTTCTCAGAGAATATGCGTGTATACGGTCGTATTCAGGGGCTATCATTACCCTTCCGGCACCGTTCATCAATCCTGTCCTGCCTTTTTCTGTATAGGTAAAATATGGTAATGGGACAGAGTCTCCCTTTTTCCCTTCATTGTAATTCCACAGGGAATTAGCAATCACAGGTTGAATATTGTCAAATTCTTTTTTACTCCATTTTCCGGTTTTCAGATTGAAGAAACCCCAGTTTTTCCCTTTTTGAACAAGGATGGTATCTGCCGATTTTGGAGTAACTGACAGATTTTTGCACCTGATTTTTTTGTGTGCTTTTTCTTTAGAATACAAGTAATATTTCCTGTCATTTTCCAACACAATAACGCCATTTTTTGTCTCCGAGAGAACCCTGCTGTCGGGCTCTGTTTCGTAATTGATGGAGGTATGTATATTGTAAAACCAGGTGCGGTTGCCCTTCCATATTTTTACCGTAAACAATCCTGCGGGTTTGATGCTGTCATTTTCAAACGGAATGAGAATGCGGTAAGCACTGTCAAGCAGGCCCATCTTATCACCGGACACCGCCGTAAAAACCGTTTTGCGTAAAACAGCTGAAACACCCGAAGACCAGTAATATTTCCGGAAAAATGGGGTAAAAGCCGCGCCTGTGGTATCAAATACCTTCATTTCCGTGCCTTGTTTCACATTCCGTGAACATAAAATCTGTTCCGTACCCTGAATGAATCCTATATTGTTAAACATGGCCGGGACAATCAATGCAGGGGGAGATAAGCGGTACACTCCGGTTTTGTAGTCCCATTTTCTGGATACCACAGCAAGATTCTCATTGAGTTTGCGTGCGAACGAAAAACTATCGGAAAAGTGATTGTCTTTCAGGGATTGTTTCACCCTTTCCACATACAGATTTGTTTTATAGATATTAGCCCGGTCGTCACGTGAAATAGCAATTGGTCCCGGATCGCCAACCATCTCTTCTGCCGGAGCTGTGCGACCCGGCTTGCCTGCACTGCCTGTATGCCTGACATGACCAGGACCTGCACCCGGCCTGCCATACGGGTCACCTGTGCCACTGCCGTTTCTTTTTCCCAACCTCGCTTTCAACCTCTGATTCCCTTCGTCCCACGATACCGGCGGGTTAATCGGAGGAAGCTCAGCTGTATACCGTGGTTCTGTCTCAACTTTCTCTATCTGTCTGCGACTCTGGTGAAACTGCACCCATTTTTTTCCCTTATACAACCGTATATATTCCTCATCTGCAACTACGATGGAATCGTACACACAGGGCAGATTCTTTGTTGTGTCCAGGGCCGCATACAATCCCCATTTCCCTCCGGATTTTACTTTAAAATTCCAGTCACAATACTTCCCATAATCCATTTCTGAATACAATAAATTGCCATCATACTCTATTGTGTAACCAGGCGGTATAAGCAGTTCAGATGCATCAAACCGCACCGGAACAAATAAACCATGTTCAAAATGAAAATATCCGGTTTTCCCGTTTTGATATAGAGGAAAATGTTTCTGCTTGAGTCCCTTCGCGGGTAAAGTATCCAGCATGGGCGGCAGCAGATATTGCTGTGAATAAAGCCAACCCGGCAGCGTAAAAAGAGCAGCTAAAAAAAAGTGTCTCAAGATGCAGGAAGTATCCAACAACTATGCCATGGCTACTACACCTTCTTCTTTTTCCTTCAGTCGTTTCACCTGCTCCAGCGCATCGGGAACCACATCGCTGATAATGGTGATAAAGGAATCTTTGATGGCATTGTTAATGGCAAAATCAATGGCTTCAGATTCTTTTTTAATTACATGGATGGTACAATCGGGTTTCACATTGCGTATTCCGGTAGACAGCAGTTGAATGATTTCTTCCTCTGAACGGCCCCGCAGGTTTTTATCCTGCCGGATGATGATTTCATCAAATACACGCGCTGCTTCTTCGGCCAGTTCGATGGTATCCTCGTCCCTGCGGTCTCCTACTCCGGCAATGATACCTACTTTCCTGGATGCCTCTATGCGGCCCACCAGTTTACCAATCGCCCGCATGCCATGCGCATTGTGGGCATAATCCAGCATCACACTGAAATTGCGGAAGTTGAACATATTCAGGCGGCCGGGGGTTTGTGCAGGCGAGGGCACAAAAGTTTGTAAAGCTGCACGAATGTCTTCGATTTTAAAGTCGCGGGTAAAGCAGGCCAGCACGGCACCCAGCGTATTGGCAATATTGAATTCTGCTTTGCCTCCGAAGGTGATAGGAATATCGGTTACTTTTTCCACCCGTATTTTCCAGGTGCCTTTAAGTATGCTCACATAACCATTTTCATACACGGCTGCCAGACCGCCCTCTGCGCAATGGGCTTTGATTCTTGGATTGTTTTCGTCCATGCTGAAAAGGGCAACCCGGCATTCCAGATCGCTGCGCATATTGTAAACCAGGTCATCATCGGCGTTGAGTATAGCATATCCATCTTTCAGCACCGTGCGTGGCACCACGGACTTAACCCTGGCCAGTTTTTCTATGGTATCTATTCCACCCAGTCCCAGATGGTCCCCGGCCACGTTGGTTACAACAGCCACATCACAGTTGTGAAAACCCAGTCCGGCGCGCAAAATGCCGCCTCTGGCGGTTTCCAGCACCGCAAAATCCACAGATGGGTCCTTAAGGATAAATTCGGCAGAAACAGGTCCTGTGCAATCTCCCCGCATCATCAGCTGGTTCTGCACATACACCCCGTCTGTGGTGGTATAGCCTACTTTGTAGCCCATTTGTTTCACAATATGCGCAATTAAACGGGTGGTGGTGGTTTTTCCGTTTGTTCCGGTAACTGCAATGATTGGAATGCGCGCGCTGCTGCCCGGAGGATACAGCATGTCAATCACGGGTTCGGCAACATTACGCGGTAAACCTTCGGTGGGTTCTATATGCATTCGGAAACCTGGTGCGGCATTTACTTCCAGTATGGCTCCCCCGTTTTCGCTGATAGGTACGGTCAGGTCAGGCGCCATAATGTCTATTCCACAAATATCCAGTCCGATAATTCGGGCAATCCGTTCGCACATAAACACATTGTCGGGGTGCACCAGATCGGTTACATCCGTTGCCGTACCTCCGGTACTCAGGTTTGCAGTGGGTTTCAGCCACAATTCTTCCCCGGCAGGTAATACGGTGTCAAGTGTATAACCTTTGGCCTGTAATATATTCTCGGTAAAACTGTCCACCTTGATGGAGGTGAGCACTTTTTCGTGACCGTAACCCCTGCGCGGGTCGCTGTTTACAATATCTATCAGTTGCTGCAGGGTATGTTTGCCGTCGCCGGTCACAGCGGCGGGTGTGCGTATAGCGGCACATACAAATTTGTAATTGATGACCAGCACCCGGTGGTCTCTGCCTGTTATGAATTTTTCGCAGATGACCGCACGTGAGTATTGTTTGGCAGCGGCCATTGCCTCCAGTGCCTCCTCCCATGTATTGATGTTGGTGGTAGCACCCTTGCCATGGTTTCCATTCACCGGTTTTAACACTACAGGATATCCTATGCGGTTGATTACCCTTTCCAGATCGATGTCGTCATAGATTATGGTACCGCGGGGCACGGGTATTTGCGCTGCCTCCAGCAGGTTCTTGGTTTCTTCCTTGTCACAGGCTATTTCTACGGCAATGCTGCTGGTACTGCTGGCAATGGTAGCCCGTATGCGTTTCTGGTTCACACCATAGCCCAGCTGCACAAGACTGTGCCTGTTCAGCCGGATATATGGTATTTTTCTGCGAATGGCTTCTTCTACGATACAACCGGTGGAAGGACCCAGCCTTTCTTCTTCCCGGATTTCCCTCAGTTTCTGTATTTCGTAATCCAAGTCAAATGGTTCACCGGCTATCAAAGCCTCGGCAATACGCACACTGGCTTTGGCTGCATGGATTCCCGCCTTGGCTTCGTAATAACTGAAAACCACATGGTACACTCCTTCCCTGCCCCCATCGCGTGTGCGGCCGAATCCACACTCCATGCCTGCGAGGGTTTGCAGTTCCAGGGCGATGTGTTCTATTACATGCCCCATCCAGGTGCCATGTTCCACCCGCTTGAAAAAACCACCCTCATGTCCTTCCGAACAGCGGTGTGTGTACAAGGAAGGCATAAGGGCCTTCATGCGTTCCAGAAAACCATCTATTTTGTTTGTTGGCCTTTGTTCCAACTCTCCAATGTCCAGGAGCATGACAATGAGTTTGTGTCTTTTCACACTCCAGTAGTTGGGGCCGTTCATTACTTTGATATCCAGAATCTGCATGGGTAAAATCGGGTTAGGGCTGCAATTTAGAAAGATTTCCTTCAGTTCAATCTCCCGGCCAGGCGAAACTGAACAATTTGATTGGCAAAGCTGTAAAACACCTGTAATTTCCTGCCTTTGAAAACTGAGGGTGTTTAGGTATCATTGTGCTATGAAAATGAGAATAGTCTTGCTCTTTGCAGCCTTGGCGACATCTGCAGCGAATGCCCAGATTGTGAACCCGGGTGCTGTGCTGAAACGCAATGTTGAAAACCGTGTCAACAGCAAAATCGACCGTGGCATCAATCAGGGACTGGACCAGGTAGAGAAAGATGCAAAGAATTCCAACAAGAAAACGGATACTGCTGCTGGCAAAAAAGGCGCATCCTCTGGAAACGGACAATCCAAAACACAGGGCGCATTGGGATCACAGGGCTCTTTGATATCCTACAGCAAATTCGATTTTATTCCCGGTGAAAAAATTCTGGTGACCGATCAATTCACTGAAACCAGCATCGGTGATTTCCCCGTAAACTGGAACACCAACAGCACCGGTGAAATTGTAAATGTGGATGGAAAAACAGGCAAATGGTTTTCCCTGTCCAAAGAAGGAACATGGCTGCAGGAAGACATCAATTCACTGCCGGAAAATTTCACCTATCAGTTCAAACTCATGTGCAATCCGGAGTTCAGTTACTACTCCACTGCCCTCAATCTGGTATTTGCCAAACTGGCGAATCCGGCCAGCGATTTTAACAAATGGAAGAATTACAGTCATCCCGGATCGGCAGTGACACTGCAGTTTCACCCCACCGACGCTGGCGGACAGAACGGAACGGCCGGTTATATTCTTTACTCCAATGGCACAGAAACCATGAAAAACACCGTAACGACCCCAAAATTTCATGCCAAAACCGCCAATTATGTGGAAGTGAGCATCTGGCGGCAAAAGACCAGACTGAGGGTATATCTGAATGATGAAAAGGTGATAGACCTGCCAAAGGCTTTCAGCACAGACGTGTCTTATAACAGTGCCGTTTTCTGGACTGCCGGCACGCACCAGAGCACGGACCGGTATCTGATTTCGGATATACGTCTGGCTATTGGTGCCCCGGATACCCGTAATAAACTCATTACCGAAGGCAAATTTGTTACACGCGGCATCCGTTTCGACTCTGGCAGCGACCAGATAAAGCCAGAAAGCTATGGCACCCTGAAAGAGATTGGCAATGTGTTGAAAGAAAATCCGGATGTGAATATCCGCATCGTAGGGCACACAGACAGTGACGGCGAAGCGGAAGCCAACCTGAAACTTTCTGAAAAAAGGGCAGCAGCAATAAAAAATGCACTCGTATCTGAATTTGGCATCGAAAAAACCCGCATGGAAACTGAGGGCAAAGGAGAATCAGAACCTGCTGATGTGAACACCACCGAATCAGGCAAAGCCAACAACCGCAGGGTTGAGTTTATACGGAAATAGTTTTTCAGGTATGCCAATGAATGGGAATGAGCCTCCCGGGCCACCGCCATTCCTCAGGTATTATCTGTATGTGAATGCTTTGTGGTTATCTGTATTTCATGACCAGAAGTATAGCCCTAACTTTGCCTGCTGTATCCCATGCAACCCAAAGGAATTCTGATCCCTGTAGGTGGAGCCGAGGACAAAGGCACAGACCTGGAAGCCGGTATCATAGAACGCAACCGATTGCACTTCTTTGAAATAGGCATTCTTAAAACCATAACTTCCCTTTTACCAACCGGACCTGAATCGAGAATTGAGGTTATTACCACCGCCAGCATGATTCCCGACGAGGTAGCAGAGAATTACACCTCCGCTTTTCACAAGCTTGGATTCGACAACGTGGGCCATATGCGCATCAGAACCCGCGAAGACGTGCCACAGTATATGGACCGCTTGCAAACCTGCCATTGCATTATGTTTTCCGGTGGCAACCAGTTGCGGCTTTCTTCCATATTCGGGGGTACAGCGTTTCTTGATTTGCTGCGGCAGCGGTATGAGCAGGAAGTATTTGTAGTGGCAGGCACCAGCGCCGGAGCCATGGCCATGAGCAACAATATGATTTACGAAGGCAATGCGGGCCGCGCCCACCTGAAAGGTGAAGTGCGGATGACCACAGGACTGGGCTTCATGAATCACGTGATCATCGACAGCCATTTCGACAAACGCGGACGGTTCAGCCGGCTGGCGCAGGCAGTAGCTTCCAATCCCGGAGCCATCGGCATCGGACTGGGGGAAGATACCGGAATCATTGTGCGGAATGGAGCAGACATTGAAGCCATTGGCAGCGGTGCTGTAACCGTAGTGGATGGCCGGAATATACTCCATAACAACATTGCAGATATTGAATTCGGCACCCCTATCAGCGTTGAAAATCTGATTGTACACATTCTCAGCAAAGGCAATAGTTACAACATTCAGAGTCATGTCTATTTTGCCGGCGAAATGAGTCAGGCAAATACCGATCTGGATTAGAATCCACTCTTTCCTGCCGGGCATGCAATTCAAAAACCCGGAACGGCATTTCACAACCTGAAACGGGCAGGAAAGTCCGTATCATGCATATTTGCATATTCGCGTGCTAAAAACCTTCAGCATATGGCTCACAGTATTGGGTTGCCTGCACGGGCAACTGAAAGCTCAAACTGCGGGGGCCTGGCATCTAACGGATGCGGACGGACTGCCCAGCAATACCGTGTATCAGATTACGGAAGATCGCAACGGGTATATTTTACTGGGTACTGCCGCCGGTTTGGTGCGATTTAACGGATTTGCCTTTGAGACCATTAAGAACCAATCGGCCCGGAGTGCAGATGCCAGTTCACTGCAAATGGACAAAAAAGGTCGCCTATGGTTCAGCAATTTCAACCATGAATTGTTCAGGTTAAACACCAATGGAGCAATTGAAAAAATCGCTGGTATTGATGTAAGCAATTTCAATGCTCAGGGCCAATTTGTAGCAGACGCGAAAGGTTACATCTGGTTCAACAGCCGGGATCGGTTATATGTGATGGATGGCGATAACCTGCAAATCAGGGAACATCCCTCTCTGGCCCTGATATCCGGCTCCTGGAATATTCTCGAAGGCCGTGGCATCATCAACACCAATCCGGAGGTGCGCATCTATCCATTTGGAAGCAAGTATCCTGAAATTATTGTGCCCCAGGATTTAAAATTCAATCCCGCGGTAAAATTGCCAAAGCCCATCATAATATACGATTTAAAGCGGAAATTTTTGGTGCAGAGTTTATTTCCGGTTCCTCATGTGCCCGAAGGTTTGCAAACCCTTGATCTGAACCAATTCAGCCACGAAGGGAATGTGCAAAACCTGTGTATGCTGAGTGACAGCAGTTTGTGGATTTGTACTTCACGGGGTATACAGGTATTTGATTCCCATGGAAAACCCAAATATAACGGACGTATACTTTTCAAAGGAAAAAACATGAGCAACGCCTATCGTGACAGCCGTGGAAATTTTTGGGTGTCATCCCTTACAGATGGCCTGTTTATGGTAAGCAACTTTGATGTCGAAAGTGAAGTTTGGTACAATGAATGGCACGAGAGTAACGGCATCAGTCACTTACGGGTCCACAACAATCAATTGTTGATGGGAACACAGGATGGTACCCTGATAAAAATGGATAAAGATGGCCATGAAACCCACTGGAAAACCGGAATAAACCGAAGTATTTATCACATCTTTCCATTGCCAGGTGGCGGGTACGTGCTGAATCTGAATTATTATCCGGCAGAAGGGTCTTTTCACCGTGAAATCAGTATTTTAAGTGCACCAAAAGGTTTTATTGTTTCTGGTGATGAAATGATTTACAGCAACAATGCCGGATTAAGGCGTGAAAAATTGTCCAGGTTAAAGGGTGATAATCAGGAAATAGTGGCAACGGAATTTACCATGGAATGGAGAAATGCATTCAATTCCATTGTTAAGAGTGAACGCCTGAGGTTGGGAAATCAACTTTTGAACGGACGCGGAGGAAGATTGTTTCAAGACAGCAAAGGAAGAATCTGGATTGGCAGCAGTGCAGGAATATACTGGCTGAATATGCAGGACAAGCGGCTTACGCGCATAGAATTAACCCCAGGCAGTCAGGCCATGGCACAAGATTTTGCCGAAGACAGCGATGGACATATCTGGATAGCAGTGGCCAACGAAGGAATTGTGGAATGGACCGCAAAAGGAATAGGCAGAAAATATGGTCTTTCCAACGGATTGCTGAGTGTAAATTCAAAACGCCTGCTGTGGGCCGGAGGCAGACTCTGGATTGCATCCGCAGAAGGGTTGAATGCTTTGAATCCTGCAAACAACAAACTGCAGAACTACCGCATTTCAGACGGGTTGATATCCAATGACATTCAGGATATCGCATTTTTCAATGACCGGATTTGGGTTGCCACGTTCAAGGGGGTCAACCATTTTCCGGCAACCTTTGAATCAGATAACCCTTATCCACCCGTGTTGTTTGTCAATCTGGTGAGTGTAAACGGCAAGACTTTGGCATTGAAAAACGGGCAGCTTCAAACATTAAAATCAGATGAAAACAATGTGGAATTTCATTTCGAAGCCCTGAATTATAAAAGCAGAAATTTATTGACCTACCGGTACAGATTGCGCGGACAAAGCGACAACTGGGTGGTAATTCCCGGCAGCACAGGCCACGTATTGTTTCAGGGACTTCCTCCGGGCGATTACATCTTTGAACTGTTGGCATACAATGACAAAGGAGTATCAACAGAAAAAGCGGCCATTGTGCGATTTACCATTACGGAAATTCTCTGGAAAAAGGCCTGGTTCTGGATGGTGCTTGTCCTTACTGTTGCTGCAGTGGGCTTTGTTTTGTGGCGCAGGCAACAATTGGAAATTCAGAAAAAACTCAATCTGGAAAATGAATTGCGGCTCAGTCAGCTTGCCAGCCTGAAATCGCAGATGAATCCGCATTTCATGTTCAACGCCCTCAACAGTATTCAGGATTTCATATTGCTGAACGACAAAACCAGTGCAAATACTTTTTTGGGTAAATTCAGTGACATGATGAGGCTGGTACTGGACATGAGCAACCAGGCGGATATACCGGTCTCAGCAGAACTGCGCGCCATTCAATTGTATCTCGATCTGGAATCTCTGAGGTTTGAAGAGAATTTCACCTACAATATACAGGTAGACCCCACGCTGGATATAACAGACTGGCGCATACCGTCAATGATTATCCAGCCATTCGTGGAAAATGCCATTAAGCATGGACTGCTGCACAAGCGGGGTACACGCGAACTGGACATACAATTTGCACCGGGACCCAGACCTTCTACACTTAAGGTTACCATAGAAGACAATGGTGTGGGAAGAAAAGAAGCCGGAAGAATACAGGCAAGCCGGGTCAACCGGCATAGCTCATTTGCCACAGGTGCCACGCAACGAAGACTCGAGTTGCTGAACAGGAACCAGCCCGATTTTATCACCCTGAAGTACGATGACCTGCTTGATACCGGCAATCAGCCTGCAGGAACGAGGGTGACATTGATTATCCCCATGAACTCAATTAAAAACGCACAAAACAAAAGTTAAAAATACCACCATGAAAGCGGTAATTATTGAAGATGAAATAAAGGCAAGACGCATACTGCAAACGCTGCTGGAAGAACACTGTCCGGATGTACAGGTGGCAGATGCTGTGGGAGATGTACCCAATGGTGTGAAAGCAATTATGAAACACAAACCGGATGTGGTTTTTCTGGACATCGAACTGCCGGGATTCAGCGGATTTGAACTCGCTGATTTTATCGAGGACATCCAATTTGAAATCATATTTACAACTGCATATGATCATTATGCCTTGCAGGCCTTTGCCATGTCTGCCGTGGATTATCTGCTGAAACCCATACAAATAACCCAATTGAAAAGTGCGGTGGAAAAAGCCAAAAAACGATTGGGATTACAAAGTGCCGAAAAATTAAAGGCCCTTAAAGACAACCTGAGTATAAACGGGCCCCGCAGAATTGCCCTGCCGGTGGCGGAGGGATTTCTTTTTGTAGACCAGAATGAGATTGTATACATGGAGGCAGACAATACATATACGACCATTTATTTTCACAATGGCAGTAAAACGCTGGTGAGCCGCAGCCTTGGCGAATTCGTTGAACTGATCGATTCGCCCGACTTTTACAAACCCCACCGCAGTTATTACGTTAATCTGAACCATATACGACAGTACAACAAAGCTGAAGGCGGACATCTGCTTATGGACAACGGCCATACAGTTTATATTGCCCGGGATAAGAAGAATGAATTTCTGGAATTGATGCAGCAGCGTGGCATGAAATAATGCAATTGCAGATTTACAGATAAACAACACCCATTCACTGCCTCATTCAGGCATTTCACAAACTGAATTCATACGGGTTTTTTATTTAAATGACCTTTGAATTCAGAAAACAATCATTCCTGAACAATGAAAAACTGTACCAAATTCTTCTTCATTCTGGCCGGATTCAATTTTGCGGTCATGGCAAAAGCACAAGGTTGGAAAACCTTACACACCACATCCGGTACCGGAGAAAAAATCTCACTCGCAGAGGGTTATTCCGGAGAAATCTACATGGGTTTCCGCGATTATTTCAAGGGAAAAACCAATGTAAAAAAATACATGAACGGGCAATGGTCCTGGGTAGGCGACAGTGCATTCTGTCCGGAGTGGATTGGCAACATGAAACTCGCCATAGACAAGGATAGTATGCCTGTGGTAGCCTATACCGATATCAATAAAAAATACCAGCTGACCGTAATGAAGTACAAAAACAACAAATGGGACACACTGGGTACACGCGGATTTACGGGCTTTACTTCAAACGGTGATTTCTCTATTGCCACCGGCAACGGAAATATATTTGTTTGCTACCAGCAATTCAATATCATCAAAGTATGGGTGTATAACCGCACCAACAATGCCTGGGATTATGTGGGAACAAACGGACAGGCGACTACAGGATTTCCATCCGGATGCGATTTAAATGTGTTTAACAGTAAGTTGTACCTGACCTACAGGGAAAATTCCGGGAAAAACATTGTGGCTTATGTAGATGCAGCATCTGCAAGTCCATCATCTGTATGGACCCAGCTGGGTACCTCCTTCGGATCAAGCCAGAACGGAGCCGCCCGCATTGTAAATGTAATCGGTAACGAATTCATTGCAAACATCAATACCTCTTCCTATCTGAGCACATATATCCGTGGATTCGGAAGCTGGCAATCTCAGGCCAGCCTGCCTGTAAAGGTGAGCAGTTTCGACATCAAAGGCACAGGTGCAGACACCTTCCCCATCATCGCCATTACGGATGATGCATCCTATGGACGCATTTACCGCGGAAACATCAGTTTTAAGTGGGACAGTCTGGGCAGCAGCAGCAAATTTACCAATGACAAATTGCAGGGTGCACCGGCCGTACTTGCCACCAAAGCACGCAACATTTTTGTTGCCTACCAGGATCAAACCACATGGAAAATTATTGTAAGACAATTCTGCGCGCCAGTTACAAACAACGCTGTGAGCTACGGTCTTACAAAAGTGCTGTGTCCCGGTACAACCAAAAAACTCTCCGCAGTAAACAATCTGGCCAGTGTAACCTGGTATAAAAACGACACATTGATTGCAGGTTCCGCCGGTGGCAGTTATACAGTAACCAAACCCGGAACATACAAAGCATTATTGAAAAACATATGCGGTGATTCACTGTTCAGCAGCGATATTCAGATTACATTGTCTGCGCTGATAAAACCGGTGGTTGCAATAAACGGCAGCACACTGACCGTACAGAACAATGGCTACAGTGGCATCATTTGGCAGCTGAACAAAACGGATATATCCGGAGCAAATGCTTACACCTATACCCCTTCGGCAAGCGGATCATTCCGTGTAGTTGTCGCCAATTCAGACCTGTGTTTCGACTCGTCCGAGGCGGTGAATTTCTGGATGGCAGGCACCCGGATTCTGAACATTGGAAACCTGACATTATACCCCAACCCTGTACAGAACAAACTCATTGTGAACCTGGCAGGAAATGAACTGGTATGTATTTCTGATTATGCGGGTAAAACAGTGTGGAACGAAAAAGTTTCCGGTACTGCAGAAATAAATACTGCAGCATGGCCGGCCGGCATCTACCTGCTGAAAACCAGCAGTGGCACAGCCGGAAAGATTATCAAACAGTAATTGTTTAGGTGTTGTTTGATGAAAAAAAGACCCGGATTGCTCCGGGTCTTTTGTATGTAATAGGGATATTTAATCTTTTACTTTTCTGAACCTGTAATGATACTCTGTGCCATCCTCCAGTCGGAAAAAATCCAGGTTTCGGTTTGTTACAGAAAATGCGTACAACATCCAGACTTTGATGTTTTGTCCTGCTGTATCTTTAAAATGCAGGTGAAGCTCATTGCTTGATTGCCAGAAAGTTCCTTTCCACTGCGCGCTGCCATCGTCAAGGGCAAAAGAGTCGTGGTGAAAACGCAATTTCCATTCTGCCAAATCCTTTATCCGGGAAGAAGAAAATGTATTTGCCGGAGTACTCCAGGCTTTATTCAATTTCCATTCCCCATTTAACTGACGTGCGTCTTTTTCCATGGCATGCTTTGTACATGAAAAAAGGACAATGCCACACAAGAGCAGATATATCTTCATTATTTTTTCAGTGTTAATCTTAATTCACCTTCAGGAGATTCTTCATATACGCGGATTTTGTCCCCTGTTCCGTACCATACTTCCCAGTATCTTTTCTCCTTTTCATTTCCTGCAGAATCCCGAATCGTTAAATGCACGGAATATTCCCCCCTGTCAACAAATAGTATTTCAAAATCTCCCCAAGCCAGCGAATCACCCTCTGCTGAACTGCGAATCCAGGTTTTGTCTCCGGCAAATCGTATTTGCTGACCCTCCCATTCTGGCTGTTTGCTCCCTTTGGGTATAAGTGCATTGGTCCATGGCCTGAGCTTTGCATTGGAAATCTGCCAGGTACCGGTAAGATTGCTGAGTATCCGGTTATACGTTTTTTCTCTGGAACAGCCACTGATCATGAACAGCGCGATACCAGCCATCAGGAGAACAGGACGCCGGGGATTGAAGATTTTGAAAGCCTTCATGACCTGAAAAGAACCAAAACTATGCCACTACACCCGGAATGGCTATGGAAATTATCGATAGATAAGCACCTCAGAATCTGTGGGGGTGCAAAACGCCCGGTACATGCCTTCTGAATTGAAAGGCATTGCCACATTACCCAGGGCATCGGTAGCCACCAGCCCGCCTTCTCCGCCTATTTTAACCAGCTTTTCCATGACCACAAGATCACAGGCTTCCTGCAAGGAAAGACCCTTGTATTCCATGAGACAACTGATATCATATGCCACAACCGACCGTATAAACAACTCACCATGTCCTGTGCATGAAACGGCGCAGGTTGTATTGTTTGCATAGGTTCCTGCACCGATGATGGGAGTATCTCCGATTCTTCCCCACTTCTTGTTGGTCATACCGCCGGTGCTTGTGGCTGCAGCCAGATTGCCTGCTATATCCACAGCAACTGCACCCACAGTTCCGAATTTCTTTTCGGTATGGTCCAGTTGAACCGTTTCACTGTGTTGCACTTCTTTCCACTGAGCAAAACGAAAATCGTCGAAAAAATAATCGTCATCTGCAAACTCAAGCCCATGTTCCTTTGCAAACATCTCTGCACCGGCTCCGCAAAGCAGCACATGTTGGCTGTGCTCCATCACATGGCGTGCTGCAAGCACCGGATTTCTTATATTCTGAACGCAGGTAACAGCGCCGCCCGTAAGTTGACTGCCGTCCATCACAGAAGCATCCATTTCATGGCGTCCTTGGTGGTTAAATACAGAACCCCGGCCTGCATTGAACAAGGGATTGTCTTCAAGCACTGCCACCGTTGCACATACGGCATCGAGTGCGGTACCACCATATTGAAGAACCTTCCGGCCAGTGTTCAGCGCATCTTTCAGACCAGACTGGTACAGTTGCTCTTTTTCAGAGGTCATTAGTGCACGGGTGATTGTGCCGGCTCCACCGTGCAAGACAAGAGAAAAATTCATTGGCACAAAAGTACAGTGTGCGCTGCAGGCATCGTAGTGTACATTTCTGCCCTTTTTTCCGGTTTTATTAAATTATCCATGAGAATTGCGACAAAATGGCACCAAAATATGAGGTTTTGTACCTGAAATAAGACAAAATTGCATGTTTATGGTTGCGGACTACCTTTTGACGGAACAAGGCAAATGAACTTACAAAATTTCACCATCAAGGCACAGGAGACCCTGTCCAAAGCACAAAATCTGGTGATATCGGCCAATCAGCAGCAGATTGAAGGAGTACACCTGCTGAAAGCCATTATTTCAGACGACAAGGAAATGTGGGACTTCCTCACAGGCAAACTGGGAGTGAATGGTAAACGCGTGGAAGATGCAACCGATGCTGCCATTCGCAGCATTGCAAAAGTGGAAGGGGCATCAGTATACGTTTCGCAGGCTGTAAATTCTGCTGTGGTAAATGCTGAAAAGCATATGCGCGAAATGCAGGATGAGTTTATTACAAACGAGCATTTGCTGCTGGGAATACTCGACGGGAAGGATACCGCCGCCAATATTTTAAAAGATGCGGGATTCAAAAAAGCCGACCTGACCAAAGCAATAAAAGAACTTCGGGGAGGAAACCGGGTTACCAGTGAAACGGCAGAAAACCAGTTTAATGCACTGAAGAAGTATGCTGTAAATCTGAATGAAATGGCCCGCAATGGCAAGCTGGATCCGGTGATTGGACGGGATGATGAAATACGTCGTGTGTTGCAGATTCTGAGCCGGCGTACCAAAAACAACCCCATTCTGATCGGTGAACCCGGCGTGGGAAAAACCGCCATAGCAGAAGGTCTGGCCCACCGCGTTATCCGTGGTGACGTGCCCGAAAACCTGAAAACAAAAACCATATTCAACCTGGATATGGGCGCATTGATAGCCGGCGCGAAATACAAAGGAGAATTTGAAGAACGACTGAAATCCGTGGTGAAAGAAGTAATAGACAGCAACGGAGAAGTGGTGCTGTTTATAGATGAAATACACACCCTGGTGGGAGCAGGTCGCAGCGAAGGGGCTATGGACGCAGCAAACATACTGAAACCGGCGCTGGCCCGCGGCGAATTAAGAGCTATAGGGGCCACTACACTGGCAGAATACCAGAAATACATTGAAACCGACAAGGCCCTGGAACGCCGTTTTCAACAGGTTTTTGTTGAAGAACCCGATACACAGGAGGCCATTTCAATCCTGCGCGGACTGAAAGAAAGATACGAAGTGCATCACAAAGTGCAGATACGCGATGAAGCCATTATTGCCGCAGTGGAAATGAGTCAACGCTACATCAACGACCGTTTTCTGCCAGACAAGGCTATAGATCTTCTGGACGAAGCAGCAAGCAAGTTGCGGCTGGAGATGGACAGTGTACCGGAGGAACTGGACGAAATGAACCGCCGGATTATGCAACTGGAGATTGAAAGAGAGGCCATAAAGCGGGAAAAAGATGAACAAAAACTGAGCAGGCTGAACGAAGAAATTGCAAACCTGAGTGAACAACGAAACAGCCTGAATGCCCGCTGGCAGAATGAAAAAGCCTTGCTGGAACAGATACAGCAGAAAAAGGAAGCCATAGAACAGTTCAGGCTGGAAGCGGAACAGGCAGAACGGGAAGGGAATTATGGACGTGTGGCAGAAATCAGGTACGGACTGATAAAACAGGCCGAGGAAGAATTGTACGCACTCACTGTAAATATGGAATCACCGGGCAGCAAGGTAATGGTAAAGCAGGAAGTTGATGCCGAAGATATAGCCGATGTAGTGAGCAAATGGACCGGAATTCCTGTGAGTAAAATGCTGCAGAGTGAACGGGAGAAATTGCTGCACCTGGAAAACGAATTGCATCACCGGGTGGTGGGTCAGGATGAGGCCATTTCGGCCATTGCCAATGCCATTCGCCGCAGCAGGGCCGGTCTTCAGGACCCCAAAAAGCCCATAGGCAGTTTTATTTTCCTGGGGACCACAGGTGTGGGTAAAACAGAGTTGGCTAAAGCCCTTGCCGATTATCTGTTCAATACGGATACTGCAATGGTAAGGATAGATATGAGTGAATACCAGGAGAAACATACGGTGAGCCGGCTGATTGGCGCCCCTCCGGGATATGTGGGTTACGATGAAGGCGGACAACTGACCGAATCTATCCGCCGCAGACCTTATAGCGTGGTACTGCTGGATGAGATAGAAAAAGCGCATCCCGATGTATTCAACATTCTGCTGCAAGTGCTGGACGACGGTCGTTTGACTGATAACAAAGGCCGGACTGCGAACTTCCGCAACACCATCATCATCATGACCAGCAACCTGGGCTCAGACATCATTCGTGAAAAGTTTGAAGAAATCAATGAAGAAAACCGGGATGAAGTGGTGGCAGGTACCAAATCACAGGTGTTTGAATTGCTGAAACGCAGCATCCGTCCGGAGTTTCTGAACAGAATTGATGAAGTGGTGATGTTTGAACCCCTGAGCAGAGAACATATCCGTGAAATTGTTAAAATGCAGATGGATGATATCCGCAAACGGCTGCTGGAGGTAAATGTGACACTGAGTTGCTCGGAAGATGCAATTGATTGGCTTGCACAGTTGGGTTACGACCCGCAGTTTGGCGCAAGGCCGCTGAAAAGGGTGCTTCAAAAACGCGTACTTGATGAATTGAGCAAACGAATACTGGCGGGTGAACTCTCAAAAGATGGCCACATCAACCTGGATTATCAGGGTACAGACCTGATATTCAGCCAGTAAGTATAAATGAACCTGAGTTGATAAGAGTCTGCAAACAGCAGGCTCTTATTTTTTGTCTTTAATATCCCAGAGGGTATAAATGCGGATATTTCCGCGGGACTGCATATTGATGGCAAGCACATCGGAAAAAGTAACTTTCACCATCTGCTGCTGTGCCCGGTTATATTGGTAAGCCTGCTCACTGTTTAATCCCACACTGGTGATTTCTGTAAGGGGTTGGTCTTCCGGTGCATTTTGCTTCCGATACTCCTTGCAATCCTGCAACAAAAGTGGTTTTTCTGCCGGCCCCGCCTGATTTTTTGCATTCATCAGAATGGTGTTCTTTGTTCCGGGTGGTTTTTCCACTTTCATATTGCCTGTAATGTACACATCCTCACCTGTAAACGGGGACCGTACAGGTTTTACCCGAATATACTCCGCATCCACAATCACGGTATCGCCATACAATGCAAACAGGTAATTGATGTCTTCCATGGCAATGCGCCGCATGATGTTTTCTTTATTGATTACTTTGATTCTGTCCTGAAAATCCGAAGAGGTAAGCAGACCTGCCCTGACCTGTGCGGATAACCCGGAAATAATCACATCGCGAAAATCTTCCCAGTTTACCAACTCCACCACCTTACCCGCAGGAGAAAAGCGAAGCTTATAATGCATTTTTCTGAGGGAATCTGTTGTTTTGAGGGTATGTTTACCCGCTTCGTCTGCCGAATAGTGCATATCAAACTGCAAAGGGCCTGTGCGGATAAAATGCAGATACTGGGTATCATTCGTTACATCCAGAAAAAAGTCATTCTCATTGGTAATGTACTCCTGAGCCTCGAGACGGTAAGTAAATCCCGGATTGTCCAGTAACTTACAACGTGTAAACACGCTGTCTCTTGAATCCTCTGTGGAAGCCGGCTGGGCAAAAGCAATGAGGCTTTGTGCAGCGATAAAAAACAATAAAATGAAACGCATTCGTATATCAGACGAAATATAGAAGCAAATAGTTTACCAAAAATTACATCCAGCCGATTCCGACCCCCAGAAGAAGAAAACTACGATCCATAATACTGGCTTTCTCAGCGCTGGAAAAGCGGTACTGTATGCCAGGTCTTACCCCACATTCTACTTTCATCCCCACCAGTCGGCGGCGGAAAAACCCGGCCACCCTGAAGCCCCAGTTCTCGCGTTTCGAAATCCTGACTCCGTAAGGTATATAAGCTGGTGCATCGGAAAAAGGCAGGCGGTGGATCAGGGTATCGTAATTCTGAATTCCCCGGAAAATGGCTTCTACCCGAAATTCTGTAAATGTATGTATACGACGGAACTTACTTACCTGGGTAGGCAAATGTGCCCTGAGTTTCATAAAACTGGATGTTGACAGCGAAAAACCTGCTGTATATTCAGAAAAGGTATAGGGAACGGCGGCGTTTTCCAGAAACTCAGTTTTGCCGGTCTTACGGTTCTCAAACCGTATCGCAGTGGTTTCATCCAGGCCAGAGTTAAAAACTCCTGAACCAAACCTGTATGAACCTGTTAAACCAAACTGCCAGTCTGCCTGAACCGGAAAATGGAAATCATAGTTCCAGACTTTGTTGCCGGTGGTAAATGTGCGCCATTTTTCCATGCGTTTCTTAAATGGGTACAACCGAAGTCCCACCTCAAAATTCCTCGTATCGCGGATTTTTTGAAACTGCCAGCCCAGTTGCAATTGTTGATTGGCGTAGCCATGTAACACCATCCAGTTTACAGGTTTTACATGTGCTTCTGCATATATATTTGGCAATATCACTGAGCCTTCCATGCTCTGTGTTTCAAATCCGGAACCCACAAACAAGGAATAGTGAAACCTGGATGGATTGTTGTAAAACACCGTTATTTTGCCTTCAACCGTGTCAACATATTGGCCAGATAACACATGAAAAAAGAGGAATAGAATTCCCCAGGCAGCCCCCCGCATAGTTGCAAGTAAGGATATATTCATTTGATTTCCAAACATCCCGGGCAAAATTTTGACGGTTTCAGCAATTTGTTTTGCTAAACAGGTGGTTTCTGCTTCTGGAGTTCAGCAACTGCGCATGCATCTCCTGCGTCGATGCAGACTTGTCGCGAAAAAAAGAAGCCCTGGCATTCGCCAGGGCTTCTTTGGGTCGGGATGACTG
Organism: Bacteroidota bacterium; assembly: GCA_016787485.1. Classification (GTDB taxonomy): domain Bacteria; phylum Bacteroidota; class Bacteroidia; order NS11-12g; family UBA955; genus JAEUUL01. The sequence goes on from JAEUUL010000024.1 coordinate 140,044, forward strand.
GATTCGAACCAGCGACCCCTACGTCCCGAACGTAGTGCGCTACCGGACTGCGCTACATCCCGATGAGGGCTGTATGCAGCACACAGCCCTTATACAGATTATATTATTCTGCAGTAGGCTCGGTAGCAGGCTCTTCAGCCTTTGTTTCTTCTACCGGAGCTTCAACGGCAACTGCTTTTGCAGCTTTCTTTGGCTTAGGGGCCACCGTGTGGGCATTCATCACCTGCTCAAATACTGCTTTGAACGCAGCCGAATCATTCATAGCCAAATCGGCCAGAACTTTGCGGTTGATGTTCAATTCGCTGTTGTTCAGCTTGCCCATAAACTGGCTATAGGAAATCCCGTTTTCACGGCAGGCAGCGTTGATACGTACGATCCACAGCGCACGGAACTCACGCTTTTTGGCGCGGCGGTCACGGTACGCATAGGTAAGACCTTTTTCGATGGTGTTCTTCGCAACGGTCCATACATTTTTTCTTCTTCCGAAATAGCCTTTGGCTTGTTTCAGGGTTTTCTTCCGGCGAGCACGGCTCGCAACATTGTTGACTGATCTTGGCATATTGTTTTAGTTTAATGGCATTAGCGCAAAAGAGGATGTCTTTTGACTTTACGGGCTACGGCCAGGTTTTTTTTAATTGGTTTATTTTCCGAGGCGCAGCATGAATTTCACATTGCCCATATCCGAGTCACTCACGATTCCGTCGTGGCCCAGGTGGCGTTTGCGTTTCGTGGCCTTTTTGGTCAGAATGTGATTCTTGAAGGCTTTGGCGCGGGTCACTTTACCAGTGCCGGTTACTTTGAACCGTTTTTTTGCACTGGAATTGGTCTTCATTTTAGGCATATCCGTCTTTCTGTTTAATTATTCTTACTTTTTTGAACCTTTGGGGGCGAGCATAATGGCTACTTTTTTGCCTTCCTCCTTGGGTTCCATTTCCATTTTTGCATATCCCTCATCAATCAGGGCATTTGCAAAACGCATCAGCAAATCAATCCCGCGTTGTTTGTACACGATTGTTCTGCCGCGAAACATCACATAAGCCCTTACCTTGTTTCCTTCTTCCAGGAAGTTACGTGCGTGCTTCAGTTTAAAGTCCACATCGTGATCATCGGTATTCGGGCCGAATCGTATTTCCTTTACAAGTTGCTTTACAGTGCTGGCCTTTAATTCTTTCTTCTTCTTCTTCTGCTCGTAAAGAAACTTATTGTAATCAACCACCTTGCACACCGGAGGTTCAGCATTGGGTGAAATCTCTACGAGATCTGAACCCAGCGCGTATGCCATTTCCAGTGCTTTTGCCGTAGGATAGATACCTTGCTCTATGTTTTCGCCTACCACCCTTACCTGCTCGGCCGTAATATGTTCGTTTATACGGTGCAGGGCCACTTTCGGGCGGGGACCCCTAAAATTTCTGTTTGTACTCAACGTATCTTTTAAATTTCAGTTTCAGCTTGTATCAATTCGGCAAATGCTAGTTGGTTCATTGACCCCAGGTCGGTACCTCCGTGCTTTCGTACCGATACTTCCCCACTTCCGGCTTCTTTCTCGCCTACAATGAGCATGTATGGTATTTTGGCTACTTCGGCGTCACGGATTTTTTTGCCCGCTTTTTCCGCCCTTTCGTCAACGAAGGCGCGAATATCGTACTTTTTCAGGAAACCACAAAGCGATTGTGCATAGTCCATGTATTTGTCGCTGATGGGAAGCACAACTACCTGCCTGGGTGCCAGCCAAACAGGAAAATTACCTGCGTAGTGTTCAAGCAGGAACCCTATAAATCTTTCATGGGTACTTAAAGGTGCACGATGTATAATCAGCGGACGTTCTTTTTCGCTTTTCTCATTGGTGAAATACAAATCAAACCGTTCGGCCTGGGCAAAATCCACCTGATTGGTGGCCAGGGTAAATTCCCTTCCTATCGCACTCCAGATCTGAATATCAATTTTGGGTCCGTAAAATGCCGCCTCATCTTCTACTTCAACAAAGGGAATCCCAGATGAAACCAAAACTTTGCGCACCATTTCCTCGGTTTTCTGCCATTTTTCAGGCATATTCATGTACTTCTGCCCAAGTTTGGCCGGGTCGTGTTTGCTGAAACGCATGACATACTTTTCTATGCCAAACACCTTGAAATATTTCAGATACAGTGCATTCACTGCCATAAACTCCTGCTCAAACTGGGCTTCGGTGCAGTAAATATGTGCATCATTCATGGTGAGGCTCCGCACCCGCATGAGTCCAAAGAGCTCACCGCTTTGTTCGTATCTGTAACAGGTGCCGTATTCTGCATAGCGCAGGGGCAAATCCTTATAGCTGTGCTGCTGGGCCGCAAAAATCTTGTGATGATGCGGACAGTTCATGGCTTTCAGGTAATAGCGTTCACCGTCCAGTTCCATGGGTGGAAACATGCTTTCCGCATAATAAGGCAAGTGCCCGCTTTTCAGATACATGCTTTCTTTGGCTATGTGCGGACTTTTCACCCTCTGATAGCCGGCTTCCTTCTCTGTTTTCTTGGCAAAGGTCTCCAGGGTTTCTATCATTTGAGCACCATTTGGCAACCACAAAGGCAAACCTGGACCAACATCATCGTCAAACGTGAAAATTTCCAGGTCTTTACCCAGTTTGCGGTGGTCCCGTTTTCTGGCTTCTTCCAGCATCTGCAGATGTTCGTCCAGCTCTGCGCGCTTGGGAAAGGTGATGGCATACACCCTGGTGAGCTGTTTGTTTTTTTCACTGCCACGCCAATAAGCCCCGGCCGTATTCAGAATTTTTATGGCCTTGATAAATCCGGTATTCGGGATATGCGGGCCCCTGCACAAGTCGGTAAAATTGCCCTGTTGATAAAAAGTAATCTCCCCATCTGCCAAATCCTGAATCAGCTCCAGCTTATAGGGGTCATTTTTTTCTGTGAAATAGGCAATAGCATCGGCTTTTGCCACTTCGCTGCGCAGAAATGTGTTCTCCTGCTTGGCAAGTTCAGTCATTTTGGCTTCTACTTTGGCAAAGTCTTCACTGCTGAATTTGTAGTCTCCAAAATCAATGTCGTAGTAGAATCCATTGTCTATAGGCGGACCTATGCCCAGTTTAATTCCCGGATAAAGTGCCTCCAGTGCCTCGGCCAATAGGTGTGCGCTGCTGTGCCAGAAAGTTTTTTTACCATCCGTATCGTTCCAGGTAAGGAGTTGCAATTCTGCATCCTCATTCAGGGGCAATGCTGCATCCTGCACCTTCCCGTTTACACGCGCTGCGAGTACATTCCTCGCCAATCCCTCACTAATCATTCTGGCAATGTCAAGCGCAGAAATCCCCTGAGGAACTTCCTTTACTGCACCATCCGGTAGGGTAATTCTGATATTCATATCTGCACAATGGTTTGAACCATGTATAAACCGCAAAAATACGGACAATTTTTCTGTGTTTCAGGGTAGACGGCACTTTGAGCCCACCATTTTTTTCAATTGCTATATTTTTATTTAATTTCCTTCTATATTTGCAGCCCCGTTGGTGAGGTGGGTGAGAGGCTGAAACCACCAGTTTGCTAAACTGACGTACGGGAAACCGTACCGCGGGTTCGAATCCCGCCCTCACCGCAAACCATTTCAACCCTGCGCAAGCAGGGTTTTTTTATGCCCCTGATTCACGAGTCTGCCTGCCCTTTCGGCAGGCAAGCGAAGTGGAGCAGGGGCATAAAAAGCCTTTCGCCAGAAAGGCTTGAAATGGTTTGCTTCTCCACCCTACCGGGATCAGGGAACGAAGTGAGCTAATCCCGCCCCAACTGTCAACAAACTTCTCCAGACTAAAACCCTGTGATTTCATTCCCGGTCTGATGCCTTTCGCCTGAAAGGCTTGAAATGATTTGCTTCTCCACCCTCCCGGGATCAGCGAACAAAGTGATCTAATCCCGCCATCATCCAACAGAATTCCACCTGACTAAAACCATGTGATTTTATGCCTGGTCTGATGCCTTTCGCCAGAAAGGCCTGAAATGGTTTGCTTCTCTCCCTCTGCCGGGATCAGCGAACGAAGTGAGCTATCCACAGAAATCCGAGTTCAACTGAATAATCTGTAAATTGCCGGAATGAATGAGATTTTACTACCCGACGAATCATCAAGTGGCAACCGCAGGGGATTTTTAAAAAAACTCGCCGCCGGTTTGGCCATTTTGGGAATACAGACCCAGGACCTGGAAGCAGCGACAAATGCCAAACACCCAGCGGTCAAATGGTTTGAATCCATCAAAGGACGACACCGGGTTGTGTTTGACGTTCCCCACCCAAATGGAATTATGCCTTTTGCCTGGCCAAGGGTATTTCTTGGTTCCAATGAATCTGTGGGTACCCCTTATTCTGACTGTTGTGTAGTGGTGGTGCTGCGCCATTCTGCAATTGCCTATGCTTTTGACCATCCTGTCTGGGAAAAGTATCAGTTTGGTGAGATTTTCAAAGCCAACGACCCCAATACCGATAAGCCAGCCATCAAAAATCCATTTTGGAAACCAGAGCCAGGTACTTTTAAAATTCCTGGAAACGACAGAATATTTATAGGAATCAACGAACTTCAGGAAGATGGTGTGAAGTTCTGTTTTTGCGAGGGTGCGCTTGGTGTATACAGCCATGTGGTGGCAAAAAAAACGGGTAGCACGGCAGATGCCGTAAAAAAGGATTGGATGGCCTCCCTTTTGCCAGGAATCCAACCTGTTCCATCAGGCGTTTGGGCATTGGGCAGGGCGCAGGAACACAGGTGCTCATATATTTTTGCAGGGTAATCCGGAACGGAAATCTCAAACTTTGAGTAAAACTCCAGACTGAAACCTTTACCTTTGCACCCTGTTTGAGACCTCGTAGCTCAGCTGGATAGAGCAACTGCCTTCTAAGCAGTAGGTCACAGGTTCGAATCCTGTCGGGGTCGCGAGAAAACTCAAACCTGAACAAAAAGGGGAGCAGCGCAGGCCGTCCTTAGACGGAAGGGTAGCAGCCTGAGTGGTGGATAGAGATTAGGGATACTACTTTGAGTATCTGAATATTTTCGGGGAGTAGCGCAGGCCGGTAGCGCATCTGCTTTGGGAGCAGAGGGTCGCAGGTTCGAATCCTGTCTCCCCGACTTATTAACCAAGGGTTTTGAGACTTCACTCTCAGAACCCTTTTTTGTTCATTGACTATTCCATACCCTTCCACCGTTAGCGCCTTTGATCCAGCGCATGCCGGCAGCGCATTCCCACTCTGGTCGGAAGGGTCGCAGGCCGCGGGGTTTTACCCGCGATGGCGGGCACGCCCCGCCATTCGAATCCTGTCTCCCCGACTTATTAACCAAGGGTTTTGAGACTTCAATCTCAGAACCCTTTTTTTGTTTATTGACTATTCCATACCCTTCCACCGTTAACACCTTTGATCCAGCGCATGCTGGCAGCGCATTCCCACTCTGGTCGGAAGGGTCGCAGGCCGCGGGGTTTTACCCGCGATGGCGGGCACGCCCCGCCATTCGAATCCTGTCTCCCCGACTTTTTAACCAAGGGTTTTGAGAACACATTTCTCAGAACTCTTTTGCATTTCAAGACCCTTTCATTTCATACCCTGTTTTGAAATGAAACACAGCATAGTTTCAAAACAATCAGAGAATTTCAGGAGGTTAACCGGATTCATCTATACCTGACTTCACACGGTACTTCAGAAAGTTAAATTTCTAATGCATAATCCGGGTTAAATTGTATCATTGCCTGTTCATTCTATGCCCGACCTGTCCAATATTCAAATCCTGTACACTGCATTGCACCGCACCGGCAATCCGGAAATGGACGAGCCCCTGACCTTGTCTGCCGGGCTGGCTGATTTATCCGATGCAGAATCAGCCTTTGCGCTGAAACAACTCATATCCGGTGCATTTAAAAATCCTGAATCCTGGGTATTAACCCCTGAAAAGAACGAGACGGATGATATTATACAATCGATTTTGGCCAATCCCCGTGATTTGTATTTACAATCGGTGCGGCTCGCCGAGCTATGGCATCAGCAGGTAACAAAGGCACAGGGCAAACCGGGTGATTTGTTTGTTTGTTTTCTCACCCATGTTATGCATGGTTACCGCGAAATGAATGGTGTGGCAGTTTTTTTCAGCAGTGTCAAAGACCGTTTTATAAAAACGGTCTGGAACGAAAATCGTTCGGGAGTGGAAAATCATACAGGAATACCGGTTAAAAATATGGAACTGGGTGCTCTTATTCTGGACAACGGAGAAGAACAAAACCCGGTGTTCCTTCAGGAGCAGGGTAAAAATCCGCTGGGAATGGTTTGGAAATCGGACCTTTTACAGGTAAAACCAGCTGTGGATGAATACAACCAAACCCAGCATGTGTTGAAAATGACCCGCGAATTTGTAACCAAAGAAATGCCTGAAGAGTTTCCGGTTTCACGCACCGAAAGCATTGATTTGCTTTCAAGGTCTCTGGAATATTTCAAAAACAATGAGCAATTTGATAAAAATGAATTTGCGGAAACCGTTTTTGAAGAACCGAGAATTATAGACTCATTCCTGAAATACGACGAAGACTACAGCAGCTATAACAATATGCCCGCTGCAGAATCTTTCGAAATCGCCAGTCAGGCCGTAAAAAGACAGGCCCGCATATTTAAAAGTGTTTTGAAACTGGACAAGAATTTTCATGTATACATCCATGGAAACCACAATCAGATAGAAAAAGGCGTAGACCCTGATGGCAGAAAATTTTACAAGTTGTATTTCAACGAGGAAGGTTAGATCCCATTCGCCGTTTTGTCAGCCTTTTATCATTTATTGAAATTTTCGCAGGGATTGTGGCTTAACCTTTGTTGTATTGCTATAAAGGTGAATCCTGATTAATATTGAACCCCCAATGAGCAAAGACAACTTTAAGTTTAAAGATATAAAAACCTACTGCAGTACAGAGTGGTTAGCGAACAATACCAAGAAGTACCGGAGTGTGTTCGATGAGCAGGAACTTGCCTATCTGTATTGTGAGGTTTCGCTGCACAACAAACGGTTCGACGAGAAAAGCTGGCGTCTGAAAATGCAGTTGAAATGCTTTGATGAGCAAAACAACGAAATCTGCGACCTGAATTGCGACCGGCAGATTGACACCTCCGATGCCATGATTTATGTGCGTGAAGGCTGGGGCGTAAAAACCCCCGGAGCCTATTGGAAAGCGGGAGTATACCGCTGGGAAGCATGGGTAGAGGATGAAATGATCGCCACACGTACTTTCTACGTAGAAAATATAGGAATGGTGCGGCCAGGTATGAATCCGTACTTTAAAATCGAGTCGGTGAAGTTGTACGAAGGCCCGGATGAAAATACAAAATCTGAGGACCGCCGCTACTATACGGTATTCAATGCCATGAATACCCGGTATGTATGGGTAGAAGTCAATTGTAAAAACCTGACACGCAAAAGTGCAGACATGCCGGTGGAACTCATGTTCAACTTCCGCACCAGCAGCGGTTATCTGAAAGGCTCAGTCACCAAACTGTTTTTCATCAAACCCTCGGAAGATTTTTTCTCTGCAACCATTGGTTGGGGCTCTGATATCGTGGGCACATGGGCAAGAGGTGATTACTATGCAGAAATAGTTTTCATGGACGAACTGCTGGCCAGCATGCCCTTTGAAATCGGCGATGATTATGTGGAAGCCACCGAGGAAGATTTCCAACCCATGACTCAGATTGAATTCATCCATATGGATGATGAGGATGACGATTCAGCAGGTGGAGATACAGATCCGAATACCAGAAAAGAGACCACCACCCGCGAACCCCAGAATTTTGAAGAGGTGATGGTGGAATTGGATCAGTTAATAGGATTGGCACCCATCAAACGCAAAATTCATGAATACAGTGATTACCTGCGTTTCATGGCATTGCGCAGGGAAAAAGGTTTCGAAGAATCAGATAAAATCAACCTGCACGCTGTATTCCGCGGAAATCCCGGGACAGGCAAAACCACAGTGGCACGTTTGCTCGGCAAGATATATAAGGAACTGGGACTGTTGAAAAAAGGACATGTGCACGAAGTAGACCGTGGGGACCTGGTTGCAGAATTTATTGGCCAAACAGCACCGAAAACCAAAGAGGCAATTAAAAAGGCCAAAGACGGTATACTGTTCATAGACGAGGCATATAGTCTTGCCCGTAAAGACGAAGACAGCAAAGACTTTGGGCGCGAAGCCATAGAAGTATTGCTCAAAGAACTGAGTGACAGCTCGGACATTGCCATCATCGTTGCCGGTTACCCAGAAGAAATGGATGTATTTCTTGAGTCCAACCCCGGACTGAAAAGCCGTTTCAATATGTACTATGATTTCCCGGACTATGTTCCGCAGGAATTGGTACAAATTGCCAAATTTGCTGCCGGAAAACGGGGTGTGGATTTCAACGAAGCTTCTCTGGAAACCCTGCAGAAATTCCTGACCGATAAATACAGGGCACGGGATAAATTCTTCGGCAATGCCCGGCTGGTAAACAGCATCGTTGACGAGGCCAAGATGAACCTGGGTCTGCGGGTCATGAAAACTCAAAAACCCGAAGACCTGACAAAGGAACAACTGAGTACCATAGAATCCGCAGATCTGGAAAAAATTCTGCGTACCGAACAGGGCATACTGCCTGAAATCCCGATAGACGAAGACCTGCTCAAAGAGTCGCTGAACAAGCTGAAATCCATGATTGGCCTGTCTAAGGTAAAACAGGACATAGATGAACTGGTTAAACTGGTGCGCTATTACAAGGAACAGGGTAAAGATGTGCGTAAAACATTTTCACTACACAGCGTTTTCAGCGGAAATCCGGGTACAGGTAAAACCACCGTTGCCCGCATTCTGGCGCAGATTTACAAAGCCCTGGGCATTCTGGAACGCGGACATCTGGTTGAATGCGACCGTCAGAGTCTTGTGGGTGGATATGTGGGACAAACCGCAATCAAAACCAGCGATTTGGTAAATAAAGCAATCGGTGGTGTCCTGTTTATTGATGAAGCCTACAGTCTGAGTGACGGAGGTTCCTCCGACTTTGGCCGGGAAGCCATAGAAACCCTGCTGAAACGGATGGAAGACCGTCGGGGTGAATTCATCGTAATCGCTGCAGGCTATACCGGAAACATGGAAAAATTCATGGAAAGCAACCCGGGGCTGAAAAGCAGATTCGACCGTGTGTTCTATTTCGAAGATTTCGATCCGGACGAATTGTTCACCATTGCCATCAATCAACTGTCGGAAAACAGCATAGAGCCCGATGCCGAAGCAAGTGGTCATTTGAAAAAATACATAGAATTCCTATATAAAAACAGGGATAAATATTTCGGCAACGGTCGAAGTGTGCGTAAAGTGATAGAGGAAGCCATCCGTAACCAACATCTCAGGCTGAGTGAGCTCCCCAAAAACAAACAGACCGCCAAGGCCACAAAAACGCTAACCCTGGCCGACGTGGCAGAATTCGACACAGAAAACAAGCCATCCACACCCGGTGGCGGTATCGGATTCCGTGGCTGAAAACTGTGAACAACTATTGAACCGTCACTGGTAATTTTGCGTCTTTCATAGCCGCCTGTACCGTGTTTATTCCGCCTTTTCCAAATCCGTCTGATTTTGTTTGCGCTGGCATCATTCTCTTTTGCATCATCATCAGTTGGTTTTATTTCTTTCGTTATTTCCGCAGGGTAAAAATCACTCATCATACCGCCGGCAAATTGCCACCGGTTTCCTTGGTTATTGCTGCACGCAATGAATTGAAGAATCTGCAGAAACACCTCCCTCTGTGGTTGTCTCAGAATTATCCGGAATTTGAAGTGGTCATAGCAGATGATGGCAGCACAGATGGCACCAGCGCCTGGATTACGCCTATGCTGGAGAATGAACCGCGGCTGGGCTATGTTCTGCTGGATGCCGAGTACATTAAAATGCACGGAAAAAAACTGGCTCTTACCCTTGGCTTTAAAAAAGCCCGGTACAACCATTTCGTGCTAACGGATGCTGATTGTATTCCAGCCGGAGAAAACTGGCTGAGTGAAATGGCAGCAGGATTTGGTTCAGGGGCTGAAATTGTGCTCGGCTACTCCCCGTATACCAAGAGCAAAGGAATTTTGGGTTCGATGATTCAGTGGGAAACCCTGCTCACAGCCTTGCATTATCTGGGATTTGCACTTGCAGGAAAACCATACATGGGTGTGGGCAGGAACCTGGCTTACACCCGAAAAGTATATGACCAGGCCGGGGGCTTTTCGGCCCACCATCACCTGCCGGCCGGTGACGATGATCTTTTTGTGCAACAGGCAGCCAACACTAAAAATGTAGCTGTTTGCATCAGTGCAGAAGCCATTACCTCATCGGCGCCCAAAGCCACATGGCGCGAGTGGTGGCGACAGAAAAAAAGGCATATGTGGGTGGGTAAGTATTATCCGTCAGCGGTAAAACGCAGTCTGGCCGGTTTTCCCATAGCCCAACTCCTATTCTGGATATGCATTCCTGTTTGGTTCATTCTTGGCGCCTGGTGGCCATATCCTTTGTTTTTTCTGTTTGTCAAACTCATACCAGAATGGATTATCACTGCTAAAAAAGCCAGAATTCTGGGTATTCAGGGATTTGGATTCTCCTACCCCGTCTGGAATTTAATGTACACCTTCTGGTACGTCATTGCCGGGATAGCTTCCTTCTTTACAAAAAAACCAGTATGGTAAGCGCAGACATTGTTTTCAAATACTTCCCTGAACTGGACGAAAACAGCAGACACAAAATCCTGCAACTGCAACCCTTGTATGCTCATCACAATGAAAGGGTAAACATGATTTCCCGCAAGGATTTTGATAATTTTTACCTCCACCATGTACTGCACAGTCTGGCCCTGGCCAGGGTTTGTCCGTTTCAACCGGGGCAGTCGGTGATAGACATAGGCACCGGGGGAGGGTTTCCCGGTATTCCGCTGGCCATCCTGTTTCCAAAAACACAATTTACCCTTTGCGACAGCATTGGAAAAAAAATACGGGTCGTGCAGGAAGTGATTGAAGTGCTGGAATTGACCAATGCACAGGGGGTAAATTCCCGCACCGAAAGCCTGGAACAGAAATTTGACATTGCTACTGCCAGGGCGGTTGCCCCCATGTCGGATTTATGGAAATGGATGCTGGGTCACTGGAAAAACCGGGCCTGTTTTTTTCTGCTGAAAGGTGGCGATCTGGATCAGGAAATGAAAGACCTGCTGACTATTCAACCCAAACTAAAAATGCTGGCTACCCCCATTTCTTCCTTGTTTGATGAAGAATTTTTCGAAACCAAAAAGGTGATCAGAATTTCATGATTTTGGTCAGTCATGGCCATCAAATCAGAGCTTACCTGTGCCGCTGATTTGGATTTCCCCGCCCTGATTCAATATTTAGTCAGGACATGCGAATAGATTGGGTTGCCCTATCTTACCAACATTTAATATATATTCATTCCAGATTCCCCTGCAAAACACTATGGCTAGCACTTTTTTATACCCTGCTTTTTTCACTGCAGGGCATTTCTGTTCATAATCATTGCGCAATTTTCTTTGCCATGGCGATGTAAATACACTATCTGCAATAAATTTCCTGCACTTTTCCGGTACCTGCAATTGAATATTTAAAGCGGGTTGTTTTCCCCACCAAAAAGATTCGTTGAATGAAAAAGTCAATAATTCATTCCATATTCCATTCTGAAAAGTGTAAACATAAAAATGGCACATGTTGGAAAAGTCCCAGTTTTGAGGCGTTATACCTATTTCATCCGTTCCATTCCCATCCAGGTCACCCAGATTGTGAATCGAAACCACGGGTCCGATTTGAGCTTCCGGGGAATTGAATTTCTTGTTTTCGGATACAAATACCCAACGCTTTTTCTGCAAATCCATCAACTTTCTGCAATCGTAAATGTCGGGACCATACTGAAAAAAAACAGTAGTGGGATTTCCGGCAGAATCCAGCATTTTCTCTTCCAGTGTTTCCTGTTTTCCGTCTCCGTCAAAGTCCCCGGAAATTTTATGCAGATAGCCGTAAAATGGTTGCAAGCTGTCCAGATACCATATTTTCAAACTTCCGTTAGCATACTTTACATAGTATTTATTTCCCTTGATAAATGGCCCGTTATAATTTGGCAATGTATCTTGTAAAGGCGATGCTGTCTTTTCCTGTTTTTCAGGATAAGTGGTGGTGGCAGGAGTAGTATTTTGTAAACAACCGGTAAAAACGGTAAGTATAACGAAAATGGAACATAAGCGAACAATTCCTATCACCATGATAACCACATACATCAACAGGTATCAAATCTAAAGAATTGCAGGTATACTGTATCCGCAATCTTCAAACTGGTTTATGTCCAGGACCGGATTATTGAATAAAGTCAGCGGCTTTAGCCACTACCCTGTCCAGACCTGCAAGGTCTTTTCCTCCGGCAGTTGCGAAGAATTTCTGTCCGCCCCCGCCACCCTGTATTTCTTTGGCCAGATCACGTACAATGGTGCTGGCATCCCAGCCCTTAGCAGCCACAAGTTCATCACTGATCATTACTGCAATGCCTGGTTTTCCGCCGGCTTCATAAGCGAGGACACAAAACAGGTTGCCTACCTCATTTTTCAACTGAAATGCAATGTGTTTTGCTGTATCGCCATTGGGCAAACTCAGTTTTTCTATGACTACATTCACACCTGCTACCGATTGAATTTTTCCGAGCAATTTTGCCTTTTCTGCCAGTGCTTTCTCATGCTCAAGTGTTTCCAGACGGTGTTGCAATTCGTTTTTCTCTGCCAGCAGTTTCTCCACGGCCTGCACCACATCCCGCGGATTGCCCAGCATCTCCGCCAGGGTAGCTTCTTTTTCCTGCAACGCATTCAGCAGTTTTAATGCTTCCAGACCGGTCACCGCTTCTATGCGCCGCACACCTGCAGCCACACTGGTTTCTGCTGTAATTTTAAACAATCCGATATGGCTGGTGTTGGGCACATGCGTACCACCACACAACTCCATACTGAATTTCTCATCGAAAACGATTACCCGCACTGAGTCGCCGTACTTCTCACCAAATAAAGCAGTAGCCCCCATTGAAATGGCGTCGTCCAGCAGCATTTCCCTGTGCTCGGTCAGGGGAATCGCCGCGCGGATTTTTTCGTTCACCAATTCCTCTACCCTTTCAATTTCCTTTTTCTCCATTTTGCTGAAATGGGAAAAATCAAAGCGCAGATGCTCCTCGTTTACCAAACTGCCTTTTTGTGCAACATGCACTCCCAACACGGATTTCAATGCTGCATGCATAAGATGGGTGGCACTGTGGTTATTGCTGATATAAGCACGGCGCACTTCATCAACCCGGGCCGTAAATACCTGCTTGTCATTGGCCGGCAGTTTATCGCAGATGAGGATATGCAGTTTGTTTTCCTTTTGGGTATCAAACACACGTATTACCTCACCGTCGTTGCCTTCCAGTGTACCTGTATCTCCCACCTGCCCGCCGCTTTCAGCATAGAACGGGCTCAGATTCAGTACCATCTGGTACTGGTCTTTTCCCTTCAGTTTTACGGTTCGGTAACGGCTTATACGCACATGGGCCTGTAAATGGTCATACCCTATAAAATCCTCTTCCGCATCGGGCATGAGTACCATCCAGTCACCCGTTTCCTTGTTGGCATCACTGCGGCTTCTGGCCTTCTGCACCTGCAATTCAGATTCAAAACCTTCATGGTCCACAGTAACCCCTTTTTCACGGGCTATCAGTTGGGTAAGATCCAGCGGAAACCCAAAAGTATCATACAATTCAAAGGCGGTTTTGCCATCAATGCTTTTACCGGGATTGGCAGCGAAATACTGATTCAACAACCCCATTCCGGTGCTCAATGTGCGGAAAAAAGATGCCTCTTCTTCCCGGATAACCCGCATCACAAAATCCTGTTGCGCTTTAAGTTCGCCAAAAGAGGCGCTGAAATATTCTGCCAATGCCGGTATGAGTTTGTGCACAAACGGGGTACTAAGCCCCAGATAGCTGAAACCATAACGCACCGCCCTGCGCAGAATTCTGCGTATCACATAACCTGCACCGGTGTTTGACGGCAACTGTCCGTCGGCAATACAAAGACTCACGGCCCGGCAATGGTCTGCAATCACACGGAATGCAATGTCCTGTTGCTCATTCTGCCCATAGGTTTTGCCACAGATGGCTGCTGTTTCATCAATGATGAATGAAAAAATATCCGTGTCGTAATTGCTGCTTTTCCCCTGAATAATGCGCACGAGCCGTTCGAAACCCATGCCGGTATCCACATGTCGGGCGGGCAGTGGTTCCAGAGATTTATCGGCTTTGCGGTTGAATTCCATGAACACGTTGTTCCAGATTTCAATCACATCGGGGTGGTCGGCATTTACAAAATGAGCTCCGTCTTTTGCTGAGCGGTCAGCATCCGATCTTCCATCGTAGTGTATTTCGGTGCAGGGACCGCATGGGCCGGTATCTCCCATTTCCCAGAAATTGTCTTTTTTGTTTCCTTTTAATATCCGGCTTTCCGGCAACAGCTCTTTCCAAATATCCCATGCTTCCTGGTCAAAGGCGAGATTTTCACCTGCGTCTCCTTCAAATACAGTTACATACAGTCTGTCCTTAGGCAACTGATACACTTCTGTGAGCAGTTCCCATGCCCAGTGTATGGCTTCTTTCTTGAAATAGTCACCAAAACTCCAGTTGCCTAGCATCTCAAACATGGTGTGGTGGTAATGGTCATGCCCCACCTCTTCCAGATCGTTGTGTTTGCCACTCACACGCAAACATTTCTGGGTATCGGCCACACGGGTATAAGGTGCAGCAGCATTGCCAAGAAAATAATCCTTAAACTGATTCATACCGGCATTGGTAAACATCAGTGTGGGGTCGCCTTTTACCACAATTGGGGCTGAAGGCACAATGCGGTGGCCTTTGGATGCAAAAAAATTGAGAAACTGTTGTTTGATTTCTAGACTGCCGGACATAGGAACCGCAAAGATACAGCCCTGTTCTCAAGGCGTAAAACCCTGAATGGATATCACAAAAAAAGGAGCTGATTGGTGCAGCTCCTTTTCTATATTTTGTTCAGACGAACTTACTTTTTCCTTTCGTCGTTCTTTTTTTCAATGGTGGGTATGGGCCGCTTCACATCCCCCTTGGGGCGGGCAGGAACGGTTTCCTCCTTAGCCGGAGCCACTTTGTCACTGTACACTTCCCCGTCTTCCTCAGGGTCATAACAACGGTCGAATTTCACTCCTCCGGCACCAATGACAAAATAAATGGTTTGGTCAGGTCTCATTTCCAGGGGCATATGCTGGTTGTCCTCAGGGGTAATTTCAAGGATATACAGATTGTCTGAACTCAATTTGGCCACTGCATGGGTTGTGTAGTATTTAAAATAGTCATCGTTGTCTCCCCGTTCTCCCAGTGTGTTAATGCCTTCGGGCCAATTGGCTTCGGTACTGTATTCAATCACCTGCTCCAGTTCTGAATCTCCGAAAAATTCAGACAATGCTTCCCGTTCATTTTCCAGGTTGGGTGTGCTGTGCAGGTCACCCCGGTCTACGATGCGGCAATCCAGCTTGTCTCCGGGAGATACGTCCGGTGCTTCCTCGGTTTCCTCTTCTTCTTCTTCCGGATTGGTCAAATCATAGGGACTGCCATCCAAATCTTCATTATATCCCCGGGTCAGGTCCAGTCCATCTTCAGAAACCACCATAAAAATATCGTCATCGTAGGGTACCATGTCTGATGGCATACTGTAGTTGTTGTCTGCTGAGATTCGTACAATATAATAGGTGGTGCCTGCCACGGAGAATTTGGCTTCTGTATAACAACTGTAGTAGGGAAAATACTCCGCGAACAAAGCCCTGCGGTCGTCGTCGGCCAAAATGCTGGGCCAGTTGTAAGATTTAGAATAGTCCACCATTTGAGACTGAGTCCAGTCATCCACATACTTTCTCCACTCATTTACACCTTCCAGATCAAAATCTACCTGAATGGCTTCATGGCTAAGTATGCGGCAGTCAACCATTTTACCGGGATAAAAGTCCGTTGGGGCGTAATATTGATCGGGTACACCATCTGTAGTGGAATTGTACATACGATCCAGATTGAGGTAAGAACCCGTAATCAGCGCATAAAACGTTTTTGCGGGTCTCAAACCCATAGGCAAAGTGGCATTTTCGGTGGCCGGCACTTCCACCAGGTAAGCTTCGTTGCCATTGCTGCTGTAGTGGGCAATGGCATACATTTTATAAAACTTGAAATTCACACCGTTGGCCAACCGGTTGTCATAATCAGACCAGGCTGTGGGAACAGCAGATGCACCGGAAGAGGCCATCACTTCTTTTACTTTCTTCTTTTTCATGCCCACAGACCAGAGAGCTTTGTCTGTAGCCACATCTTCCAGCGGACGAATGCCGTACTGCGTAACAATGCGACAAGGCAAACGCATGCCTTTTTTGGTGGTTTCGGCGCCCAGCTGACCGGCGAAAGCCAGCATGGACAAAAATAAAATTCTGATTTTCATGATTGATTCCTGTATTTGGAGGGGTGTTTCAGTTGATGGTTTTCACAGATTTGCAGGGCATTTTTTTCAATACCGCGGCGCTTCGGGTCGAAAATACAAAATGTACAGGAGGTGGCAAAGAACCATAGTGCGGATTTGGATAGTTTCTTCTGATTTCCATGTTCATCAATCCGCGAGTCGCGCCAAAAGTAAACGGGGCCACCCTTTTTCAAGAATGGCCCCGCAGGATATGTTTAAAACTAAATGTTAACCGGCTACCTCTACTGTGCGGGGCGCTGCAGCTACAATTTCAGCGCTTGCGCCTTCAGTAAATTTGGCAAAGTTGTCATTGAACAACTGGGCCAGTTTATTGCATTGTTTGTCGTAGGCAGTTTTGTCTTCCCATGTATTGCGGGGATTCAACAGTTCAGCAGGAACATTGGGACAGGCCGAAGGCATGGCAAAACCAAACACAGGGTGGGTTTCGAAATTCACACCGTTCAGCTCCCCGTTCAGCGCAGCAGTAATCATGGCGCGGGTATAGGGCAGTTTCATGCGGCTTCCCACTCCGTAAGGTCCGCCGGTCCAGCCGGTATTGATCAGCCATACATTGATATCAGGGTGGGCAGATAGTTTCTGACCCAACATTTTGGCATATTTGGTGGGGTGCAATGGAAGGAATGCCTGTCCGAAACAAGCAGAAAACGTGGCCTGTGGCTCGGTTACTCCAGCTTCAGTTCCGGCCACTTTCGCAGTATATCCGCTGATGAAATGGTACATGGCCTGGCCCGGATTCAGTTTACTGATGGGAGGCAACACACCGAACGCATCGGCAGTAAGGAAGAAAATATTGCGGGGCGCATCACCTACCGAGGGCACGGCAATGTTGTCTATATACTCAATGGGATAGGCCACCCGCGTGTTTTCGGTTACTGAGATATCATCATAATCCACCTCGTTGCTACCGGCTTTGAAACGCACATTCTCTACCAGTGCACCATGTTTGATGGCACTCCAAATCTGAGGCTCTTTCTCTTCTGTAAGGTTTACGCATTTGGCATAACAGCCACCTTCAAAGTTGAATACATTCGTGTCTGACCAGCCATGTTCGTCGTCACCAATGAGTTTGCGGTTGGGATCAGCACTCAGCGTGGTTTTTCCTGTGCCACTCAGACCGAAGAACACAGCAGTATCACCAGCCTCGCCAATATTTGCACTGCAGTGCATGCTCAGCACGTTGCGTTCCTGGGGCAGAATGTAATTGAGCACGCCAAAAATGCCTTTTTTGATTTCGCCGGTATAACCGCTGCCGCCAATCAGAATGATTTTCCGGCTCATATTCACAATGGTGAAATTGTGCTGGCGGGTTCCGTCCACCGCGGGGTCTGCCTTGAATGAAGGTGCCGCAATGATGAGCCACTCGGTGGGCAGGGTGGGTATTTCTTCTGCCGAAGGACGCAGAAACAGGTGCTTGGCAAACAGGTTCTGGTATGCACTCTCGGTTACCACCTGAATGTTCAGACGGTAGGCGGGATCTGCACAGGCATAGGCATGACGCACAAACAGTTCCCGGTCATTCAGGTGAGACAGCACTTTGTGCAGCAGCGCATCAAAATTTTCCGGACTGAAAGGTTGGTTTACCGTTCCCCACCAGGCTGTATGCTCAGTGGTGGCATCCTTCACCATAAATTTATCTTTGGGGCTGCGGCCGGTGAACTCACCTGTGTCCGCCGCCAGTGCACCGGTGCTGGCCAGTGTGCCCTCTTTGCGTTCTATGGCTTTCTGTACAAGTTCGTCTGTGCTCAGATTCGCATAGATGGCTTTGGCATGCGTTCTGATGTGCGATAGGATTTCCGTGTTATTCATGTATGAAAGAAACGATAAATTTGAGGCCGCAAAATTACCACAATATAAGCGCCTCACCATGTCATTTACGCACTTTTTTCCCCCAAATCCCTTATTTGGACTCAATATGGACTGGCACAGGCGCCTCCTCCTTTGCATTCTGCTTCCCATTGCTGCAGTTTATACTGCCTGCGGCCAATCCACCTATGCCCTGAAAAAAAGGTACGACCCGGGCTTCTGTGCCGCCAATCTGTTGTGGTCAGGCGCCAATTTGTATGCCTCCAGACATTACAACCAGAAAGTCAATATGGGATTTGGGGTTGCAGGTCCGGATAAATGGGCGCCCCAAACCCTGCGCAAAGGGGTGGCCCGGGCTGCGGATGTCACCCTAATTGCCACCGGTGCTGCAGCGGCATTGTGGTGGGGCATGGGCAATGCAAACAACCGGCGTACCTTTGGCGTTATTACCGCAGAGAATGTATGGCTTACCTGGAACTGCACCCAAACGATTAAAATGTTGGTAAACCGTCCCCGACCCTATGCACGCAGCATGACTTCCCCCTACCCCAAAAAGGATGATGCCTGGAGCTTTGTCAGCGGACATTCCTCTGTGGCGGGGGCAACACTGGCATCCGTATGGTTATTGGGACCGTCTTCGGGGCATATGTCAGCACAGCGTCAGAAAATACTTGTGGGTACCACAGGGATTCTGGCCCTGGGCACAGCCGTGCTGAGGGTTTGCGCCGGAAAGCACTATCCCAGCGATGTGCTGGCAGGTTTTGCCCTTGGTATGGGAGTTGCATGGTTGAATACGAAACTCCATGCGAAATAATCTTCTCTATTCCTGCATTACCCTCACACTTCTCGCCCTTGGTTGCAGCAGTGGATTGAAAAATAGCGGCAAACCGGGGCCAAACGATACGAATCAACTTGTACTACAAATGGATACCAGCAAATTAGATACCGCCGTTCTGGCCGGGGGCTGTTTTTGGTGCCTGGATGCCGTATACCGGCAAATGAAAGGCATAGAATTGGTTACAGCCGGATACAGCAACGGCAGCACCCAAAACCCCACCTATGAGCAGGTTTGCTCTGGAACCACCGGCCATGCGGAGGTGGTGAGCATTGTGTACGACACCTCCAAAACCAGCTACGCCGATATACTGGAGGTATTCTGGCGCATACACAACCCCACCACGCTGAACAGGCAGGGAAACGACATAGGCACCCAGTACCGCAGCGGCATTTATTATATGAATGAAACCCAGAAGGAACTTGCCCTGAAGAGCAAAGCCGCCGCTGAAGAAAGCCACCTGTGGGAAGGCAAATTTGTGACCGAAATACAGGCCCTTCACAACTATTTCCCGGCGGAAGACTATCACCAGGACTACTACACCAACAACCCCGGCAACAGCTACTGTGTGTATGTGGTCGGTGAAAAGGTGGAGAAGTTTAAAAAACTGTTCCGGGATAAGCTGAAGTAAGCAGTAATTTGGTAGGTTAGCCGGACAGATAAACCGGCTATTGTCGATATGGGGTTCGTCATGAATTGTAAAGTCCGATCGCACAGAGCCGGCTATTCGCGCAGGCAATCCAAAATTCATGAATCTGGTACTTTTCTTTAGAACTTTTTTACACAACATAGTAAAGGCGGGGACCATTCCCCTCCTATTTTCATCCCGGCGATACTGCCAGAATATTTGGCAATAGCGTAAATTCCGTATATTTGAAGTTAGCAGTCTTTGTAACAATGATATGCCAAAAACTGTTAAAATTTAAACTTAATAGAATCAATATCCAAGAATTATGCATTTATGAAAGAAGACATTTTCAGACCGATTAAATTTGGGAAAGAAATATTTCACCCTAAATTCTATGATGAAAATTCATTTTTAATGGAGTGGACAGTTGAGGCTGGAGGAGGAGTTCCGCCACACGTTCATTATCATATGGACGAACATTTTATAATCTCAAAAGGTGAAATTGCGTTTAAGGTAAATGGTGTAAAAATGATTAAAAAGAGTGGTGAAGAATTTTTTGTACCCAAAGGTACAATTCATTCCGTAACCAATATATCTCAAGGACAATCAGAAGTGACCGTAAAATATTCACCTTGTGCAGACACACATCGTATGTTTCAAATCCTTTCGACTTTGGATAGAGAAAAACCAGACAGCATGATAAATATGATGAAATACTTTTATCTCGTTCCCCGATTGGGGTTGCGGGAATTTTCAAGTATTCGCCCTGCATTCCTTATGTCCCTTATGAACATAATAGTCACTTTAACAGGCAAACTGGCTGGATGGGACAAATTAATAACAAAATTCAAATGAACCTCATTTGCACAATGAACCGCCAACAGCAATTGCAAGAAATGAGGTTTTCAGGATATGAAAGCTTCTTCATCTCACTTCCATTTGTCTGAATGAAACGGTCACAGATCCGGAACTCAGCGCTTCCTGCAACTGCAGACCGGTAACCTTTGCAAGTATATCCACATGACCTACAGACTCATTCTATTTCTGATACTGAATTTTGCCGCACTGGGTATTGGCGGACTGTTCACCGGCAAAGGGGTATCGTCCGAATGGTACGCCACCCTGCAGAAAGCGCCCTGGACACCGCCGGGCTGGGTATTCGGCGCAGCCTGGACCACCATCATGGTTTGTCTGGCTTGTTATATGTCAATGGCCTGGTCCAAAACGGAAAATTTGTCGCTGCTGTTGGGTTTATATGCCCTGCAATGGGTACTGAATGTGGCCTGGAATCCGGTATTTTTCTATTTCCACCAAACCCTGGCCGGCTTGCTCATCATAGGTTTGCTCACCGCATTGCTGGGCTTTATGCTGCTTCACTACCGGTCACTGGGGCCTGTGAACCTTCTCATTCTGCCTTATTTCCTTTGGCTTTGCATAGCCACCTCGCTGAATGCGTATATTCTGGTGAAAAACTGAAGTGGCGGTTAATTAACAATTATGAGTTATAAATTGGTTGTATAAAATAGAAAATCGTTTTAATTCCAGCAAGGACTACAACTCAAGGCATATTGTTATATATATTATGTTTGTTTTTTTTATCTACTGGTCAAAATATTAGGGTTCATTAAGGAACATGCAGTAGTAGTAATTAATTCAATTTGCAAAATTTATCATTAAACCTGAAATTAGTTCGACTGATTGATCCTGCTAATGGGAATAGATCATTAAGCTTTTTGTCGCTATAATAACTACTCAATTCTTTGGGAGTGTTACCGGCTTTTTGGGAGTGGATTACAACACAACAACAGAGTTAAAATAATAGTTGTAAAAATTAACAACTGATTCATTCAAATGGAATATAGCCAATATAATCTATTGGTACTAAGAGTTTATGTTGTTCTATCCAGGATTTACGCAGAATCGGGAAATGATACATTGGAGAATCTGATTTATATATGACTAAAATTTTGTTGCTCGGTGCAAGTTCAGTGAAACCTGTCTTAAACCTGGGCAATGAACTCCCATAATAAAATGTGTCGTGTATTTTATCTTTACCTGCTTGAAATACATAAATAAAATAATTTGGATTTCTATAGTAAGTAAAGAGATTTGTTATTGTTGATAATGAATATTTTGGACGTTGATTAATAATCTTCAATTTACTAGTTCTTGCCTTGGTAGTATTTAAATCACTCAAATAAATAAGTATAAACAACCCAAAGGATATAATTACAATAGCACCAATAATTGTTCTTACTTTTTTTATCATTTTGTTATGGATTCTAATTTAAACTCTAGTCCTGCGCTGAAAAATGAGCCACCAATTCATGAGGTTTAATACTAGATACTCCTGATCTTGCATCAGTAGCTCATCCCATTCCAAACATATTACCAGAGATTCGAATTCCAAAGAAGTTTTAGAAAAATGGCGCTGAGCCCCCGCCCCCAGCAAGCTGGATTACCCAGCACTTTTAACCATGTTAAAGCCTGAGGCAGTCGTATCATTTCTATCTGTTTTGCAGATTTTCCTTTTCCTGCTGGTCTTCCGCATACTGCACCACCCGGTCCAGCTCCCCCCGCAGGTTGTGGTGTTTTCGCAGGGCTTTCAGGGGTATGCAGAATTGCAGGCTTTTTTCCAGCTTCATCCCATACATCTGCTGAAAGCAAAAGTACGGGATATTGGTCTGGCTGATCCGGAACTGCTGTACCGGCCTGAAATTGAACGGGATTGCATCGTTTTCCAGAGTCAGGGTATCCTTTTCCTCTTTGCTGAGGGGCTCCCCGGGAAGATGCCGGTGCAGCCAGGGGTACTTTGCCACCTGCACGGTATCGTGCAATTTTTTCAGGTCTTTCATCTTCCGTATTTCCGGCATGCCATAGGCAGCCAGCGGGGTCAGGCTGTCGGTTTCATTCCGCAGGTCGCAGAACTTTTCCATCCACTCCCTGGCCCAGGTGCGCACCATGGAATCGGTGAGCTGCACATGCAGGTGCTTTCTCCCGGCCCTCAGCAGCACAGATTCTTCAAACAAATGGTCTTTGTGGGTGCTCATGATCACCATATTGTCGGCAGACCGCCAGGTGGTGTCTTTGGGCACCGGGTGTGAGGTAGCGGTGAGCTGCATCAGTGGCGCCATGCCGGCCATTTCCCGCAGCAATTCCTTTTCGTCTTTGCTCAGGTGCTTTTTCACGTCGTGCAACCGGGCAAAAAAGGCAGGTGTGTAAAAGGTGACACTGCTGAGCATCTGAATTTCCATCAATGGGCTCACCATCCTGCCTTTCAGTCCCATCCCATGCCCGGAAAGCCGGGGTTTGTATTCAAAACCCAGGCCCTGCAGGTGGTCAGGATTGTACAGGATGGTGTCAAACTCCTCTATGTCTTTATCCGGGTTGTAGCGGGTTTTCAGCACGGCGCCTTCGATAATGATGCTTTTCACCGGTTTTACCCCGTCGGCCGGGTTCTCTGTCCACCAGGCCTTCACCTTTCCCTCCACCGCCAGGGTGTAGATTTTTTTTGAGAGGGCATGCCAGCGCTGATCATACCATTTGGCAAAGCCGGCTGCACTCAGAGGGTATACGGTGTCTTTCTGCGCCTTTTGCGCAAAACCTGCGCTGCTGATGAGAAAAGGCAGGATGGCAACCCAGGATTGAATTTTATTCATTTCAGCAAATTTCGGGTGTTTTTAATGGAAATTTACGCGTACCACCTTTGGCATTGCCCCGATGTTTTGCCTTACTGTAATCGAGGATTGTTATTCCATAAGTGGACAAAAAATCATACTTCTCCATTGCGGCAACCCACTTGTTAAATTGAGTATCCGGACAAAGATAACGGTCATTGCATGCGCGCAAAACACATGTTTGATTCAATGCGTGTCTTTACCCTTGTTTTAACCACCTTTTTTCGCCAAAAAAGGTGGAGCCATCCCGATAGCTATCGGGAGCAGACGGCCCAAGGCGCCTTTCCCTGCGCAAATCTTTCCGGGCAGCTTGCCGGCTTGCGCCCTCCACTTCGTTGCGGGCTGCGCTGCCCTCCTCGCGCTGCGGGGCCGTCTCTCCGGGACGCAAAACGGGTTACCGGTATTTTGCGGTCTTTTAAGCCGCCGGGAAAAGCCGTTTGGTAGGCCGGCCTCAGGGAATGAAGGCTGATAAATGCAGCAAGCCGGCGCGAAATGCCGAGGAAGCTCCGAGTGTGCGAGGAGATCACCGATGGCATTCGACGGGTTGCAAATGTTCAGACTTCAGGCCCTGCAGCCTTGAACTTTTGCTCCACTTTTGGGTTTTGTAATCCCTGATTGAAGCGCAGCGGAACATCGGGATCAAGCCAAAAGTGGGAATACATTCATTGATGTTGTGACATTTTACAGATTCAATGAAGATGAATCTGATGACACCGCGCATGCGCTAGCCCTTGGTGCGGTAGCCCAGTTTTTCCAGGAAGGCTTTGATTTTGTCCCGCAGGTCGCCCTGGATCAGGATGTCGCCGTCTTTGCTGCTGCCGCCCACCCCGCAGTGGTTCTTCAGCTTTTTTTCCAGGTCGCGCAAGTCGTCCGTGGTGCCCACAAATTCTTTGACCACAATACAGGGTTTGCCGTTGCGCACCTCGCGCCGCAGATACAGGGTTTGCTGCCCCGGGGGCAGGGTTTCCTGCTCTTCAGCCTCGTCTTTGTATTCGTATCCGGGGTCTGTGCTGTACACAATGCCGTGCCGGTTTTTGTTCTTGTTGCTCATCCTTTTCTCATTACTACTCCTGCCACAGGTTGCGCCATGGGCATAATCACCAGATCGTTGATATTGACATGGGCCGGACGGCTTACCGACCAGTAAATGGCCTCGGCGATATCGGCCGCGACCAGGTTTTCAAACCCTTCATACACGGCTTTTGCCCGGGCCACATCTCCGTCAAACCGCACAATGCTGAATTCCGTTTCCACCGCACCAGGATGGATGCCGGTTACCTTCACCCCTTTTGTGGCCAGTTCCAGTCGCATGGCTTTGGTAAGGGCATCTACAGCATGCTTGCTTGCGCAGTACACATTGCCCTTGTCATACACTTCTTTGCCGGCAATGGAACCGATGTTCACAATATGGCCACTGCCCTGTTCTATCATTCTGGCTGCCAGTACACGTGAGATATACAATAACCCTTTTACATTGGTATCAATCATGGTGTCCCACTGGTCGGGGTTGCCCTCGAAAAACTGCGACAAACCCAGGGCCAGTCCGGCATTGTTCACCAGTACGTCAATATTTCTCCAATCATCAGGCAGGCTGTCCACCGCCAGTTCCACGGCGGCGCGGTCGCGCACGTCAAAGGGTTTCAGCAGCACCGGCACTGCATACCGGGCTTCTATCTCCTGCTTCAGGGCCTGCAGTTTCTGGTCGCGGCGGGCGTTGAGGATGAGGCGGAACCCTTCCGCGGCAAAACGGAGTGCTGTGGCTTCCCCTATGCCGGAAGAGGCTCCGGTGATGAAAACTGTAAGGCTCATTGGGAGCAAAGATAAAAGGACCTTATTGAATTTTACGGGGGCGATACTCCGGGGTTCGGGCTTGCATAAAAAAGGATATACCAAAAATCTGATACATATTTACTTCCTTTTTCTTTTTTTGAGGTATAAATCCGGAATAAAAATATCCGCCTATGCCAAAATAATCATTCAAATGATATTCGTACTTAACAAAAACCCTTGATGAAACAGCATCTCTTCTTTTAAGCATTTGTATATACTGATTCAGATCCGGATTCGGAGAATACACCTGAAAATACAAATGCGTGACAACCATAGAGCCACCGACAATAAATGAGTATTTGGGTTTGTCCTGAATGCAATTACCGAATGAAAAACTGTGACTGTATCGATTTTCTTTTATATAATAATCACCCTGATTGGGCCATTGCAGGTTCATCTTGCGTTTGTTTTCAATGTAATAGTATTCAAAATATCCACTTTTCCCAAGTTTCAGTTCCCAAACAACTCCATGCAGGTATGCGTTTTTGAGATTATTCTCCTGTTGTATCCCGGGTAAGCGGAAATTCATCCCCATCATATAACCTAACTTAACACCATGATAAATGGTATCCTGTGAATAGCAGGTTTGAAACATGAAAAAAAGTGCAAATGCTATTCTGTTTGCAATTGGCATTTGGGAGAGGTCTTTGGTATAACAAATAATATAATAAAATTTCTTGAGTCCATCGGCCCACATCCAGCTTCCAGTGTTTCCGTTTTTAATATAAGCTTGTTTTTACGGGAATGATACCAAACACTGAATCTATAATAATGATATGTCAAAGCCTTGTCAAAACCTGCCACAATATCTATCTTGTTAAAATCGTAATGTTCCATTTGTACTCCCTGAAAACTTGCCTTATTGTCATTCATAAAATTCTGAAAAACTGCAGAATCTTTGATTAATACAGGATTTACAATCTGAGATTTAGATTCGATTTCAAGGGGCTTTCTACCAATCAATATCCAAGGAACAGGCATTGCATTATCAATGGGCGGTGGAGTATAATTATCACAAGTTGTGCAAGAATAAAATTGAAGAATTGCGCAATAGGAAATGCAGAGTATGATTTTACTAAACTTCATCTTAATGAAATTCAATAAATTTAATCCTTGAGTAAATCGTTCCCAAAAGCAATTGCTGCTTTTCTATATCAAAAACACCGTATTTTCCATTCTTGCGAACTGCAATTTTGCGATTGCTGTGTGCCACAATCTCTTCAAACTCCACTGGGACAAGGATTCGGCCTGACCAGTTATCCGCCACCCCATAAAGACCGTTGCTTTCAATCAGTTTTGCATTGGGCATATGAAATTGCTGCGGCCATTCAGGTGATACAAACAATTGTGTACCCCATTCCCGTAGTTCCTTTTCTATGTCACCCGGAATGCTTTTTGTAAAATTTCCCGTTGTGTCAATAAACCGCAAACTGTTCTGATAATTTACAATGGCATAATTTTGATTAAACTGAGACACTGACTGGAAAAGATACCCTGTAAGCAGGGTGCCGTTGGCGTTGAAAAACCCCCAAAGTCCATTCTTCTGAGCCGGCATAAAGAGTGATTCTGTGGGCAATACGAAAGAAATACTGTCTGCCAGTTGGGTCTTGCACTCCTTATCCCAAATAGAAAACTTTTCGTCTTTCTGAATAATGACCACTTGATTCCAATCGGAATAATAACTAGCTGTATCCGGGAACACTCTGTTTCCCGATTGGTTGAATAAAACATACCGATGGTTTGAATCAACCTCCGCACTGATATACAGCGTATTTTGTCCCTGCGCGCCGAAAGCAATGCCTCCAAACAAAAGGAATATAAATATGCGGATTCTCACCAATTTATACTGAGGCAACAATGATCATGTTGGGTTCAAAATATACATTTTTTGTGCTCCGGGCGGTGGCAAAAAGCCACAGTTTAAAGCGGAACCGCAGTGCGGCCCACAAGCATTTGCGCAGCAATTCTTTTACCGGATTTTCTATGTGCATGACACCCGGCCATACCTGCACCCGGTTAAAGCCACAGGCCAGGCATACCTGCTGGGCACTGCTGGCATTCAGGTAGTTTTCATGGGTGAAGTCGCCATTGGCAAACACGGTGCTGAACACGCCATCCAGGTTGGGGGTGCGGAAAATGGCCACACCTCCGGGTTTCAGGCTGTTGCGGATGTCCTGCAGCAATTCCACCAGTTCGTCTTTGGTAAAATGTTCAATGATATCCATACCCAGCAGCACATCAAAGGCCGTGGTCTGATCTTTTACATACTGCAGCGCATCGCCTTCGGTTACCTGCTCCACGCCCATGCTGCGGGCCATCTGCACCTGTTCCGGACTGATGTCCATCCCCGTGGCACCGGTAAATCCTGCCTCCTGCAATGCTTTGAGCAGACTGCCGCTGCCGCAGCCCATATCAAAAATGACGGCGTTGGAAGGGGTGCCTTTCAGCAGCGGTAAAACCTCACGGGCAAACTGCCGCTTTTCGCGCTGAAACAGTGCGGCTGCATCGGTACCGCTGGCCCTTCCGCTTTGGGTGCTGTGGTAATTGGCATACAGGGTGCTGCGGTATTTCATGGAACAAAAATAAGTTAATCCCGTTTACCGAAGCGAATGGGCTGCACTCACACCTGCCATTTGCCCGGTACTCCAGGCTGCCTGAAAGTTGAACCCTCCGGTGATGCCGTCTATGTCGAGGATTTCACCGGCAAAAAACAAACCGGGTACTTTTTTTGATTCCATGGAGTCTTTTTCCACTTCCTGTGAGGCTACACCTCCGGCAGTTACAAATTCTTCTTTAAAGGTGGTTTTACCCCGCACATCAAACGGGCAACGCACACATAATTCTACCAGTTTGTTGCGTTCATGTTTGGTCAGATCTCTGCACAACTTGTCGGCCGGCACCCCTGCCCTCTGCAACAAATACCCCCAGAGCCGGGATGCCATTCCAAACGGCGACACGTTGCCCACCTGTTTCGCGGCATTCATCAGCCACAGAGAGATGAGGCTTTCACGGGCTTTTTCTTCGCCCAGTCCTGACCAGTCTGTAAACAATCTGAAATTGTATTTTTTGTCATAGAGTCCCCGCGCCAGCCAGGCAGAGGCTTTCAATACTGCCGGACCGGAAAGGCCCCAGTGGGTAATTAATACGGGACCCTCAAACCAGCCCTGTCCATCCTCCGCTTCCATGCCTTCTGCCTTTACACGGCTGCCCAGGGTGCTTATCCCCATCAGTTCGTGCAGTTTGGGGTCTTTGATATCGAAGGTGAACAGGGAAGGTACGGGCGGTACGATTTCCAATCCCAGATTCTGCAGAAATGCATAGGATTCCAATTTGGGGAATCCACCGCAGGCAACAATCACACGGCGGGCATTCCACAGGTTACCATTATCCAGATACACTTCGAAGTGAGACTCAGCCTGCTCTATGCGGCTCACTCCGCTGCGCAGGTGCCATGGAATGCCAAGTCTCGAGACCTCATCGGTAAGTGCACCGGCAATGGATTCTGAGGAATCGGATTCCGGAAACATGCGGCCGTCTTCTTCGGTTTTCAGCATCACGCCGTGCCGTTCGAACCAACGAATGGTGTTTGTAACTCCCCATTTTCGCAAGGGCCACTTGAGCAGAGCCCTGCCCCTCGGGTAATTTTTGATGAGGCTGGAATTGTCCGTATCGTTATGGGTTACATTGCAGCGACCGCCACCGCTGATGAGCACTTTGGCAAGGACTTTATTCGATTTTTCCAGAATAACCACATTAGCCCCGGGCTTTGAAGCCTTGGCGTGTATGGCTGCAAAGAAACCAGCTGCACCTCCGCCCAGCACCAGTATGTCTGCTGTTTGATCCAAAGAGTCAAAAGTAATATACAGGAAGGGTAATTTGTTATTGGTTCCCTTTAATTGGGCCGCGCACCAGATTCAACCCCGTGTAATTATCATTGATTCTGATTGCGAATGGTTTTCACTTCAGCAATTCATAATTTTTATATTCTCCCGGTCTCCATCCGGTGAGTTTTTCCACGAAGTATAAAAACCTGTTTTTGAGACTAAATTTTTTATTGGAAATATCATAATCAAATGACCAGTTCATGCGCTGAATTCTTTCTTTCATCACCGCCGGATGTGTTCCTTCAAATTTTGCAAGACTGTCGATCCCGGAATAATCGAACTGTTCTCCCGATTCTACATGTTTTTGCATATAGGCATCATCATGCCACATGCGGTGAAATTGCATTTGTTTCTGTTGCTGCTCCCGGGGATGTTTTACCCATCCGTAATGGAAAATTTCAGCATTGCAATGCGCCACCTGCAATTTCTCATTGGGCAGTTTACGAAAACCCTGTGCATCACGGTAACTGAAAATATCCGGTCTGTTGCGGATGATACGCACCTCACGCCGGTACCATTTGCGTGAGTCGCCGGTATAATCATAGCTGCCATAAAAATGTTCGTAATCGAAAAGCAATCCTTCCACTTTTGGATTTTGCACATGTTTTTCCATGGCATTTTGCACATTGGATACATACTTTTCGTGCAAACATTCATCGGCCTGAATATAAAAAAGCCAATCAGAATCGCTGCTCACGGCAGCCTTTGCCTTATCTGTTTCCTGGGCAAGCACACGTCCCCCTTCCCTCAGACTATCGTCCCAGATTGTTTCAATAATTTTTATGCGTGCATCATCGAAACTCCGCACATATTCCAGGGTTTCATCCTCACTTTTACCTACAGCGATTATAAATTCATGGCAAAGTGGCAATACAGAAAAAACTGCTTCCCGCAGGGGATAATCTGCCCGGACCACATTTCTCGCAATGGTAAATCCTGATACTTTCATGTGTCAATTCAATACCCAGCGATCATCGAGCCGTGGTGTAAATGGGATGGCCATTTCATCCAGAGTAAGCCGCACATCTTCGCCAAAATCAATACCCCGGCTGGAAACCATTTTTACAGAAATTTTTTCATCCATGTCTGTAATATTCACCCAAACGCCGCAATTGCCGGGGTTTTCTTCCATTACGGTTTTCACTATTTCATACCTTCCTTCTTTCACATCGGCCAGTGTAAAATCCAGTTGTATGCTTTTCACCAACTGTGATTTTTCCAGGTCACTGCCCAGCAATACCTCGCGGAAACGGCAATAGGTGCGTGCAGATCGTTCACTATACTCCATGGCCCCTTTGATAATTAAAATATAATCCCGGGTAAGCATGCTTTTCCACTGCAAATAATCTTTGCCGAACATGGCAAATTCAAACTGACCGGAATAATCCATCAGCACAAATTTACCAAAGGGTTCCCCTTTCTGGCTGATGGTTTCCCGCACGGAAGTAACGATACCCATCACAATAAACGAGGTATTGGTTGTTGCATTCTGCAATTCTGTGAGGTCTTTCAGTTCCTGCGTGGTAATCATTTCATATTCAAACCGGAAATTGTCCAGCGGGTGTTTGCTCAGAAATACACCCACCACTTCTTCTTCCACTTTCAGTTCTTCCAGCAGTTCCATCTTATCGGCAGCTGGCAGGCGTGGTTCTGCGGGCATGGTAGAGTCTGCTGCCCCTCCGAAAAGGGAGCCTTGACCGCTGATTTTATCAGCCTGCACCTGCTGTCCGTATCGTATGGCCAACTCTATTCCGGTTTTGCCTTCCTCGTCGGGTTTGATATACTGCGCGCGGTGGTAACGGGTATCGAAATCAAAGACACCGGCACGTGCCATACCTTCCAGGTTCTTCTTATTTACCGCCCGCAGATTCACCCTGGCAGTGAGGTCAAATATGCTGGCAAACGGACCGTTCTCGTCGCGGTCTTTGAGGATTTCCTCCACAGCGCCTTCTCCCACCCCTTTCAGCGCACCCATGCCGAAACGGATTTCTCCGCGCGGAGTAACGGTGAAGGCAGAACGGCTCTCATTCAGATCCGGACCCAGCACCTTGATCCCGCTGCGCCGGCACTCTTCCATATAAAAGGTGATTTTCTTGATGTCACCCATATTGCTCTTGAGCACAGCAGCCATAAATGCTGCGGGGTAATTGGCTTTTAAATAGGCCGTTTGGTAAGCCAAAACCGCATAGCAGGTGCTGTGCGATTTATTAAAGGCATATTGGGCAAACTCTTCCCAGTCACTGTATATCTTCTCCAGTTTGTCTGCCGGATGCCCGTTGGCCAGGGCGCCTTCCATGAACACGGTTTTTAACTGGTCAATAATGGCTTTGTTCTTTTTACCCATGGCCTTGCGCAACTCATCCGCCTTGCCTTTGGAGAATCCCGCCAGTTTCTGGCTAAGCAGCATTACCTGCTCCTGATATACGGTGATACCATAGGTTTCCCTGAGGTAGGGTTCCATTTCGGGCAAATCGAACACCACGGGTTTGCGGCCGTGCCGCCTGTCGATATAATCCGGAATGTATTTGATAGGTCCCGGGCGGTACAATGCGTTCATGGCTATCAAATCCGCAAACTGTGTGGGTTTCAGTTCACGCATGTATTTCTGCATGCCTGCACTTTCAAACTGGAATATGCCATTGGTTTCACCCCGTTGAAACAGTTCATAGGTTTTGGCATCGTCCAGCGGCAGGGTTTCCAGGTCTATTTCATCACCCGTGGTTTCTTTGATGATTTGCAGCGCATCTTTAAGAATGGTGAGGGTGCTGAGTCCCAGAAAGTCCATTTTCAACAGTCCTGCTTTTTCAATCTGGTTTACATCGTACTGCACCTGCATCCATTTGGAATCCTTGCTGAGAGCCACGGGCACCACCTCGTCTATATCCCGCGGTGCGATGATGATACCACAGGCATGCACACCTGTACCACGTACTGAGCCTTCCAGTTTTTCTGCATCGCGCAACACCTGCGATGCTTCGTCGTTTACATTGTTGTATACTTTCTGCAGTTCCCGCAGATTGTCCAGTTCTTCGGGTTTCAGGTTGCGGCTGTCGTCTTTGCCCAGTTCATCCACATCTGCATGCAACATTTCCTGCAGGTCCATATTTCCGGGCACCAATTTTGCCAGCCGGTCTGTCTGTGCAAGCGGATATTGCAGCACGCGTCCTACATCGCGTATAGCTGACTTGGCTGCCATGGTGCCATAGGTAACAATCTGTGCGATGCGTCTTTCGCCATATTTTTTAGCTACATAATCTATCACCCGGTCGCGCCCCTGGTCGTCGAAGTCTATATCGACGTCGGGCATGCTCACCCTTTCCGGATTGAGAAAACGTTCGAACAGCAAATTGTACTTCACAGGGTCCACATTGGTAATACCCAGACAATAAGCCACAAGACTGCCCGCCGCGGAACCCCTGCCCGGCCCCACCCATACACCCATATCCCGGGCTGCGGTGGTGAAATCCTGAACTATCAGAAAGTAACCGGTAAATCCACTGTCAAGAATGGTGGCCAATTCAAATTCCAGTCTTTCATTCACATCGGCAGGGATTACACCCCCGTACCGCTTGCGACAACCCTCCACAGCCAAATGACGCAGATAAGCTTTTTCATCTTCAAACCCGGGTGGCAGTGCATAGGAAGGCAACACTATATCGCGGCTAAGCTTAGGCGGGTCTATACTGCTTATGAGCAGCCCGGTATTGTCCAGCGCCTCGGGGATATCGCTGAACAGTTGATTCATTTCTTCCTGGGTTTTAAAGAAGAATTCATCGTTTGGAAATCCGAAACGAAATCCTTTACCGCTTTCTTCGTTGGTTGCCCTCGGTGTGCTTTGAAATTCACCCGTGTTTATACACAGCAGAATGTCGTGTGCATTGGCATCTTTCTTATCTGTATAATGCGAGTCGTTGGTGGCTATGATAGGAATATTGTGTTTGCGTGCAAGCCTTATCAGGGTTTGGTTCACATCTTCCTGACTCATGCCTGTGCCATCGATGTTTTTCAATCCATGGCGCTGCAGTTCTATATAATAATTTTCACCAAAAATATCCAGGTATTCTTTGAGCAGTTCCTCTGCCGTTTCTTCACTTTTGAACAAAATGGCCTGCGGTATTTCTGCACCTATACAGCAACTGGTGGCAATCAATCCGCTGCTGTACTGTTTTAGCAGAGCCTTATCTATGCGCGGGTATTTTCCGTAAAAACCATCGAGAAAACCAAGAGAACAGAGTTTTGCAAGATTGGTATACCCTTCCTGATTTCTGGCAAGAATAAGCTGATGGTAACGCTTGTCTTTTTGCCCACCGGTAAAGGCCTTTTTGAAACGGTCCTCCACCATGTAAAACTCACAACCGATAACGGGAATCATCCCTTCTTTGGTAACCGCCTGATAAAATTCAAAGGCGCCGTACATATTCCCGTGGTCGGTAATGGCAAGGGCCGGCATGCCATCGGCTTTGGCTTTTTTTACCAGGCTTTTTATGCTGGCAGCCCCATCCAGCAGGGAGTATTGGGTATGTACATGGAGGTGTGAAAAAACCGGCATAATTCGGATACAATTGAACCTCCGAAATTACACTGTCTGACTTCCGGAAAACGGCATGTGGAGAAATTGCGAATGACTTTCTGAAAAGGCTGTGGCAGCAGAGAATGAACCGGTTTTTACTCTTCCGGACTGTCCTGTACCGTACTTACATTTCCTTCTTCGTCCGCGTAGATGGTATGCCTTTCGATGGTGCCGTCCTCCCTGTAATCAATGGCGCAGGGCATACCCGCCGCAAAGCCAGACTTGCGCTTGTTCCTATAACTTTTCCGTTGCCCGGATGGGTAATAATGTTCCTCCCAAAGCATATCATCCTGTGAGTTGTAGAAATAAGCATACTCGCAATGTTGTCCGTCTTCGGCATACAACAGGAGGTAGTGAGAACCGTCGCTGCGGATATATTTTTCAGACGTAATCCGTCCCTGTGAGTTGGTCCATACTTCTCTTTTCAATTCACCCGCACGCGCCCTGGCCATAAGATCCGGAGCAGCTGCAGGGGCCGGAGAGTTTGTATTTTCCACCGCAGATTCAAACCCGGTGGCGGGTTCGTCGTCTTTGACCGTAGATGCCGGATTCTCCGGAAAACTATCCCTGTACTTTGCCCGCTGCATTTCCTGCCTGCGTTCTGCCTGGTACTGACAGGCCGTAAGCCCCAAAAGAACAAGAACGGGTAAAATGCGCATTGATACTTACTTATATTCGTATCTGGTGGTATCACCCGCTTTGCCGTTCATGCTTACCGGCACTGTCCAGATTTTGTTGCCTTTGGCATATTCTCCGGATTCTTTGAGTTTGCCGTTTTCGTAGTATTCCTCATAGGGACCGTGATATACACTTTGCGGGGCACCGTTTTCCAGTGTTTTCATACTCAACCGCGCCTTGCAGGTACCATCGTCATAGTAATTTTCCTGCCAGATACGCTGTCCGTGTTCGTCGGATTTGTACACGCTGTAAAGGGTTCCCTTGTCGGTATAATACAATTCATAACGGGCTGTATCTCCCAGGTAGTATTTTTCCACCTGGGTTTTACCATTCTCATACTTTACGGCATCGTATAAATATTTGCCTGCTTTCACTCCCTTTTCCAGCCCGTCACGGTCAAAATTGCGGGGTTTTCTTTCGGGAACAGAGGTTTGATTCTGACAGGCAACTATCAACAACGGAAACAACAGGAGATACCATTTCATAGCGGCAAATTACAGTCTTTTCGTTGGCATGGACAACGAATACCTGCAGTTCTCCAATAACTTTGCCAACACATGCACCTGCAGCGTTTGCAACTTTTCTCCTTTAAAAACCATACGGAAGCCCATTTCGCATTCTGCAGCCAGCTCAATTGCATAACCGGGCCCAATGGCAGTGGCAAAACCAATGTGCTGGATGCAGTGTATTATCTGGCGAATGCCAAAAGCTATTTCAACCCGGCGGACTCGCAGATTATGCAGCACGGTTCCTCCTTTTTCAGTGTGCACGGCTGGTTTGCCGACGGGGACAAGGAAGATGAAATACTGGCAACCTTTACAGACAAAGGCAAGAAAACGCTGAAAAAGAACGACAAAACCTATAACCGGCTGGCAGACCATATTGGGATGATTCAAACCGTATTTATCACTCCATACGATATTTCATTGGTGCTGGAAGGCAGCGAAGAGAGGCGGAGGTTTATGGATTTTACGCTGTGCCAGACCAACCGGGAATACCTGGAAGTGCTGAGTACTTATAAACGCATACTGGAACACCGGAATTCCTTTCTGAAAAAAATGGAAGGGCGCAACCCCGACCCGGATATTATGGACAGTTACGACAGCCGGCTGGTACCCGCAGCAAACCGCATATTTGGATGGCGGCAGGATTTTATCAGCGAATTTCAGCCCTGGTTTCAGGAATATTACGGCTGGCTCTGCCAAACAACAGAAACAGTGGCACTGGATTACGAAAGCGAACTGATTACAGAAGCGTATAGTGACATCCTGCGCCGCAATCTCGACCGGGACCGGGTATTGCAGCGCACCAGTTCTGGCATACATAAAGACGATCTGGTTTTCAGTCTGCAGGGTCAGCCCCTGAAAAAATTTGGCTCTCAGGGACAAATCAAGAGTTTTGTGATAGCCCTGAAACTGGCACAGTACCGGTATTTTCTTGAAAAAACCGGACACAAACCCATTTTGTTGCTGGATGATATTTTTGAAAAGATTGATGCGCTGCGCGCCGGTAAATTAATGGAACTGGTGGCCCGGGATTTTTTCGGACAGATTATCATCACCGATACGCATGCCGAACGGGTAAAAAATCACCTGAAAAGCCTGGACACAGAGCAGGTTTTTTTTGAGTTGGGTGGATAATCAGGTGTGGTTTTTTTAAATGCTTTTTTGGAATTTATTAGTGACAAGTTTAAATTTGAGTTATAATTTACCATTTTCTTCTCCCATTTAAATGGGCTTCCATTTTTGGCATACCTCTTTTTCCATGTTTACCGCACTGGGAAATTATCCAAATGGGGCAACTACGGCAGATGAGTTTAAAGCAAATCTCATAAGCAATAAGGGTTCGAATACAACCGCCCAAATAAACAATCTATTTTGCAGTTATGATAGGTAAGCAGATGGGAAGGGGAATTGTAGTAGCCTTTTTATTATGTATGGGATTGAATATTTCAGGCTGCAATACCAAATGCACAGATCATCCCGGTTATCACGTGCAGGTACCTGTAAAATTAGCTACCTGGAATGATACATTTCATGTGGGCGACACAATTCATCTGTTTTTTAATTTCAATGCCCATAACATGCCGGTATTAAATACAAATGAAATTATCGGAATTGATGTTGAAAAGTTTGATATTGACCCATTATTAACAGTGTTCAATATTCTTGATTCAACCCAATACGGGCTTGGACTAAATGATTTTAAAATGATTAGTAATATCCACTTTGGAGTTGAAAAAAGTAGCACTTCCAGTTTCATCAAAATTTATTCATTCAATTATCAAACAGACTTCAGTGTAGCTGATACTTTTCATTTAGTATGTAACAAAAAAGGAGCATTTATACTTTCATCTGTTTTATGGAAATGTAGTGCAAGATCCACCCCGGGTGCAAAATGCAAAAGACGTGGATGGTGGTGTACCATGGCATGGGATAAGGCGGATTACGTGTTTGACCCGAATCATTATCTGGATAAGGCTCAAAGCGAAAGACGCAAATTTATTTTGAATGGTGAAAGCAGTGGTTACGATATAAGGTATGCGTTCATTGTTAAATAACAGAGTTCTGTTATTTAAAAAATCCGTACAACCGGTTCAAAATTCCAGCGGAAACCTGCTGTCAGATAGGTACCTTTCAGTGGCTGGTTTCCTGTCTGGTTGCGGCCCCACAGGGTAAGGTCCAGGTTTACATTGTGCCGCAGCATATAGGTCATTTGCACGCGGAAAGACTGTATCCGGGTATTTGCGCCCTGGTACATTTTCACACCGAAATCGGAGGTACGGAAATCGTTATCCCTGCGGGGATTGCTGCCGAAATTGCGGCCACCGAGCCAACTGTCCTGCCCCTGCCGCGCGTGGTTGAACATGCAGAGTGCATGCAACCGCTGCCATTTTTTGGGTTGTACATAGAGCCGGAAAAACCCTTCGGAGAAATTGGCACCCTGCGGATGGGCCAGTGGCTGATTGTAATGCGTGTAGCTGTTGGCAGGGTCCATGTGTGAATAGGTATAGGGCCGCACCTTGTTATACTCTGCCTGAAACAGAATATTCAGGGGACCGTTTGTCATCACCTTGGTGAATCCCAGTTGTAAGCCGTTTTTATTGCCCCACCACTCCCCTTTCTGCATGTTGCTGAGTTTGAATTCATCCAGCATAAACTGTCCGTAAAAGCGGAAACCTTTCCAGCGGAAACATCCGTCAATGGCCATGAGTGAATTGTCTGCGCTGCCCTGATTGGCTTCTATGGCGCGGTAAAAAATCACCGGATTCAGGTATTCGGGGTCAAATCCGCCGTTGCTACGGCTGTGGATGGTCATTTCATTCAGGGCCAGTTCCAGGCTCTGGTGCTTGCCAATCATTACGGCAGCGCGGTGCATGGCCATGTATTTTTTGGGCAGCAGGGTATTGCCCAGAAGGGGGCTGAACCCATTCATCTGTCCGAAAATGTTCTGATAATAAAACGGGCCTATGCGGGTATTGAATTTCAGGAAGAGGTAAGGCTGCACGTCATTGCCCAGGATGAGACTACGGTAGCCGTTGCCCACCTGAAAGCTGCCATGCCCCATGCTCATATTCACATGAACGGGGTCCTCGGGCCTGCGTATGACAGCATAGGTGAAGTATCCGATGGCCTGCAGGTAATCTGTACCCCGGGATCCGTATTTCTTCCACCATCCCAGACCTGGCACCACACCGAAAGAGTCCCGATACCGGTTGATGTAGTCGGGGAAATAGGTTTGATTCTCTACCACCCTGGTATAAATCCCAAGTTTGCCTGCCAGGCTGGCCCGCAGTTCAATACCGCGGCCGTTTTGCTGGGCAAGGGAACCGAATTGTGAAGAGGGCCCTGCTGCCAGGTTCAGCACGGGGTTGATACACACCGTACTCCGGTTCGTTTTTTGCCGGTCAGTCCACAAAAAAAACATGGCCGGGTGTTTCCACAACCAGCGGGTGTTTGTGCTGTCTTCTTTTCCCTCAGCGGCCGGGTACCCGGTTTCCGGATTGTCCATGATCAGGTATTGCAAATTGCTGAATGCATACCCTGCTTTCTTTTTGTACAGGGTGCCTGCCTGGCTGCCGCGCGATTGGCCTGAGGGGTCATGGTCCATCCAACTGGATCCTGGACGGACCATATGAGCAGACATAGGCAAACTGCGCACAAAATACCTTTCTCCGTTGTAGTCGCCGATGTCTCCTGTAAGCAACAGCATTTCCTGAAAAGTGCCCGGCTCATACCAGGCGTGCTGGGAAACAGCCACCCGAATCTGGCACAGCAATAAACAAAGGAGAAGAAATTTCAGAATAAAATACCGGCCGGCAACTGGCATACTGCAAGTATACCGCCATTTTGCCAAAAGGCAGTCTTAATTTAGTGAAATGGGTGGCAGCACCTGCTCCTGACCGTTATAAATCATCAAATCATGAATTTCGGGATTCAGGAATTCGATGATGGGCATTTCACTGAGGATTTCCATCACTTCATATTCATTCTCAGCAGTTACGGTGCACCACCATTTGGTGCGGTCTGCATTCACGGCATAGGTAAGGAGTTTGCCTTTCACAAATAATCGGTTCACTACAGCACGATGCGCAGGAATGCGGGCAGCAAATTCCGGTGTAAATTCAGGCAGTGCGCTTTCTACTAGAAATACAGGCATGATATACTACTTTGCTAGCACAATATGTTCCAAAACGGATGTTGTGACAGTTTGTCCGGTTACATTGCCTGCATAATTCCGGTTTTCATTCACCAGCCACTGTTTCAATGCTTCTGCTTCTGAAGCCGAAATAAGTCCAAGAGATTGCAGCAGTTGCTGTGCCACATTGTATTGGGGACCCATGCGGCCATCGTCTACTTTGATACAAATACCCCACCCCTTTTCCGGAATGGCCAGACTGTAAATGCCATCGGCACCGGTTTTTCCGATGATGCGGCCCCGGGTTACCCGCATCAGGTCTGTGCAATAGCGTTTGTGTCCGGCCACCATTTCCGGGTAAGCGGCAACGGCCTCCAGTATCATGCGGCATGCAAGAGTCAGTTCGGGGTCGCCAAACTTTTCGGGGTGCAGGAGATTTTTATAGGCAATTGCCTGATTGTAAACAGGCATGGCAAAAATGGGTGCGCTGCAACCGTCAAGCCCTGTAACCAGATCAGACTCGTCCATTTCGTGAAATAAGGCGGTAATGCGCCTGATTTCTTTGTGCAATGGATGCTCCGGGGAAAGGTAATCTGAAGTAGAAGCCCCGTTGTGCGCGCACCAGGCCAGAAATCCGCTGTGTTTGCCACTGCAGTTGTTGTGCACCTGCATGGGCTCTTTGCCTTCTTTGAGCAATTGTATATAGTCCTGTTTCAGGGTTGGTGCCTGTGCTCCGCATCCAAGTAAATCTTCACTGAGTCCTGCTTTTTCAAGAATATGCCGGGCACCTGCTACATGGATGGATTCGCCGTTGTGGCTGCCACACATTAGTGCCAGATCCTTCAGGCTGAATCCAAAACGGGCAAACGCGCCCGAAGTAATCAGGGGTATATGCTGAAAATATTTTAATGCCGACCGGGGATAACAAACCTGTTTTATATCGCCGGTCTGGTACAAAACCTGACCTTTTGCATCAACCACACAAACCACCCCCCGGTGGAAACTCTCAGTTATCCCGCCACGGCTGTGGGTTACCAGTACGGGATTGCATCCTGCATTCACGTGTTCCAACAGGGCAAAAGTAACTCAAATCCGGAATAGGGTATACACAATTTGTGCAGTCATTGCCATCTCCGCAGTTGGGGCTTTCTGTGCATCCGATCATCCATATCCTTTTGAATCGGGGAAAAAGATAAAACCCTGAAAAAGAAAGACGAATCATGCGTTTACCAAACACCAATGATGCAGTATTTACCCCATTATTGCGTTTGTATTTCTTTATGAATTATTTTATATCCTTTGAGGACAGGCTGGCAGAGGTGCAAACCCACTTCCGGCTGGGAGATCTGGACCTGGGAAGGCGAAGGTTTCTTGACCTTGCCTATGACTGTGACAATCTGTACACGCTGGAAAAAGCGGTAAACTGCAGCTTGAAGCACAACAATGAGACAGATGAAGGAAAAGCTGCTTTTTCCCGGGATGCCCTCCAATTGCTTTCTGAGTTTCACGCCGGCTCTTACCCTTCGCAGGCGGTGGAGCAGGAACTCTTCAGACACGATGGTATTTTTAAATCCTATAGTTCGGGCAATTTTAGCCTGCAGGATGTGAAAGTGAGCCTGAAACCCGGAGAAATCCTGGGAGTAGTGGGAGAAAACGGTAACGGGAAAACCACACTGCTCCGCTGTCTGGCAGGACAGTTGGAAGCCGACCTGGTGCCGGAAAATTTCAGTTATCTGCCAAAGACCCAGTCCTTTTATTATACCCTCAAACAGTTTACAGGATTTATACCTCAGCGTATCCCGCGCTGGTATGGGAAACTGCGCGACAATCTCCATTTTGCAGCATCTTGTGCCGGCATTTATGGTGAACACAACCGGGTGCAGGTCAATTTTGTGCTGGAACGATTCGGACTGCACCGGTTTGCCGATCTCACCTGGAATCAGATTTCATCGGGTTACCGCACCCGGTTTGAAATTGCCCGGGTAATCCTGCAGCGACCCCGCATGTTGATTCTTGATGAACCACTGGCCAATCTGGATATCAATGCACAACAAACTTTGTTGCAGGACTTGCGGTTTCTGGCAAAATCGCCTTCCCATCCCATGGGTGTTGTGCTGAGTTCGCAACAACTTTTTGAGGTGGAAAAAGTGGCAGACCAGGTGTTGTTTATCCGCAAGGGGAAACCTGTGTACAATGAAGTATCTGAAAGTGAAGCCGAAAGCAATGCTGTTGTCACCCTGGAACTGGAAACCACTGCAGACAGAGAACAACTTGAAACTGCCTTATCCGATGGTTTGCAATCCCTGAAATACACTGGAGGGCTTTATATCATAGAAACTGCAAAATCTGCAGATGAAACTCTCATTCAACTGGTAAACCAGAAAATACCTGTGCGTTATTTCCGCGACATTTCCCATTCCACCAAACGCTTCTTTAACTGATGAAAACACTATTCAAAAAATTTGATACCTGGCTGCTTCTGCACCACCCTACCCTATGGAGCAGCCGTTTGCATGTGGTTCTGGCCATTTGGTTTCCCTGCATACTTTTTTTAACCGGATTGTTCTGGTTGTTGCCCATAGAAAGTTATGATTCAGACCAGATGGAACTGATTATTCCCTGGCTGATTCTCATGGCCATTGTGGGGATTGTGATCTGGTATGTTTTTCTATTGCGGTTTAATATTTTCAAAAGATTCGGATTGCGACCCCCAATGGATGAATGGCTGAATTTTGTGCTCATTTTCACCGGAGTTCTGCTGCTGGCCAGTACAACTCTCACACTACCCTTTGCACGTTATGTGAAGTCAAAAGGCAGTATCTCAGAAATTGAGCTGTCACAATTGATTACGAATCTTGAGATCATTCGCGGGCTGAATTCAGAACCTGAAACGACCACAAATTCCTTGTGCCGGGATGAATTGTATCCTACCAGAAAAGAAGACAAGGAATATTATGCAAACCGTAAAAAAGAAATGCTTGCCACCTGCGATTCTTTCTGGATGGCAGATTCATGCATGACCTTTCATTTCACCACGTATAACCGGGATTATAATCTCCACTACTGGAATACACCGCAGTCATTCAACAGATTGCTGCCAGACGAGTATGAACTGGTAAAACTCGTAAGAAATACCCGGCAACAGGGCAGAGTGGCTGCAATGTATCACAGTTTATGTGTGGCCGCGTCCAGCCATGTGCAATGGCCATACAAAGCAAAAGATCTGATGGCCAAAGCCTATATTTTTCAGAATGATTATTCTTACAGCAACACAGAAACAGCGGCCGACAGGAAGCTTTTCAGGGATTTGGAAAACCTGAAAAACTGGATTCGAAACAATCAAAGGGCGCGATTTTTCTTTGCAGACAACAATCTTGAACTAATCCTTCACCTCTTATTTTACAGTGCGTTCATTATTACACTGCTCACCCTCATGTTCAGGAATATGACGGCAAAGACATTCTTCATCAGTCTGGGAGCCGGCGCACTCATGCCCCTTGTGATTGTGGTACTTGTGCTGATTACCGGTGCATATCACGAAGAAATGTCGGTTTTCACTCTGATATTTATTGTTTATCTTGTGTTCGCAATTTGGGCACTGACCATTTTGACAGCGCGTACCCGTAATATTTTTCAGGGAATAGCATTGAATTTATTCACCGCATCATCACCATTTCTGGGGGTTTTCCTCATGGCCTGGTATCAGATGACGGAACGTGCCCGGTATATCAACAGTTACTCTGAAAAAAATTATGGCGACCGGGAAATGCAATTGTATGCCGCAGAGATTGTGGGAATTATCGTATTTCTGATTTTGCTGCAACCTTTATACAAAACATTGTACACGCGGTGGTACAGTTTGCCGGAAGAGTAAGGTTGGTTATTGGGATACATTGAATGACTATCCGGATTGCGGCGCAGGCAGAACCGTTTACCGTTCGCGCATAGCCAGCAGATAGATCACAGCCATACGGATGGCTACACCATTTTCTACCTGTTGAAGAATGATACTCTGGTGGCTGTCTGCCACTTCACTGGTAATCTCTACTCCACGGTTGATAGGGCCAGGATGCATGATGGTAATTTCCTTGTCCAGCCTGTTCAGGATTTCCATGGTAAGGCCGTACTGCATGCTATACTCGCGCAATGATGGGAAATACCGGATATCCTGCCTTTCCAACTGAATGCGCAGCATATTGGCTACATCACACCATGCCAGTGCTTTGGCCAGATCATACTCCACCTTTACACCCAATTCAGCTATATACCTGGGAATGAGGGTTCTGGGACCACACACCATCACTTCGGCACCCAGTGTTTGCAGGCAGAAAATATTACTGAGTGCCACCCTTGAGTGGAGGATATCTCCTACAATCACCACTTTTTTACCTGCCACATCTC
Source organism: Bacteroidota bacterium (assembly GCA_016787485.1). Classification (GTDB taxonomy): domain Bacteria; phylum Bacteroidota; class Bacteroidia; order NS11-12g; family UBA955; genus JAEUUL01. Next base: position 183,554 of record JAEUUL010000024.1, read on the forward strand.
CCAGTTTTTCGCGGATGGAATAGGCATCGAGCAATGCCTGGGTAGGGTGTTCGTGGGTGCCGTCTCCGGCATTTACAATCTGGCTGTTTACATGTCTGGCCAGAAAAAGGCAAGCCCCCGGAGCCGGATGCCGCATAACCACCATATCCACTTTCATGCTGAGGATATTGTTGACCGTATCTATCAGGGTTTCTCCTTTTTTTACAGAGGAAGTACTGCTGCTGAAATTGACAATATCTGCCCCCAGCCGTTTTTCTGCCAGCTCAAAAGAAACCCGTGTACGGGTAGAGTTTTCGAAAAACAGATTGGCCACCGTGTAGTCGCGCAATGCCGGTGTTTTTTTAACCGGACTGTTCAATACCTGTTTAAAATTGTCTGCCGTTAAAAAAATCGATTGTATTTCGGCTTCGGTCAGTCCTTTTATACCCAGCAGGTGTTTCATGGTTGCCGCCTGATTCATGCTTCTTTGCTCATTAGCCACACTTTGTTGTCATCTTCATTCCACTCCACACGCACATATTCTCCGGTGCTGCGGGAATCCACCACAGCACCCACATAATCAGCCGAAATGGGCAGCTCTCGGTTGTAACGCCTGTCTATCAGTGTCATCAGTTCCACCCGGGCCGGTCGGCCGAAATTCATGAGTGCATCCATCCCGGCACGCACACTGCGGCCGGTAAACAGCACATCATCCGTGAGTACAATGTTCAATCCTTCGGTACTGAAATCGATGCGGTTGGGTCTGGGCACATGAATTTCACCCCGTCCTATATCATCGCGGAAAAACGTATTGTCCAGTTCTCCATAGCGCACTGTACTTTCCGGAAAAAGAGACTGAAGGCGTGCATGGATTTTCCGGGACAACATAATCCCTCTGGGCTGCATACCTATGATGGCGCAATTTGTGAGATTCCCATGGTTTTCTGCTATCTGCAGGGCAAACCTGCGGATAATCAGGTCAATCTGGGTGTGGTCCAGCAGAATTCTGGGTTCAATCATGATTCCGACAGCGAAAGTATGATATCAAACTCTTGTTTTTTAAGATGAATGACAGAAAGTCTGGGCTGACGAAACAGCCCGAGTTGCGCCAATCGTTTATCGGCCCGCATTTCCTGCAGGGTTACAGGTCTTTTTAATTTTTGTACCGGAGATACATCCACGGCCAGCCAGGCCGTTTCTTCCGTGGTAGGATCCTGATACCCTTCCTTGACTACAGTGGCGACGCCCATCACCGATTTGTCCTCGTTGCTGTGATAAAAAAGGCACAGATCTCCCTTTTTCATATCGCGCAGGTTGTTGCGTGCCTGATAATTGCGTACGCCATCCCAAAAGGTTTTTCTATCCTTTTCGAATTGTTCCCAACTGTACTTAAAAGGTTCTGACTTAATCAGCCAGTAATTCATACTGCGAATGTATCAAACAGCAGGCCGGGTCTGTTCATTCCTGTGGTTTTACTTATCCATGAGTTGCACACAGGGGCTTAATGCTACTGCAGCGTAATCCGGGATGCCGTTCCACCATCACCGTGGCAATCATTGCAGGCCCCATGCACCAGTTGGTAGGGCATTTCATACGTATTGGAGGCTGTTTCTATACGCACATATGCCGGATTGTGCTTGAAATCCATGGGCATGCTGGTATAGAAATTCCCTTTGGCATCCATAGGAACAGACATGTACAATTTGCCTTTGCCTCCTTTTTCGGAATAAATTTTCATGGTTGCCTGTCCGCTGTACTTCCCGTCGCGGGCCAGATTCCAGGCAGAGCCGGCCACAGTCCATGTTCCTTCTCCAGGTCCGGTTTTATAATGGCACTTCATACAGTCCTTCCCATGGTTATGGCTTTCATCCTCTCCGGCTTTGCTGGTTTTAACTTCTCCATTGCCTTCGCAGGCCTGCAAAGCCAGAAAAACGGCAGCGACTGCCAAAAATACCGGCACACCCACCCTCCTTATTCTCATAATTGCACAAAGATAATACCTCTGTCAGGCATTCGTTTCAGGAACAAGACTTTCTGTATTGCAAATTTTTCAGACATTTTTTCGTCACTTATTTTGACAATTCTGAAAAGTGTTGTTAATTTACCCACCGATAGGCTGTCATTATTTTTAACAAACCGTGTTTGCCGTAGTAGATATTGAAACCACAGGAGGGAGTCCGGAAGAAGCCGGAATCACAGAAGTATGTGTGGTGCTTACGGACGGTATCCGTGTGGAACAGATTTACGAGACCCTGCTCAATCCCGGAGTTCAGGTTCCGGCATCCATTACTGCACTCACGGGCATTTCAAATGCCATGCTCACAGAAGCGCCCGTGTTTGCTTCGGTAGCGGCAGAGTTATATCATCTGCTGCATGACCGGGTTTTTGTGGCCCACAATGTGCAGTTTGATTACAGTTTTTTGCGCGCTGCCTTTAAGAAAGCAGGTTATGCCTTCACACCACAAAAACTGTGTACGGTTAAACTCTCCAGAAAGGCGTTTCCGGGGCACCGCAGTTACAGCCTTGGCAACATATGCCAGTCTGTGGGCATTCCCATCGAAAACCGCCACCGCGCCGGCGGAGATGCCCTTGCGACATCCGAACTGCTGCAAAAATGCATAGAACTACTGGGCATGCCGGCACTGCTGGACATGGTGAAACGAAGCCGGAAACAAATCGTACTTCCTCCCGGCATAGACCCCAAACTTACCGAAACTTTACCTGCCCGTCCCGGTGTCTATTACTTCCTGAACCGGGCGGGCATACCTTTATATATAGGAAAGGCCACAAATCTGCAGCGCCGGGTTTTGCAACATTTTGACACAACCCGTGGGAAAACGGCCCTGCAACTGGAACAAATTGCCCATATAGACTATGAGGAAACCGGCAATGAACTGATGGCATTGCTTACCGAAGCCGAACAGATCCAGAAACACTGGCCCGCCTGGAATGTTAGCGGAAAATCACTTCCCCTGCAGTACACCATCGTAAGCTACACCACACAGGGAGGAGAAATGCGGTTGCAAACCCTGAGACGCAGAAGAGGCAACCGACTGGGAACTGCTTTTCCGAGGCTCTCCGATGCGCGGAATACACTCGGGAAATTGCTGCACACCTTCAACATCTGCGAATTCCTTTCGCGCGCAGGCAGTCCGTGCCAGGACCCTGAGTGCTATTGCCATGAAGAAGCCACCGTGCGCATGGCCATCCACAATTCCCGCATTTTACAGGCACTGGATTCACTCGAACAAACCGGGCACTCCTGTGTCATACAGGGGCCGGGACGGCACAGTCAGGAACAGGCACTGGTATACATACAAAACGGGAAAGTTTCCGGCTGGAGCTTTGCCGAAGAAATCAGCCCTGATACCCTGCAAACCCCGCCAGCCCGGGTACACCCCGATCTGCCCGAAACCAGGGCCATCGCTTCTGCATTCCTCCGAAAAATAGAATCCGGGCTTCTCTCCGATTATACGGTGCACTATCCCTCCGTGCAGGCAGATACATCGCCCGATGAAGAACTGAACACCCCAGCCCGGCGCAATACCCGAAAAAAAACCATCCCCCGATAAAATTCATATTATGTATCTCAAAGAAAATATCAAATTGTTGCGCAAGCGGCGCAAAAGAAGCCAGGAAGAAGTAGCCAAATCCCTGAGCATTACCCGTTCGGCCTACAACAGTTATGAAAACGGAGTGGCAGAACCCGGAATCACCCTGCTGCTGCGTCTGGCTGATTTTTACCAGGTCAATCTGGATAAACTGGTAAAAGTGGACCTGTCCACCCTGCCTGAAAGTCAGCTCTCCCAACTGGAAAAAGGGTTTGACCTGGACCTGAACGGAACCCGGCTCCGTGTGCTCACAACCACTGTAAATACAAACAATGAAGAGAATGTAGAACTGGTGCCGCTGAAGGCCAAAGCCGGATACACCACAGGCTATGCTGATCCGGACTTCATCAGCGTCTTACCGGCCTTTAACCTGCCGTTTCTCTCCCCAAACCGCAAATACAGAACCTTCCCCATCAGTGGCGACAGTATGCCGCCGGTTATGGACGGTGCATGGGTAACCGGCGAGTATCTGCAGGACTGGAATCAGGTGCGCAACGGAAATCCTTACATTGTGGTAACCCAGGACGAAGGCATCGTGTTTAAAGTGCTTTACAACCGGGTGGATGAAGATGGTACTTTTCTGCACTGCAGCACAAATCCATTGTATGAGCCCTATGCGGTAAAAGTGAACGATATTCTTGAAATCTGGAAGTTTGTCAACTACATCAATCCCAAATTTGAGGAACCTGTGCAAGGCTCACAGGAAGATGTAGGGCCGGCGTTGCGTGTTATTCAGCGCGAAATCGGATTCATCAAGGAAAAAGTAAAATCCATAGAACACAAGATATGAGCCAATTGTCTGTAAACCATAACACAGCCGCACTGGCCACATGCACACAACAGACCTCAGAACTGCTGCAAAACATGCAACCGGTTTCTCCCGCACCCGCTGTCTATGCGCCCAAAACCATTCAGGAAATCATGGCCAAAATGGGACTTCATCCCCCCGGAAAGGGCTGACGATTGCCCCTGATACAGGCCCTTTGTAAGTACCTTTGCTTTATTGTGTTCCGGAAAAAGTTTTTACATCTGCTTCTGTCCACCCTGATGCTCTGCTGTGGATCTTTGCTGTATGCACAAGGTAAGCAGCCGGCGATTATAGGCAAACCAGATACCTTGTTTGATCCATTTGAGCATTTAACATTCAACCGTGTAGTAGCCTACAATTTCAATTACGACTCAGCCCAGAATAAAAGACTGCATTCAGAAGAAGGATTCAATGACACCCTGGGTGGTTTCAGTTTTTACAAAACGAGAAACAAATCCAGTCTCCGCATACTGGATTCGGCAACCATACAACAGTTGATTGTCACGCTGCAGGACACTTCCACCTTCGGGAATACATACGGCGATTGTTTCTTTCCCAGAATGGGCATCACTTTCCTTCAGAACCAAAAGGAAGTGTTTTCTGTTCTTATCTGCTTTGAGTGCAATTTTCTGGAATCCAGTATCATACTGCCTGCCAGCAGACAGCGCTGGTATGAGTTTGAAGCCGGAGATTTTTCCGAAACCGGAACAAAGGTGCGCCGCTATTACAAAGGATTCAGCGCCACTGGTAAAAACAAACTGCTCAAACTGTGCAATGACCTGAACATGGGCTTCTGTGCCGAACCGAAAAAACAATAAAAATACACAATGTCTGCTTTACAGAACCTGACCCTAGACTATACCCGGTACAATCTCTGGGCTACACAGAAAATCCAGACCTGGCTGGAACCCATAGGGGAAGACCTGCTGTGTCGCACATCCCCGTCCAGTTTTGAATCTCTGAACCTGACCCTGCAGCATATACTGCGTGTGCAGAGATACTGGAAACTATTTGTTTGCGGAGAAGAAACTTCAGCATTTGACTGGTCGGTGAGGCAGGTAAAAACAAATGTCATTCTGGCTGAATTGCTGGATTCCTCGGCTGCACTTGTTGAACACTGGCAGCATTTTTCTGAAAAAGCATTAACAGAAGTAATGCCGCTGAAAAACAAATGGGCGGATATGAATCTGCAACGGTGGGAGTATATCCTTCACACCATAAACCACAGCACCTACCACCGCGGACAGCTGATTACACAGGCCCGCAATCTGGGAATTACAGAGCATATTCCCGGTACAGATTATCTTTTTTACCGTATGAACCGGTAAGATTCCCCTGAAAAAGAAGGGTTATTTCACCCTTCTCAGTTTTCCTTTCCACATCTTACCTTTGCAGTTCATGTCACAAAGCAGTACCCTTACATTCAGCAAGGAACAATACATGCAGTGGTTTCGCACCATTATGCTGGTACGCCGGTTTGAAGAAAAATCAGCCCAATTGTATGGTCAGCAAAAAATCCGTGGATTCTGTCACCTGTATATCGGTCAGGAAGCACTTGTAGCCGGCATGGTGACCGCACTAACACCGGAAGATAAGGTGATAACTGCTTACCGCGACCATGGCCATGCACTTGCACTGGGTGTTTCTGCAAATGCCGTGATGGCTGAATTGTATGGCAAAGCCACTGGTTGCAGTGGTGGAAAAGGCGGCAGTATGCACATGTTCAGCAAAGAGCATAACTTCTTTGGCGGGCATGGAATCGTGGGTGCCCAGATTCCGTTGGGTGCCGGACTTGCCCTTGCGGAGCAGTACAACGGCACAAAAAACCTGAGCATTACCTTTTTTGGTGATGGCGCGGTGCGCCAGGGAGCTTTGCACGAAACTTTCAACATGGCCATGCTGTGGAAGCTGCCGGCCATTTTCGTGTGTGAAAACAACCAGTATGCCATGGGCACCAGTGTTGAACGGACCACCAATCTGTTGGATATATATAAAATAGGTGCGGCTTACGATATGCCCAGTTTTCAGGTAGATGGCATGAAATGTGAAACCGTACATGAAGCATTGGTGGAGGCTGCAGCCCGCGCCCGTCGGGGAGACGGACCCACCTTCCTGGAAATAAAAACCTACCGTTACCGCGGCCACAGCATGAGTGACCCTGCTGCATACCGCACCAAAGAAGAAGTGGCTGAATACAAAACCAAAGATCCGCTGGAGACCACCAAAGCCACCATTCTGGAACGCGGTTATGCCACAGAAGCGGAATTGGACCAGATAGAAGCCGACATCATGGCAGAGGTTGAAGCCAGTGTAACCTTTGCCGAAAACTCGCCTTACCCTGATGCTTCTGAGTTGTTTACAGATGTATATGTGGAATCGGATTATCCGTTTATCCGGGACTGACAGACTCCTTTTGCCTATTCCAAGTTAAATCTTTAATTTCGCGCCTCCTTATTCAAAATGTCTGCGATAGCTTACTGGAACGAATTCAAATCCAAACTTAGCGGTTTTTTTCAAAAAAACCGCAAACTGGTTACCATTGGCGGCACCGTAGTGCTGGTTGTAGCGGGTCTTTTCCTTTTCTGGAGCCTTTACTGGCAACCCAAACGTGAAACCGAAGCCGGCTCTAAACTGGCCAAACTTCACCATTACTTCGAAAAAGACTCTTTTGACGTAGTACTGAATGGCATTAAAGGACGGAAAAACTTTGCAACCGCACCCAAAATTGCCGATGACTACTCATGGACCAAAAAAGGCAAAGAAGCAGCACTTATGGCTGGTCTGGCCTATATGCGCACCGGAAAATACGAGAAAGCCATCAGCTATCTTGACAAAACCGATGCCCATGACATGATACTTGCTCCCAGTATCGAGGCTGCAAAAGCCGGCTGCTATGCAGAACTGGGCAAACTGGATAAAGCTGCCAAGCAATACGAAAAAGCCGCTGAAATGGGCAACAATGATTTCACTGCCCAGTTCTATAAAAAAGCAGGTATCCATTATGAGCTTGCTAAAAGCTATAAAGATGCGCTTCGTTGCTACGAGAAAATAAAAGCGCATTATGCCACCACTCCGGAAGGCAGCGACATTGAAAAATACATCTACAAGGCCAAGGGTCTTGCTGGTGAACTGAACAACTAGAAGCCAGGTGGCTACTCAGCATTTCTCCCTCCCTTCCCTGCCCTATCCCCTTACCGTTTCAAATGTTAAGATAGGCATTGCTATGGCTGAATGGAACAACGGAATTACCCATGCTCTAAGGGACGGTGCGCTGGAAGTTCTTAACCAGGCAGGGATACCTGAAAAACAGATTACCCTACTTTCGGTTCCCGGAGCATTTGAATTAGGACTCAGCGCCCAATGGTTGTTTCAAAATGGCTGCGATGCTGTGATTTGCCTGGGATGTGTAGTACGGGGCGATACCCCTCATTTCGATTATGTGTGCCAGGCTGCCACAGATGGAATACTCCGTGCTGGAATGGATGTTCAAAAACCCTGTATTTTCGGGATAATTACCACCGAAAACCAACAACAGGCTGAAGACCGCGCCGGGGGTAAACTTGGTAACAAAGGCAGTGAAGCCGCCCACACCGCTTTGTGGATGCTCGCCGCCCACAAAAATTTACAATAAATCTCTATTCGTAAGAAATTATATCTCTGATGACGGAAGAACTGACTCCGAACCCTGAATTACCGGTAAACCAGCCGGTGGTTGAAAGCTATGCAGCCCAGTTGGAAGAAGCCGACAAGCTCATAGACAATGCGGATGAAACGCATACCGAACAAGCCGACCTGACCCAACTGGACAAGCCCGGACTGATTAAATATGCAGGTGAAATGCTGCATATGGCCGATGTGCGTAAAGCACAGGAAAGCCTGAATCAGATTCGCGATGCCTTCGAAGCCATCCAACAGGCAGAACGTCCGGTACTGATTAAAGAATGGGCCGATGCCGGAAATGACCCCAGGGATTTCAAATTGCCTCAGGACCCCCTGCGCAATGAACTCAATCAGATCATGCAACGTTTCCGCGAGAAACGCGAAGAAGAAAGGCGCCGTGCGGAAGAGGAAAAACAGGCAAACCTGAAACAGAAAGAATCGGTACTCGCCAGAATCAAAGCGCTGGCTGAAGGAGAAGAATCTGAGCAGGGATTAAAGGAGATGCGCGAATTGATGCGCGAATGGCGCGAAATCCGCCAGATTCCAAAAGAATTCAAAGATGACCTTTTTGAACGTTACAAGTTCTACCTGGACATGTTCTACGACAAAATGGGCAAACTCCATGAATTGAAAGACCTGGACAGGGAAAAGAACCTTGAATTAAAGATTGAACTTATTAAAAAAGCCGAGGCACTGAAAGATGAAAAAAATGTGCGCAAAGCTTTGCTTACCCTGAATAAATACCATGAGGACTGGCGCAATGCCGGACCCGTTCGCCGGGAAATTTCCGACGATATCTGGCAGCGTTTCAAAGCCGCAAGCGACCAGGTAATTGCTGATAAAAAGGCAGTGCAGGAAGAAATGGACAAACTGCACGGGGACAACCTGCGCTTGAAAACCCTGCTGGTTGAAAAAGCCGAGCTGGCCATAACCGCGCAACCCGCAACCATGAAAGAATGGAATGCCGCCGCCAAAGAAATGGATGCTCTGCTGAATGAGTGGAAAACCATTGGTCCCGTTCCTTCTCAACAGAACGAAGCCATTTGGGGCAGGTTTTCTGCTGCCCGCAATGCTTTTTATGCTGGCCGGAAAGAATTCCTGAAAACACTGAACGCAGGACGTGAAGACAATCTGAAAAAGAAAATGGCCCTGTGTGAAGAAGCGGAAAAATTGCAGGATAGCAATGATTTTCATGCTACTATGGATGCATTGGGAAAATTACAGGAAGACTGGAAAAAAATCGGACCAGTACCCGAAGCTAAAAATGATGCTGTATGGAAACGTTTCCGTGCTGCTTTCGATCATTTTTATGCACGCAAAAACGCATGGGCGGCTCAGCGCAAGGCCGAGGAAGCCGGAGCTGTTCAAATACGCGAATCCATCATAGCCGAACTGGAAGGATTGCGTGAAGCCGAAGATGCGCAGGCGGTTTTCAACCAACTGAAAGATGCCCAGAGCCGCTGGGTAAAAGCAGGATTTGTAAGTGGAAAACAACATTACAACCTGCAGAAAAAATACCAGGATATTTCTGATTTTCTTTTCAAAAAATTCAAACGCAGCAGCGATGAATTGAAAGAAGGTGTGATGAAAGAACACTACGGTACACTGGCAGGCGCACCCGATGGCAAATTCAAATTGCAATCGGAAGAAAGGCGCATCAAAGACCGCATTGCACGTGCACAACAGGAAATGAGTACGCTGGAAAACAACATGAGCTTTTTTGCCAATTCAAAGAATGCAGGCCCTGTATTGAAACAATTTGAAGCCAACATCAAAAAGGCACAGGAACAGATTGCACGGCTGGAAAAAGAGCTGAAAGTGATACGTGGCCTAAAAAACCAAAATGTATAACGTCTGATTGTGTTTGAAATTTCAGGTGTATTGAATCACCCGTTTTTTCATTTTACAGTCTGCCCTGAATGAACTGATATGCACATAATGAAAGGACTGTACCATCTTGTCGATTACATGGGTTATCTGTTCACGGCAAGCACCCGGCACGGTGTTCATTCGCCTTTTGTGTATCGCTTTACCGACGAAATTCTTTATGGCCGCGAACGGCATCCTGCATTTGACCTGATTGAAAACATACGTCGTAAAATGATAAAATCCACCGCCAGAATTCAGTTTGAAGATCATGGTGGTGGAAAGAACAGCGGAACCCGCAGTGTGAGCAGCATTGCCAGCCGAACAGCCCGCCAGGCCAAATACGGCAGACTGCTATATCGCATACTGCGCGCATTCCAGCCGCAGTATTGCCTGGAACTGGGCACCGGAACAGGTATAACCGCACTCTACCAGGCTTGTGCCCTTGGTCCATTCACCCCGCTGCACAGCATAGAAGGAAGCCCCAAGCTGGCAGAAATCGCCAGGTACAACGCAGAACAGGCCGGTCTTACAGAATCGCTGATGATACACAGCGGAACCTTCGAAACCGTACTGCCAGAATTGCTGAGTCACTGGCCACAGGTTGACTATGCGTATATAGACGGAAACCACCGGATGGAGCCCACACTCAGTTACTTTGATACGTTGCTGCCCAAATGCCATGCCGGCACAATCCTCATTTTTGATGACATAAACTGGAGTGAAGAAATGAAAATGGCCTGGGCCACCATAAAAAATCATCCCCGTGTTACCGTCACTCTGGATATATTCGCATTTGGGATTGTTTTTTTTCATCAGGGACAGGAAAAAGAACATTTTACACTGCGCTATTGAACTTTGAATACGACCATACCGTGCGCGTGCGCTATGCAGAATGCGACAGAATGGGCTTTGTGCATCATTCCGTTTTCATTCTCTATTTCGAGGAGGCCCGTACAGAAGCCATGCGCAAAAGCGGACTCACCTACCGCGAAATGGAAGACAGTGGTATACTGATGCCAGTGCGGAGTATGGGGGTAGATTTTAAAAAAGCCGGCAAATACGACGATTTACTCACCATACGTGTGCGTATTCTGCAGAAACCCGGAGTCCGTATCCGGTTTGACTATGAAACCTACAATCAAAACGGTGAATTTTTGAATTCCGGATACACCGAACTCTTTTTTGTGCGTCGTGGAGATCTGAAACCTGTGATGCTTCCTCCTGTGTTTTGGGATCGGTTTAAACCATTTTTTGAACCATGAACCGGTTTTACAGACCTTTTAATACAGCCGGTACCGACGTTGAAGAAAACATGGACACACCGGTTCTGCCGGCCGACAGCAAATTCACCAAATGGCTGAAACGCAAAACATTCCGGGGTTTCGACGGACATAGCCTGTATGATGTGGGAAAGTACTTTCTGCGCAGTCTTTTTCGCGAAAACATGACCATGCGTGCCAGCAGTCTCAGTTTTAATTTTTTTCTGGCACTGTTCCCCACCCTCATTTTTCTGCTTTCACTGCTCGCCTTTTTACCCATTGTAGGTCTGAAAACCCAGTTACTCACTGAACTGGGCCGCATATTGCCCCAATCCTCTTTCGAGCAGATGCGTTTCACCATTCTCACACTCCTCAAAAAACAGCAAAGTGGTTTGTTATCGTTCGGTTTGTTACTGGCCGTTTTTTTTGCCAGCAATGCATTCCACACCCTCATCAGCACATTCAACCGCAGACTGCCGGATAAGAAAAAGAGAAACTGGGTTCAAAACCGGTTGCATGCCATAGGTCTCACCATTTTAATTACACTGCTGATCATCGCAGGACTTCTTGTGCTTACCGGGTTTTTCAAGGCCAATAAATACATGATTCTGCACAAATGGGCGGTGCAGAAATACCTGAGTTTTATCCTGGATATCCTTGAATACGGAGTACTCGCCTGCCTCATTACCCTGGCCATTTCCTGCATTTATTATTTCGCACCTGCCAATGTGGTGAAATGGAGGTTTTTCTCTGCGGGCAGCATGCTTGCCAGTATTCTCAGTATACTTTCCACCTACGGTTTCAGTCTGTATGTAAATAATTTCAATGCATACAATAAAGTGTATGGTTCTATCGGTGCCATCATTGCATTGATGGTGTTAATCTATATCAATAGTCTGGTTATAATTGTGGGATTTGAACTCAATACCAGTATAGACAAAGCGCGGATATCAGCCCTTCGGAATCCGGGTCCGGACCCGGGAGATTAAAAGGCCTCCGTACCCCCTGGAAAAAGAAATCCCTTTCTTATTTTTCGTCTTTTTTCTCCGTCAATAAGGCGATAATTTTATCCAGTTTTTCAATTTCCAGTTGATTGAGTTTGATCTGCAACGCCTCTATCTCCCGCTTCGCTTCAAGATTGGTCTCAAAGTCTGCCAGTGCCTGAGCCCGGTCCCTCTCATTCTGCCTGTTCTGAGACATCATAATAATAGGGGCCGCATAGGCTGCCTGGGTAGAAAATAACAAATTCAGCAAAATAAAAGGAAACGGATCCCAATGCGCTGTGTAGGCCCACAAATTCACAGCCATCCACACCACCACAATTCCAGACTGGATGTTGATGAATTTCCATGAACCCATGCCGGAAGCAACAGAATCCGCAAGTCTCTGTCCAAAACTTAATGTCTCCCTGTGCAGGTCATGCCAGGTTTTAGCTAAATTTAACATCTCAACGGTATTTATTCAAAGTAAATGAATTTGTTTCCAAATACCGTAAGAAAAAAATCATCAATAAATTATTCTATGAATATTTTTTCTACAACACCCTCTCCCAGCTCCCGGTTGATGGCCTCTATCAGAGAAAACCTGCGGTAAAACATTTCGTTTTTCAATGGTGCACTGTCAAACCGCACATACAGGGTTTTTCCCTGCATGCGGATTTTGGTGGTATGTTTACTGATCAGCGGACCGGTAATCTGCTCCCAGGCATTTACCAGCTTCACCTCATTGATGCGCTGTGTAAGCCGGTACTTTTCATACATAGCCGTGATTACATCCTGTATTTTACGTTCCTTCTTCTCCATGCCTCAATTTGCTATGCCTGATTCCGTATACAAAATAAACACCCAAACCAATGCCAAACCAAATAAAGAACCACAACCAGTTGTTGGCCGTCATCCCTGTGAGCAAATACAGGCAGGTTACCAGACCCAGCAATGGGATCAGTGACCACTGTTTTCTGAATCCCTGAATGCAAAGTACGATACAAACAAGCCAAAAAAGCAGGGTGCTGAAATTGTAGGTACGAAGAGATGTAAGTTTATCCGCAATCTGTTCCGGACTGCCAGCCGCGCGCATTTCATCTGCTGACAGATTCCATTGCATGATTCCCGTGAAATATTCCGGATAAAAAGCCCCTACAATCAAAACGGTGCTGAGCATAATCAGCGGAAAAATATACATACCATTGATGTAGGGCAAATGAAAGGATCCTTTGGTTTTGCTCCGGTTTGGAATCAGCAACACACCCCCGCACACCAGCACAAAGGCAAACAAGGTGCCGATACTGGTGAAATCCAGTACAAAGGTCTTATCGGTAAACAGCAGCGGCACACCCACCACCAGTCCTGTTAACAGGGTACTGAATCCGGGGGTTTTGTATCTGGGATGTATTTCCTGAAATTTTGCCGGCAACAATCCGTCGCGGCTCATACTCATCCATATGCGGGGCTGCCCCATCTGAAATACCAACAACACGCTGCTCATGGCAATGACCGCGCAGATGGCTACCAGAAACTGCATCCAACCTACATTCAGGTTGTCTTTTTCAAAAATAAAAGCCAGCGGATCGCCTATGCCATCGAATTTGGCGTAATGCACAGCCCCTGACAGAACCAGCGACAACAGAATATACACTGCTGTGCAAATGACCAGGGAATAAATCATACCTCTGGGTAAATCCCTCTGCGGATTTTTGCTTTCTTCGGCCAATACACTCACTGCATCAAACCCGATATATGCAAAAAATACCCCGCTTACGGCAAACATCACACCTTCAAATCCGTTGGGCATAAACCGGGATTCACCCGCCGCATTCGCTGGAAACCAGTTGCCGGTGAGGTCATTTGCAAAAACAAGATACCCGCCCACCAGAATCACGAGCAAAACAACCACCATTTTCAAAACCACCATGGCATTGCTGAAATTGCGGCTTTCCTTTATGCCGCGCAATACCAGCCAGGTAATGAACACATTGATGGCAATGGCCGGCATATCCAGGATGATGCGCAGACTCCCAAGCCTGGGGGCCAGATTCCATGCATCCGTAAGTTCTTTATTGGTTGAGCCTTCCAGAATTGCTTTGTGGGCCTCGGCATAACTGGTGCAGAAATGCGGTGGGATATGCCAGCCCATACGGTCGGTAAGTGAGGTGAAATAGTCACTCCAACTGAAAGCCACATAGATGTTGCCAATGGAATACTCCATGAGCAACGCCCAGCCGATAATCCAGGCAAAAATTTCTCCGAAACTGGCGTAAGCATAGGTATAAGCACTGCCCGCTACTGGAATACGGCTTGCAAATTCGCTGTAACACAGGGCGGTAAAACCGCATGCCACAGCGACTATGACAAAAAGCCACACCACACCCGGCCCGCCATGAAAAATGGCCCCGCCCAAACTGCTGAAACTGCCAGCACCCAATATGGCAGCAATGCCAAACAAGGTGAGATCCCGCACCCCCAACACACGGTGCATGCGACTGTGCTCTGCCCCGGAATGTACTTCCTTGCGCCGGATCATTGAATTCCAGATGCCTGCCATTCTCTCTGCGAGTATAAGGCCGGCTAAGCATATCTGGTAAAACAATGGTGCAGTTTTTGCACTTATATGCTTAACTTTGTGACTCAGTGAAACGGTTTTTTTCTCTCTGGTTTGCCTTTTTAATCCTGCTCAGCAGCGGGGTTACCCAGGGATTGTTGCACCAATGCCCGGAGAAAGGACTGCAATTGTCCGAAGCATCCTGTGGCATGCACGAAAAAAAATCCGGCACCCCCGATTGCTGCAGAACCATAACCCACAAGGCAGTGGATCTCTGCTGTTCAGACAGTTACTTTTTTACGCTTTCAGCCAAGTTTGGTTCGGTACACAAGTTTCAGCTGAACGTGCCCGCTGCATTTCCCCTTCCGGGCTTTTGCCCCGGACTTGAGGCTTACCGCGAACCTGAGCCTGTGCAGATGTACCGCAATTCCATTGCCGGGGTTTCACCACCCGGCGGGAGATTGGCGCACACGCTGTTTTGCAGTTTTATTATTTAAGCCGGAGTTACCCCTGCCTTGGCAGTTTGTTCCGGGCAAGCTGCATGAGGCAATCCGATGGTATCTCAAATCCGGAAAAAACCTTAACATCATAAAACAATGAAAAAAATCACCATTCTGCTGGCCGTACTGCTGGCAACCATAGATATAGCATACGCTAAACCCCCGAAAAAAGTAACCGTTTCTTTCACCGTTCAGGGAACCTGCAACATGTGCAAAGAACGCATTGAAAATGCACTGGATAAGCCAGGTATCAGCAAAGCGAAGTACAACCCGTCTTCAGAAACGGTAACCGTAACCTACAATCCCCGCAAGCTGGAAGAAATACAATTGCACAATCTGGTAGCCATTGCAGGCCACGATACAGACAAAGTGAAGGCTGGCGACCAGGCTTACGAGAATCTGCCGGATTGCTGCAAATACCGGGAAGGGGTGAAATGCGACCACGATTAAGCCTCTGGGCTTGCGTGCTGTTGTTTCAATTCGTTTCGGACCTTGGTGCCCAGAATACCAAACCAGGCCGGCTGGTAACCGATGATTCCATTCCAAAAGGTCTGGCCGGGGCAAAAATTCATGTCCCCGAAACAGGTTACCGCACCCGAACGGATCCCGAGGGTCGTTTTGAAATTCCAACAAAAAAAAGCACGCAAACAGCCCTGCTCATCGCGTCTGTACCGGGGTTAAAACCGGATACATTTCTGTTCCATTTCGATACCGCCGGTACTCAACTGTTTATTTCCGGACAAGGCCTTCAGGCAGCCTGGGTCATCCGCGAAAAAAATGCTTCCAGTTTTAATGGCCGGGGCATTCAAACCACAGAAATTCTGGGGGAAGGAGAATTAAAAAAAGCAGCCTGCTGCACCCTCTCGGAAAGCTTTGAAACCAACAACACGGTAGAAGTAAGCAACGCCGACGGGGTATCGGGTATACGGCAGGTAGAAATGCTGGGACTGGCCGGAAAATATGTGCTCATGACCCGCGACAATATGCCGCTGATGCGGGGATTCGGGGTGCTTACCGGTCTGGGACAGATTCCCGGACCCATGGTGCAGGGTGTGCATATTGCCAAAGGAACAGGCAGTGTTACAAACGGACACGATGGCCTTACCGGTGGCCTGAATTACGCACTGAAAGCGTCGGAAACCGATCCCAGATTGTTTGTAAACGGATACATCAACAACCAGTTGAGGGCAGAGGGCAACCTCACCAGCCACCAGCAACTGAACCGCAGAACCCACAATTACAGCTATCTGCACCACAGCCGGCAGTTGCGTACGATGGATCAGGGAAAAGACGGGTATACCGACATGCCGCTGTACTCCCGCTGGTACGGAGGCAATCACCTTTCCCATTATGGCCGCAAAGCGGAAGTACAAACCGGGTTTACCCTGCTGACCGACCACCGCATGGGTGGCTCCATTCACAACTTCCACAATGGCATTCACAAGCCATACCAATCCTTCGCTTTCGATATGCTGGAACAAAAAGCGGATGCCTACATCAAACTGGGCATATTTACCAACAAAGAAGGCAGCAGCAGCATAGGCAACATTTTAACAGCAACACAGCACAAAACCGATGCGTTGCTGAACAGCCTTACAGACAGAAAATGGTCCGGAACACAGAAAAGTCTGGCTTTCAGTTCGGTGTATGCCTCAGATGCGGATCACTTATGGGCGGTGCGTACCGGAGTGCAGGCCATGCTGGACCGGGTTACCGAGACTTACGGACAGGGCTCTGTGCACCGACAGGTTAACCGCACTGAGACAGTAGCCGGCGCCTTTGGAGAACTGGTTTACCGCACTGAGCAATTTACCTGGGTGGCAGGCCTGCGTGCCGATGCCAACAATTTCTACGGATTCTGGCTCACCCCACGTACCCATCTGCGGTATGCCATAAACAAACACCATACCCTGCATTTGCAGTCAGGTACCGGGCGCAGAACATCCTGGCTGTTTGCCGAGTTTTTTCCATGGCTCATCAACAACCGGCAGGTGGTTTTGCCACCCATGGGGCTGGTAAATACACCCTATGGTCTGGCACAGGAAAAGGCCTGGAACACGGGGGGCAATTATGTTTGGGAAGGAATGGTATTTGGCTACCCCAGCACAGTAAGTATAGATGCCTGGTATACAAGGTTTGGCACACAGGTGGTTGCCGACCGCGACCTGTCAGATTCCGCCATTTATTTTCTGGCGCAGAATGGGAACAACAGCACCGCTGTGCAGGCCGACTGGGTGTTCAGGCCCTACCGCCGCACCGAGGTGAAACTCTCCTACCGCTACGTAAATTCCAGGCAATGGCTGGGTGACCAGTGGCAAATCACGCCCTTTCAAAGCGTGCACCGCATGCTGGCTGTGTTCAGTTTTCACAACCGCAGACAATGGTATTTTGATGCCATTGCCCAGTTCAACGGACCCAAACGGATTCCCGGCACCAGAACCCATCTTGAAAATGCCGGGATAAACAGGTACAGCCCCTGGTACACTTTGCTCAATGTTCAGATCCGCAAGCAATTCAAGAACGGATGGGAAATCTATGCCGGTGGCGAAAATCTGCTGAACGTATGGCAAAGGAACCCGGTCATGAGTGGATTGAACCCACAGAGTCCGCTGTTTGACGTGGCCTATGCCTGGGGCCCGGTAAACGGCACCAATGGCTTCATCGGCTTCCGCTGGTATCTGAAATAAATCCATGACAGGGAAACAACGATGGGGTTGTTTCCCTGTTTTTTTCTGGTGATATCGGTTCCGCTATTCAAACCCCATGAACAGTTCAGTGGCTGGGAAAAACCGCACGGCCCGGAAATTTGCGAATCTACCGTTAGCGGATTATTATTGCATAAGCGATTTACATTCCACATAGGGGCACTTAAACCATTGTTAAAAAAGATGACAAACTTCGCAAAGCCACAGACCCTTTCGTTTGGTAAGTATTTTAACAACCTTCGCCAATCCCCGCTTCTGTTATACTTCGCTATCCCTTGCCAGGAAGGCCTTTTCGAAGATGAGGCTATGGCGCACATTGCGTATATATGATGTTAGTGGCAAGGCTATGACGACACAACCCGTCAGACAAAATAGGGTTCTTTTTGACATTTTATATTTTAGCAGTTGCTTAAATAAACAAATTGACTACCTTTGTGCTATGGACAACAATTCTTGTATAAGACAACAAGCGGACATTAAACAAATAAACCGCTGTAAAGACCGAGTTTCAGAAC
>JAEUUL010000026.1 GCA_016787485.1 Bacteroidota bacterium
ATCCCGGCCATGGTTGGCAAATCCGTTCACTACGATGTCGCCATACACAAAGCATTGTGTTTTCAGCGGTTTCGGTGCCCAGCTCACCACAGGCAGCGTGTTCACCTTCACCACCACTGTATCGCGGTGTTCGCAGGTGTAACCACTCTGGGTCACCTTCAGAAACAGTTCATAGGCAAAATTCTGGGCTGCTCCTCCAGGAGGGTTCGTGTTCTTCGGACTCACCGTATAGTCGGTGTTGCTGCCCAGCGCTGTGCCTTTGCTTATATCCGTCCACATATACTGGCCGGCGAAGCCCACAGGGCGCTGTCCGCCACTGAGCAGGGTGCTGCTGTTGGTGCATATCGCACGGTCTTTACCTGCCAGGGATACCACCGTATCATTCACATTCAGTATGGCGGTATCCTTGCTTTTGCACAGGAACTTGGGTTCGGTAATGGTTACAATATAGGGGCCTTTCACATGCTTGGTAATGGTGCGTGTGGTATCGCCGCTGTTCCAACTGTAGTAAACAGTATCGTTATGGCCGGCATCGAAAGTAGCCTGTTCATAGGTACAAATACGCTGGTCTGCCATGGGTTGAATAACGGGCAGGGGTTTCAGGTACACCACAGCGGTATCATAGAAAACACAACCATCCGCATCGGTTACTTTCACTTGTATGGTACTGTCACGGGTGATGTTATTCACAGTGAGTGAACTCAGGGTATCACCGGTTTCATGAATCAAAGGCCGGGTCCAGAAATATCTGTATGGCGTTTTTGCGTGACGGATATCTGCATTGAGTGTAATGTCGGTTGCAAAACAGGCGAAGGTATCCGCCGTGGCAAGCTTCACCTGAGGCGGCATGGGAATATCCACAGTATCCCTGTAAATGGTGGGACAGTTGTCGCTGTTGTTTACAGTATGCACAATGATGATTTTGCCACCATATTTGGTAAACCACACAGAATCTTTGGCCTTGCTTCGGTAGAAAAGTTCCTGGTTACCCAGACTGTCGCGGATACTCCACTTGTAGGTCGGACTTCCTTTAAAACCCGCAGGAATCTTGGCTTCAAAAACAAACATGCCGCATTTCTTGATGGTGTATTTGCGGGTGCTGGTGGCTTTGAATTTTACTTTCACCTTGAACCCTTTGATTGCATAAGAAGGTTTTGGGCAGTGCTGATCATTGGCAGTAACGGTAAAAGAGTAAGCCACATCGCTTGCCTGGCCTACTTTGGTCTGCCAGCAAAACTCTGCAGTTTTTTCACGGTCTTTTGGATTGGTAATGGTAAATGTAGCACCCGGAATACCCCGGTTCCATGTCATATCTACTGTATCCGGGATGGTTTGGTTCGGGGTAAAGGTTTCATCCTTTCCATCAATTTTGAAACAGAGTTTATCGCCTTCACACACATAATTCGTGGTGGTTCCCACTATGTACGGAGCCTTGTTATAGCCACAATCATCCTTCACGATGATTTGCATATCACGACGGGTTTTACCCACCCATACCCATTTCCCGGTGGTATCCTTTCGCCATTCCACCACTTCCAGCACCAGAATAGCTACCTCATCGCACTTGGTAGGGGTGAAAATAATGTCACCCGTACTGGTATCCATAAAAAATCCACGTGGTGGTTTTGTGCTGGTATTCGGTGTGCAGGTTATACTGGTGGGCGGCACACAGTAAGGGGTCACCGGATATTTGTAACTGAACGGGGATGTGTAAGGCACGCTGGTATTCGGCACACCCGCCAGTGCCGGTGCCATGCGGTACGATAGTGAATCATAATCCACCGAGTCCAGGGCTCCGTTGTTGAAATAATAAGCCTGATTGCAACAGGCATAGGCGATGGGAACGTTTGTAAGCGTGGGACTGGTATTGCATTTGCTCTTGCATTTGTTCAGATTGCAAATGTTCAGTGTGGCAGTGGTCCAGAAATCTGCCCAGGTACCTCCCGTTGTAATGGCCGCGTTTCTGCAGCACTGATTGTAGGCAAAAGTGAGTTCGCAGTATGTGCTACCCAATCCCACACTGGTAAAGGGGGACTTGGAAATATCAATGGTGGTTTCATACAGATGTTCCTCTACCCCTTCTCCGGTGTAACTTGTGTTCTGCGGGTTGCAAGGACTGCTGGCTGTAGAGCATCGGGGGGTAATGTCGCGGATAGATATGCGGGTAAGGGAAAGGGAATACCTGCCAGAACCCTGTCCGCCATTATTACCCGCATACCAGTATAGCAGACTCCAGCTTGGCGGAGCACTTGCCCCTCTGCAGTCGCGGTAAAACTTGATGATGAGTTTGTATTTGCCGTTGCCGAGGCACTGAAAACCCATATCGGCACCCATTACATGGTCCGCACGGGTGGTACCGGCCTGCGAGAAAAGCAGCAGGAGCAAGGATGGAAGCCAATTTTTGAGCAGAAATCGCATAAGATTGTCAATTACAAATAACGGAATTTTTTCCTGTTTTTCCATATGACATGAATCTGACAATATTCGTTGCCTGAACCCTGTTAAAAAATCTTCAGATTCGGATTCCAAAAATATTGTAAATCAAATACTGACAAGGGTTTATGAGAACTACACTTCTTGAAAAATAAATCCGGGGTATTTTGCGTGGAAAATGGGTGGAAAAGTCACACCAAATTGTATGCTGTATATCTATCCGGTAATTCCGGATTAAATGGCAAAAGAAAGCGTTGTCAGATGTCTTTGAAATAGGCCCGGATTGCGTTCCAGCAAACCTTTTTACGTTCTCCGTCGGCCAGCATAGTGGGCAAACTGTGACAGCGCAAAATCTGCAATCCATCCAGCATTCCGGTTTCATAGAAACGAATTTCGGGTGATTCGCCTTCCCAACTGTCCAACCACAATATCACATGCCGGGGTTCCATACCTGCAATTACAGATTCCGGTGTGCAATTGACCTTTTGTGCCTGCAGATTCAGAATACCAAAATCAGCAATTGTCAATTTATTCTCCGGCTTTTTGAGGCCACCCATAATCTGAACCAACGTGTTGCGCAGAGGCGGAGGACATTGGCTGTTTCCGGACATACTTACAATATTCAGGATGCCCTTTGCATAGCCTCCATCAATGGCAAATGGCCACAGCCTCATATCTGGTGGCAGAAAGACACCATCCCCATACAACCCGGCAAGAGCCATCGGATTATCCACATTCAGACCGGAATCCTGCATAGAGTTTTCAATTTCGTTTACTTTTGTGCTGATAAATGGCCTACGAAATTACAATTCGCAAAACGGAAAACAGCCGGATTTCTTCCCTGGATGTTGAAAATATCGGGTTTGGAAAAATTTTCGCCGACCACATGTTTGTGGTTGATTACGATGGAAAAACCTGGACGGATGCGCGAATAGAGCCCTATGGCAACATGGAACTGAGTCCGGCTACCAGCGCATTGCACTATGGGCAATCCATCTTCGAAGGGATGAAAGCTTTCGCCGCGAATGGCGAAGTCCAATTGTTCAGACCCATCGAGAATTGGAAACGGCTGAATATATCTGCACGCAGGATGGTTATGCCGGAAATCCCTCAAGACCTTTTCATGCAAGGGCTCAACACCCTGCTGGATCTGGATCGTGCCTGGGTGCCTGCCGCTGATGGCTGCAGCCTTTACATACGTCCGTTTTTGTTTGCAACCGATGATTTTGTGGGTGTTCGTCCGTCTGAAAAGTACCGGTTTTGCATTTTTTGCTGTCCGGTAGGACCTTATTATAGCAAACCCCTCAGGGTGAAAGTAGAGGAAGACTACAGCCGTTCTGCACCTGGAGGCACAGGTTATACCAAATGTGCCGGAAACTACGGGGCAAGTATGTTTCCCACCAAAAAAGCACAGCAGGAAGGTTATGATCAGGTATTATGGACAGACCCGGTGACGCATAAGTTTGTGGAGGAAACCGGCACGACCAACTTTTTTGCCGTTTTCCACGACAAAATTGTCACCCCAGAATTGGATGAAACCCTTCTGGCCGGTATTACCCGCAACAGCGTCATACACATACTCAAACATTTGGGTCATACGGTAGAAGAAAGAAAACTATCCGTGCAGGAACTTAAAGACGCACTGCAGGCAGGTGAGTTGAAGGAATTGTTTATTACAGGAACGGCGGCAACCATGATTTATCTGGAAGGATTTGGTCACCATGGCACCTATTACGATGTAATCGCAAATGGAAACCATACCATAAGCAACCAGGTAAAAGACCTCATGGAATCCATCCGCTACGGACGTGGTGCCGATCTATTCCAGTGGATGACCCGCGTGGAAGCAATGAATGAAGTCCCTGCCTGATTGGGAAAAACAGAACTGCCGGATTATAAAATCTGCAGCAGAACAGGAGTTGATGTGTTGGTGCGGATGATGTAAATGCCGGCTGACAATTGCGGCAATATATTCTCACCTTTTTTCAGTTTCAACAGTACCTTACCCTGCATATCTGTCAGGTATATTTCACCTTCCTGCAAAAGTGCAGAAAGTGTGTGTCCGGATTGAACCGGATTGGGGTAAACCCTGAGCTGAGGTTTGGTTACCCTTTTTTTTCCAAGGCTGAAGTCCGAATTTCCGTATAACTCTGTAATTCCTTTCAGAAACACAGAAAGTCTGGCGGAATCGGGTTTATCGGGTATCACGGTCACATGTGCATCGGAAACCCTGCAGGCACCGGGTAACAATTCTACCGCAGAGGTACTTAGTATTCCGGTGCGGTGTCCGGGAATGTTACCGGCAGAATCTTCATTCCATGCTGGCTTTCCGGTAAAGGCAGGGTCAGTACCATTGCTGTAAACATAACTGGCCGGGAATGTGATATCCAGTCCCGAGCCGCCATAACCCAGAGATGAGCCGGTTTTCCAGCAGCCATTGGCAAAATGGTAAAAGTGTGCTGCCCTTACAGGTTGGCCTTTTACCGCATCTCCACCCGCTTCATAATAAATGCTGGAGGAAGTTTTACCAGACAACCAACCTGCACTCACCACCGGCCACCGGGGGCCATAAACAGCATCATTTGCAGGACCATTGAAACTGTAAATGGATTGGCGGGTAACATGTGTACCCAGATAATTGTCTTCAGAATTGCCCAATTGAAAGTCGGCAACAAGGCTTGTGCGGCAATTATGCAAAGTGTCGGCACCCCGGTTACAAACTGTTATTCTTGCCCATGCAGTGTATTGCAACAGGGTATCTGATCCGGCAGGTTTGAACCAGATGGCAGAAATATCTACAGGCATAGCCAGGGTTTTCAAATTGGATTTGTTAAGAGAATCCGAGCCCATGGCCCATACATTGTCCGAACCCGGCAAATAAGGGTAATCACCCTGTAAAGGATCGTATTTTTGATTTGCGTTCACATCCGCAAAGGGTGCACAACGCGCCGGAAATCCCGGTTTGCTGAAACTGCCGGGCCAGTTTGTAATGGATGAAAGAGGTGTATAACCTGCATCTTTATAATGGCTGCGGTGATCCTGCACATCCCTGGCAGAAATCTGTAATATTCTTGGCCATTCAGCGCCAGATACGTGCTGGCCTCCGCTGCCGTAGGGCCCTTCACACCAATGTGTAGCAATGCTGCGGGTTTCCTCACAGGCCACAAGGGTGTCGCTGCCCTTACCCAATGCAGTTACCCAAAATGCCAAGCGGTTCAGTGCGAATTTTCCCGAAGCTGCCGGATATTCCACTGCAGGCTTCTGGACAAAACCGAGGCTGCCCACGCTGTTGATTTTTACACCCAGTTTACCCCAGGTGCGTGAAATAAGTGAATCCTGCGCTGCGACTGACCTTGCAGTAAAAAATAAAATGAAAATGAAGAAATTTCTAAGCAATCTTCAGGGTTTTATCACCACACCAAAACCTACTCCATAACTGGCACGCCTGTAAGGGCGCATAGCAGCACCGCTTATGGCAGACCATTGCAAAGTGGGTTCTGCCACGAAGGCAATGCGACGGGTGAGCTGAACCCAGGCGCCTGCACCCAAGCGGGCATCGAGGGTGGCACTGCGGTCTTTCATGCCATCCGTATTCAGCATTTCGCTGCGGTTAAATTCAGTTCCTGTCATACGTATGAGCATACCCGGAGTTACAGTGCCCGAAAGACGCAGCATAACCTTGCCCTGTCCAATATGTGCACGGAATGCCAAAGGAATGCCGATATGAGACTGACGGTAGGCCACTTTGTCTCTGGTTGTAAGGGTTTCAGTGGTATAACTGGTGTCACTCACCAGTACCAGTTTGTTTGGCAGTCCGGGTTGGATGATTACGATTGTATGCGTATCAATCTGCATGTGTTTCTGCTGTGATAAGCGTTGGTATTCGCCATTTCCGGCCACTTCCTGGAAGCTCAGGCCGGCACCGGCCATCATGCCCTTGCCCAGATCAGCAAGCACTATACCATGATACTGTGACATGTAATGGTTGCCGCGTAAACTGAGAGAACGGGCATTGTCAAACATGCGCTGCCTGTTCACCGTGTTGGCAGACATCAATTCAATATACAACGGCAGTCTGTTGGTGGCATTTCCATTCAATTCACCCAATCCAATGCCTTCAAGGCTGGCCGGCATATCCGGGTTTAACCATTGCACCCATTTGCTATACAATTTCCTGCCTTGTTGGGTGATGGAGATGCGTTTTACCACAGAGGTTACTTCCACTGCAGAATTTTCAGTACCGGCAGTTTCAGTCTTACCAGATATGTTTTTATTGCCCGCATTGCCCGATATTCCGGAAACCATTGTTTTTCTGGTTGTGGATTCAGAATGCAGTAGTGCATTGCTTCCGGTCTTTACGGCTGAGTGCTCAGGGTTTGTTAATGTATTTTTTGCGTTTTCAACATTGGCCTCCCGGTAGTTCGCAGCGTTCGGGTTAGACTGCAATGTGGCATTTGCAGCCGCTGATGGGATATTCTTGACCGATGCGTCTTGAGACGAGGGTTGTCTCAGGAGCAACAGTGTAGCTCCGGTAACGGCAAAAAGGCCGGCTACCACCACCAGTGCGGGTTTCCACCACACGGCTTTCTTCGAAGCCCCCCGGCGGGCCATCACTGCCTCGAAACTGAGCTTCTCATTCAGCGGTGTCTCCAGATCGTATAATTTGTCTTTAAAATGTTTGTCAGGTGTCATGCTTTCACTTTTTCTGAATGTATAATCATATCCTGCAGGGCCTTGCGTGCCTTGTTCAGTTGACTCCGGCTGGTGCCTTCATCTATGCCCAGTTCATCTGCAATTTCCTTATGGCTGTATCCTTCTATGGCGAATAAATTAAATACGGTTCGGTATCCCACGGGCAATTTGTCCAGCATTGACAGCAGCTCGCGGGTGTTCAATTCATCAAATCCTTTGTCATGGTAGGCAATATCATTGGATTCAGAATCGATGGTGTCCATGTACCTGGCAACGCGCAACTTGTTGATACTTGTATTCACCACCACACGGCGCATCCATGTTTCCAGTGAACTCTGGAACCTGAACAGGGGCAGGTGGTCAAATATTTTTACAAAAGCTTCCATCAGTACATCTTCAGCGTCTTCTCTGGATTGACAATAGCGGATACTCACAGACAATAACTTCGGGGCGTAAGTGTCCCAGAGTTTTCGCTGACATATACGGTCTTCCCTTATGCAGCCTTCCACGAGTTCCTTTTCTGTCATCCGCTAAAAGATTCCGCTGTTGCATTCCATGTTTACCCTCATAGACAGATGCTAATCTGAAAACGTGGCCTGCAGATGAATTTTTTTTTTCAAAAGTAAACAGGGTGCGGGAAAAAATGCATGGCCATGCGCAATTCCTTGTCTCTTCCCTGCCTTATGCACAGTTGTGGCAAAGCTTTTGCGCTTTGTTTCACAGCAAGCCTGCATTTTTGTACCCGGATCCATGCGCATACTACCGATTCTTCTGTTCATTCTGATAAGCCACCCTGCCGCGGCCCAGAGTTGGCGTACAGGCAATTACCACCATCCATGGGCAGATTCTGTATTGAAAACACTTACCCTGCGCCAGCAAATAGGACAAATGATGATGGTGGCAGCATGGAGCAACAAAGGTCCGGAACATACCGAAGAAATAGAAAATCTCATTCGCAACCATCAGGTAGGCGGACTCTGCTTCTTTCAGGGTCAGGCTTTGAAACAGGCTTATCTTACCAATTACTATCAGGATCTTTCCCGCATACCCATGCTTGTGAGCATGGATGCAGAGTGGGGACTGGCCATGCGGTTGCGCGATATGCAAAAGTTCCCCTACCAGATGACCCTGGGTGCTGCCCATAATGACAGCCTGATATACCGCTGCGGTTTGGGCATTGGGCTGGAATGCCGCAGGCTGGGGGTTCATATCAACTTTGCACCGGATGTGGATGTAAATACCAATCCGGAAAACCCCATTATCGGATTCCGCAGTTTTGGCGAGGAAAGCACGGATGTGGCCCGACAAGGTGAATGGATGATGCGGGGATTGCAGGATGCGGGAATCATTGCTTGTGCAAAGCATTTTCCGGGACACGGCGACTCAGAAGCTGACTCACATATAGAACTGCCCTTACTCGGACACAGTAAAGACCGTCTGGACAGTCTGGAACTATATCCATTCCGCCGCTTGTTCTCTGCAGGTGTAAAAAGTGCTATGGTAGGCCATCTTGAAATCCCATCGCTGGATACCACCCCCCACAGACCCTCTTCCCTCTCCCCTGCGGTGGTGAACACACTGCTCAAGCAACAGATGGGATTCCGCGGACTTGTCATAACCGATGCGCTGAACATGAAAGGTGTTAGCCGCACTTACGGGGGTGGTTATGCCGAGGCCGCTGCGGTGCTGGCAGGAAACGACATTATTCTCTTTCCGGAAAATGTACCAAAAGCCATTGAACTGATTGAAAACCTGGTCAAAGAGGGCCAGCTGGACAGTGCAGAACTCTCAGACCGGGTGCGTAAAATACTATATTTCAAAGCCATGCAGGGGCTAGACCATTATCAGCCCGTGGAAACCGGGTCATTGATGGCCGACCTTGACCTTTCTGCTTCCAAAAAACTGGAAGCAGAAGCAGCTGCACAGGCTGTAACCGTTGTTACTGACCGGAATGAAATACTGCCATTGCTGCAGCACACACGACGCAGTATGGCATGGTGGGGTATTGGCAAAGCCGGCAATTATCCTTTTGGTGTTTACCTGCAGAAATACCATAAAATGGATGCCTTCTTCACATACCGCGACAGTGGGTATGAGACCTTTGGAACCATGGCCGACAGCCTTGCCAGAAACTACGAAACGGTAATCGTAAGTCTGCATGACCAAAACCTATGGGGAAAGAAAAGTACCTGGCTGCCCCAGCCTGTTGTGCAAAATCTTTACACCCTGGCAGAAAGAACCCGGGTGGTGGTGGTCATGTTCGGCCACCTGTATATCCTGAAAAACCTGCCCAACCTCACCTGTGCCCTGGTGGCCTACGAAGACGAACCCGCCTACCAGAAAGCGACAGCAGATATTCTGTTTGGCGAAAAACCCAGCCTTGGACACCTGCCCGCAACTGCTGGCAAAGGATACCTTGCCGGTGCCGGAGTGCATACAGAAGACCGGCTGGTTCACCATATACCGGTAAGCAGCCCGGTAACTGCCGGATTCAAATACGATTTCAGCACAGACATGGACAGTCTCCTGAGTTCCGCCCAGCGAATGCATGCGACCCCTGGCGGACAAGTGATGGTACTGCACAAAGGAGAAATAATTTATAACCGGGCCCACGGAAGCTTTTTTTATGACAGCGTGAGACCCGTGAGCAAAAACAGCATGTTCGATCTGGCCAGTATTACCAAGGTGGCGGCCACAACCCTGTGTGTGATGCGATTGCAAGAAAAAGGCATGCTGCGGCTGGATGCGCACATTCACGATTATTTGCCAGAAGTGCAGGGCACAAACAAAAGTAAACTCACCATCAGGGAATTGCTCACGCATGAAGCAGGTTTGCCGGCCTATATACCCTTTTACAAACAAGCCACCAAAGAACCCGGGTTTCTGAACAGGCAGAAGGACAGTATTCATACCGTACAACTCAGCGACAGTGTATGGATGACGGCTGCATGGCAGGATTCCGTATGGCAGCAAATCCTTCGTTGTGAGGTGAAAAAGAAACAAGGATTTTTGTATTCCGATCTCGGCTTTATCATCCTTGGGAAAATTGTTCAGCGCGTATCCGGTAAAACGGTGGCTGAGTATGTCTCCAAATTCTTTTACCAGCCCATGGGACTAACCCGCACCAGTTTTCAACCGGCGCAAACGTATTATCCTGCAGAGATGCCACCCACTGTAGAAGATAACTATTTCCGCAACGGCCGGGTGCAGGGTTATGTGCACGACCCCACCGCAGCCATGCTGGGCGGGGTGGCAGGCCATGCCGGTTTGTTTTCCAATGCAGAGGACCTCGCCAAACTCATGCAAATGCTGCTGAACGGAGGTATGTGGGAAGGCAACAGATACCTGAAAACGTCTACCATAAAAGACTTTACAAGCGCGGCCCACAAAAACACGCACCGGGGTCTTGGTTTCGACAAGCCCAACGGAGCCAAAGATCCGGCAAAGAACAACGTATCGCCGCTGGTTCCTGTGGAAGCCTTTGGCCACAGCGGCTTCACCGGCAACTGGGCCTGGGCCGACCCTAAAAATCAGATTGTTTTTGTGTTTCTGAGCAACCGCACTTACCCGGATGAGAACAACCGCAAACTCATTACGGAAAATATTCGCAGCAAGGCAATAGAAATAGTTTACAAGGCCAGGTAGTTGCACATGAGTAACGGTTCTGAAATCGAAAATCATCGTCTCTTGCTGTTTGATATATATCCGCCGGACCCTGTCAATGTATGCTTTTATCTCCGCTTTTTTTCCGGAACAGGCCACCTGTAGCAAAAGTCCTGCGCACCAACAGGGGTAATACATCAAAGCCATTCCGCTTTATCAATCCGTCCTTTTTTCTGACTAACAGGCATTTGGATTTTTGAAAGTAATTATTACATTTGCCTTAGGGGAACACCAAAAATCAAAAAATGGTCCCGTCACAAATCGATATTTCAGTTTATTCAGATCAGGAAAAACATTAAGTAAATAGATATGAAAAATACCATTCCCGTATTATTCCTTTTCTTTATGTTCATCTCAGGATGTGAAAAAAAAGACAAAGAAGGAGCTTGCAAAGCCGGAGTAAGCAAATTGTTGCAAATGGCCACACCAAATACGAGTACAATAAATTATAATACCTCCAGTTTTTCAATCAACGGAATTAACGAAGTCAGTTATTTTGTGGCTTTCGGGCAAGCCAATTTCTACATTACATCTAAAATTGAAAATGTATGTACAAAGACCCATTTAAAACCCGCGTTTACATTAAGTATCACCGACTCATCCGGATTCAACAATATACAAATCTACGCCCAGGCTTATTGGTCTACTTATGATGAAAACTATATTTTGTTTGATGGAACACCTTCTCCGGGTCAATCTATCAAGGCTAATAAGGAAATAGGTCTTAAACAGGCTTTTGGTGAAGGACCGGGCAATATGGAATTCTTTCTGGGTTTAAGATTCAGCACTCTCGGCTCTTTCTCCGCCGATAGAAAATATTTTGAAAAAATGGTTAAGTATATTGAAACATACTGTCAGTATGACAATGCACTCTGATTGGGTTTCCAATTCTAAAGGGACAATCCTTGTGCAATTATCATTCCTCCGCATCTATGGGTTAGAATGCATAAGCATGGATTGTTAACAGCCTTTTTGCTCCCGAAAAATCAAACACCAAAACTGAACCGGGTAGGTTGTTCCCATTCATTAAACATACCCTGAAGAAAACTACCACAAACTCATCACCGGAATGATTTGCAACAAGGTGCCAAAACCAGCACTCAAAGCGAAGCGGAATATGGTACTCCGGATGCATGAACCAACATTTGCATTAAAGGCACAATGCTGTACGCTTTTGTGACTCATCTGAAATCAGAAATCCATAAAAAGACACTTTACCTTCACAAATAAGCTGAATCGCACCCACCACAGGAAGACCGGATTGCATTTTTCACTTCAATCTATATCTTTGCTTTACAAACAATACAATACTTCTCTTCTATCAGACTTGAAATCCAAATCCAACTCTATACCATGAAAACAACCCAAATCCTTGTATGTTTTGCCCTGGCCCTTGCCACTGCAGCGGCCTGCAAAGAAGAAGACCCAACAACCTACGCCCTTACATTTGATGATGTGAAAGGAAATTACATCGGTTCTGCCGCAATGGATTACCCGAATATAGTTGCCGGTGGTTACACTTCAGTAACCGGTACAGATACCCTGCGCATAGAAAAAATCAGCGATAAAATCACGCTGAGCAGCCGGTTATTGGGAAGTATTACGGGCACAGAAGGTGCAAGAACAGAAAATAGTTTTGAACTGAAATTCACCGAACAACTCAATGGCAAACGGGGTACGGCAGGAGAAAATTATAAGTCAGCCTCAGGAGGTGGAAATCTCATCATACGTCTGACAGCTGGAAAATTCGAGTTGAAGAATGACACCCTGGAAACGGATTCCTGCATGGACTGCACCCGTTACCGGGCTGTTTCGCTGGAAAAGTAAACAATAAACCAGGAGCTGGTATTGCAGTGATATCAGTTCTGTTTCATTTTTTCTGCATCTGCTATTTGTATTGATTCTGCGGGCAACGTCTGATTCCCAAAAGGCTGGTGTGCAGATTTTTATCCTTTAAAAAAAATTTACCGAAACATTACCAGGACTGCCAGGACAGGCTTTTGCCCGTAACCCGTAATTTAATGAAATGCCAGAAACAACATTGGCACACCCTGTGAAAATGCCTTTCCGGAATATAAATTTTAAAAGAAAATTCTAATCAGCGATTTAACCGTTTGCCCCTGCATCATACTCTACCATCCATTCTATACCATACTTGTCTCTGAACATGCCAAAATACACACCCCATGGGCTTTCGCCAATGGGGGCCTCTATTTCGCCACCAGCAGAAAGACCGTGAAAAAGGGTATCTGCTTCTTCCCTGCTCTCCGTGGATAGGGTGATTTTACTCCGGTTTTCATTTTCATTGACCACACCCATAATCTCCGGCACATCGTTTGCCATTAAAAAACTGTTTTTGCCAATGGGAAGCTCAATGCGCAGGATTTTATCCGCCTCATGTTCTTTAATATGACTGGCCATTTCAGAAGGCAAATCCCTGAAACGGATGATGCGTGTGAACTCTCCGCCAAATACTGATTTGTAAAACCGGAAGGCCTCTTCGGCATTGCCGTTAAAATTGATATAAGGATTGATTTGTGCCATTTTAATTTTTATAAACTGATTAAATTTTCAATATATATAATCTGACTATCAGGTAGATTAAACAATCTATATTCATAATATCGGTTATCCACTTTTGGCTTGAACCAAAAGTGGAGCAAAAGTTCAAGGCTTCAGGGTCTGAAGTCTGAACATTTGCAACCCGTCGAATGCCATCGGCGATCTCCTCGATTCCTCGGAGCTTCCTTGGCATTTCGCGCCGGCTTGCTGCACTTATCAGCCTTCATTCCCTGAGGCCGGGCCGAGAAAATGGATGCTGTGGCGGCTTTTCATACCGCTAAATCTTGCTTATCCGTTTTGCATCCCTGTAAGACGGCCCCGCAGCGCGAGGAGGGCAGCGCAGCCCGCAGTGAAACGGAGGGCGCAAGCTGGCAAGCTGCCCGGACAGGCCTGCGTTAGGAAAGGCGCCTTGGGCCGTCTGCCTTTTGGGCTCCACCTTTTTTGGCGAAAAAAGGTGGAAAAAATGACAGTTTGGGCAATAGATTTTCCATGTATGGGTATTGTGCAATCTTCCAATAGTCATAGTATGTAATTTTCTAATCCTTTTGCAGCTGAAATTACTTTGCCCGCATTTTATTCCCTTTGGGATCATGGGTTACTTCCGCCAGCCCCAAGGCCTCCATCAATGGGGGGATGTACATCCCAAAGCGTCCGCGCAGTCCTTTTTTTAAACCATACCATCCTTTTACCGGGTTGCTTTCTGAACGGCCCCAGGCCTCAACGGTCCCTTCCTTTGCAGGTTTTTGTTCGTCTGCACTGCCCAGTTCCATCCAGTCACCGTGTTCTTTCAGCATCCTGTGCAGGTCATCCAGGCAGCGTAAATCATAATGCAAAACCGTTTTACCCACAGTGCATACCAGCACTTCCCTGCCATCTTTTTCATCCACATGCATGGTGTATTCGCTGGTCAGTGGCGGCGTTTTCAGTGTTAAGGGTTTTTCTTTTGTTCCGATGTTGTAAGCCATAATATGTGGTTATTTTTTGGGAAGTTCTGATTGAATGCTGTCAGGTGTTTTTCTTATTTCAGTCGTTCCAGTTTGCCTTTTCGTTTCACAATGTTCTTGTAATCCCATTGAATGGATTTACTCTTTTCCAGCCAACGCTTCAGGTCTCCGGTATTGATCTCTTCAGCCATCTGATAAAATATGGAAGCGTCTTTAAATTTTTCCCCGCGCACATTCAATCCCACTTCATCAAAATCTGCTCCACTCCAGAACATGAGTCGGATACCTTTTTTCTGTTTGCTGTAACCCACCACCGGATTGCCATCCAGAAACCAGACGGGGTGCCCATGCCAGATTTTGCTTTCGGCCTCTGGTAGTTGCTCATCGATGCAGCCAGCCAGTGCATTGCATAGTTCGGATTCCTCCAGAGAATGATTGTAGACTTGAATTTCCTGTTTCATCATGATGGATTCAACGACAAAGCTCCGGGCAGCGTTGATTATAAAAATCAAATATATGAACAAATTCCTGTTTTGTATCAAATGGGCTTTTTTTGATACAACCTCTAAACAGGATTGCCAGAAATTCACAGTAAGATGCAGCGTTTGAGTAACGAAATCTTAATTATAAATTCTGCACCAGTATATAAACTTCAGGCAAGTATAACCGTTAAAATCTATCGTTTTCTTGTCCTCCCCCTCAATTGCACCCGCCCAGCGGGTTCTGCACCATTTTGGGGTTGGCACTCATTTCGTCGGCGGGGATGGCCAGAATCAGACCGGGGCAATTCCAGAGGGCATTGCGGATGCGCAGGCCGGCGTTGTTGTCCCGGATGGCCTGTCGTTTCAGATCGTGCAGGCGGTTGCCTTCAAGGGCCATTTCCAGTCTGCGTTGCTTGCGTACTTCGTTCACAATGTCTGTATTGTTCAGCGAATTATAATCGGACAAGCCGGCGCGGTTTCGAATGTCGTTCAACTGCAGCAGTGCTTCTATGCGTTTACTCTGCTCTGCGGCAGACTCGGCATATATAAGTTTGATTTCGGCAAGGTGCATAACCGGTATTGAAAACCAGCTGGATGTGTTCATTTTGGTGGGCCAGTACTCATCGGGCGGGCCGGCAGCAGGTGTTGTCACTTTCAGCCAGTTTTTGTAGCGCAGGTCACTGGTATCTGCTTTGGCTGCATTGAAGAAATCTGAACTGTAAAGCATCATGGGACGCCCGTTTTCGCTGCTGAAAGCAGAAATAAGACGACCACCGCTGCTTTGGCCTGGTTTTGCATTGCCAGTGCTGGACAATTCAAAAATATTGTCATCACTGCCTCCCTGTCCAAAGCGTTTTGTAAGGTTGTTTTCAAAAATGTTGGGACTGTTTTCCACCACATCTTTTGCGTTTTTATAGGCAAGCACAAAATCACCCTGATGGAAGTACACACGGGCCAGCAGACCTTTGGCAGCCCATACATTCACCTGTCCTTTGTTCATATCAGCAGGCAATTCCTGAACTGCAGTGTTCAGGTCGGCCAGAATCTGATTGTATACGGCGGCAACTGTGCTACGCGGCAGTGTCTCTGTGCCGGGTTTGATGCGGATGGGAATTCCTGAATGGCTATTGTCTGCCGTATAACCATAAGGCTGTGCAAATAACCGCACGAGTTCCAGATGGGTCCAGGCGCGGAGACAAAGGGCTTCTCCGCGAACCCGGGCCAGTTCCTGTGGCGTAAAACCCGGGACCTTCTTCAGTGCATCCAGCACCAGATTGCAGCGGTAGATGATGGTATAACCTGTATTCCACAGGTTTTTGCTTGTTTGGGTAAACAGGCTGGTATTGCGGTTGTACACTGCGAGATAACTGCCTGAAAGTCCGTCGCTGCTCAGGTTGTCGGTCATGAGTTCTGCAGCCACCCAGCATTCGCCACCCATAAAGTTGTCGTCGCGGAAAAGGTCGTAAGCCCCGGTGAGTACTTTTTGCACCGCGGCCGGACTGGTAATGGCGTCTTCGGCCAGCAGCACATTTTTGGGCTTGATTTCCAGCCACTTTTCGCAACCTGCGATGGACAGGCAGCTGAGAATCACAACCATATACCGCGCCGTGTTTCTCATAACTCCAGACGAAGGGTAAGCATGAAACTGCGTTCCTGTGGTGCCGACAGGTTGGTTACATTTGGACTGATATTGCGCGAGGCAGCCAGGCTGTAGTCGCGGATAACTTCAGGATCTCCGGGGTAACGGCTGAACAGCCAGAGATTGAATCCACTCAGTGTGATGGAACCCAGTTTGAGTTTTCGTCCGTTGTTGTTGTGCTCATTCCTGAATTTATACCTGAGACTCAATTCACGCAGCCTGATGTAAGAGCCATCATATAGCCACTGCGTGCTGTGGTAGTTGTTGATATTGTCCAGATTGCCGTAGGTAAGCGGACTAAGGGTAAGACGCGGATAGCGGGCATCGTCACCGGGTTTTTGCCAGCGGTCCTCCAGGTCGGTAAGTACATTGCTGTTGCCCAGCATGGTCAGCTGACGTTTGGCAGCTTCGTCGTACAATTTGCCGCCAAATACCCCATAAAAAGAAAAGGCCAGACTCCATGCCCCTTTGTCGAAGCGGTTCTCGAGAAAGCCGATGAGCTTGGGCTGCACATTGCCTGCAACTACCCTGTTTGCCAGATTGTATTCAAATGTTTGCTTGCCGTTTTTATCAAGAAATACAGGTTTGCCCGTGGCTTTGTCCACATGGGAGTATCGCACCAGATAAAACACCCCCATGGGCTGACCATTGAGAATGCGTGTTTCGCCTCCACCCACAATGGCATCGGGGTCGGTAAAACCCATATCCAGCACCTTGTTCCGGTTGGCCATGCAGTTGAATTTGATGCTCCATCCGGCCCGGCTGCTTTTGCTCAGTTTGTCTATGATTTGCGCATTCAGCAGAAATTCAAATCCATTGTTACTCACAGAGCCCACATTCTGAAAATAGCGGTAATCCCCGTTTGGGTTCACCACGCCACTGCTGGATGGGATGCGGCTGTCGAGCAATACATCACGGGTAAGGCGGTTGTAATAGGATGCTTCCAGGTAAATGCGGTTTTTGAACAGGGCCATTTCAATCCCGGCATCGGCTACCCGGCACATTTCCCATTTCAGGTTTGGATTTGCAAGGGTAAGGGGCTGTAGTATCTGTTGATTGTTATAGATATTTCCATTGGCAGGCGGGCCGTAAGTGCCATAACGGATAAAATTGGGAATGGCAGAACTGCCGATATATCCCCAACCGGTGCGCAATTTAAGAAAGGAGAACACCTTGCTGTTTTTCATCCATGGCTCCTCACTCATCAGATAACCCAATGCTGCGCTGGGAAACTGGCCGAAGCGGTTGTTTGAACCAAAACGACTGCTTCCATCCATACGGTAAGAAGCTTGCATGAGCCAGCGATCGCCGATTTTGGCATTTACCCGGCTGAAAAAGCTGAGAAATGACCATGCCTCCCAGGTTTTGGGTGCGGAAGCGGCATCGG
The DNA here is from genome assembly GCA_016787485.1 of Bacteroidota bacterium. Taxonomy (GTDB): domain Bacteria; phylum Bacteroidota; class Bacteroidia; order NS11-12g; family UBA955; genus JAEUUL01. The sequence goes on from JAEUUL010000026.1 coordinate 17,803, forward strand.
CGGCAGTAAGCGCACGGTCCATTCCATTGCGGTTTTCCTGAAAAATCTCATAGACCTGCGACTGATACTCCGAACCCAAAAGAATGTTAAAATCCGTATGGCTGGATTTGCGGATGTAATAAATCAGGTTTGTATTGGCCAGATAGTTGTCACTCACATAACTTCTGAGTTGCGACAGGGATTTGCGCTGTGCGGCGGGTATGCGGTCTTTTGCCTGAAAGGCCTTGTCAATAAACAGATTGTCTTTGAGGTCCTGCCGGTCGTAGTTTCCCCGCAACTCCCATATCAGGTTTCTGGCAATTTCCGTTTCCAGTCCCAGGTTGGCCAGAAAACGGACTTCGTCTGTATGCCAGTCCTGGTATTTTCTGCGCAGCAGCGGGTTTCCGGCTTCGCCAAATCCCGTTTCCCTCTCCAGGCTGTAGATGGGCAGGGCCACACTGTAAGCTGCCCCCAATCCGCCCTGTGCCCCCTGACTCTGCCTGTTGTTCCGGCTTTCGGTAAGATTAAGGCCAAAATGGAAACGGGTGCGTTTTCCCAGGTCTGCATTGCCATTCATACGTGCTGAGGTGCGCCGGAAATTGCTTCCGATCATATAACTGCCTGCGTTGAGATATCCCAGTGAGTTGTACAGCCGCCATTTGCCCGACTGAAAGCTGTAGGATGCATTGGTTTCCGTCTTTAACCCGGTATGGGTAAGGGCTTTTACCCAGTCTGTACTCGTATTTTCTGCCTGATTCCAGGAAATGCCATCGGGCAGTTTTGCTTTGCCGCTGTTTCCATCATTCTGCCATGCTTCCTGATACATGGACAGCCAGGCTGTACTACCGGCAAGGGGTAATTTTACGGTAGGGTTGCTGGTTCCGATGCTGCTGGAAAAGATGAGTTTGCCAGGTGCGTCTTTGCTGTGGCGTTTGGTGGTGATATACACTACCCCGTTTGCCCCGCGCGATCCATAGATACCAGCGGCGGCAGCGTCTTTAAAAATATCCACCGATTCAATATCTGCCACGTTCAGGAAAGAAATGGGGTTGTTTTGCTGCCCGTTGCCTGAGAGTCCGATCTGGATGAACTGGTCCTGGTTGATAGGCAGTCCGTCAAGCACGATCAATGGTTCGCCGTTGGCACTTACACTGGCTATGCCCCTAACCCTGATAAGGGCGCCGGCTCCTGCCACGCCTCCACTCTGTATGACCTGAATTCCGGGGGCTTTGCCTTGCAGTGTGGCATCGAAACTCAGGCCGGGATTGGCTGTAAGCTCATTGCCACGCACCTTGCTGATATTGCCGATAACGTCTTTTTTGATTTGGCGGGCATAGCCCACGATGATGACCTCTTTCAGGTTATTGGTTTTGGGGCGCAACCCCAGAAAAATCACCAGACGGTCGTTGCCAGATTCATTTTCCACTTCGTCAGAGGCAGATTCATAGCCCACAAAACTGGCGGTAATTGTAACCTTTCCCTGCGGTATGTTTTGCAGGGTAAACTTGCCGGAAGCATCTGTGTAAGTTGAGATTGAGCCCGGCTCGGCAACCACAAGGGCGTTGCCCAGGGGTTCTTCGCGTTCATTCAGGATTGTACCCTGCACAATACCGTTCTGGGCAATGAGTCTTGTGGCAACACACAAAACAACAATCCATAGTATTCGCATACGATACATAACCCTCCTGATTGGCGAATTAAACCCATTTTCGGGTTACTTCAAAAAAAATCGGTGTGAAGCAGCCCTCCGAAATTTCCGCTGCTCATGAGCAGAAGCACGGCAGGGCCCTTCTGCAATTCATTTTTTACAGCTTCTCTGAGTTCCTGCGTTTGTGAAAATGCCTTGCCCACGCCGAAGGCAGATTCGATTTCAGAAGCTTCGGGCACCTGCATTTTTTTCAGGGCAAAAACGTGTGGGTCGAAAAGGACAAAAGCAGCATCGGCAGGTGCAAGTGTGCCGCCGTATTCGCGCATAAATCCGGGTTGCAGACTGCTAAAGGTATGCACCTCGAAAACAGCGATAAGCCTGCGGCCTGGGTACTGCTCCCGCACAGCCTGAACAGTGGCTTTCACCTTGCTGGGGGCATGGGCAAAATCACGGTACACGATGCAGGTATCGGTTTCTGCCATTTTTTCCAATCGCCGGGCAGTACCACCAAAGTTTTGCATGGCCTGCCAGAATGCATGTTCAGAAATACCCAGCTCTGCAGCCAGCAAGGCCACACCCGCAGCATTCTGCAAATTGTGCCTGCCAAATATGCGCAATGCATAAGTTCTGTCCCCGATATATACCGTTGTGCCTTCTTCGGAAACCTCATAACGGGGTTCTGTGTAGGCTCTGCCTTGCAGATGCAGTTCTTCTGCGAGTTGGTTGAGGTGTTCATCTCCTCCGAACCAGAATGTTTTTGCCCCTGGTTCCAGTGTTTGCAGAAAAATGCGGAACTGCTCCAGATAATTTCCGAAGGTGGGAAACACATTCACATGGTCCCAGGCAATACCGGTTAGCATAGCCAGATGGGGCTTATAGACGTGAAATTTGGGCACAGGGTGCAATGTGCTTGTGAGATATTCATCGCCCTCGATAACGATAAGTGGTGCATGGCTGATACGGACCATGCGTTCGAAACCCTGCAACTGCGATCCCACGAGATAATCGAAATCCATTCCACAATGCTGCAGTACGTGCATGAGCATAGCCGTACAGGTGGTTTTGCCATGGCTGCCTCCTATCACAATCCGCTTTTTATTTCTGCTGTGCTCATAGATGAATTCCGGGAATGAATACACCCGGATTCCCAATTCCTGCGCCAGCTTCAACTCCGGATTGTCTGCCCGGGCATGCATGCCCAGAATGATGCCATCTAATTCCGTATGAATTTTCTCCGGAAACCAGCCCAAATCTGCTGGCAGAATCCCTGCATTTTTCAGTCGTGTTCGTGCCGGGTCGAAAATTTCATCATCGCTGCCCGTTATCTGGTGCCCATGCGCCAGCAGTTCCAGCGCCAGGTTGTGCATTACGGCTCCGCCAATGGCGATAAAATGGTAGGATTTAACGGTATAGGATGATTGATTTCCGCCTTCGGACATGGTTTTCAAACATACAATGTCCTGCAGGCACTGTGGCAGTTTCCCTGTGCTGAATTTTCAACATGGGCGTGCATAACCGGGCAGAAGGCAAAAGAGGGGAAGCCCGGACCAAAACCACAGTTAAATCTGTGTAGATTTGCAGCATGAATCTTGGCGACAAACTGTTTCGCTTTCAGTTGAAAAATGTGGATGGCAGCATGGTATCAAACTATGACTTTGCAGACAAGCATTCTTTATTGATTATGGTTACCTGCAACCATTGCAAATATTCACAGGCATACTGGAAAAGGTTGCAAAAACTGGCTGAGAAATACGAAGAGGACAGCATAGGCATGGTGGCCATTTGTGGCAACGATGCAGAGCAATATCCACAGGACAGTTTTGAAAACATGCAGGAATTGCACCGGCAGTTGAAATTGCGCTTTCCGTATCTGCACGACCCGGATCAGGAGGTGTTGAAACAGCTGGGCGCCACCCGAACTCCGGAAGTATTTCTGTTTAACAGCCACCGTGAACTGGTATATACCGGTGCTATAGATGACAATTGGGAAAATGAGGGGGCGGTGATGCAGATTTATCTGGAAGATGCGCTTGAATACTGTCTGGATGGTCTGGAAGTGGATTATCCTGTGATACCACCTGTAGGCTGTTCCATCAAATGGAAACCCGGCAATATGCCACAGACCGTATGAAGAAAGTGGCATTGATTACCGGAGCCAGCAGCGGCATAGGGGAAGCACTGGCAAAGGTTGCTGCAGAAAAAGGGTACAATCTGGCCCTGATTGCCCGCAATGCCGACAACCTTGAGGCGGTGGCAAGCGTTTGCAGGAGCAAGGGCGCTGATGTGCTTGCTTTTACCGGAGATGTGAGCAGGGAAGCGGACTGCAAAGGATTTTTTGAGGCGGCTCTGCAAAAGTTTGGTACTTGTCACGTTTTGATCAACAATGCCGGAATCAGCATGCGTGCAGTGTTTAACCATACAAGTCCCGATGTACTGGCCAGACTCATGGATATCAATTTCTGGGGTACGGTATATTGTACAAAATATGCACTGCCTGCATTGCTTGAAAACAAAGGCTCTGTTGTGGGGGTGAGTTCTGTGGCCGGATTCAAGGGACTGCCCGGCCGCACGGGCTATAGTGCCAGCAAGTTTGCCATGCAGGGCTTTCTTGAAAGTTTGCGTTGTGAAAACCTGGAAACCGGGCTTCATGTGCTCATTGCTTGTCCGGGATATACTGCCAGCAACATACGCAAAACAGCCCTTGGCAAAGATGGCAGCAGCCAGAAAGAAACTCCGCTGGATGAGAGCAAGCTGATGTCTGCCGAAACGGTAGCCGAAAAAATATGGGCAGCTGTTGAAAGCAGAAAAAAATACCTGGTACTCACCTTTAAAGGAAAAATGGCGGTGTGGATAAACAAATGGTGGCCCGGACTGGCCGACAGACTGGCCTACAACCTGATAAAAAAAGAGCCCGACAGCCCATTTTGATCGTTTGTTTGTTCGCAGCCAAATAATCAGTTGCGGCATCTCAATGTTTGGATTCTCACTTTTTTTGTTTTACTTGCCGGCCTAACCAAATCAAACCAAATATGGAAAACACTACACTGGACGCCAATTCTGGCCAAAAACTCCCTTCAGCACTCAATGTGCTCACCATCCTCACTTTCATTGGTTGTGCTCTTGCACTGATCAGTTCGGTATGGGGCTATGTATCTGCTGGTACTTCTTATGAAATGGTAAAAGGCATGTCTGGCGCAATGTCAGATCTGGCTAAAGAAGACGGCGGCGCTGCTGCCAGCACAGTGATGAACGAAAGCCTGAAAATGGTGGAAAAAGCTTACAATAACCGCATGATTATCCTGCTGGTTGGCATACTGGGTGTTGCCCTCTGTGCATATGGCGCAATGCAAATGCGCAAATTGAAAAAACAGGGCTTTTACATTTGGCTGGCTGGTGAAGTACTTCCCATTCTTGCCGGTGTAATTCTGGTAGGCGGTGGCCTTTTCGGCGGCATGATGATGGTAGTAGGTATGATTGTGCCTGCTGTTTTCATTATCCTCTACGGATTGCAACTGAAACATATGAGCTAAACGGAATTTCCGATAAAAAGGAAAGGGCCGCAATCATGCGGCCCTTTTTTTGTGCCATATTTGCAGAAATAACTACCATGGAAAATTTTACCGACACACAGGTGGAAAAACGGCGCACCACCCTGCTTACAGTTCTTTGCATACTTACCTGGATAGGTTCAGCTTTCGGTTTACTGGGAGGATTCAGCAATACTTTCGGAAAAGGACCGCGTGAACAACTGAACCAGATGCAGGAGCAAATGGACAAAATGGGCAGCGACAACCCTGCCGCGTCGATGATGGAAGGCATTGCCAACAATATGGCCGCCAACATGGAGACCCTTGAGAAATGGACACGCCCTCTTGGGATTCTGGCACTTATCGGAGTCGTGCTTTGCCTGATTGGTTCCATTATGATGTGGAAGCTGCAGAAACGGGGATTTTTTATTTACGCTGTTGGGGAATTGTTGCCTGGTATCATTTCATTGCCACTGATGTGGAACTTCATCATGGGTATGACCGGAATGATGGGAACAATTACCAAAGCCATGACAGTAGGAGGATTTGTCATCGCACTGATTATGGTGTTTCTGTACTACAGGCAAACCAAATACATGAACGACTAAATGGGAATAGGCTTTTCTGAAGTACTTACCGTATCCCTTACCCTTTTTGCAGTAATCGATATGCTGGGCTCGGTGCCCATCATCATCAGCTTAAAAAGCAAAATCCCCAACATCAGCGCCTGGAAGGTTACCCTCGCCTCGGGGGTACTGATGATAGGGTTTCTCTATGCAGGTGAATCTATCCTGAAATATCTGGGAATCGACCGTCAGTCCTTTGCATTGGCGGGTTCTGTGGTGATGTTTATCCTCGGTCTGGAAATGGTCTTGGGTATCGACTTCTTTCGCAGCGACCCGGAAGTACCCTCTGCCAGTATTGTACCCATCGCCTTCCCCATCATTGCGGGAAGCGGAACCCTTACCACCATACTTTCACTAAAAGCCATTTACGATGAAACTGTCATACTGCTTGGAATTTTACCCAACCTGCTGGTCATATTCATTGTCATGATCAGTACCGGGTATCTGGAACGTAAAATCGGGAAAAGCGGCATGCTCACCATCCGCAAATTTTTCGGGGTGATTCTGCTGGCGATTGCGGTGAAGATTTTCCGCGGGAATGTGTAAAATGGTTTTTGGCAATTGGTCTCCAACAGGGAATCCGCTAAAGTCAGCTCACTCCATCTGCGTATGATTCCAAATTGGTAATTCCCCAATTCTTCAGTTCGTCTTCCGACCATAAATCCGGGAAGAAAATGCGGCGCTGGTAGCGCGGATGCATGTACTTCTGCCAGTCGCTGCCGCCGGTGGCTTCACTGTCGCCCAGGTATTTTTTGGCGGCATTCAGGTGCGCCATCACCCATTTTACATTTACGGTGTAATCATAGTGGCGCATGGCCCTTACAAGCTGCGGATCCCTGCGGTCTGCCTCAGGCAGGCTTTTAAATTTGGTCCACAGATTTATCGTATTGTATTCCTCCATAAAATCGAGGAATTCCTTTTTATATTTCTTTTCAAAATTGCGCAGCAGTGTACTTTTTTCACCGGTGTGGTAATCTTTGCCTGCGGCCTGCCAGTACAGATGTTCCAGGGCATGCTCATAGGGCGTGTTTCGGTCAATGTTGGCTCTGTAACGATAGTCAATCAGATTGATGAGTTCTGTGCTTGCAAACTCAATCAAACGGTACTGCGCACTCTGAAAACCACTGGCGGGAGTGAGTGTATCCCTGAATTTCATATACTGGTTGTGCTCCATACCATCTCCCATAATATCGAAAGAACTGCACAACATATCAAAATAACGGCGAATACGGTCCAGGTGCATAGAGAATTTCTCCGTACTGATTTGTTCGCTTTTTGAAACCTGCTGAATCTCCCACAAAATCATTTTGAACAACAACTCATTGATCTGGTGGTACATAATAAACACCATTTCATCGGGGAGTTGGGTGCGCTGGGTTTGCAGTCCCAGCAGGGCATCCACCTGAATAAAATCCCAGTAAGTCATGGGTTCTGCATAGAGCAGACCGCGCAGGTGCACATCGGGGTCCTGGCCCATGGCCGCATATTTCGCATCAATGGCTGCAAGTATCTCTTCCCTGTTCATATTCGTAAGGGCGCAAATATAAGTGTGTAAAAACAGGGCAGTGTGACCTGTGTTGCATTCCTTTAAAGTTGCCTGTACAATTGCATCAACTGTGCGGCCAGTCTGCCGGGTTCAAGCTTTTCCAGCAGCGTTTCACGGGCTTTTGCCATCGGCAATGTGTGGTCTGTAAGCTGCAGTTTGAGCATGGCATCCGCAATCTCCTCCATTTTATTCGGGTGAAAATACAATGCCGCAGGTCCGGCCAATTCCCTGAATACGCCTATGTTGCTTACGGCCATGGGTTTACCGGCTGCGGCAGCTTCGGCGAGTGGAATGCCAAATCCCTCATACAGGCTGGGGTAAACAAAGGCTTCGCACTGATGAACAAGGTTTTGCAGTATTTCTGTTTCACAATCCGTAAACAAATGAATGCGATCCTGCAAACCGGCACTGCGAATCATGTTTCGGCAGGTCTCAAGGGTTTCTCCGGATTTACCGGCGAGAATCAGATCCATATCCGTGAGTTTGCGGATGCGGCCGAATGCTTCGATGAGGGCACCCTGGTTTTTACGGCCTGTAAAACTGCTTACATACAGAAAAAACGGACGGGGATGCACCTGCGGCAACACAGGCCGGGTATAAAACGTCTCAGCCACAGGCTGATAAACCACATGAATTCTGCTGGCAGACACACCGTAAAACTCCTGCAAATCTGCGGCAGTGGCCTGGCTGGTGGCAATGATACAATCCGCGCGTGTAGCGGCATAGCGGGTTTTAAAATGGTAAATATTGCGGTCCAGTATGGGATAATAATCCGGGAAGCGACGAAAAATGACATCGTGAATGGTAACCACGCTGCGAATGTTTTTGCGTGACAATCCCACCGGAATCTCATTGCTCAGACCATGAAAAACCGGAATCTGCAGTGCTTGTATATCTCTGGCAATACCCAAACTACGCCATAAAGGTGTAGGACGATTGGGCACATACAAGTGCAGGTTCGGAAACTCCGGATCAAACGAAACGGGTTTTGCATTCAGCAGCCAGAATTCATCCTGTTGAAAATGGCGGGCCAACGCATACACCATGCTCCGGCTGTAATTCCCCAGTCCGGTACTGTTGTGAAAAAAACGTTTCGCGTCGAACCCTATGCGCATCACACGGCTACATTGTACTCCCGCAGTGCTTCATTCAGAGAGGTCTTGGTGTCCGTGCTTTCCTTGCGCTGCCCGATGATAAGGGCACAAGGCACATAAAAATCACCACCGGCGAAGGTCTTTTTCATACTGCCCGGAATGACCACACTGCGCGGAGGAATAATCCCTCTGGGCAATTCCTCTCCGGTTTGTGCATCCATAATCTTAGTACTCATGGTAAGGGTTACACCGGCACCCAGCACAGCCTGGCTGCCCACCCGCACTCCTTCTACCACAATGCAGCGTGAACCTACGAAACAATCGTCTTCAATAATAACGGGTGCTGCCTGTACCGGCTCGAGAACACCCCCTATGCCCACACCGCCACTCAGATGCACATTTTTTCCGATTTGCGCACAACTGCCCACTGTAGCCCAGGTGTCTACCATGGTTCCACTGTCCACATAGGCTCCAATATTCACGTATGAAGGCATAAGGATAACCCCGGGAGCCACAAATGCACCATAGCGGGCAACGGCATGGGGAACCACACGTATGCCCAGTTCCTTATACCCGGTTTTCAATTTCATTTTATCGTAAAATTCCATGGGGCCGGCATGCAGGGTTTCCATCTGCCTGGTGGGGAAATACATGATTACGGCTTGCTTTACCCATTCATTTACCTGCCAGCCACCATCAACCGGTTCTGCCGTTCGCAAGCGGCCCTTGTCCAGTTCTTCGATGACCCACCCGATGGCAGAAAGGGTCTCTGCATCATTCAACAATTCCCGGTTTTGCCAGGCATTCTGTATCAATTCTCTAACTTTTTGCATTGCTTTGAAATTGGAAGCAAATTTGCATCCCCAAACCGGTAAACCCAAAATGAATTATTTACGCCATAGTTTGATAGCACTCGCGGTATTCGCAAGCCTATCCTTATCAGCGCAGGATAAATTCCTGACCATAGAGGAATGTTTCAACCCCAAAATGGCCCCCGGCGGGCTGCGGGGTGTATCATGGATACCGAATTCTCACAAATTCACCCAGGTAAAAGGCAAGGCATTGGTAAGTACGGACCCCTACAGCAAGCGACAGGATACCATAATGACCCAGGACCGTCTGATTGCCCTGGTAAAAGCTGAAGGCGGGGAACTGGAAGGAATGCCCATGATTACCTGGAAAGATGAATTCACTTTTTGGTTTACCAGCAAGAATCAGCTGTGGACGTACAACACGGTGGAAGGCACATTGGTAGCCAAACGCCGGTTTGGTGAAAATCCCGATGCGCTGGAAGTCGCCTCAAAGTCGCTGAATATAGCCACGGTAGAAGCGTATAACATTCAGGTACACACTGCAGGCGGCAGCCGCAAAATCACCTACGACGGTGAAGACGGACTTACTTACGGACAATCGGTTCATCAAAACGAGTTTGGCATCTCCAAAGGACTATTCTGGAGCACGGAAGGCCACAAACTCGCATTTTACCGCATGGATGAACGCCGGGTTACAAAAGTGCCGCTGATGGACATCACCACCCGTCCATCACATGAAACCAAATTCCGATATCCTCTGGCTGGCGACAGTAGTCATACTGTTACAGTTGGGGTATACAACACACTCACTGAAGAAACCATCTATCTGAAAACCGAAGGGCCCTACGACCAATATCTGACGAATATCACCTGGAGTCCGGATGACCAGTACATCTATATCGCCTGGCTGAACCGCGACCAGAACCATATGCAACTGCGCCGCTACCGCGCACAGGACGGTGAACTGGACAAAATTCTCTTTGAAGAGAAGCATGAAAAGTATGTAGAACCAGAGCACGGTCCCATTTTCCTGCCGGAAAGCAATACACAGTTTTTGTGGTTCAGTGAACGGGACGGATTCAATCATTTGTACCTGTACAAAGACAACAAAAATCTGACCCCTGTAACCGCTGGTAACTGGGAAGTAACCGATTTCCTGGGTTTTGACAAAAGTGGTGAAGGCTTCTATTTCGAAGGCACACGCGAAAGTCCGCTGGAAAGACAGGTTTATTACATTAAGGTGAAGGAGAAAGATGGCAAAGCGAAGAAAATCACCACCGGCAGCGGCACACATAAGGTATTGTTAAACACAAGCGCAGGCTTGTATATGGACATTCTCAGCAGCCGCAAAGAACCCCGGAAATACACGGTGTATAAACTTGACGGCACACTCATCAACGAAGTGTACAAGGCAGCCAACCCACTGGAAGAGTACAAACTGGGCGAAGTAAAAATAGAACCTATTCTGGTGGATGGTGTGGCATTGTATTCCCGCACTTTCCTGCCGCCGGATTTCAGTGCGGACAAAAAGTATCCTGTTGTGGTATATGTATATGGTGGCCCTCATGCACAAATGGTAACAGAATCATGGCTGGGGGGCGGAAGTTTGTGGATGCACTACATGGCTCAGAACGGGTATGTGGTATTTACCGTAGACAACCGTGGCTCGGCAGCCCGCGGTCTCAATTTTGAAAACGCAACCCACCGGCAGTTGGGTACTCTGGAAATGCAGGACCAGCTTGCAGCGCTTGCCTATCTGAAACGCATGCCCTGGGTGGACAGTAACCGGATCGGTGTGCACGGCTGGAGTTTTGGCGGATTTATGACCACCAGCCTCATGACCCGCAAACCCGGTACTTTTAAAGTAGGCGTGGCTGGCGGACCAGTGATTGACTGGAAGTTTTACGAAATCATGTATACAGAAAGGTACATGGACAGGCCACAGGACAACAAGGAAGGATATGACAAGGCCAACCTGCTGAACTATGCAGACAAACTCGAAGGCCGGCTGCTGATGATTCACGGCATGGATGACAATGTGGTCATCTGGCAACACAGCCTGTTATATATCAAGGCCATGGTAAAGGCCATGAATGCCAACCTGGATTATTTTGTCTACCCCGGCCACAAGCACAATGTGGTCGGTCCGGACCGCGCCCATTTGTATAAAAAAGTATGTCAGTACTTTTTCGATTATCTCTGAGTTGATGGAGGTAAAAATCATTGAATGTCCGCGGGATGCCATGCAGGGCATAGCCCATAACATCCCCACAGAAAGGAAAATCGAATTTCTGCGTGCATTGCTGGCATGCGGCTTTCATACGCTGGACTGCGGCAGTTTTGTCAATCCGGCCGTGGTGCCACAAATGGCCGATACCGCCGAAGTGCTGGAAGCCATTGGTCCGCTGCGGGGAAACACCCAACTCCTGGTGATTGTGGGCAATGAAAGAGGGGCTGAAACGGCTGCGGCCGTGGAATCCATAGGGTATATCGGTTTTCCATTTTCGGTGAATGACACCTTCCAGCAGCGCAACACCAAAGCCGGCCGAGACGAGGCCTTTGAACGGCTGAAATCCATTCACCGCATAGCGGCTGATGCGGGCAAAGAAACGGTAGCCTATATCAGCATGGCGTTTGGCAACCCCTACGGCGACCCCTATGACCGTGATGAAGTGGTATTGTGGGCCAACCGCATCGCTGCCCTGGGCATCAAAACCATCAGTTTGTCTGATACCGTGGGCTCTGCCCGGGTGGAAGATGTACAGTTTCTGTACGATCATCTGATCAACCGGCACATTGGGGTAGAATTTGGTGCGCATTTCCACTCCATCCCCGGACGCTGGATGCCCAAAATAGCCGCTGCCTACCATGCAGGCTGCAGGCGGTTCGACGGGGCCATCCTGGGCTATGGGGGCTGCCCTATGGCGGCCGATACCCTCACCGGAAATATTCCTACCGAAGGGCTGCTGAGCTGGCTGGGCGAGAAAACGGATACCGGGATTGACAAAGCTGCGTTTGCAAAAGCGATGGCCATGGCACCTGAAATTTATGGATAATCAATCATTGTGACATGGGGTATTGCGAATACGGAATTCACTTACCACATTTGTATCATGGCCAAACTTCCAAAATTCGAAGTAACCAAACGCGCCAACGGTGAGTTTCAATTTAATCTGACTGCATCCAATGGCGAGACCATCCTGAGCAGTGAAGGCTACAAAGCCAAAGACAGCTGCCTGAACGGGATTGAAAGCGTGCGCAAAAACAGCCACTTTTAATACAAATTTGGTAATTTTGAATTATAAAAAGCATTCACTAAGGAAAAGTTCACTTTATTTTGACGACGGACAAGGTTTAAATGGTTTTACATAATGGTTCACCAATTGAAAATCCCACAAATCACCAAATCCGGGGAGAGACCTGTATCTTATTATCCCAACATTTTTAGCCCAATATGTTTCTGACCAGTTTTCAATTCCATCAGGAAACTGGCTATCCGGATTTGTGCGTATCACAATCACATCCGTATACTTTTTGCCGTTGATGGTTGTATCCTGAATGTAACGGCCTCCTTTAACTGCATTATAATAAGGGTATATAAAATATGGATGTTCTACCCCCATTGGGTTTGCGCGGGAACGGGTAATCCACCAATGGTCGTTAAGCGGCTTATGCCACCTATCATCCAGATACGCACCTGCAATGGCGTGCTCCCAAATGGGTTTATGGTTAAAATCGTCCGGGTTGCGTGCCTGGTGTACAAAAAAGCAGTATTCCGTTTTCAATTTCCACCACTCGTTGCTGTCTGAGGGGGTGCTGTAATGGAATGAGACACAATCTATGGTATCGCGGTGACCCGGCTTACTGCCTCCCACTTTTTTGTTTTCATACACCCACCAACTACCGGAATCAAAGGCCCAATATAACTTGCAAACGCTGTCTATGGGCAGATAGCCCAAATCCACAGGGGGTGTTTTGTGGGGGGTTGGTTTCCGGCAGGCTGCAAGAAACAACAGAAACATTGCCAGAGTAAAACAAACATTGTGTAACCGCATATAACAAAGTTTAAGAAATTTCTGATAAATTCAAATAACACAGGTAAATTATGATAAAAATCTTTTTGTAATTCACACATTCAGTACCCATATTCCATTCATATCCAATCATTATCAAAGAAATCTCTAACTGCATCCCTCAATTCAGAGTCAAATTCTGAAATATGATTTAAATCGGTTATTCACATTTTGTTATTATGCTTTTGATTCCAAAATATGAATCATTCAGTCAACTCTATTCTATCAACTTTGTGCAAAAGATGGCTAGTGCAAAACCTTCAATCAAAGATAATTAAGCAATTACCTATTGAGCTATTTATTGTCCGACTCATTCATGCTATTGCCCCTATATGAAAAATGCAAATGGAAAAACCTGTATAATCCGTATAGACAATTTTGGGAAATTGTGGATATTTGTGCAGAGTTCCCGCAAGTGATGAAGTTCTTTTTTCAATGATGAACATAAAGCCAACGAAGACTCAGTAAGTAAAACTCCTATCAAAATTCAACAAATAGTAAATTATTATCCATCATGGCCAAACATCCAAAATTCGAAGTAACCAAACGCACCAATGGCGAATTTCAGTTCAATCTGACCGCATCCAATGGCGAGACCATCCTGAGCAGTGAAGGCTACAAAGCCAAAGACAGCTGCCTGAACGGGATTGAAAGCGTGCGCAAAAACAGCCAGGACAGCACTTTGTTCGAGAAAAAGGAATCGGCAAATGGCAAATTCTACTTCAACCTGAAAGCAACCAACGGACAGATTATCGGCACCAGCCAGATGTATGCCAGCGCCGCCAGCCGGGACAATGGTTGCGAATCGGTGGCTAAAAATGCCGCAGACGCTGAAGTAGAAGACAATTCCTGAGCTGATTTCTCCAAAAAAATAAAATCATCCTGAATGGGGTGAATATCCTTTTATGCCCCTGCTGGAAATAGCCGTATTCTCTGAATATGCCGCCATGCTGGCCGCAAGTTCCGGGGCGCACCGGCTGGAATTGTGCAACGACTATTCCACCGGTGGTGTGAGCATGCCGGCCGACACCCTGCGCAGGCTGAGAACCCTGCTTCCCCTGCCCTGCTTTGTGATGGTGAGACCCCGCCCCGGAGATTTTGTATACACAGAATCGGAAATCCGAACCATGGAGACATATATCAAAGAGGTGCGGGACTTGAGATATGAGGGTTTTGTGTTCGGCTGCCTTACACCAAAGGGAGAAACCGATACGGATGCCACAGCCAGACTCATCCAGGCGGCTGGCGGTTTGCAATGCACCTTTCACCGGGCTTTTGACGAATGCCCGGATCCGGGTACAGCTCTGGAAGTTCTGAAAGACCTTGGGATTGCCCGCATTCTTACGGCCCGTTCGGCGGACTGGCTGCGCCTGCGTGACCACAGCGGCGGAAAGCCCCTCATCCTGCCGGGTGGCGGACTGCGCAGCAACAATATGAAGCCCTGGGTGGAAGCCGGATTTCCGGAATTCCATTCTTCTGCCATTCTTTCACCTGCAGCTCCGGACTTTTTGCCGGATTCCGACGAAATTCGCCGCATGCTGGCATTGTGTGTATGAGGGCCGTCGCCTGCCTGTTTTTCTTTTGCTCCTTGTCTGCCGCAAAGGCACAGGATACTGTATTGCTCGGTCCCTGGCAGTGCCGTGGAACCGATGTATTTACCGAATGGCAGAATGCAGGCTTCAGACCTGTGATGCATGAATTGTACGGAAATACCGGCTGGGATGCTGAAACCCTCGCAGGAAACAACTGGCTGGCCGACCAAACATGGGAACTGGAAACCGATTATTACGCTTCAGGGCCAGCCTGGCAGCACTATACCCTGCGTGCAGACCGGCCGGATGTTTTTGCAGAGATCTATATCAACGGACGGTTTGTTCTGGCTACTCAAAATGCATTTACAGCGGTGGAAACGGACATCAGCAAGTACATCCGGACCGGCAGTTCACATGCCATCCGGGTCATCCTGCGCCCGGTGACGGCCACAGGACGTGAAAAAAAACAACTGTTTCCCCACCCGCTGTGCGCAGACAATGACAGTTCCGGCCTGTCGCCCTATGTGCGAAAACCGGCTTATGAGTGGGGTTGGGACTTTGCGCCCAGACAGCTCCGCTGCGGATTGCCGAATGGCATACAGATTCTGGGTTGGAACGATGCCCGTATCAACGGTTTTGCCGTCACCTGCGATTCTCTGAAGGGCGACAGCCTGGCATACCTCAGTGCAGTGATTTCAGTGCAAACAAAGACGGGAGACAGTGCCAAAGTGCTGTTGCAGTTGCCGGGCGGAACCAGCCCGCTGCTTACCGTGCCTGGTGGCCGCGAACTGCGGCATGCATTCCGGGTAAAACACCCCCATTTGTGGTGGCCGAATGGCTGGTACCAGCAAGCCGGGGATTCAATCCCATTTCTCTACACAGCAACAGCCTTGTTACCGGATGTACCCGATGGGCGTTCTGTGTCGGTGCCGGTGGGGATCAGAACCGTGGAACTGCGCCAGGACAGTACCCTTGGTGGGCGCAGTTTTGCCTTTTGGGTGAACGGCAAACCCCTGTATGCCAAAGGAGTGAATATGGTACCGACCAGGGGAATGCTCAGCGCCTGGCAGCACGATTCCATCTGGGTGCGGGGCCCCGGATTGCAAAGGCTGGCCGGAACCGGCGCCAATATGCTGCGGGTATGGGGCGGTGGCACCTACGAAGACGATTGGTTTTACAACCGCTGCGACAGTCTGGGCCTGCTGGTATGGCAGGATTTCATGTTTGCCGGAAGCCTGTACCCTGCCCACAAAGAATTCATTCAAAATGTGACAGCCGAGGCGCAATACCAGGTAAGGCGTCTGCGTAGTCACCCCTGCATGGCACTCTGGTGTGGCAACAATGAAACAGAAGTGGCCTGGCACAACTGGGGCTGGCAGAAGAAATACGGCATACACGGAGCCGACAGCAGTGCCCGCTGGCATGAGTACCTGCACCTGTTTGATACGATACTCAGAAAATGCGTGCGGGATTACCACCCCCAACTGGCATATGTGCGCACCTCTCCCCTGAGCAACTGGGGAAAACCGGCTGACTTCAACCAGGGTGACAACCATTATTGGGGGGTATGGCACGGCGAAGCACCCGTTTTAGCCTATAGAACGCATATTCCCCGCTTTGCCAGTGAATTCGGCCTGCCTTCATTTCCCCTGCAAGGTTATCCCTGGGATTCTGCAGGGCTGGAGGATGTGAAATCCCGGATGCTGAGTTACAAGGGTCTGGGAATGTTGCAACGGTATCTGGAGCAAAACAGGAAACACCTGACAACCGGTACCGGAACGGATATGGCGACACAATCCTGGCAATTGCAGGCATGGACTGTGGAAACGGCCATTACCGCCCAGCGGATGAAACGCCCATGGTGCATGGGCAGCCTTTGGTGGCAATACAACGATGTATGGCCTGGCATCACGTGGAGTATACTGGATGTAACCGGTGAACCCAAACCTGCCCTGGCTTTGCTGAAAAAATCTTTCGCCCCCCTGATTGCCGGGCCGGATATGGGGGACAGCACGAAATTCATGCTTGGCTATGCCAATGACGGCTGGGGAGACACCACCCTGTATCTGGCAGTTTTCCGCATAAACCCTGCCGATTCTTTAACCAAACCTGTCTGGACTCAATCCCGCAGGGTACCCGCAGAATCAGCAGGAATTGGCATAAAAGTGAATGCCCGCAAACTGAAGCGGTTATGTGCCAAAAACGATTCTCTGCTGCGCGTGGTGGCGTACACCCAGAGTCAACCCCTGGGTGCATGGATATGGAATGCCGGTGATTATGACCTGAAATACCATTTCCCGGTTCACCTGAAACCGGCATGGAAGGCAACCCGGAATTTTGTGGTCCGCGTAACACAGTCATCAGCCCGTTTTACAAAACGGGTATGGAAAGGAATCAACAGCATGATTCGCAAGCCTCAAAGCAAAAATTCTGCATCCTTCAGCACATTTCCTGTGCTGTCGTGCTCGGCATAGTTGAATCCTTTGCGCAGGGCAAAAGCACCTGTTTCTCCGCGGGTATTGATGGCCAGAAATCCAATTTGGGTATTGCTCCAGTCTGCACCACGCCGAACAAATAGTTTTTTGATTTCCTTCACTGCCTCTGCACAGGCTTTTTTGGGTGACATGCCATGCTTCATGTTCTGCACCACCCTGAAACTTCCTACCACTCGTATTACTTCCTCTCCATGACCGGTGGCGGTAGCGGCACCTGCTTCATTGTCCACATACAGGCCTGCACCAATAATGGGAGAATCTCCCACCCTGCCATGCATTTTCCAGGCCAAACCGCTGGTAGTGCAAGCACCACCCAGGTTTCCCAGACTATCCAGTCCAACCATGCCAATGGTATCGTGGTTTTCAATGTTTATAACGGGTTTGTATTTGCTTGTTTTCAGCCATTCGCGCCACTCTGCTTCAGATTCAGGGGTAAGCAGGTTTTTCAGCTCAAATCCCTGTTGCAGGGCAAATTGCTGTGCACCTGCACCCACAATCATCACATGTGGCGTCTTTTCCATCACTGCCCGGGCTACGGATATGGGGTTTTCTATCTTTTCCAGGGCAGCAACCGATCCGATATTGCCTTTATGGTCCATAATACAGGCATCAAGGGTAACAACACCATCACGGTCCGGTCGCCCGCCAAGTCCCACGCTGCGTTCCGACGGGTCTGACTCAATGAGTCGTACCCCTTTTTCTATGGCATCCAGTGCTGACCCACTACTGCCCAGTACTTTCCAGGCTTCTTCATTGGCTTTCAGTCCGAAATTCCAGGTACTGATTA
This sequence comes from Bacteroidota bacterium, assembly GCA_016787485.1. Taxonomy (GTDB): domain Bacteria; phylum Bacteroidota; class Bacteroidia; order NS11-12g; family UBA955; genus JAEUUL01. The sequence goes on from JAEUUL010000026.1 coordinate 35,922, forward strand.
CCACAGGTTTGCGTTTTTTGCGCGATGCGGCTTCCAAATGATTCAGTGCCAGCAATCCGGCGCTTCCCAACAGTGTGTTTTTGATAAAATCCCTGCGTTTTGACATGGTCTAGCGGGTTTGGGTTTGCAAAATATGGGTGGCGCAGCGTACATCCATCATTTGCAACCGCACAATATGCTGCTGCATCCGTTTTACAAAGTCAGTGTAATCCCTGTCCGGCTTCGCGGTCCAGAGGGCCTCTGCCAGGGCACACTGCCGCGGAAACACCATATATTCCACCTGTTTGCTGTTGGGCATATATTCAGTCCATACATTGCCCTGTGCACCCAGAATATGTTTCTTTTCTTCAGCATTCAGGTCCTCTGGTACTGGTTTATAGGCATATACGGCTTCTACCGGGTTATATCCGCCTATAGCCACTGGCTCGGTGCTGTCTTTGCTTTGATAATGGTCGAAATAACAGGGCTTTCCCGGAGACATCACCACATCATGTTTTTGTCTTGCGGCCTCTATGCCGCCTGCTGTGCCGCGCCAGCTCATCACCACCGCATTGGGAGCCAGGCCACCTTCAAGTATTTCATCCCATCCCACCAAAATTTTACCTTTATCGTTCAGGTGGGTTTCCATGGTTTGCACAAACCAGCTTTGCAGTTCCTCTTCTGTATTCAGGCCCTTGTCTTTCATGCGTTGCTGACATTTGGGACAAGATTTCCACCTTGTTTTTTCGCACTCATCACCACCAATATGAAAATACGCAAAAGGAAAGAGTGGAATCACCTCATCCACGATGTTCTTTAAAAACTGCAGGGCAGCGTCGTTTCCCGGGCAATACACATCCGGGAAACCGCCCCAGGTTTTTGCCACTTCAAACGTACCACCCGTGCAACTGTACTCCGGGTAAGACGCCAGAGCCGCCAGACTGTGGCCGGGCATTTCTATTTCCGGCACCACATTGATAAAACGGCGCCTGGCATATTCTACCACTTCCTTTATCTCATCCTGTGTATAATAACCTCCGTAACGGATGCTGTCCACTCTGTTGTCCTTATACCGGCCAACCATACTGCCGTTGCGCCATGCGCCCGTTCTGGTCAGTTCCGGATATTGTTTGATTTCAATGCGCCAGCCCTGGTCATCGGTGAGGTGCCAGTGAAACACATTCATCTTGTGCAAAGCCATCAGGTCCAGGTATTTCTTTACGAACTCAAGCCCGAAAAAATGACGGCTTTCATCCAGATGCATGCCCCGCCACCTGAAAACTGCCGTGTCCTGTATGGTTAATACGGGCAGTGTGCCCAACTGACGGCGTTGAAACGGCTTGCCGTCATGCTGCCATACAAGCGGATCGGTCCGTAGCTGACGCAAGGTTTGCAGGGCATAAAATGCACCGGCAGCATTTGATGCTTCAATGCGTATCTGCTTTTTGGTCACTGACAGGGTGTAACCATCCATTTTGATGTTTTTATTGTGGAGGATGACAAGTCCTCTGCGGGCTTTTTTTCTGGCTTTTACCGGCATCATATCGGTAAACCAGGAAACAGCAGCCAGCACTTCTTCTCCATGGCCCAGCGCAGGATCAATAAACACAATCAATACCTCCTGGGGATGGTATTCTCCTTTTCCCGGGGCAACAGACTGCGGCGCGGGAACCAGGGCCGGCTGCGCCTGAAGGGCAGCTATTCCGGTCATGAAAATGACAAAAAGTAAAACACGCATGCGCGGCAAATGTAGTAAGAGAATGATATGACCGTATGTGTTTTAAGGGTGATTCCTTTTGCTTTCTGACTGAATGGAAGCCAGGGAAAAAGGTTGAAAATGCCTGCTTTCCTGAACCCATGCAGTTCAAACCGGACTTTTAAAGGGAAAACCCGGGCAAAACGCACAGATTTTTAACCCGGCAGGGTACGCATTCAGGTACATTTACAGAAAGTTTCAGGTTGCTGCAGCCGGTTGAGTGTGCATTTTCTGAGTGCTAATCCATTACCTGTCAGGCGATAAGGAATTTATTTTATTGATTTTCAGGCACTTATACAAAAGCCAGATAAGATATACCTATCTTTGTACCTTAATATTTATCAAATGAATACAGGTATTGTAAAATTCTTTAATGACTCCAAAGGATTTGGATTCATCAAAGACAACCAGTCAAACACAGAGTATTTTGTGCATGTAAGCGGCTTGGTTGATGAAGTGTACGAGAACGACGAAGTGACCTTTGACCTCAAAGAGGGTAAAAAAGGATTGAACGCGGTGAACGTAAAACGCGCATAAGTTTAGTAACCTCACAACACAAAAAGCCCTCCGGAATGCGGGGGGCTTTTTTTATGCAAAATGGCCATGCAGTGGATTCTGCTATATTTGCTCATGACTAATTGATTTCATTCATGCATATTCAATCGGATTTTATTTCATTTCAATGTCCGGACGACTGGCAAATTGAAAATGTGGCCAGATATATCTGGCGATTAAGTTACACAGACGATGATACCAGAATATTGGTCAGTATTGCCAATCATGCGGATATATCCCTGCAACAATTCTCCATCTCACCCGAAAAAATAGCCATTCAACTTGGAATGGATTCTAAACTTAAAAAATTTGACCAACTGTACCAATGGGGAATTGCTGAAAATATCTATTGGTTTGAATTGCGTAAATCGGCAGAATTATTTCGCACAGAAAATGGTACTATTTCATATAAAGCATTTTTAGTTCAGAATGATAATGATTATAGAAATGTATATGCCTGTGTATCTGTGAGAGTTAAAGAACCCGAATTCCTTTCTTTCGACAGTGCATATGGCAACCTTTTATTATATGTCCTCCGAACAATTGAATTTCATTCAACTGGCCATTCTTATCACATTTCCAAAAATTCGAATGACTTGCGTATTGAAAATTGGCTGAATAATACCCGACTTGTATATCAGGACAATTACAATTCCGGACAGTATAGCGGTGGTGGTGGGTATTTGATAGAAAAAGAATTCAGACTGTATTCAAACGGTGCATTTCAGTATAAATATTTTTCAAGTGTGTCGGTAAACAGTTATTCCGGAGTTTCATTGGGAGGCGGCTATAAAGAAGACAAAGGATCTGGAAACTGGCAGGTCAGCAATGGACAATTGGTTCTGGCGTTTGCAGACGGCCGTAACTGGGGACTGATGATAACCGAAGGCAGTCCGATAAAACTCGATGGTGAGATTTTCGCGGTTTACAATCTGTAAACCTCAGCGCCTCATCAGATTCATTTTCTGAATCAGTTCCATCAGCGGGTCTTTGTAGTTTTTACCCACCGGGATTTCCTTGTTTCCGATTTTCACAGCAGTGCTTTGTACACTCTGTATTTTATCTATAGCCACAATGAAGCTGCGGTGCACACGGATGAATTTCTCCGGAGGCAAAGCATTCTCCATGTTTTTCATGGTTTGCAGGGTTACGATGCGCCGGTCTTCCTGGGTCCAGATTTTTACATAGTCGGCAAAAGCTTCTACGTATAATATGTCGGCATAATTCACTTTCAGCAGCTTGCCATCGCTTTTCACAAACATGTGGCCCTCGTTCAGGGTGCTGTCTTCTGCATTGCCCGATTTGCGCAGGTCGAAATATTCTTCGATGCGTTTCACGGTTTTGGCAAAACGGTCAGGACTGATGGGCTTGAGCAGGTAATCCAGGGCTTCCATTTCAAAAGCTTCGGCAGCGTATTCCTGGTAAGCAGTGGTGAAAATGACCACAGTTCCGCTGTCCTTCAGTGCCTTGGCAAAATCGATACCCGATACCCCGGGCATATTGATGTCGCTGAACACGACCTGCACAGGTTGCTGTTTCAGTCTCTCCATGGCTTCCAGCGCATTGCTGCACTTGCCCATGAGTTTCAGGTTTGAATGGCGTTGTATCAGGGAGGCCATCACTTCCAGTGCCAGGGGTTCGTCGTCTACACAGAGACAGGTGAATTCTTCGTTCATATCAGAGTTGCAGGGTTAGATGTACTTTATAGGCTTGCGGGGTCTCCGTAAGATTGAGTTGATAACGTCCGGCATAGCTCAGATCCAGCCGTTTGCGCAGATTTTCGAGGCCTATGCCACCAGGACCATGACTGGCACCAGCAGCCACATCTGCCTTTGAGTTTTCTATGTCGAAATCCAGTGTACCGTTGTGCTCTGCCATGTGTATATGTACCCAGCCGTGCTCTATGGCGGCAGAAACACCATGCTTAAAGCTGTTTTCGACAAAAGTGAGGAACAGCATGGGTTCTATCAGCCAGTTGCCAAAATGCCCCTGAGTTTCGAAGCGAATATCTACCCTGGAACCCACGCGAATGCGTTCCAAATCGATGTAATCCTCCAAATATCGGACTTCCTTTTCCAATGGCACGGGTCCATCCGCTGTTTCGTACAACACATAGCGCAGAATATTGCTGAGCCGCAATACCACCTCCGGTGCCTGGTCAGACTTGGTGAGGGTAAGGGCATACAGATTGTTCAGGGAATTGAACAGAAAATGCGGATTGATCTGCGACTTGAGAAACTTCAGTTCGGTTTGCAGGTTGATCTGCTGCAGTTGCTTGTTCAACTGTTCTTCACTGTACCAGTTCTTCAGGAGTTTCAGAACCATGCTGAGTACCACTGTAAACAGCACACTCAGCCCTATAATGAGAACGAAATCCCAGGACCATACAATGCTCTTCAGTTCCTTATTGTTGATGACATTGTGAACGATGATGCTGATAGGGAAAATAGCTGCCACAACACTGAGAGCCAGAAGAACCACATAGGTGAGATACTGACGTGAGTACAGATAGCGGTTAACCAGGTAATAATTGTTAAAGTAAGCGACCACCCCATGCAGGCTCAGGATGAGTCCGGAATAGAGAACCCATTCACGTGGATTGTGACCTGGCTGTACCGCCAGCGCAAAAAAGAGGGTGTAAACCAGCCAAAAGAAAAGGTGATAGAGCCTGGCCTGAAGGATCCACTTGTAGGCGAGCCGGGCTAGAGATTTACCTGTTTGCAAAAAAGGAAATGGGGCTTAATTGCGATCCTTGAGGATCATAAGCAGCCGGAAACCCCAGTTCATCAGTGTATTTGCATCGCGCACATTGGCTCCATAAGACTTCTTCATCTCCTGGGCTTCAGTCTGAGTCCGGGAATCGGCCTTATGATGGGCAAAGTACACCTGTGCGGCTGCAAAACCGGCAATGTTTATCAGCACCAGGGCCAATATCAAATGCCATTTGCTCATTGCTGCTTTCGCTTTCATGGGTGTTTCGGTTTCAAATATACTCATATTTCCTCTAAACAACGTTGGGTTCGTTTAATAAACGATTCTATCCGACAAAAGTTACACGGAACCAACAAAACTTTTTTTGGCCTCAGAATCTGAGGTAATCAGCAATCAGCCGGAACTGTGCAGCCTGCCCTGCCCGGAGCAGTTTATCTGCAATTTTACTGTTACCACGCTGGAATACCACACCGGCTGGCTCATTGTGAAAAACCAGTGCGGTTGAATCGGAAACCAGACCAAAGCCGCCTGTGTAGAAATAGATTGCTGAGGAAACGTGAGGATTGAGCAAACCTGCCGACCATGAAAACCGTGTGGCTGCTGCTGAATCCGCAATGGCGCACAAAAATGGAGCAATACCGGTTTGGCTCACCACGCGATTTACTGCCATTCCCTTGTATTGTGGCAACAATGGGGAGCCCCAAACCACAATGGGGATGTGAAAATGCCCCGGGTGGTCATATTCCATGTCCGGATCGCCTATATCCCGGCCATGGTCCGCCACCAGCACAAAAATGGTGTTGCTAAACCATGGCTTGTGTTGGTTGCTGTTGAAAAAACGCCTCAATTCCCTGTCGGTATACTGTATGGAATTGAAGAACTTGTGAACCGGCTTACTCCCCTGAACCTGCAAAGGACCTGGAACATCATAAGGTTCGTGGCTACTGAGGGTGAGTGCTCCGGCAAAAAAGGGTTTTTGCAATGTATCCAGGATAGCGGACAATGAAGAGAACATTGTGCCATCATACATGCCCCATTTGGATTCCCGTGAGCCGGAAAAAGAATGCAGATCTGCCACTTGTTGAAATCCTGAATTGCGCAGATAGGCCCCCATATTGGCAAAATCCAGGTCTCCCCCATAAGTAAATACTGTGCGGTATCCTCTGCTGCCAAATACCTGTGCAAGGGAGGGCAAACGTGCTGCTTTGTCCGGTTCATTGAGAATGCTTTGCCAGGGTTGTCCGGGCCAGCCACTGAAAACACAGGCCAGTCCTTTGTCTGTGCGGTCGCCCTGCGCGTAGGCGCGCGTGAAGGCAAGGCCCGTTGCCGCCAGACTGTCTAAAAAGGGCGTATGGTTGCGTTTGCCGCCAAATCGCTGGGAGACTCCGGCCGTAAAACTTTCCAATACAATTACGACCACATTGGGTCTCTCGGTTTGGGTGAAGGTAAATGCCGTGGAAGGTTTGCCAAATAAGATCAAAGACTCGTCCGCCGGAACACCGTGGTTATAGTCTTCGGGATTTACCTTATCCGATTTGTTCGTAACGTAATAAAAGAAATTCCATCCGCTGTTTACCGCAGCCAGATTGGCCGCCTGCAACGGACTGAAATAGGCGGAACTCTGGGAAATGGGGACATTGCCGGTACCGCCCCGCAACCCAAGTACCAGCAATGGCAGAATGAGTACCTGCAATGTGGCAGTTTTTACCGACAAACTTGCAGGGGAAGGCCTTTTCAAACCAGAAATGCGGTAATACAGCCAGACAATAACCACCAGTTCAAACCCCAGAATGCCCCAGGCGGCATCTGAAGAACTGGCTAGGGCTTCATCCGGATGCCTCATATAATCCAGTGCCTGCCGGTTGAACTTACTGCCCCATACCCTGTACATTTCAGCATCGGCTGCAGAAAGAAAAACAAGGCACACAGTAAGCAGCAGCAGATAGCCTGTGGTCATACTCCATTGGGGTGTCTTGCGCAGCAACAAACAGAAAAACATGTACAGCCAGACAGGTAAAAAAAGGTAACAGGTCATACTCAGGTCCAGTGGCAAACCATGCCACCAGGTGCCTGCCATGTCTGGTGCTGACATTTGACCTGCGGCGCCCCTGTGCAGCAAAAACACGGTGCGTGAAATCCACTGCAGAAGAAAAATGAGGGCAAACTGATAAACCCCAAATGAAAAAAACCCGAGAGTTCCCGGGTTTTTTTTATGAAACAAAATGTCTTTAATCAGATTCATTCTTTGATGAATCTTGCACTTCGCAAAGAACCATCAGGCAAAGTGCAATGCAGAATATACATACCGCTGTTCAGATGTGTCAATGAGGCTATACCTCCTGTAACAGCGATTTCACTTTTACGGCCATCCAAGCCCAGCAGGCTATAACGGGTACCGGCAGGCATTCCCTGCACGTGCAACTGGTCTGCAGCCGGGTTAGGGTATACCATGAGTACCGGACCTGACATTTTATTTACGCTGTTTACCTGAATGACAATATAAGCATTCTTTGTGGTCGTTCCGAAGCCATTTACATTGGTGGCTTTCAGTGTTACGTTGTACGAGCCGGTTGCTGTAAATACCACTTTGGGATTCTGGCTTCCATTGTTTGTACCGCCACCATAGGTGTGTGAAGCAGGAGTAATCGTCCACTCCCAGGTGGTGGGACTGTATGAAGACATATCAATAAATCGCACTGTATCCCCTACAATGGTGGTCGTTTTGTTCGAGGAGAAGTCGGCAGTGGGTTTGGTTGTTGTAGAACTGCTCACATTGATATAGTTGCTGATGGTTTTGGGTACACTGCCGGTGCTGTTGGTTGCTGTGAGTGTAACTGTATAGGAGCCGGTATTGTTAAAGGAGATGAACACCACAGAATCTGTAAGTTTGGAACCAGCCTGTAAGGTGTAAGTCATAGGGGTAATGGCCCAGGAAAGCGAGGTCCAGAACTTGCTTTTATTGGTCAGTTTAATGGTTTGGTTAACTGTGGGTGCCGTGTTATTGGCCACAAAATCAGGGACAGGAGGCTGTATAACTGTAATACGGCGAATTACATTGTTTTCGCGGTCGCAGAGGTAAATACTCTTGTCGGATGCGCGGTAGGTCATCAGTCCCAAATCGCCGAACCTGGCTGCAGTGCCATTGCCATCCTGATATCCACTCAGCGTTGCGCTGCCGGCATACACAGAAAGTTTGCTGCCATCCCACGACTTGATGCACACAGAATCTGCGATGTAATACACACCGTCCACAAAGACTACATCAACGGGTTGCGAAAGTCCGGAAACCACTGTACTTACTGCGCCGCTGGTAAGATTAATGCTGCGGATGACGCGGTTGTTGCGGTCTGCCACCAGCAAAGTATTGTCGTCTTTGAGCCAAATACCCTGAGGAGCATAAAACAAGGCGGAAGTTCCGGTAGCATCTTTAAAACCAGAGGTTCCTCCTTTTCCGGCGAATGTGGTCACAGAACCGCCGGATAACTTTCGGATGCAGTCATTATTATAATCTGATACATAAATGGTCCCGTTGGAAGTAACAGCAATGTCAGAAGGAGAACCAAATTCTGCATTGGCATAGGTACCGTCGGCATATCCACCGGCAAAACTCTTTTTACCTGCTACTGTACTCCACAGGGTTACGTTTGAAGTATTAACAAAGGCTGAACCCTTCCGTATAACGTTGTTGTCTTTGTCGCAGATATATACCTCGTTGGTTTTGCGGTTTACGGCCACACCTTCCGGTGTATAAAAGCGGCTCACAGTTCCACTTGCGTTGTCCAGTCCTATGGAACCCGGGTCGTTGGGGTCGGCCAGTGCTCCGCCGCGAATGCGGCTTGTGCCACCATCGAACAGCATCATGTTGTGCTGGTCGGTAACCCAGAACCGGTTGTTGGTATCCACACAGATACCTGCAGGAATGCTGAATTTTTCTGTTGTAAGGGGAGAATTGTTGGGTGTTCCGTTGTAGCCTCCGGGTACCAGGGTTTGTGTTCCTGCGTACGTTGTAACAGCCTGACTGTACGCCCCCACGGCAGCCAGCAGCATCCCGGAGATCAGGATTGCGGTTTTCTTCATTTATGTCAGCTTGGATAATTCGAGTTGAATGTTTTGTTCCATGTCGTCTATGATATTGACGTAGGAACGGCGATTTAGTTGCTTACCGGTCATGGCGGTGTACAATTCCGTATACCTTTCAGTGATAGAATCCACAAATTCATCCGGCATTTCGGGCACTACCTGTCCCTTTAATCCCTGAAAACCATGTTCCATCAGCCATTCCCGCACAAATTCCTTGCTCAGTTGCCGCTGAGGCTGGCCTTTGGACTGCAGTTTCTCGTAGGTGTCGGCATAAAAAAACCGGCTGCTGTCGGGTGTATGCACTTCGTCAATCAAAAACAATTTGCCATCTTTTTTGCCAAATTCATATTTGGTATCCACCAGAATAAGGCCATGACCTGCTGCATACTCCCGGCCATGCTCGAACAGAGCCAGGGCAGTATCTACCAGTTTCTCCAGTGTTTTCTTTGAAACCAGTTTGCGATCCAGTATTTCCTGCAGGGATATATCCTCGTCGTGGCCGCTGGTGGCCTTGGTGGCTGGTGTAACTATAGGCTCGGGCAGGCGGTCATTTTCACGCAATCCTTCAGGTAGTCTTTGTCCGCACAGCACTCTTCCACCCTCCCGGTATACACGCCAGGCATGTCCGGTAAGGTAGTGGCGCACCACAAACTCAATGGGGATAGCCTCGCAGCGATGCCCGATGGTGACTTGTGGATCCGGACTGGAAATTTTCCAGTTGGGCACAATGTGCGAAGTGGAATCCAGAAACACATTGGCCACCTCGGTAAGCACCTGCCCTTTATAGGGAATGCTCTTGGGCAACACATGGTCGAATGCCGAGATTCTGTCGCAAGCGACAATCACCAGCAAATCTTCTCCAATGGTATATACATCGCGCACTTTGCCACGGTAGAACTGAGTCTGGTTCTTAAAAAAATAGTTTGTACTTGTAAGGGCTTTCATCATCATCAACGCAGTAGTCATACCCACAGATTATGCAAATATAAAGGAATTTGCAATTTACAGGTTATCAGTGGTTGTCCACATCTTCGGGACTGTGTTTATCGTAGGCTTTTACAATTTCTTTTACAAGGCGGTGTCTCACCACATCTTCTGTGTTCAGTTCAATCACTGCAATGCCATCAATTCCTTTCAGCAAACGGATTGCCCGGTTCAGACCGCTTTGCTGTTTGCGGGGCAAATCCACCTGGGTCAGGTCTCCTGTAATAATCATCTTGGCATTGGGCCCCATTCGGGTGAGGAACATTTTCAGCTGCAGGTCGGTGCTGTTCTGGGCCTCATCCAGTATCACATAGCAATTGTCCAGTGTGCGGCCGCGCATAAATGCAAGCGGAGCAATTTCCACGGTGCGGCTTTCAATCATACTTTTCAGCTTCTCCATAGGAATCATGTCCTCCAGTGCATCGTACAACGGACGCAGATAAGGGTCAATTTTTTCCTTCAGGTCACCCGGTAAAAAACCCAGGTTCTCCCCTGCTTCAACCGCTGGACGTGTCAGAATAATGCGGCGGATTTCACGTTCTTTCAGCGCCAGCACGGCAATAGCGACCGCAGTGTATGTTTTCCCGGTACCGGCCGGACCCAGGGCAAACAAAATATCATTCTTCAGACTGGCCTTAACCATGGCACGCTGATTGGCAGTGCGGGCTTTGATTTTCTGGCCCCGGGTGCCTATCAGCAAGGTGTCATTGTCCTCCGGACCGGTATCGGCATTGTATCCATTGCCTCCGAATACATCATTGAGGATATGCTGATTTAACTCCCCTTTTTTCAGGTAGTACTTTTCAAGCAATTCCATTTTGGTTGCAAAATTCTCCAACTCCGTTTCTTCACCCAGCACCTTGATTTCGTCGCCACGGGCAACAAATTGCAACTTTGGAAATTTGCTCTTAATGATATTGAGGTGCGTGTTGTTTGCACCATAAAATATTTGCGGATTGATAATCTCCAGCGTGTAAACTCTTTCTGCCAAACTATGCCTTTTTGCTGTTCTTTTGCACAAAGATACAGGAAGGCGACCTTGGCAAAACCGGTTTTCATTCACATTCTTTCAGACGCGGGTTCAGACCCGCTTGAAACGACTGCTGCACAGGCAATGGTTTACCGTTTCCTGCCGGAAGCAAAATTGATTTACAGCGCACGCCGGTTTTCTTCGGGTGATGTGGTTTCTTCCGGAATTCTGCTCCGTTTGTTGCACAATCGGTTTCCCACTCCCACCATTCACTTTTGTTATACCCGCATAAAAAGCCGCGACCCGGGAAGGTATACCGCCGCCTTTACAGATACTGGTGTGTTTTTTGCCCCGGATTTTGGTATACTGCCCCTTGCACTTGAAGGATTGCAGGTTCGGTATTACGGACTGGACTACCTCCCCCAGGGTGCCGATGCCCTGCAGGACCTGTATTTGCCCGCCGCCATGCAGGTATTGGACAACAATTACCAGCCACTGCCACACTGGACTGAAAAACCTGCGGTAAGCAGCCCATTGGTTTCACCTACCACTGGAGACGGACACTACAGGCTCACTGTGGTTTATTGCGACGATCAGGGAAATGCTTATCTCAATATGGACAAAAACACGTTTGAAACCATTACCGCCGGTAAAAAATGGTATATACGTCCTGCATTTAAAGTTGCCATAGAACGCATTTCAACCACCTACCGGGACGAGGATGATGGTGCCGCCCTTGCCTTGTTTGGCGCAGGAGACCTGCTGCAAATAGCCATTTGCGATGGATCGGCACGCCGCTATCTGGGCCTGGATGTGGCAAAAATGGTACTACTGGAAGTCTTGTGATATGTTTATCCGCATTGTAAAAATGGAGTTTGTTCCGGAAAAGGTTCCGGATTTTCTGGCAGTGTTTGCCGAAGCTGCACCGCAGATACGCAACTTCCCCGGCTGCGAGAGACTGGAACTGCTGCAAGACCGGCTGCACCCGAATGTACTGTTTACCTACAGCTATTGGGACCACTCAGACTCTCTGGAAGCGTATCGCAAATCAGACCTGTTTCTGAGCACCTGGGCACGAACCAAAATCCATTTTTGTGCGGCCCCTCAGGCCTGGAGTGTGAACCAGCATACAGTACTGCCCTGAATTTTCAGGCTTCAAGCCACTTTCCGGGGTTCAGTATCCCGTTTGGGTCAAAAACCTGTTTGATGCCCCGCATCAACTGAAAATGAATGGGATCAAAAACCACATCGAGATACTGTTTCTGCACCAGTCCTATTCCATGTTCTCCGCTGATGGTGCCACCCAACTCCCGGCACAATTCAAAAATCTCCCGGATGCCACGCGGCAGCTCCACATTCCATTGCTCATCCGTCATCTGGTTTTTTAAAATATTCACGTGCAGATTGCCATCGCCGGCGTGGCCATAACAAACCGACTCAAACCCATAGCGGTTTCCGATTTCCTTCACACCGGTGAGCAGTGCAGGCAGGGCAGCTCTGGGTACAACGGTATCTTCCTCCTTATATATACTCGCCGATTTTACGGTTTCTCCGATGCTGCGCCGCACTTTCCACCATTTGGCTTTCTGGTCTGCTGTGTCTGCCTGCAACACATCCATCACCCGGCATTTTTCCAATGCCGGAAATAATGTTTCTGCATCGCGGTAAAGTTGTTCCTGGTCGTTGCCATCCAGTTCAATGAGCAGATAATATGCAGCCCCTTCCTGAAACGGGAATGGCGTTTGGGTAGCGTTTGCACTAAGTTCCACACCCCTGGATTCCATCAGTTCCAGTGCTGAAGGTACGATACCAGTGAGCAATATTTCGTTCACGGCCTTTGCTGCTTCTCCGGCCCCGGAAAAAGAGGCCAGCATCAGCAGGTCATATTGTGGTTTGGAAACCAGCCGGAATACAATCTTGGTAACCACTCCGAGCAGTCCTTCGCTGCCCACCATGAGTTGGGTAAGATTGAATCCTGTGCTGTTCTTCACTGTGTTTGCCCCCGTCCAAATCAGTTCCCCGGTGGGCAGTGCAACCTGTAAATTCAGCACATAATCCCTCGTGGTACCGTATTTCACTGCGCGGGGACCGCCGCTGCCATGGGCAATGTTGCCGCCCAGAAAACAGGAACCGCGGCTGGCCGGATCCGGTGGATAATACAGCCCCAATGCTTCGACCTGATCTCTGAAGACCTGATTGATGACCCCTGGTTCAACCGTCGCCTGAAAGTTTTCCATGTCGAGATTCAGCACCCTGTTTAGCCGGGAAGTAACCAACACCACACCCGGGTATACCGGCAATGATCCGGCAGACAAACCGGTTCCGGCGCCTCTGGCATACACGGGTATGCGCGCATCATTGCACAGTTTCAGAACTGCAGCTACTTCCTCTGCTGTAGCCGGGAGCACAGCCAGGGCAGGTTCATACTGCAAATCCTCGGTATAATCCCGGCCAAGGGGTTTCAGTGTTTCAGCATCGGTTATCACATTCTCAGCACCACATGCTGCGCGCAGTGCATTTGTCAGGTTTGTATCAGGTTTTTGAAACATGCGGGAAATCAGCTTCAAAGAAAATTCATTTCCGTGCGAAAAGCACGAAATCTGCTATACTTGCATACCGTATTGGTAGAATGAAACTTAGCCCGCGTGCCAAACTCACCCTCGCCATCCTGTTTGTGGTGTTGTACATGCTTTCGGTTTTTGCCTGGTGGACCTATGCCCTTATTGATTACGGACACCGCGAAAAAAACCTGAGCATGGTGCTTTACAGATCAGATAGCCTGCACTTGTCCGGAGAGATATCTCACTCTCTCATCAGCGGAAGGTTTCAGGGTCCGGATTCCATGAATTTCATTTATCATGGCAAAATCATGCAGGCGGATACTTCAAAAATACTGGCTGGAACACTGCCCCGTTACCCCAACTACGAAGTATTGTTTTTCCCCAATCAGCCTCTGGAAAAAGCATTCCGCGTAGAGATTAAAAAAAGCGTGGTTTTGGCACTCAACAAACGCCTGCAGCGGAGAACCGACGGCTGGCTGTGGGAAGGTACTTCCATAGTACTCGTGCTTATGGTGATTGCCATATTCATGTATCTTTATCTGGACCGGATTCTCACGGTAAACCAGCAGCAAAACAACTTCCTTCTCACGGTAACCCATGAACTGAAAACCCCGGTTGCCAGTGCCAAACTCGCCGTACAAACCGCAGAAAAGCAATTGCCCCAGGGTTCGGAAAGTCCGAAACGTCTGCTCCAAATGGCAGACAAGAATCTGGAACGTCTGGGCAACATCATGGACCGGGTGCTGATGGCTACGCGCCTTGAAACCAACCGGAATATTTATTCGGCTCAACCCATCGTGCTGGAAGAACTGGTGCATCATACCCTTGAAGAATTAAAACACAGCCTTCCGGATACTGCCGTTGTGGATACCCAGCTGGAAAAAGACCTTGCCATCACCGGAGACTGGCAGATGCTTACCATGGCGCTGAGCAATCTCATCAGCAATGCAGTAAAATACAGCAAAACCGGTGAAGAGAAAATCACCATCCGCACATACACTGAAAAAGGCAGGGTTGCCATGTCTGTGTCAGATTTGGGTATTGGCATTCCGTCAGACGAACGTCAGCGAATCTTCAAAAAATTTTACCGGATAGGCGATGAAAAGACGAGAAGCAGCTCTGGGACTGGGCTCGGGCTGTATTTGGTAAAAAAGATATTGCGTCAGCACAAAGCAATAATTTGGTCAGAAAACAATGTTCCTCACGGAACTGTGTTTAGAATTGTATTCAGGAATCGCATTTGAAGACACTTATACCCTATTTATATGAAACAATACAGAATTTTATTGGTTGAGGACGAGGCAGACATTTCAGACCTTATCAAGTTCAATCTTGAGAACGAAGGTTACAAGGTTGTTGCTGTGAGAGATGGAGTAGATGCCTTACAGAGATTTAAGGAAGAAAGTTTTGACCTGATTATTATGGACGTTATGCTTCCTCTGGTAGATGGCCTCACCGCAACTGAAAACATCCGGCTCAGCAATTCAAACATCCCTATCCTGTTCCTGTCGGCCAGAAACACAACACAAGACCGTATTGCAGGACTCAAGCGCGGTGGCGACGACTACCTCACCAAACCGTTTAACCTGGAAGAACTGTTGCTGCGCGTGCAAAAATTACTGGGACGCAATATCCCTGTAATGGATAACCCTTTCACCCTTATGGAGTACCGCTTCGGTGAAAATTACGTAAACTTCAACAGTTACGAAGCCCAGGGTGTATCCGGTGATTTTGTGCTCACAAAGAAAGAAGCCATGCTGCTGAAACTTTTGATAGAACACAAAAATGAAGTGGTAAGCCGCGAAAAAATCCTGCAGTCGGTATGGGGTTACAATGTGTATCCCAGCACCCGCACCATAGACAATTTCATTCTGGCGTTTCGCAAATACTTTGAAAAAGACCCTAAGAACCCTGCTTATTTCATCAGCATGCGCGGGGTGGGTTATAAGTTCAACGAAGCCAAAACCAGGTCAGAAAGCTAAACCGATACTTGCTTTTACCCCGAAATTACGCACCCGGGGCTCATTCCTGTAGGTGAGGCGCCATACGGCATCCACCCGCAGTATTTTCAGTATATTTTCTATACCGGCACTTACCTCCCAGTAAGGAAGCGTGGAAAAGGTCTTGAACTGACTGATGGGTTCGTATTCAGATCCCGTGTTGATATTCCTGGGTATAATATCAAAATTCTTCTGCGCAAGCGTGCCGTATATGGCTTTGGTGGCAAATATTTCGCGCCATTTTAATTTGCGAAGCAATGGAACCCTGTTGAAAAGATAACCGTTCAAATGGTGCTCAATACTGCCTGAAACGCTGCGGTCTGTTATAAATTCAAAAATCCGCATCTGGTTGTAAGCCCCCGGATTGTATACAAAACTCTGGTTCCCTATGTATACCGTAAGCAAGGGATAGGGCAATACACCAAATACCCTGGAACCTTCCAGATTGAACATGGTGCGGCCAACTGCACCCCATACCTTGTTGTAATTAATTCCGGCAATGATGCGGGTGTATCTGAACTGCGAATTCAATATGCCGGGCACTCCCTGTATCACTGTACCATAGTATTCCGGACCAATCCCGGAAAAGGTAACCCGCCGGTAATCATTGGCCAGAAAATAATAACGCGGGGCATATCGGATACTCAGGGTGAGGGTGGAGTTTGTAAAATTGGTGGAA
Organism: Bacteroidota bacterium; assembly: GCA_016787485.1. Classification (GTDB taxonomy): domain Bacteria; phylum Bacteroidota; class Bacteroidia; order NS11-12g; family UBA955; genus JAEUUL01. The sequence continues at coordinate 52,198 of JAEUUL010000026.1, forward strand.
TACACCGAAGTATCAGGCAAAACAGGATACCAGGCAAAATTGAAACTGTTTACCCGTGTGAACTGGTAATAGCGATTACCAGCAGTGAGTGAAACCCTGAGGCCATTTCGCAGGTCTGTGCCAAAATACATTCTGAAATCCCGGTTCAGGTTTACATAGTTGCTGCCCAGCAAATTAAAAGTCGTGAAGAGCCCTGTGGCATAGTTGTCATTGTCTGTCATCCCTATCTGGTCCACATCCCTGCGGTAGATAAGCCCTATTTTGCGCCAGCGCATCCGCTTGAGCATATACTCCGCATCCAGACTGTATTTCCATTTCTGGTCCCAGAAGCCATAGGCCGCAAATCCCTCAAAATGCCATTTGTGTGAAAACTTGTACGAGGTTCGGAAACCCAGCCTTACCCGCGGCCCTTCCAGCTGATTGAAACTGACCAGGCTGTAATAGGGCCCCAGATCAATCTTCCCGAAATTCCGGTAACCATCTACCAGAAAATTGGCCAGATCGGTATATGTGCGTATGCGGGGCATCTGCAGCAGGGTATCTATCTTGGACAAAATGCGAGCCTCTGCTGCGTTCATGGCCAGGTGCCGGTTGCTGTTCCAGAAACTATCCGGCTTTGTGGTGGCGTCAGGCGCCATGGTTACCCGGCTCTCGTAAAATTTGGGCGGATGCACCGTGGTCGTGTTCACCTTTTTTGCGGTTACAGTGATCGTTGCAACTACGCCCACAGCATTGGTACTTAGCTCTGCGGCATCTACCACAGCGCGGGTGTTTACGCAGAAATACGCACCGGACTCGGTTCTGGAATACTCCTGGGTGATGCGCAATTTTTCCAGAAAATTAATATTGGACTGGTTGTTCAGTTCCAGTGAAAGCCGCAACAGGGCCCCCGTTGTATCCTCAATCCACACAAAACCATGAAATGCGAGGTCTTTGCTGTTTTTGGGTTCACAATAAATCTGAAATACCCGGCGGGGACCGCTTTTGTCCACGTTTACCAGCTGATAATTGTAGATAGCCATGGCTGATTCTGCAATGGGCGACAGTATTCCTTTGTCTATCACCACCTGGGTATTGTCGTAGAAATTGTAACTCACAAAACTGGAACCCAGCAATTGAGATAAAAATGTGCCGTCCTGCACCCCTATCCCCTTCAGCCGCGATGCCCTTATCACTTCTTTGGTTAAAAACGGATTGCGGTTGAAATAGTAATCGCTGATGACTTCTGAGATAAAAACCGGCAATATGGATTTCGATTTATCGCCACTGATATAACTGATGGTATCGAACATAGAACCCAGTTCCTTGCCGAATTTCCCCCGTCTCAGCTTTTCGTTGATGTTGTTAAGGGCAATGATATTCTTGGTAAAGTTTTCGCACTCATATTGCTGCAGATTGGCCGGACTGTTCTCTTTCCGCTTGTCCTGTGCCAGGGCTATCCATTTCAGAGCCGGATTGTATTTGAGTTTTATCTCCACGGTTCCGGTCTGCACAATCTCCCGCTTCATTTCTATCTCAAGCACATTGCTCTCTCCTTTTTTCAGTGTCACATAATTCACCAGATAACCCAGATAGGTGCATTTCAGGGTATCGGATTTCAGTGAGTCTGTGGTATAGAAAAAGTTGCCCTCAAAATCTGAGTAAAACCCATAGTCGGTGCTGCCAAAGTACAGATTGGCAAATGCGAGGGGTTCGCGGGTTTCCTCTGCGTAAATACGACCCCGTATGGTGGTTATCTGACCCTGCACAGACCATACGCAGCATATCAGGGCTATTAAAACGGTTATTCTCCTCACAGCAAACTTCAAAAATACCTTATTCAACCCAAACAACGGGCCAATGTGCACCTAAATTGATTCAACAACTGTGAATAACCATGATTTGACGGATCACCAACAATTTTTAATCCCCTATCCTTGTTTAATTATCGGATTCAACCCAATTTGCAACAGATTCCCCCATTCATGAAATGCCTGCCATTCAAGGCCATTGTTTTAATTGCCCTTGCCACTATTTATTCACCCATTCAGGCTCAGGATACACTTACTGAGGCTGCACCCGAAGAAACACTGGTCTCTGCCATCCGGCCCCACAAATACCCCTCTCTGCTCTGGGAAGTAAGTGGAAACGGACTGAAAAAGCCCAGCTACCTGTATGGCACCATGCACGTAAGCCGTAAGCTCGTGTTCCGCCTCACCGATTCTTTCTTTAAGGCACTCTATGCCGCCGATGTGGTGGCGCTTGAAAGCGATGCGAACAAGTGGATCGATGAACTGGCAGAGGAAGGATATGGCCGGTACAACTTTTATGGCAATTACCAGGACTATGGATACAATTCAGGATTCTATAACAGTGCATTCAAAGTGGGATTCCCGAAGAAAACATTGTTTGAATACCTGCTGCAGCGCGAGGAAGAACTGGCCGATGCCATGATGTACCGCAAAAGTGACAAATCCCGCAATTTCAGCGAGGAGCAGTTTCTGGATATGTTCATCCACCAGGCCGGCATGAAACTGGGCAAGCAGGTTACCGGACTGGAAGATTACAAGGTAAGCCGCAAAATGGTGGCCAAAAGTGAAATCCGTGACAGCAAAGAGGAAAAGAAAGATAAAAAACGCAGAAGGCTGGATTACTACGGGGAAAACGGAATTTACGAACAACTTGAAAATGCCTACCGCATGGGTGATCTGGATTTGCTGGACTCTCTGGAAACCCTGATGGCGCCCGGTAAAAATTTTCTGAAATGGATGCTTTGGGAACGGAATAAGGTTATGGTCCATAGTTTTGACAGCATTGTAAAAACCGGGAAAGTACTGTTTGCAGGTGTGGGCTCTGCGCATGTACCCGGCGACAGTGGCGTGGTGGAAATGTTGCGGAGACTGGGCTATAGTGTGCGGCCCGTGAAAGGAAAAGCAAACAAATGGGCAGGCAAGCAAAAGGAACAGATAGACCTGATGCAGTACAAACAAACCTACAGCCAGTTTCAGTCGCCAAACGGGGACTTTAAAGCCCAGTTTCCCGGCATTCCCCTGGATTATGCACAGGGAACCATGCAGGAATATTTTTATCCGGATATGGCAAACGGCGCTTACTACTCCGTAACCAGACTGCCCTATTACGGAGCACTCAGTTCGCAAACTCCGGCCTTTGTGCTCAGCCGCATAGACTCCCTCCTTTTTGAAAATATTCCCGGAAAAATCATCAGCAAAAAAGACATCGTCCGCAATGGTTACCCCGGATTTGACATTGAAAACCGCACCAGTCTGGGCGACTATCAGCGATACATGATTATTGCCACCCCTACCTATCTCTGGTTTGCAAAAATGGCCGGCCAAAACAATTATGTAAGCGGAAAAAACAGCGATATTTTCTTCAATTCTTTTGAAATAGAAGAAAAAGCAGGCAATAAATGGACCACCTACAGCCCCCCCTGCGGTGGTTATGAAATCTCCTGGCCCACTCAGGTGCTGCGCCTGCGCGGAAAACGCGATACCAGTCACCTGTTGAAAGGACATATAGACCTGCATGCAGTGGATAAACAGGGCAACTATTATTTTCTGCAAAATGCAGAATTAAATGGCAACGATTATTTCGAAGAAGACAGCTTCGAACTGAGTGAACTTGCCGGCAGTCTTTACTACGACCTGAAAGGAAAAGACCTGCAACGGGAATGGATCACCGTGAACGGACAACCCGGTATTCAAACCCGTTTTTATTCTCAGCTGGCGCAGGGGAAAATGTATCTGCGTCTGTTTATTTATGGCAATCAGTTTTATCTGGCGGGTTGCAAATCTGCCGATGAAACATCTGCATTGCAATTTTTACAATCACTGAAAACAGTGCCATACAAATACCATAAGGAAATGAGCTGGTATACCGACAGCCTGATGATGGCAAAAGTAAAAACCGTAGAGCTTGAAAACTGGGGCAAACCGAAAGAAGATGATGTTTCCGGCCAATACCAATTTGAATACAGCGGGGACGACGAAGATGCGGAACCAAAAGATTCTTTGCATATGGGTTCCCTGTTCAACAGCACATCCTACGGATATACTACCGGAGAATCTGTTTTTGTGCAGCGCAGTATCAGCAGTATTTTCGACAAACCCATCGGTCTTGATTCCACCCTGCAGGAAATGCGGAAATACATTAAAAAAAGCAGCATAGCCATTACAAGACTCGATACCGGCAGCAAAGAAGGGTGGCAATACATAGAACTGGTGCAGACCGATACAAACAGCAGCCGGGCTGCATATAAGAAAATCATGCGCAGGGACAGAGACCACTATTATCTCAGTTGCTATTACGACACAGTTTCAAAACTCACCCCCTTTGTAAAAGCCGTCATGGACAACTTTGAGCCAATGGATTCTGTGATGCCTTACCGCATACCAAGGAAGCAGCGGTCCGATTCTCTGTTGCGTGGCTGCCTGTCTGCAGATAGTTTCACACAGCGCATACACCGCAGCCTGGCAATGGATTACAGCGACTGGGATGCCGCAGATGCACCTGCAATTATCCGCACTTTGGAAAAATTGAACCGGCAGGGTAAACGCAACTTTGAAAGCCGGCTGTACAGCCAATTGCTCCGTGCTCTTGGCAATTTGCACCACCCGGATGTATTGCCCTACCTGAAAAAACAATTTTATAAGGCCGGCGATACCGCAGAACTTCAGATCCAGTTGCTCAATCAGATTTCAGAGATTCATACAAATGAAGCAGGCCGCATATTTACAGATCTGTTGCTGGAAGAAACCCCTCTCAGCAACAGCGAGTGGGAAACCAAAGGCTTGCTCAGCAATTACATGGATACACTGAAATATGCCAAAACCTTGTTCCCGAAATTGTTTGAATTGCTGCGCTACAATGAATACCGCAGTCAGGTGCTTACCCTGGCCGCCGCCCTGCTCGATTCAGGCTGGCTGAATATAGCAGCCTGCGAGCCCTATAAAAACGGACTCGTGATGGAATTCCGCGACCAGTGGAAACGCGAAAAAGCATCGCAAACACGCACAAAAAAGAGCTGGGAATGGGGAGGTGAAACGGATCCTGACGAGAAAGACAATGAGGAAAAATATGGTACAAATACGTACGAAAAAACCTCAGACAAATTAAATAACATCAACAAAAACAGCTACAGGGGAGATTATGAAAACAACGCGTCCAATGCGACCGAACAATACAACGGAAGCGAACTCCTGGCGCTGGCCCGCATCATGATCCCCTGGTACAATCAGCCCGATGTAAAGCGGCGAATGGATAAATTGCTGCTGCCTGCAAAACGGCCCGATTTATTTGAATGGACCTCCTTTTTCCTCAAACATAAATTGCCGGTGCCAGACTCCGTACTGAACATTTTCCGCAAGCGCAGCGATTACCAGTGGGGACTGGCAGAATTCAATCAGTTGCCTGACTCGGTTTTGCTAAAAATAAAAGACCCAAAACCCAAAGTAGAATCCTTTATCCGCTACCGCAATATGGGTCCGGCCGATTCACTTGTCTTTCTGGGTACGCGCAATATCCATTCCCGCAAAGTGAGTGGCACGCTGTATTTCTACAAGCACTCTTACAAAAACAGCTATTATTCCGACGAGTGGTATATGGATTGGGTGCTGCTGCCGGAAAAAGAAACCAAAGAGCACTGGACCGCACCTGAATGGTACCGGCTGAATTACGATTACGACACCCAGCGCAAAGCAGAAGAGCAGATGAATGATGCTGTGGAAATTCTGCGAAAAATGGACCGCAAACGCTGGGAACCCCGCAACCAGGGCAACTCCAGAAGGTACAGGTACAGGTATTGAGGGGGACGTTTCAGATTGCCCGGCTTGTACAGGCAATTCCTATTCCCTGACTTCAATTCCCATAAAAACCGCATCCTCCGGATCTGTTGAGTCTACCATCACCATCAGATTCGTACCCTCCGGCACTGCACCGTAGGAAGAGGTGAATTCTTTGAACGTATACTTCCGTTTATTAAATTCATATTCAATCAGAATATAATTGCCTTTCAGATATCCGTGTCTTTCCAATTTTCCTGTAATGATTTTTCCATTCTTCCATACTTTATTTTCATATGTATCGGCGTACCATTTGCTCAGTTTGGGGCCAAAAACAAATATGGATATGATGAAAAGGATACACAGAACGAACTCCCAGAAAGGCCATTCATAAAAAATGGTATACCAGGGGGATTCGGCTCCATCCGCCGGCAATTCCGGCTTTGATTTCTTCCTGCTTCTGTTGATTATTTTTTTACGCAACATGAATAAAACGGTCATGTTTTGGATTATAAAACCCAGATCTTTTCCCAATACGCGCCATTCACTTGCACCAGATAGAGTCCTTGAGTTGCAGGCAAGGAAATAAATGCCTGTTTAGTGCCTGAAAACAAGTTTTCCTGCAGTTTGCTGCCTTCTGCTGTATAAATATCTGCCCGAAAAATGGGAATTTGAGATGATGTGATCTGGAAATCACCGGTGCTGGGGTTGGGGAAAATGCGGAAAGTACCGGAAAAGGTATTGTGTATATTGAGTATTGTTACTTCTATTGCGACACTTATACTATCACACTCTGCGCCGTTCCATGTGCGCAGTTTGTATATCCCTTTCTGGTATAATTTCAATGCCGGAGTTATTGCGTTCAGAATGGCTGTATCATTTACATACCATTGGTACTTGTAAGCCCAGGTTTTGGTAAACAAACTGTCACCTTTACGTTCAATCACAGCGACTCTGGCAAAACTATCGCAAACCCTCACCCTGATGGTGTCTGTGTATGTGCAAAAAACAGCATTGGTAGCACGGCAGATAAAGCTTCCCGTATTTGAGAATTTGTAATCTTTTATCTTTATTTCACTTGTATCACCCAGCTTTTGCCAGTGCAGGCAGTGCATTTTCTCCGGACCTGTAATACTGCCATTCAAATTTGCCCCTTTCGGTAGCAAAATATCTTCACCCAGATAATCAGGTTTCAGGGGTTTTAAAATTTCAATGAATTTAACTACAGTATCTATTCTGCTGCCATTGCCTGCCATGCAGCGCACCTGCCACATACCCGTATCCGGAAAGGTGAAATTTGCCTGCTTTCCGGTGCCTGTATATTTTTTATTTCCCTTACTGAATTGCCATTGCCAGGAGTTTGCCTTTATTGTGTCAATGGCGTTGAACTTGAATGTATTCGTTTTGCAGTTGCGGGTATAATTAAAGTTCAATGCCGGGGTATGGAAATAACTGGCGTTGAAAGACGGGAAACCAGCATAACATTTTTTGTTGCCGAATAGATATGGAGTGTATGAAAAATTGTAATCAGTATTTTTACCTTTTGATAGTTTCCCCAACCGACTTTGTTCCCAGAGAGCCACATAGAGGTTGCCATCCGGAGAATTTTGAATTTGACTAACGCAATCATTTGCAGAGGTATCAAATAATTTACGTGCAGATTTTGACACATTCATTAATTCCATTACAGAAATATCATACTCCCAAATCTTTCCTGGTCGAAGCGTAGAAACAAACACTTTGTTATTTGCAATAAACTCAAGGCCGTATGGAAAACCGATTACATTAAGCACAAAAAGTGGTACAATTTCACCATTCTGATTATTGAATGAGCAAAATGTCACTTTTTCTTCATCAACAGATGTAACTGCAAGATACCTACCATCCGAGCTAAACTTCATACAACCCTGCCCGGGATACCAATCTTGATAAAACGGCCCGGCATGGCTGATGACAGGGCAGGTTTCAAGTCCGTTTTCCGTTATCAGAAATGAATAAAGTGTATCGCCCAGCCGGCTGTGGCATACCACCCATTGCCATTTGCCATTCTGGTGGTTTACCAGTGCCTGTGCTTCGCTGGCCCGGTAAATAAGGCTTTTGCCCAGTGTGCGGAATGCGCCGGCCTTGCGGTCAAAGCAGGAGTATATATAATTGTAACCACTGCTGCTGCCGAATATATGAAAAATACTGTCGTTAAGACTGGTAATGATATTGGCTTGGCTGGCAGAACTGCCGCCACCCATTGAAAAATCATTGTTTAGTGGATTATGGTCTGATTGTATCAATTTTCCATTTAATGTATAGTAAGACAGATTGCCATTTGTGTCATTGTATACACCAGTACCTTCATACTGAGGAAATGGTGGCTTATAAATTCCCGTCAAAGTATCAATTGAACCAGTTTTAGTAAATTTTAATCCTATACTTTGCCCAAAAACCCAGGTTCTGGTTCTGTCAATCTGACCAATTGCAATAGTCGGAAATAACAATATAGCCAGAATTGTCGACTTCATGCGTACTTTGGTACACAAAGTTAACGAATTCCTTTAAAAAAGTCCTCAAAACTAATTTTGTGGATTTCTAAAATTCTGTGAAGGGTCTTAATCGTAATGTTTTTGCCCTTTTCAATACCCCAGTAGTGTTTTCTGTCTATATCATGTTCAATGGCAAAGTTCTCATAACTGGTATATCGTCCGGCAATGCGCAGCGCTTTTAGTTTCTGTGAAACCCGTTTTTCTAATCTGGAATATGTCAGTTTGGTCACATAGAAAAAGATTGGATTTGTCTATTTGGAATTACGGATTAAAATACGCAGTATTGTATTATGGAAGCCGTGATAAAAACACTGAAATTCAATATAATATTGTTGTTGTTTCTTTCTTCATGCACTATTCAAAAAAGACAATACAACAAAGGGTTGCATCTGCAATGGAGAAATTCAAATTGGCGGATAGCACATAATTTACATTACAAAGAATTACAAAATAACCGTTGGAAAGAGAAATCCATAGTCAATTGTTTTTCAAAAGTCGAAAACAACCAGGTGTTTCAACCCAACCATTTCTTGTATAATTCAGAATCAATAGTTCGTCCATTCAATCCAGGCAATAAACCACTCTATACAAAAAATAAATTATCCCCCAACCATAAAATTGACACGAATAGTTGTGATTTCATACTCTTAAGGACCGGCGAAGAAATTAAGTGCAAAATTATAAAAATCAAATCCAAAGAAGTACGTTTTAAAAAATGTGCAAGCACGAATGGACCGACTTATATTATAAAAAAATCTGATATTTCACAGATCAAATATTTCAACAATAAAACAGACACATTATCTGATTTAATAAATGACACCAATTATTCCGTAAATAAACATAAAGTATCCATAAAGAAAAATGGAAGTATGGGCATCGCTTCTTTATCCACCAGTATTGCAGGTTTCTTATTGTCTCTTATGTTTGAGTGGTTTTTTCTCGGTATCCCATTTTTGATTTTCGGTGTGATTTTTGGAATAAAAGGATTAAAAAACAGGAAGCTAAAAGGCTTGGCGATTTTGGGTTTGACATTTTGCACTTGTGCTATCATTATCGATGTGCTATGGACAATATTATTAATATTATTATTCTCAGGGTACCACTGAAGAGAGTTTCAAAAAGTATAGTGAATTTAATTCATTTCAATTCTCACTCGGCTCTTTCAACGGCACATCCACAGCGCACATGATGGCGGTGCAGGTGGCTACCTGTTTTTCGGTGCCATCGGCGAAACAATCGTAGACTCCCCCATCGCAAAAAATGAGAAAATTGCCGGCTTTCTGCACTTTGCCCCTCGCTTTGATTATCCCCGCAGTGGAGGGGTTCATGTAACTGATTTTCAAATCGGCTGTTACTATGTTCTTCCCTGCCGGCGCCATGGTATAGGCGGCTATACCGGTGGCCACATCGCACAATGTGGCGGTAACCCCGCCATGGGTGAAGCCGTTTTGCTGAAGGTGGTGATCCTGAATATTCAGTGTGAGTTCGCAGTGGCCCTGGTCCAGCCCTGACAGCTCGATACCCATGTACTCAATGAATTTGTTCTGTTTCAGCCTGTGCTGAATATAGCTTTTTAAAGATTCCATTTGTTATTTGATTGGATTGTATCCGCTTAAACGGAGCAGGTCATTGGCATTTTTCATATTCCACATATCCGGCAATGAGGTTTTGTGTTTGTCCATATAGGCACTCACAATTCTGTACCCGCTGAAATGCCCGATCAATGGCGGACAATCCGGTGGTATGCCTGCACCAAAGGTGTGGGTTCCATAATTGAAAAACCGTTTGTAGGCATTGAAATCGGAACTGAACAGCACATTTGAACTCAGATAGAATCTCCAGATCTGCCCTTCTTCGGTTTCCATACGGGTCCATTCCTCTTCTTTGTAGCCAAAGAGCTCCCAGGGTTTCAAATCGGGAAAAACCTGCTGCAGGGTATACCAGATTTTGCCATTGAAAACGGCCTCATCCAGCATGGTTTTACCGGTTTGCTCATACTCATACCGGCTTTTGAGATAATTCCACAACAGCATGGGAGCCACCTGCTTTGGCGCATTGTACCGGTTGAAAAACTCCGGCACTTCCAGCATCTCATATACCGGAAATGTATCTCCCAGAAACATTTCTGCACTGAAAGCCAGAATGGTTTGTCCGGGCAGGGTATCTACAAATGTGTTGTAGTTGCTGAACTGGGAAAAATAACTGTAAACCACCGGCTTCTTCTTCTCAGGCAGCAGTAACCAAAGCCGGTTTGCTGCATCTTCTATCTGTTTTGCAGTTTCACGGTAAGTTCCAAACGTTTTGCGCAGGGCTGTAAAAACCGGTTTGTTCATGCGAAGCAACTCATTCAGGTACACCGCTTTTACGGTATCGCTTTGCATAGCCAGTCCGGGCCTGGAAAAGTCCATAATCTCCATGAGCCACAGTTCGAAGAAGCGGCCATACTCTTTCTGCAGCGCCCTGAATTCTGCCAGGCTCAGGCTATCTCTGCTGAGACTGTCCAGCTCTCCGCAAAAATTCCTGAATTCCACAGGAACCCCTACGGCCTTTTTTTGTTCACAACCCGCGAAAAATGCGGATAGAATAAGGCCTGAGCATAGCACGCAATTGACCAAAAATCTGTTAGTTTGCATCCGGATTATGAAAACGCAAAGAAACATCACTTTGTTGTTCGGTGCCATAGCAACCTTTTGTTGTGCGATTCAAGCACAGGCCCAGGACAAAAAATCTGCACGCAGTGTGGTTATCGGATTCAAAGCCAGTCCAAACTTCGCCTGGACCCGGATTATGGAGGGCAGTCTGAAAAATGACGGCATGGGTCTGGGTTTCAGTTACGGATTGATGGGCGATTTCAACATTGCCGGCAACCCGAATTACTGGCTGTCCTGCGAAGCCATAGTGACCAGTTTTCCCAGCAAGGTTGCCGCAACGGATACCCTTCGCAAAGGGGCTGCTGCCTATACCGGCGTGGATTTCAGCTACAAAATGCAGTACATTCAGATCCCGGTTACCTTAAAACTGAAGACCAACGAAATCGGTAACCTGAAATATTGGGGACAATTTGGTGTGGGTCCTTCATTTATGATTCAGAACCGGCTCACAACCAACGCCAATCCCAGTCTGTACAAACCGGGTAAAGCCCAAAGCCACTCTCCCAATTCAAGCGGGAATGACGGCTTTGATTTTGAAGGCGACGGAGCAAATGGCGGCGAATTTCAGGACAATGTAGTGCCCCTGCGCCTTCCTTTGGTGCTGGGTGCGGGTATAGAATACAACATCAGCGGCAAAACCGCACTGGTGGCCGGTCTGCGGTTTGACAACGCCTTTACGGATCTTTTTTGGGATAAGAACGTAAAGGGAAGAAACAACTACCTGGGCATTCAGCTGGGATTGTTTTTCTGATCCACAGTCCGGCTCTGGTATGAAAATATGCCTGGCTCAGCTCAATTACCGGATTGGTGATTTCGAAGCCAATACCCGTAAAATTTCCGAAGCCATACAGGAAGCACGCACGGCCGGTGCAGATCTGGTTGTATTCTCAGAACTGGCCGTATGCGGCTATCCACCAGAAGACTTACTCGATTATCCCTGGTTTATAGAAAAATGTGAGCAAAGCCTGGAGGCTGTGGCCGAAAGTTGCCAGGGTATTGCTGCGGTTGTGGGTGGTGTCATGCGAAACCACGACGACGGAAGATCGCTTTACAATGTGGCCTGCTTTATGCAAAACGGCCGCATAGAGCATGTGGTGCGCAAAACCCTGCTCCCCTCCTATGACATTTTTCACGAGTCACGCTATTTTGAACCCTCAGATTCTGTGCAGGTCATAGACTTCATGGGCATCCGCATTGGCATTGCCATTTGCGAAGACCTGTGGGACATGTACAACGATTTCAGATACCGCAAAAGCCCGGTAAAAACACTGAAAGAAGCGGGTGCCAAACTGGTCATTCACCCATCAGCCTCACCCTTTCAATTGGGGAAAATGCAAATGCGTGAGAAGGTTTTCGAAGGCAATGCCGACCGTTTCGAATTGCCTGTGGTTTACCTCAACCAGGTGGGTGCACATACAGAGTTGATATTCGACGGTCGCAGTGCCGCGCTGAACCGGAATGGCGATGAAATAAAACAATTGCCGGCATTTTCCGAAGCGCTGGAGTATATCGCCTTTGATGGCAACGACTTTTTCGGGCAGCCGGTTACTGAAGAACCCAAAGAAGAAATTGTACTGCTGCATGAGGCACTCATATTTGGTCTTCGTGAGTATTTTGCCAAAATGGGTTTTACCAAAGCCATACTGGGCTCTTCAGGTGGTATCGACAGCGCCGTGGTGCAGGCACTTGCAACTGAAGCACTGGGTGCAGAAAATGTTTGGCCGGTACTGATGCCCTCACAATACAGTACCGATGGCTCAGTGGCGGATGCAACCACCCTGAGTGAGAACCTCGGGAATGCATATACCATTGCACCCATCCGTGGCATTTATGATGCCTACATGGAGTGCCTGAGTCCTGTTTTCGCCAACCGCCCCTTTGATGTGACCGAAGAAAACCTGCAGGCCAGAGCCCGTGGCATGTTGCTGATGGCCATGAGCAACAAATTTGGCCATATTCTGCTCAACACCAGCAACAAAAGCGAAATGGCAGTGGGCTACAGCACACTTTATGGCGACTTGTGCGGCGGACTCAGCGTGCTGGGCGATGTGTACAAAATGAAAGTGTATGCACTGGCCAGGTATATCAACAGGGAAAAGGAAATCATTCCGCAGGTGATCATAGACAAAGCACCTTCTGCAGAATTGCGACCCGGACAAAAGGACAGCGACTCATTGCCTCCCTATCCCCTGCTGGATGAAATACTGGAGTTTTATGTAGAAAGGCGTTTTGGCAAAGATGAAATCACTGCCGAAGGGTACGACCATCAGACAGTGGATCGTATTATCAACCTGGTAAACCGGAATGAATACAAACGGTTTCAGGCACCACCGATACTGCGGGTTACAAAAAAAGCTTTTGGCAAAGGACGTCTGATGCCATTGGTTGCCCGGTATGTCTGAGGCGCGGTACCCGGCGGTTTTCTGGCGAATGTGTGCCGGTGCCCTGCTGTTTTTCCTTTCATTTAACCTCATGCTATCCGAGTTGCCCGATGCATTGCGCAGATTGGGAGCTCCTGAACTGCTGGGCTGGATTATACCCTCATTTGCACTGAGTGCACTGGCGGCACGTCCGCTGAGTGGATGGCTTACAGACAGGCTGGGCCGGAAGTGGGCAATGATCGGGGGCACCGTTTTTTGTGTGGTTGCCGGTGTCCTTTACCCACTTGCAGGAACTGTCTTTTTCTTTTTCCTTGTGCGCGTCCTGCATGGTTTTTCAACCGGTTTTGCGCCCACAGGCTTTTCTGCCTTTACAACAGATGTAATACCTGCCCAATCCCGCGGAGAGGCGTTGGGCTGGCAGGGCCTGTTCAGTAATCTTGGTACAGCCCTTGGTTATAGTGCAGGCTCATGGATGGTGCTGCAGTGGGGAAGCCGCAACATGTATCTCAGTTCATCCGTGATGGCGGTATTGGCGGTGCTGCTTTTTCTTACCTTGCCGGAAACCCGTCCAAAACAGGTCCATCATCCGTTTTCTCTGAGAGATGTTTTCTATCCGGCAGCCTGGCAACCCGCACTGATCATGTGTCTGGTTTGTATTCCACTGGGTGCCCTGCTCACCGTAATGCCCGATTTTACAACCAGCATGGGTTTCAGCAACAAGGGATTGTATCTGGGTTTTTATGTGGCCTGCTCGCTGTTGGTGCGCATTTTCAGCGGCCGGCTCAGCGACCGGCTGGGCCGCCCTTTGGGAACAGCCATCGGCAGTTTGTGCCAACTGCTGAGTCTGCTTTGTTTATTGCTTCCTTCGAAAGTCCCTGACATGCAGTTTGCATTTTTTCTCTCTGCTGTGCTGTATGGGATCGGGCAGGGATTCAATGCGCCGGCACTCTTTGCATGGGCCGGAGACCTGAGCACCTCACAAAACAGAGGCAGGGCACTCGCTATGCTGTTTATTGCCCTTGAGACAGGCATTATTATTGGGGGACTCGGCGGTGGTTACTTACTCGCTGCAACCGGCAGTTTTGCACTGATATTCGGGTTGGGTGCTGTTTTTGCAGCTCTTGCATTTGTGCTCAGCATTGCTGCCGGTAAGTCAATAAAAAAGGGGCACTGAGGCCCCTTTTGAGTTAATGAAGGTTTTTTTACTTGTAATGGAAATGGTTCAGCAGCCAGTACATGTCGTTTTTCCATTTCTGGTGCACATTGAATGAACCGAACATGAAATTCACCATTTCATACTCATCTTTGGGTTCACGACCGTAACGGGCTACAAATTTGTTGTCAATCACCTGCATGTAATAGCGGAAATCCACCATACAATCATGCCAGTTGCTGAAAATAGCGTAATAAGCCATACCCGATCCTGTGGAAGTGGTTTGCCGTGCAGTACCCGGATAGCGCATGCCGGTAAGGTTGTTGTAATTGCGGGCAAAGAAGCTGTTCTGGCCGTCTGCTCCGCTTTCTTCAATCTTTACTACGGTAAACAATTTTGCCCAGCGACCCACGCTGTGTTTTGCCACGGTATACAAATGCTGGGCACGTGGAATCTTCTTCAGGGAAAGGGCGAGTGAATCATAAAAGAGGGAATCGTTGCGAACAATTACGGTATCCGTTTTGGGTTTAACCGTGTCTGCAGGCGGCGTAAACACCCTCAGATTCAGATTGGCTGCCGTAGCGACCAGTACCATTACGAATACCAATGCAATAAGCAGTTTTTTCATACCACAAAGTAAGCAAAGAATGTGCCATACTAAAAAATCGACCGCAAATAACTGATATACTACACCTTACAAACACATTTCCACAACCATAAAACACGGGAACACCTGATTTTGCAGGGGATTGAGATTTTGTGTAAAATAAATTGTGGATAACTCCGAAATCAAAGCGATTCCTTTTCGAGGTTACATGGTAAAAACCGCGCCCCCAAGCTCATTGGCGATTTTTAACCGCATAAACGAAAGATATTCCAGATACTCTAAAATGTCCACCGTTTCTGCTTCCGGGTTCTTTAGTTTTTCCATGTTTTCCCTGATGATCATATCCAGCTTCTTGCGCCGCAGATGCAGGAAAAGACTGATAACCTCATGCTTGTAATTGTCCTCTTCATGCAACACATATATATGTACATCTTCAAATGCTTTGCTGAGTTCCAAACCACTGCTGAGAACACTTGCCGCCCAACTGGCAATCTCTGCATCACTATGATTCACAAAGTGTTGCTGGCCCGGCCAGGTTGCAATATCATCGCGTATAATTTCATTCATCACCTTTTGGGTAAAGGGAATCGAAAATGTGAGCAGATCGTTGTTGTGCAATTCCTGCATGATAAAGTCAAACACAGTGAGTTCCTCTTTGAAAGGCTTATCGGCATGCAGCATCAGCAGGCGCAGAAATGCATTCTCCTGGGGTTCATCGGTCAGGGTTTCCCGGGGCATTTCAATCCCTGCGGCTTCCGTAATCTGCTTTAATTCCGTGTAGGTCTGTTGTTCTACATCGGCCGTTTTCTTGCGCACCAGCTTGCTCAGCTCGGCAGATAGCAAAGCCTCTTCCATATCGCACACGCCGGCCAATTGGCGGTTCAGCGCAGTGCGTTTCAGCGGGTCGCGTATCTCTGCCACCGAATCCAGAATATCCCGCACCGCATCGGACTTTTTCAGCGGGTCGTTCTCTACATCTTTCAGCAGCAGCTTTGCCTTGAACAGGATGAAATTCTCCTCCTTTTCCTGCAAAAAGGTTTTGAAGGCTTCACCTCCCATTTTGGCGCACAGACTGTCCGGATCCTCACCTTCCGGCAGACTCACCACACGCACATTCAGATCTTCTGCCAGCAACAGATTTATACCCCTGAGTGATGCCTTGATACCGGCCAGATCCCCATCGTACAGCACGGTAACATTGGGACTGAACCTGCGCAACAGCTTTATCTGTCCGGGGGTAAGGGCAGTACCACTGCTGGCTACTACATTCTCTATACCAGCCTGGTGCAGGGTGATCACATCCGTATACCCCTCTGTGAGGTAAACCTTGTCGGACTTCTTGATGGCTTGCTTGGCCTGAAAGATGCCAAAAAGATTGTCGCTTTTCTTGTAAAGTTCGGTTTCCGGTGAATTTACATACTTGGGACTCGGGTCTGTGCTGCTCATTTTGCGCCCTGCAAACCCAATGATCTTGCCGGAAACCGATTGCAACCTGAACATAACACGGTTCCTGAACAAATCAAAAGGACTGCCGTTCTCCCTTTTCTTTACCAAACCGGCCTGTTCAAGGTAATCCAGACTGTAGCCGTCTTTTTGCGCCTGTTTTGTCAGTGCTTCCCAGTCATCGGGGCTATACCCCAATCCCCATTTATGAATGGTATCTGTTGTAAATCCCCTTTCTTTGAAATACGCCAGTGCGATGTTGCGCCCGTTTTCCGTATCGTGCAACTGCGTGCTGAAAAACCCAGCCGCATAATCCAGCACTGCCTGAAGCGATTCTCTCAGTTTCTGGTTTTCCTTGTATTCATCGGTCTCCTGTCCACCGGTTTCTTCCAACTCAACACCGTATCTGCGGGCCAGTTGCCGTGCAGCTTCTGCAAACGAAAGGTTTTCCATTTCCATCAAAAAGTGGATGGAATTGCCTCCTTTCTGGCAGCCGAAACATTTGTAGATTCCCAGCGTTGGCGTTACTGTAAAGCTGGGGGTTTTCTCATCATGAAACGGACAAAGGCCTTTGAAACGGGATCCGCTGCGACGAAGGGTAACATAGTCACCCACCACATCTTCCACCACGGCTGCATTCAGCAACAAATCTATTGAACCGGGCGAAATCATGCCCCAAAATTACTTCAGGGATGCGTTTTTCAGAAACCAGGTTTTGCCATTGCTCTGGTCTTTGCGGATTATGCCCACATTGCGGGCAAAATACAGGGCTTTGTAATAGCGTTTGTTTTTCAGTTTCAATTCCACCACATCGGTATAATTCCTGTCTCCTGCAATGTATTGGGAGTAAAAATTCAGTGTGTCCATTTGACCGCTTACCCCGGCAAAACCCGCGGTGGTGTAGTACATCTCCGCTGCTTGTCTGTAACTTGTATCCCATATCAGAAGGGCCCAGCGGGCAGTTTGACCTTCGGTGGCCACAGCCCTTACCAGTTCTTTGCTTCCGTTGTCTGTAATGAGTTCATAACTGAAGAATTCCTGATCGAAGCCATCCCAGTTCATTTTGCCCTGCTGAAAACCGTTCATCTGAACAGTTTCCTTCACCTGAGTATCGGAAGCCAGCGTATAGGTCCATGTGCTGCCATTGCCGTAGCGAAAATAGCTGGTAAAACCGGGATCGAGCCTGTAGTGCTGAACAGAGTTGAAAACAGTGCATCCGATGAGCATAAGTGTTGCACTGATGAGAATGCCGGAAGTTTTTACCATGGCCGAATGTAGATTTGCAAAGTAATTCAATCATACCCAAACGCTATCCACATGTCTTTGAAAGAGGAAATAAAATCGGCCGCTGCCAGCCTAAAGCCCGCACTGCAGGAAATACGCCACCATTTGCACATGAACCCTGAATTGTCTTTTCAGGAGCACAATACTGCTGCTTTTGTGGAGAACTACCTGCAAAACCTGGGTCTGCAAACCCAAAGGCTTGCCGAAACCGGGGTGGTAGCGCTGATCAGGGGTAAAAACCCGGAAAGTAAAGTAGTGGCGCTGCGTGCGGATATGGATGCCCTGCCCATTACCGAAGTTGAAGATGGAAGACCTTACCGCAGTAAAAACGACGGTGTAATGCACGCATGTGGTCACGATGTACATACAACAAGTTTGCTGGGTGCAGCCACCCTGCTGAACGCCCGGCGCGACCAATTCAATGGTACAGTAAAACTTGTGTTTCAGCCCGGTGAAGAAAAGTTACCCGGTGGTGCCAGCCTGATGATCCGGGACGGGGTGCTGGAAAATCCCAAAGTGGATGTAATGATCGGACAGCATGTAATGCCGCAGATTGCAGTGGGAAAAACAGGTTTCAGAAAAGGCCTGTATATGGCCAGCACCGATGAAATATACATGACAGTATATGGCAAGGGAGGTCACGGAGCCATGCCTCACTTTAACATTGACACGGTGCTCATTGCCTCACACATCATCGTGGCACTGCAACAGGTGGTTTCGCGCATTGCCAATCCTGCCATTCCCAGTGTTTTGTCTTTTGGAAAGGTGATTGCCAACGGGGCAACCAACGTCATTCCGGCAGAGGTAAAACTGGAAGGGACTTTCCGCACACTGGATGAGAACTGGAGATATGAGGCACACAACCGCATCCGCAGCATTGCAACCGGTGTGGCTGAAAGTATGGGCGGACGCGTGGATATTGACATCAGGGTGGGGTATCCCTTCCTGAAAAACGACACAGATCTCACCACACGCTGCCAGCATGCAGCTACTGAATATCTTGGTGCAACTGAGGTTTCCGACCTGGACATCTGGATGGCGGCAGAGGATTTTGCCTATTACTCCCAGCAAGTGCCCAGTTGTTTTTACAGACTGGGTGTGCGCAACGAGGGACGTGGCATAGTACACAGCGTGCACCACCCGTCCTTCGATATTGACGAAGATGCCCTGGAAAACGGATGTGGATTGCTCGCCTGGCTGGCGCTGCAGGAACTGGGTGCTTAAGCCCCGATGATGTGTTTTAAGTTGTCTACGGCACTGTCCCAGATGGAGGCCGCAATGTCTTCCTCACCGTCGTTGATAAACTCGGTTACAATCAACTCCACATCATTGGTGATGTCATCGGTGGAAATCCTGAACTCCATAAATTCATCCGGAGACGGGGCATTGTCCACCTGAAAACGCACATATTTGTTGGTGATGTTCTTAATCATCACCGCATGGGTTTCGGTTCCGTCTTCCCAGCGAAAGAGGTATTTGCTACCTGAAGAAACTTCTACATGATCTGCAAACCAGCTCTGCAACCCGGACGGAGTGCTGATATACTGATACAAAATATGCGTGGATGACCTCAAAGGGTACTCGAGTTCTAATTTGATTCGGTTCATGGATTTGCCTTTCATACTCACTTTGGTACTGTCTTGTACCATGTCGCAAAAAAGGCTTTACAATTCATATTTCAAAATCTGATTTAACCTTTCTGCCACACTTTATATTTGCACATCGGTGGCAGGGGGTAATTATTTTAAAATATCGTTACTGTGTATGGCTTTGCCCGCAATTGCGGTATGGCTCACCACAGAACCGGCTGCGGCCACTGTTTGGGCCAATTCACACCGCACCCCTCCACTGGATTTACTCCTGACCTGGTTTACACGGCTGGCAGAATGGCCGGTAATTGTGCTGGCGCTTGTGCTTACGCTGCGCAACTCATGGGTGGCGGGTATCTGGGCAGGACTGTGGTATGGAATTGAGGGAATCATTGTAAATCTGCTGAAGCATAAGATTGGCGCATTGCGGCCATGGTCTGTGGTCGGAGATCAATTGCAGCAGGTGGCCGGAGAAGAAATTCTGCGTTTTCACAGTTTTCCATCCGGCCATACCACAGCAGCTTTTCTGGGTTTTGGCTTTCTGGCTGTTCTTACCCCGAACCGCTGGCTGCAGATTGCCTGTGCCCTTGCAGCGGGTGCGGTGGGTTATTCAAGAATGTATCTGGGTCACCATTACCTGCGTGATGTGCTTGCGGGCATGGCCCTGGCTGCGCTGCTGCTATACATGTACCAGTATACTTTACCCTTCTTCAAAAACCGCATGAGGAGGTGGGTTTCATGAGCAGGCAATATGCCATACATGTATGGATTACTTTGCTTGCGGCTCTGCTTTATATTCCGTTTCTGGGCAGTTTTCATTTGTTCGACTGGGATGAAATTAACTTTGCTGAAGCCGCACGGGAGATGATTGTGAGTGGCGACTATTCCCGCGTGCAGATAGCCTTTGAGCCTTTCTGGGAAAAACCGCCTCTTTTTATATGGATGCAGGTGCTGTGCATGAAACTCTTTGGTGTGGGTGAATTTGCTGCGCGGCTGCCCAACGCACTTTTCGGAATACTCACACTCAACATGATTTATGCCATTGGCAGAAAACAGCAGGGACATTTTTTCGCATTGTTTTGGGTAGTGGCCTATGCGGGTTCACTGGCACCCACACTGTATTTCAAAACCGGCATCATGGATCCGGTTTTCAATTTATTTATTTTTCTTTCCATCTATCAGTGGTTCCTGGCTGAAAAATCAGCCATGGAAAGCCAAAGACCCAGAATTCATTTTTTCATGGCCGGACTATTTATCAGTCTGGCACTGCTCATCAAAGGGCCTGCTGCCTTGCTCATTCTTGGCTGTGTAGCCTGTGTGCGTTGGATTTTAAACGACAGGTATGCCTGGCCCGGATTTGGAAACCTGTTTCTGTTTTTCATTTCATCCTGTTTGTTTCCCGCAATATGGCTCGCTGTAGATTACTCCACCCATGGCAGCTGGTTTTTGCAGTCCTTTTTTGAATACCAGATGGTGCTGGTAAAAGGGCAAATCGCCTGGCACAACCAACCATGGTATTACCACATTGTGGTGCTCTGGATTTTGTGTTTTCCGGCATTTTTCCTTGCGCTTCCACACCTCATTGGCAGCGGTGGACTCAGTCGGAGCCAATCTCTGCTGCACAGTTATATGCGGGCTCTATTTTGGGTGGTACTTGTTATTTTTTCCATTGTCAGTACCAAAATCATCCACTACAGCAGTCTGTGCTGGATTCCACTCACCTATTTTGCGGCTTATACTGTGTACCGGTTTCACACAGGCAGGGGGAAAATTCCGCGCTGGACCGGTATTCCCGGCTTGCTGGCGTGGCTCATCCTCTATGTTGTCCTCTGCACCCTGCCATTGTTTATGACCGGCATTCTGAATCCGGATCAGGTATACCCCTATATCCATGACCGTTTTGCCATTGCCATTCTCAAATCCTCAGCATCATGGCCCTGGTGGAGCCTCATTCCGGGAGCTTTACTCGCAGTGGGTGGATTTGTGTGGCTGTTCCGTTTTTTCGGTGGCAGAAACCCACACCCGGCCTGGCTCTTTGCCATTACAGGCATCGCCAGTCATCTGGTTTATATTTGTATACTGCCGTCAACCGAAAATACATTGCAGGGGGCTTTCATCCGCGAAATTCAGTCTCAAACCAAACCCCGGGTTTACGTTGAAGCCTGGCATTTCAAAACATATGCCACCTACTTTTACGGCAATCAGCATGTTTCGCGTTTCAAAGGTCCCTGGGGTAATGGCGATGCCAATTCCGGGGAGCCAAATCCGCGCACAATGGCACGCATGAAATGGTTGATGGACAAAGAAAATGAACGAAAGGTTTTTATTTTTACCCGCATTGATTATAAGCCTGACCAGCAGTTCAGAAGCAGGTTTCAGCCTGTAAAACCTGTTGGTGGATATCAACTTTGGCAAGCAGCTACCCCAACGGCAAATTAACAGGAAAACCCTATTTTCGCAGCACAGGGTTGTCCCCTTTGTGTTACTTATTTATGGCCAGGGAAATTAAAATACTTGAAGCAGCCTCGGAAAACGGCGCAGGAAAAAGAGGTGCCAGTCTTGGCCCGCGTGCCGTGTTCCTGCAGGCCAGAGAAGACAAATGCGATATTTTTAAAGACCGTATCTGGGAAACCATCCCCAACCTGGTTCTCAATCTGCAACCGGAATTCAACACCCCTTACGCGAAGAATATAGAAAACCTGCTGCCTGCACTGGCAGAAGTGGCCAACCATGTGGAAGCCACCCTGCAGGACGATTACTTTCCGCTGATCCTGAGTGGCGATCATAGCAATGCCATTGGCTCCGTTTCTGGCATCCGCAATTTTTTCCATGATGAAAAAGTGGGGGTAATCTGGATAGATGCCCACTATGACCTGCACAGCCCTTTTACCACACCCAGTGGCAATATTCATGGTATGGCCCTCAATGCATTGCTGGATAAGGACAACCTTGAAAACAAAATCAATCAGCCTGCGCAGCTGACCGAAGATTACTGGGAAAAACTGAAAAAACTGGGGAATCGCGGCATCTGTCCGAAAATCATGCCTGATGACATCGTGTTTATTGGTGTGCGCGACTTCGAAAAACAAGAGGCTGCGCTGGTAGAGAAATACGGCATTAAAACATTTCATCCGCAAGACATCCGGAATCTGGGAATCGCACAGGTACTGGCCGACGCCCTGGAACATCTCTCAGCCTGCGACCATCTCTACATCAGTTTCGATGTGGATTCACAGGACACAAGTGTAAGTATGGGTACCGGCACTCCTGTGCCCGATGGCTTGTTGCCGCCGGAAGCGGAAATGGTGTTTACCACACTGTTCCATCACCCTAAAGTGGTGGCGTTTGAAATCACCGAAATCAATCCATTGCTTGATACACAGAACAGAATGGCCAAGTCTGTGGTGAAATTGCTAAGTTGTGTGCTGCAGGCTGAGTAACCACGCCACTACGTCTTTCCCGTCCGCATAGTCAGACAAACCCGGCTGCTGGGCCTTACCCGGCCTGATTACACCCTCCATTTCTGCAATCCCGACTACACATTGCAGTTCTTCTGCATGCTGCTGCATCCAGTCCACATTTTCCTGTGAGTCATTGTAATAGCTGTAATTGAGCATTCCCACCGGACTGTAAATTTCCGGCTTTTCTTTCATGAGCAGGAATCCATTGTCCAGGTGGGGATCCAGATTCATGAGCAAAATGGCTTTGTGATACTCATAATTGCCCGCGTATTTGTGATGGTTGATATGACCGGCATAGATCTGCCAGGCATCAAACAAAAGTTTAAAAGCATATCCTTCTGGCAACCGCAGGTGGGTTACATTGCGGCAACCGAGTCCAAAATAATCAAATACATCCCGGCCAATGGATTGCAGTTCAGCTTCACTTTCAGTACCTGTAAGTATGGCCGCACTGTTTCTGTTTTTGCGCAACAAATGGGGAATATGCCTGAAATAATATTCAAAATACCGGCTGCTGTTGTTGCTGCCGGTGGCGATGGCCACATCTATGCCTTTCATGTTCTCGCTGAATCCCAGGCGGTTGGCCAATTCCGGCATGTATTTGCAGGCTTCGTCAAACCAGAATTTAAGAAGTACTTCATCGTCCGAAGACAATTTTACACGAAGCTGATAGCCACAGCTCAGACCGCACAGTATATCGTGGAACCCCACTACCGGTATGTTTCCTGCCAGAATCAGTCCCAGGGTTTTCTCCACCGGTTTTTCAGGCCATTTATAGTTTTGTACCCAGGCAGTTGCATGTTCGGGCTGCAGTGCCTGTACCCACTGGTTCAATGCTTGTTCCACATATTCAGGTGCAAACCAGCCGTTGCGAATCCCGGCTTCCTCTTTCTTCATGGCCCAGTCATCTCTGGTAGCATGGTCCTTTACCGCATAAAAGAATGCGTCGCATACCTGCAATTGAAACATGAGGCAAAGATACCACCCGGAAGTTTGCCGGCAGTTGTAACTCATAAAACCCGAAACCGTCTTTAGAGAATGCAGTCACCTATACCCTATTTTTGCAGCATGCGCAGACCGCTTATACTCGCTGCAGTTTCATTCGGATGTATTCTTCAGGCCGGAGCACAATCCAAAATGATGCTGGGTTTTACCGGTGGAGCCAACATTTCAAGGCTTACCACCATAGACAGTTTTCCCGGACAGTACTCACGCAGAAACCGGCTGGGTCCCAGCCTCGGTATTTCCGGATTGTACAATCTGAACAATTCTGTGGGTCTGCATTTTGGCCTGAACATGGTGAACAAAGGCTACAAAGTGAGCAATGACACCCTTGCCACAGATGCACAGATTGTACGCAAGTTCTGGTCTGTGAATGTTCCACTGGGTCTCAATTTCAGGCAGGGTTTTGGTAAAAGCAATTACCTCACAGAAAAATTCGGCCTCATTGGCAATTTCAGTCTGCGTCCGGATTCCAGCAGTTTCAGCAACGGAAAGCAAAACCGATACCGTCTAACGGAAATCAACCATACAAATCCATATGCCATGTTTTATCTGGGATTCGGCCTGGGTGGCAGCACAGAAAGCGGTGACCGTTACGATTTCGGGGTAACTTATGTGCAGAGTTTTTCGCGCGATACAGATATCCGGGTAAATTATGGAAGTGGCCTGTCTAAAATGTTCCCTCTGCAATACCGTGGTGGCTTCCTGCAAATCGGATTTACCTACTATTTCAACCTGGAAAATTTCAAAAAAGGGACCGGATATATGGAGTAAGGCAATTGCCTGCTGTTTTCAGAGTATCGCGTTTTTTAGTTCCCTTTATTCTGCAGGTTCTATCTGATGGCAGATTGTTTTTGGTTTTTTAATTGAAATGTACGTGGTTTGTTTATCAACCTCTTTTTCATGAAAACCCACAATTGGACCATTGCATCCCTTCTGATTATCATCATTTCTTCCTGCGGTGTCAAAAAATCTTATCTGACCGGTGATATACGCACCACAATCGAAAGCGGAGGGGTTAACCTGATGGCCATTCAGTATTACGTAGACCGCGATGTTGAATTGCGGAGAGAACTCAGTTCAGGAGAAACCAAAGTGGCAGGTGGTAAAGTCAAATTTGAAAACGGAAAGTACATACACATTATACGGCTAAAAAAATACACGCCCGGGGTGTGTACCAAAGCATACCCAGGTTCCCTTCAAATATCATTTGAAGCAGACGATGGAAAATACCTCACATTCGGCATAGAGTCCAGTGGTGGCGGAACATCTAAAATCTATCAATTATATGCTCAGGAATGGGTTAAATCCGGCATCAATATAGGCACCGGAAAAATCAATTATGACAAACAAACCTATTACGTGCAACCCTCTGGCACTGATGCAAAAATTATGATAAAAAAATCAATTGCCATGAAGAAAAAAGTGAAGAAAAGAACGATGAAAGGCCGGAAAGTATAAACCCTGTTCCTTATGAAACGTTTTATATTTCGGGTCATTTTTTTCCTGTTCATTTTTTGGGGTTTTACCCATTGTGAAACAGATCCTCCCAGCAGAGGATGCAAGGTACCGCAGGCAACCAATTACAATCCTTCCGCTGTCATTGCAGACAATTGCTCTTGCAGGTATGATGGAATATTTACGGGTTGCAACCTGCTTTTTCCAACCAGTTTGAATATTCCTCCCATACAACAGGAAACAGAAGTGTGGTGCTGGCTTGCAGTGGGTGAAATGATTTTCCGTTATTATGGTTTACCCACGGTAAATCCGGGGGGAGATTATCAATGTGGCATCATTGGTGCAGTGGGCTATGCACAAAATGGAGCATGTGATGCATGCAATATAAATTGCGGCAATTGTATCCGTCCTGCCGGCGCTGCAGGAATGATTACTTTCATGCTGAAGTCTTATCCCAAAGTAGCGTGCCGCAGCTTATACCAGCAGAACAAAACCCTGAATAATACTTTTGTTGCCAATTATCTTTCTTCTTCTTTCCTGATTTCTGAGTTGGATGCACACAGACCTGTAATCGCAGGAATTAACCCGGGAACCAATTTTGTATTGCCCGGCAATTCTCAGCATGTTGCATTGATTAAAGGGTATTACTATGACAGCAACAATCAGTTGATTTTAAAAGTCAATGACCCTTATCAATATTTCACGAAAGGTATAGATCCATACGTTTCTAACGGAGCAGTATCCAACGGAGATTTAAGCTACCAGATTCCTTACAATAATTTTGTTACATTGCTGAAATGGAACACATCCTGGTATGGCATAGGATGGTAACTTTTAAAGTGAGTTCTTGCAAACCCTATTCGTTTCCGGTTACGCAAAGCACCGCGCTTTGTTCTCCCTGAGCATTTTGAATACGGACAATATAACTGCCGGCTTGCAGAGACTTGTTCAGCCGGATGTTGTACAATCCGTTGGCTGAAACGATTCTGGAATCCATCACAACCCGACCGTTTAAATCTGCTATGGTAACCTTGCTGCTCTCCGGAATTTCGGTTGCTGACCGAATACTGAATTCATTGGATTTTCCCAAAGGATTCGGGTAAATGGAAAACATATTTTTTTGTTGAGAATAAACTCCGTTTTGCTGTATCAGCTCCCCATCTGCATAAATTCCCCAACTGTACAATCTGCCTGTATATCCGGCATAGAGGTCAGATACTTTCAGTGTCCATACTCCTTTACTGTTTTTGCCGTTGTATGCAGCAAAATTGCCATTGAAACCCACGCGCGGACTGTGGTCTGTCCATGCAGAACTTGTTAGTTTGTACATCTGCTGTGTATCAATTACTGCAGCAATTACATTACCGCTGATGCCGGTTAACTGATTGAAAATCTCAACGGTTTCACCTGTAGGTGAAATGAGTTCCACTTTCAAATCCTGGAAATTGGCATGTGCCAGTGAAAGAAAAACTTTAAAAGCATTGGGATTGATTTTTACTGCTTTTTCAAACACCAGTGTATCGGTTATCACACCCATCGTGTTTCCGTAAGCCGGCACAAAAGCAGCGCGTTGCACCGTGCGGAATTTGCTCATATGGGTTGCATGATTGCTACCCATGGAAAACAAGGGCGAAGCCGGCTCATTGTAATATGAAAATCTGCAATTGGAATTTTCATTTTCCAGCCTTGGTCCAATACCGGTAGAGGAATAGAAGCCCCCGTCAAAGTTATACGCTGCGGTCGTTTTGGGTGCCACGGGCATATTGTTTTTGGTTATGGGTGTGTACATATTGGCCAGAATTTCAGCCTCTGATTTCGCATAATTTGAAATCCTCACTTCATCCATATATCCCTTAAAATAATCACTGTTTGAATGCGAGGCTCCGATGCGCAATTTGTCAATATTCCTTGTCAGTTTATTGTGGTTTGATGTACTCACCAATTTGCCATTGATATACATTCTGGCAGTAGAAGAAACCTGAGAAGTGGAATCAACTACAACAGCCACATGATGCCACTGGTTTGGCAACATCACTGAAGGGGCATATGCCGACTGGGGCTCAATCGTAAAACCCAGCTTGCCATCTGCTGCAGTGAACAATTCAAATCCGCCACCATTCACCCCACCCGTCATATCCACTATCATCATGCGGGTATCGTAAGCGGTGGGATGAATCCAGGCTTCTACTGTCATGTTTCCGGAAAATGAAACACCCGGATCATTTGCAGTTAGAGCCTGCAAATACGCATAGGCTCCACCGTACATATATACCGAGTTGTTATGCCGCACCAAAGGAGACGGAGTCAATCCCCTGGAGACACCCTTAACATTTCCCGTAAACCGGGCATTGGACACATACAAGCCACTGTCTGCCATGGGCGACTCAAAACTCTGTACATAAGCCAGTTCCCCGTAGCCAAAAATATCATCCGTATACGGGCCACCCATATGGGTCCTTGCATTCTTCTGAATTTCATCGGCTGTTCTGGCCACACGCCAGATGCGGATATCATCGAGTTCTCCGCTGAATTGACTGAAGTATTTTTTCCCGATATAAAAGGAATCAGTTGTTGACAGAAGTGCATTGGTAAATGCAGTTGAGGAATCAAGCTGACCATTGATATAGATTATGGCTTTTTTTGAACCGGTACCATCGTAAACCGCAGCCACATGTGTCCAGATATTTCCTTTGATTCTGCCTTTTCCAATGAGTGCAGTTCCCCCGTTTCCCTGCAGCCGCACCCTGCCCTTATCCAACAGTATCCAGAACTGTGTATTTCCCATAACGGTAACACCTGCTGAATCCACATCCGGTTTAATCCAAAACTCAACGGTAAGTTTGGGTCTGGCTTCTTTCAGCACGTTTTCTGCAACGGACAAGTATGATTTACCATCCAGCTTCAACGCTGTATTCCAGTATTTCTGGGCACTTACAGGGATTAAGCAAATCATAAATGCACAAAAAGAAAGTTGCTTCATCCGACAAAAGTAACAACCAGTTAATGATTTTAAAACGGATATGCCCCTGTGTTCTGTCATATTCCTGCCGCCGGGCAATGGCGATCAAAGCCGTTTTACCCGCTATTTCACAATAAAAACAGGTATTTTTACCCTGTGTCTTACCGCATCAACGGTGGTTCCGAGCAACAAATCCTTGAGTCCGCTGTGGCCGTGGGCTCCCAATACCAGCAGGTCAGCGCCAAATTCCTTACTGAGCCTGGGAATCTCCTTTTTAGGACTGCCAAATCCGAGGTAAGTCTCTACCTTGTGTCCGCTTTCCTGCAACTGCGAGGCATAGGCCTTCAGCCTGTTGCGGTCCGATTCACTCTCAAGGTCATGGATTTCGTGCCCCATAACAAACGCCCCTGGTGTTTCCAGTACATGAATAAGGGCGAATGTTGTTTGTGAATGTCCCTGAAGCAATGCTGCCTGTACGGTATTTCCGTCTGTGGCCGAAAAGTCCACCGCTACGGCAATCCGTTTAAATCCATGATGTCCGCCGGGGAGCACAAGTTCAGTACCATGCGGCTCGTATGCTTTTCGTTTTCTGCGACGGATGAACGGAACAAATGTGATGTAAATAAGCAGCAATGCTGCTGCCAGCACTACCGGAATCACAGTGAGTTCTATCCACAATGGATTCTCTGAAGTCTTTATCCATTCAACCAACTGTTGCCATACCAATCTCATGTTTAACCCCACAATAACAGTTGCACAAAGCCAGGCTGCAATGCGAACGGGCAGAGTAATGGTAAATACACCCATTTTTTCGCGGTCACTTACAAAATGGATAAGGGGAATGACCGCAAACCCCAATTGCAAACTTAAAATCACCTGACTCAAAACCAACAATTGGCCTGTTCCAGCCTCTCCCATATACCAGATGGCCAGGAATGCCGGGATGATGGCCAGCATACGCGTAATCAGCCTGCGTATCCACGGCTGCAGGCGCAGATTCAGATATCCTTCCATGATGATCTGTCCTGCCAGTGTACCTGTTACTGTTGAACTCTGACCGGCAGCGATGAGTGCAACTGCAAACAATATCGGGGCCCATACAGTGCCCAGCATGGGTTCCAGAAAATGATATGCATCCTGAATCTCGTGAACCTCAAACAATCCGTTCGTATAAAAAGCAGAGGCCGCAAGAACCAGAATAGCAGAATTGACAAAAAAGGCCAGATTCAGCGCAATGGTTGAGTCCAGAATGTTGAACTTAATTGCCTTTCGTATTTCGGGCTCTGCGCGGTCAAACTTGCGGGTTTGCACCAAAGAAGAATGCAGATACAGATTGTGCGGCATCACCGTGGCTCCGATAATACCAATGGCAATATACAAAGCTTCCGGTCCCTGAAAATACGGAACAAATCCTTTAACCAATTCACCCATATCCGGCCCGGCAAACAGCATTTCTACAAAAAATGACACACCGATAATGGCAACCAGCGATATGATAAAGGCTTCCATACGCCGTATTCCATAATTCATGAGAAATATAAGCAGAAAGGTATCCAGCACACTGATACAAACACCCCACAACAAGGGAATATGAAACAACAACTGCAGGCCGATGGCCATACCCAGCACCTCGGCCAGATCACAGGCGGCAATGGCTATTTCGGCCAACAGGTACAAACTAAAATTGACCACCGGCGGAAAATTCTCCCGGCTGGCCTGAGCCAGATCCAGACGGCGCACAAGTCCCAGTCTTGCACTCAGGCTCTGCAACAACAGCGCCATGATGTTGCTCATGAGCAACACCCAGATGAGGCTGTAGCCAAACTGGCTGCCACCTGCAATGTCTGTGGCCCAGTTTCCGGGATCCATATACCCGACACTCACCAGATAGGCGGGTCCCATAAAGGATAGCAGCTTCTTCCAGAATCCTTTGCGGCTGGCAGTGTCTACACTGGCATGTACCTCGGGCAGCGACGCCCTCTGCTGTTCGTGTTTTGCTCTCTCTTCTTTATTTACAGGCATCTAATTTATTTTTTAGGCTAACCTAATTACAAAGGTACAAAGTCTGCCGGATTTACAACAGGACATTCACCAAATCATTTGAAAATTTCCATGAAGTACCGCATTTTCCTCACCGGGAATGGATACCACTACATTTTCGAGCAGTACCCTGTCGCCCGGCAGCAACTGGCTCACCAGCTTCATGGCCTCCATATCCAGGACAGGGCCTGTGCCAACCGTGTTGAACCATTTATCACCCGAATAGACTGACAACCGCCAGGATTGAACCTGCAGTTTGCGATTAGACAGCCCGGGAACCGGGGCTATCCTGATCTCGGGCATCAGGTGTTTCTTCCGGGATGTATCCATAAAGGTGCGCAGGAAGACTTGCGCCGCCGGAAGTGGAATAATTTTCCAGGTTTTGGTTCCCAAAGACACCTTACGGTCCTGTATCTGTGCAGAAAACATGGCTTGTACCGTATTGGCTGAACTGTCTGGTTGTATCAGAAAATTGCCGGCAGATTTCATACGAACCGCGGCTTGCCTGAAATCCACCGACATGTTCGTTGGCTCTATACCCGGGGCATAGATTTGCACGGGTGTCCAGAGTCCGGCGTACAGCACAGCACCCTCTCCCACTTCTGTTTGCACCATGGGCATATAAACCGTGTAGCGCAACACCCGTTCCTGCTGAAAGGCAACCGAATCACTTAAATACACCTGAATTTTCAACTGGCTGCGGTACTCACCCGGAGCAGAAGCAATGGCACTATAACTGGCTGTATTTCCTTTTACCGGCAACGGTGTCCCATTCACAAACGCCCGTAATTGTGCGTTTTCCGGAAAGGGATTTACACGCAGCGAAGCAATGAATTTATCCTGAACCAGAATTTGGTTTCGCGGTACATCCAATTCAACGCAAAATGAAGTATTCTGTGCTGTCAGTTCCTGAAACAGTCCTAAAACACTTAGCAGATAAATGATTTTCATAGACTTCGTTTAACCTTAATCTGGTCTCAGCTCACTGGGAATAACAACTACTCTTTCATTCCATTGTTTATCCAGCATTCAATGACAGTAATCTCAGCGGCGTTCAGTTGCCTGTTTCCCTGGGGCATTTGCAGTGCTTTGCCATCCCATTTCACACTACTGAGCAGTTTATTGTTCTGCACAGCCAGTTTTACCGAAGCATAGGAACGCAGGTCAATACTGGCTGCAGATGCCCCGGGTTGATGACAAACCACGCAGTTGTTTTCCATAATGGGTTGAATAAAAGCAGTATATGAAGGTGGTGTATTGTTATCACAGGTATACTGTTTCAGCGGCTCTTTAGCATTTTCACACCCAGAAAAAACAGCGGCCAGCAGCAAACCTGCCAGAAATATTCGGTTGTTTCCCCCCATATATCTGCAAATTTAGCGGTTGGGTATCAGTTTTTGCGTGAATTTTGTGCCATGCACCGTGTAATATTTTGCCTCTGCCTTTCTTTTGCAGTTTCTGCCGCCATGGCCAAATCCAAACCCCTTCCCAAAATTGCCTATACCATCCACATCCGTGAACCCCACACACATTATGCCGAGGTGACTCTGGACCTGGAAAATCCCGGAAAACCCACCCTGGATGTTCAGATGCCTGTGTGGACACCCGGTTCTTACCTGGTGCGGGAATTTGAAAAAAGCGTGGAATCCGTTGCGGGGGTAGCGGATGACAAACCTGTAGCTTATACCCGGCCGGATAAGAACACATGGCGGTTTGCCATCGGCAAGGCATCCCGCTTTAAGGTTACTTATAAAGTCTATGCATATGAATTCAGTGTTCGCACATCTTTCATAGACGCCAGTCATTCTCTCATCAACCCTTCTTCGGTGTGCATGTTTGTGCCGGGATTTACTGCTCTGACAGGTTCGCTGACTGTGATACCCCCAAAAGAATACGGGCGCATCAGCACCAGCCTGGAAGCATCGCCTGACCCGGTGCAGGAAGGAGGGCCGCAGACGTTCTATTTTGCCGGTTACGATGAACTGGCAGACAGTCCTCTGGAAATCGGCACCCACACGGTGCTGGAATTTACAGCTGCAGGAGTGCCGCATGAGGTAGCACTGGTAGGACCGAACAATTGTGACAAAGAACGATTGAAAAAGGATCTGCAGAAGATATGCGAAACCATGCATGCCATCGTGGGCGAACACCCCTGTAAAAAATACCTGTTCATCATTCAGAATACCGAATCCGGAGGTGGCGGGCTGGAGCACAAAAACAGCAGTTGTGTGGTTATGAACCGCTGGGCCTGGAACAACGAAGACAGGTACAGATCGTTTTTGGGATTGTGTGCCCACGAGTACTTCCATTTGTGGAATGTGAAACGCATACGTCCAGCAGCACTGGGCCCTTTCAACTACTCTGCGGAAAATTATACCAGTATGTTGTGGGTGGCAGAAGGGATAACCAGTTACTACGATGAACTGGCACTGCTTCGCGCCGGATATGTAAACCGGTCGCAGTTTCTGCGCACGCTGGAGGGGTATATCAACGACCTGGAAAACCGCCCCGGGGCCAAAGTTCAAACGGTGGCAGAAAGCAGTTGGGATGCATGGGTAAAAGAATACCGGCCCAATGAAAACAGTAAAAATACCAGCATAAGTTATTATGCAAAAGGATTGGTAGTGGCCGCATTGCTCGATGCGAAGATAAGCGCTGAAACAGGCGGGCAAAAACACCTGGATGACCTCATGAGACTGCTGTACCAGCGTTTCTGGAAGAAAGAAAATCGCGGTTTTACAGATGCCGAATTTGAAAAAGCAGCCTCCGAAATAGCGGGTGTGGATCTTACAGCCTTTTTCGACAGGCATATAAGAAGCACTGCAGAGCCCATGTATGAGGCAATACTGACCAAAGCCGGGTTGCAATCCACCAAAACAGAAGAGAGTAAAAACACACTGGGAGCAACCACCGCGCTTGAAAACGGACGCACAATCGTAAAATACATTGAACGCAACAGCACGGCCTGGAACTGCGGACTGAATGTGAATGATGAATGGATTGCCATTAACGGTGTGCGGGTAAACAATGATGCAGATGAAATTGTGCGGAATCTGGGGAATCCTGCCTTGCTGACACTCATTGTAAACAGGGGTGGACTGATTCAGGAAATTCAGGCTGACCGGATACCGGTAAACCGTGTCAAATTTTCTCTCACCCCCAATACATCGCCCGGTGCACACAGCAATGCGCTTGAAAAATGGCTGGGGAAGGCAGAAAAATAACAGACGGCACACACTTTGTATCACACAAATCCACATATTCATTTACTTTTTACAGTCCAGGTATATTTAACTCTATATTGAACCGCTATGAAAAAGATATTTACCCTCGCAATTCTGGCAGTTGTCTTGTTTGCAGGATTCAGTTTTCAGAGAAACGGAAATGGTCGCAAACTCGCACTGATCATTGCCATTGGTCATTACAAACCCGAAACCAAATGGGATGACCTCAGCAGCTTGCGGGATGACACCATCATCTCCCAGGCATTAAAAAAACAAGGTTTTGACAACGTCATGCATGTAACCGACAGCAAAGCCACTCTGGAAGGCATAAGGCAGGCATTTAAACAATTTACCTCCATGGTAAAACCAGGTGATGTGGTATATATCCACTACAGCGGCCACGGGCAACAAATAGCAGATAACAATGGCAACAAAGACGAACTGGACGGACTGGATGAAGCCATTGTAACCTGGGATGCACCCATGACTGCCGCCGGTGGTTACAAAGGTGAAAAACACCTCCGCGATGACGAATTGGGTGTACTGGTAAACAAAGTACGCATGGCCGCTGGCAAAAACGGAGATGTAATGGTCATCATGGACGCATGCCACAGTGGCACCACCCTGCGTGGCCCCAAAGTGCGCGGCAATGCAAAGCCACTGATTCCCGATGGGGTGGATATGAGCAGTTTCAGCCAAACTGCGGACCCAGGTGCGGTTGACAATTTCTCACAAAACCAGGCAAATATGGCACCGGTAGTGCTGTTTTCTGCCAGCCGTGCCAACGAACCGAATGCGGAAAGTCCCGAAGGATACGGAAGCTTGTCTGTAGCTATGCGCGATGCACTGGAAAAAGCCCAACCCGGCGAATCTTACACTGGTTTGTTTGCAGCCATCAATTCGAAAATGGCAGTCATTGCACCTGCGCAATCCCCTGTACTGGAAGGCAACGCCGACCGTTCAATGTTTGGCGGACAACCGGTAAAACAAGCCAATTACTACACCATTTCCACCATTCGCAGCACCAATTTCATGATTGACGGAGGTACTCTGAACGGATTGTACGAAGGCAGCAAAATCGCACTGATGAAAGCGGGCAGCAAAGGATACGACCCTGCAACTGCCATATATACCGGAGTCGTAAGCAGCGCCGGTGCCACCACTGCCTATGTGCGCACTTCCAATGTAAATCTGAAAGAAAAATACAAAGAAAAACAACTCTGGGTTTTCGTCATTGAGCAATCCTTTGGCACCAACAAACTCAAGGTAACCGCAGATGAGAAATTGTCCAACGATCAGAAAAATGAGATTAAAAACACTGTAAGCAAACTGCAGTTTGTAGAGTGGAATGAAAAGAACCCGGAGGTGAGGATTATATACAAAGACGGATTGTACAACCTTTACCTGAGTGATGGCAGCCTGCCAATGGAAGGGGTAGAAAGCATCCCTGCACTGAACACCATGCTGGGCAGCTATATGCAAGGCAAACTCCTGAAAGAAGCCAATTTTGAAGATGCCAATCTGAGTGTTGAAGTCACTTTGATACCAGTAGATTATTTTGAAGGGAAAATCATGGACAGTATGCCTTTGAAATCCAAATTGGTCAATGGAAATTATGAATTTGCAGAAGACGATTACGCCTTTATCAAAGTGCGCAATACCGGCAAAAGTGATGCATATATCAACATTCTTGAAATTGCACCAAACAGCGCAGTTCAGGTCATGGTGCCCAACTATAAAATGAACCAGAATGCCGGTGACTTTAAACTGGCCGTGGGCGATAGTTTTGTTGTACGCGACTTTGTATACCATATAAGCAAACCCACTGGCAGGTGGATATTAAAAGTATTTGCCAACATTGAGCCGGTAAGCTTCAAACACATTTATCTCACCCGTGGTGGTGGTGGAGAAAAAGGCCCCACCTACCAGCACCCCATTGCAAAACTGTATGAATTTTCTGCCAACGCTTCCACCCGCGGTGATGCAGTTGCCATGCCTCGCAGTGGCTGCGGAACCACCCGTGAATTCAGTTATTTTGTACGCTAACTAAAAAACAATATCAACCCTATGAATACTTCCAAATTTCTGCTGATTGCCACCAGTATTTTTACTTTTGGCAACGCAATGGCACAAGATGATGCCTGGTTTCTTCACAAAGACGACAAGACCCGGGGCTCATTTGGCGCCGATACACGCGCCGAGGCCAATACCAAATGGCAATACCGGGAGTACATGCGTGCCACAGCCACCATGTTCGATACACGGTATACAACCATAAAGGGAGACAAAATCAGCTCCTATACGCTGGAGAAAAAACTCCTCAGCCAATTCGGTGGAGTGAAACCCGACCCCAGTGTGAAATTCCTGGATCAGCCTGCAAGTGGTTCCTGCACCGGATTTCTCATTGCACCCGATATTCTGGTTACAGCCGGCCATTGTCTGGACGATGCAGAAACCATCAAAAATGCCGTGTGGGTATTTGATTACACCGCAGATGTGTATTTTGATAAATCCACTGGTTATATCACCATTCCTCAAAGCAATCAGTACCGCATAGCGGAGGTACTGGCTCAATCCTTTACCGGAATAGAAGATTCCAAATACGATTATTGTGTTGTTCGCCTGGACAGACCCACCAACCGTAAACCCTATAAATTCCGCACCAGTAAAAAGGTAAAACAGAATCAATATGTGGCCATGATTGGTTCACCCAAAGGCTTGCCTCTGAAACTGGCTGATAGTGCGATGGTGACCAATGCAGATGGCGGCCCCACCACACAGTCTTTTTACACCGATCTGGATGCCTTTCATGGAAACAGCGGTGGTCCGGTATTTAACCTGAACGGATTTATTGAAGGTATATTGGTGCGTGGTATTGGCAACGATTACCATGTAGATGAATCGTGCAATTGTCTGAAACAGGATGTGAATTATGACATCTATTCCTGGTTGGGAAGACCTGCCCGTCAGGGCAACGCAGTGCACCGCATTACCGATGTTCCCTGGAATTTGCTCGAACTCGCCATTTACCGCAATCTGGAATACAGCCTGCAAAACGACAACTTTACCGAGTTTGCGGAGTGGACCCTCCAATCATGGATACTCGGTGAAAAAATTGAAGGCAGGGAAAATCTGCTTTCCCTTGCTGCAAAAAGTGGCAAAACGCAGTTTCTGGATACACTACTCGGCTTGAAAACCGCCGATGTCAATATTCGGGATCTTTCTGGCATACCACTGGCAAATGCCATGGCAATGAACAATATGGCAGGCAGTATAAAAAAGGCAGCCTTGCGAAAAGAATTTGATGTAAACGCAAAAGATGCAGCCGGAGAAACCGCATTGATGGTGGCAGCAAGATATGGAAGCCTGGAATCGGTAAAAGCACTGCTCAATGCCGGAGCTGACCCCAAACTCACCAGCAATGCAGGTCAGACAGCCAGGAGTATTGCGAAAAAAGCAAAACAACGTGATTGCAGCAAGGTCCTGAAGTCTGCCGAAAAAGGGAAATACAAAGGATAATTGTACCGCCTTTACACTTTTAAAAAAACCGGCCTTGAGCCGGTTTTTTTTGTAACACTCCTATTTACCCCTTTCCACTTTTGGGTATTAATGATTAAATCGGAAATAAAACACAAAGGATGAAAAGGAAAAGATGCAACTTCGCAGCTATGAAGAATACCGGCATTCTGGTACTGTTGTTTTGCCTCAGCAGCACCCTGCTGGCACAAAAACCCTGGTATATGCACAAAGACAGCATTACCCGGGGCGCATTTGGTGCCGATACCAGAGCAGAAGCCACTTCCAAATGGCAATACCGGGATTATATGCGTGCTACTGCTACAGCCGTGAATGCCAGTAAAATCAAAGGTGATACCATTTATTGCGGCAATCTCGCCAGCTGGATCCGAAACAACTTTGGTAATTACCCCATCTCCCCTGAAGTAAAATTCCTGGATCAGCCAAATGCAGGATTCTGTACGGGATTTCTCATCGCACCCGACATTCTCGTTACTGCAGGCCACTGCATCACCAGCCAGGAAGACCTGGAACGCACCGTGTGGATATTTGATTATACTTCCGATGTGCCTTACAACCGTGCAGAAGGTTTTATCTCCATACCAAAAAGCAACCAGTTTCATGCGGTTGAAATACTCGACCAGAAATTGACCAGTGACCAAACGTATGATTACTGTATTCTTCGCCTGGATCGTAAAACCGGCCGCAAACCCTACAAATTCAGAACCAGTGGCAATGTTGCATTTGAAGACATGATTGCCATGATTGGTTCACCCAGCGGGCTGCCCTTAAAACTGGCAGACAGCGCCAGGGTAACCAACAATGGCTATGCCCGCACCTGTTTCCTAACCGATCTGGATGCCTTCCATGGCAACAGTGGCGGACCCGTGTTCAACATGGATGGTTTTATTGAAGGCATACTGGTGCGCGGGCCGGGTTGGGATTTTCATGTGGAAGACTCCATGATTATGCCCGATATGCATATGGATGCAGAAAACCTGAATGGCAAACCGGCAGACCGCGGCAATGGTGTGCACAGAATTACATTTACAAATTGGGACTGGCTCCGCTATGCCATTTACCGAAACCTTCAGTCCAGCATGGAAGAAGGTGATGACCTGGAATTTTATGAGTGGAGTCTGTACCGTTGGATTTGGAAAGAAGACATTCCGGGTTACAACAACCTGTTGCTGGAAGCTGTGTACAAAAACCACAACCGCTATTTAGATACCATTCTGGGCATGCAAAACATAAACGTCAATGCCAAAGCGCTGAACGGTGAATACCTGGTGCATGCGATGGCAGAAAGAAACCTGGCTGCCGCCATTCGCAAGTGTGCAACCCGCCGGGAATTTGATGTGGATGTACGGGATGGCAATGGCATGACTGCTCTCATGGTGGCTGCACTGCATGGCAATGTTGCCGCCTTGCAGGCCCTCACAGATGCAGGAGCCGACCCGAAACTGACCAACTCTGCCGGAAAATCCGCACTGGAAATTGCAAAAGCTGCCAAAAAGAAGAAGGCGGTTAAACTCATCAAAAAATCATTGAAAAAAACAAAATAATAGATATGAAAACTTTACGCATTTCATTGTTGTTCGCCCTAAGCGCTTTCTCCTGGATGGCCCGGGCACAAAACAAATTCATTCCCTGGTACGGACTGGATGAAGACAGCACCAAAACCCGCGGTTCGTGGGGCCACGACAACCGTTCGGAGGCGCTGTACAAATGGGAATACCGTGATTATTCAAGAGCAACGGCAACTGCTGTTTCCTCCAGCCAAATCAATGGCAGCACCATTAAGTGCAGCACACTGGGCGAACGACTGAAGCGTAAATTCGGCAACTACCCGCTGGATAAAGGTGTTCGTTTTACGGATCAGCCTGCTCCTGGATTTTGTACAGGTTACCTTATTGCTCCTGACATTCTGGTTACAGCAGGCCACTGCATAGACGACCCTTCCAAGTTATCTGAAACCGTGTGGATTTTTGATTTTGACAAAAGCGTTGCCTACAATTCCGGCACCAAAAGCATAACCATTCCCACCAGCAATCAGTTTCGCGGTGTAGAAATACTGGACCGGAAAAATGATGGAATAGGACTGCCAGATTACTGTTTCATCCGGTTGGACAGGAAAACCGGCCGTAAACCCTACTTTTTCCGCACCGGAGGGTCACTTTCCTACAAAGCCAAAGTTGCCATGGTTGGTTCTCCTTACGGTTTGCCGTTGAAAGTTTCAGACAGCGGGGTGGTTACCAACTCCACCATTGGAAAATATTTCTGGCATGACCTCGATGCTTTCGGAGGCAATTCCGGAGGACCCGTTTTCAATGCTGACGGCTGGATAGAAGGACATGAAGTGTTCGGCTCACCGGATTATTATCTGGATGAGACTACAAATACAATCAAACAAACCACCATTGTGGATTCCAACTATCTGAAAGGTGGGTATGCCTATAGCGGAAATGCCAGTTACCGCATTACCTCCACCAACCGCGATCTGCTCAATTATGCCATCTACCGCAATTTGGAAGTAGCCATAGAAGAAGACAATTTCACCAACTTCAAAGATTGGTGCGTGTACCTGTGGTTCTGGACCAAATCCTTTGATTACCGGGACCCTATACTTGCGCTGGCCATAAAAAACAACAGAACCAATATGGTTGACTATATATTGGATCAGAAAGATGTACAGATCAATGCGAAAGATCTATACGGTGTGCCCATGTTGCAATTGATGATAAGTATGGGAATGACAGCCCAGGCACAAAAAATGTTGAAGACATATAAAACAACAGACATAGAAGCTACCAATTCTTACGGCGAGACTCCGCTTATGCAAGCCTGCCGTTTAGGCAACCTTGAAATGGTTAAACTCCTGCTCCAAAATGCAGCCAACCCCAATGCACGCACACCCGGT
Organism: Bacteroidota bacterium; assembly: GCA_016787485.1. Taxonomy (GTDB): domain Bacteria; phylum Bacteroidota; class Bacteroidia; order NS11-12g; family UBA955; genus JAEUUL01. The sequence continues at coordinate 92,203 of JAEUUL010000026.1, forward strand.
TCTGATTTTGCACTGGCCATCTCTGCCCGCTATGGATATACAGAAATTGTTCAATCCCTGCTGGATAATGGGGCAGATCCAACCATGAAAAACGGGGAAGGAAAAACCGCCTCGAAAATTGCCAAAGCTGCCAAAAACAAAGAAATTGCGGGTATATTGAAAAAAGCCGAAAAGAAAGCACGCAAGTAAGGGCATATCAATTCGTAATTTTGCGGACCAATGAACGAATTTGTGTTTAAGTCCGCCAGCTTACAAAAATGGGTGAAATCAGTTTTCACCCATTTTCATTTTTCCGACACCGAGGCGGAGACCGCTGCGGCTGTGCTATTGCAGGCCGATTTAAGGGGAATTGACAGCCACGGGGTGGCCCGCCTGAGTGGATATGTAAGGTTGATTGAGAAAAGCCGTATCAATCCACAACCAAAAATGAAATTACTGCGGGAAACGCCATCTACAGCCACACTCGATGCAGATGCCGCGGTGGGTCTTGTTTCCGCACCCTTTGCTATGCAAGTAGCTATAGAAAAAGCAGAAAAGTGCGGCAGTGGCTGGGTTGCTGTTTCAAACAGCAACCATTTCGGCATTGCAGCACACCATACCATGTTGGCTCTGCCACACAATATGATTGGTTTTGCTATGACCAATGCAAGTCCATTGGTAACACCTGCAATGGGAGCCGAACGGATGCTGGGCACAAACCCCATCTGTGTCGCCATTCCAGCCGGTGAGGAACCGCCTTTTGTACTGGATATGGCCACCTCGGCTGCAAGCAACGGGAAACTGGAAATTGCAGAAAGAAAGCAAAAAGAAATTCCGGGCGGATGGCTTGTAAAAAACGACGGTAGCGAAAGCCATAATCCGGCAGAGTTAAAACAAGGTGGGATGTTGCTCACTCTTGGAAGCGACATGGACCATGGCAGCTACAAAGGTTACGGTCTCAGTGCCTGGGTTGACATATTCAGCGGAGTGCTGAGTGGAGCAAATTTTGGCCCGTGGGTCCCACCCTTCGTATCATTTCTGGATCCGAGTCCGGATGCACCCGGCAAAGGAATAGGACATTTTGTGGGAGCCTGGCGGGTAGATGGTTTCAGGGAAGTGTCTGAATTCAAACAACAAATGGATCTTTGGATCCGGAGATTCCGAAATACGAAACCTGCAGCAGGAATCCCGGTTGGAATTCCGGGGGATTTTGAAAGAAAAACTGCGGAAGAAAGGGAAGTAAATGGAATTCCTTTGATTGACAAAGTGATTGATGACCTGAAACAAATTGCGGATAAAACCGGACTACCCTTGCCAGAATTTTCATAAACAAACCAATGAATCAGAGAAAAAAATTACTGGTAGCCACAGGCTTTTTTACTGCCATTTCAGCATTGTGTATTTACTTTTACTTTACCACCCTTCGGCCCATACATCAGCGCAGGATCGCACAGGCCGACACCGTGAAATACACCATGAAAAAATCACCCAGAACCAGATACAACCCTGCATATATTGACAGTGTAATCCGTGCAAAAGAAAAGGCAGCAAAAAAGCATAAAAACTGATTTCATTATGGGAGAATTGCACTTTAAGTCTGCCGGCATCTTTACACCCCGAATCACACAGGATGGCTAAACCCAAATTTTCTCTTCGTGGGTTCTGGAAAAAACTTGGGCCGGGGCTGATTACCGGTGCCAGTGATGACGACCCATCGGGTATAGCCACTTATAGCCAGGCAGGTGCTGGTTTTGGCCCCAAATTGTTGTGGACTGCCATTGCCACATACCCGCTGATGGTGTCCATTCAGCAAATGTGCGCGCGCATTGGAATTGTTACTGGTTCCGGCCTTTCGGGAATCATCAAAAAACACTACTCCAAATCATTGTTATACGTCATTCTGCTCCTCAGCTTCCCTTCAGTCACAATCAATATTGGTGCTGATATTGCTGCCATGGGCGCCGTTGGCAATATGCTCTTCCCTGGCGTCTCTCCCCTCATTTTCTCCATTGCTTTTACAGGCCTGCTGCTGTATTCCACCATTCGATGGTCTTACCGCCGTATAGCTACGGTTTTAAAATGGCTTTGTCTGGGACTTTTCAGCTATATCGCCATACCCTTTATATCCGGAATACAATGGGACAAAGTCCTCAGAGATACATTTGTTCCTGCACTGGAATGGAATAAGGAGTATTTAATGGCGCTGGTAGGTATTTTGGGTACCACCATTTCTCCATACCTGTTTTTTTGGCAGGCAAGTATGGAAGTAGAAGAAAGAAATCAGCGCAAAATCATGGTAGACAAGCATATCATAGAGGATATGCAAACAGATGTGCGCTGGGGAATGGGACTTACCAATCTCGTTTTTTACTTTATCATTCTTACCACAGGTACTGTTTTATTCAAGGCCGGTATTCATCAGATAGAAACCGTGGAACAGGCGGCCGAAGCACTGAGACCGCTTGCCGGAAATTTATCGTACGCATTGTTTGCACTTGGGGTAATAGGTACCGGTCTGCTTGCCATTCCCGTACTGGGTGGCTCTCTGAGTTATATGCTGGCTGAAGCCTTCGACTGGGAATCGGGTCTGGACAAAAAATTCAATCAGGCAAAAGGGTTCTATATCACACTGATAGTGAGCCTTATTCTGGGACTGGGCATGCACTTTTTAAACATCAGCCCTGTAAAGGCCTTGATCCTTACAGCCATTCTCTATGGGGTTTCAGCACCCATTCTCATTGCAGTCATTCTGCATATTTGCAACAAACCTGCGATCATGGGAAAATATGTCAACACAAAACTTCAAAATTTCGCAGGCGGCACTTCGCTTGTACTTATGCTTGCCGCAGCTCTTGCTTTTATTGGTTTTTTAACCGGCCTGTTTACTTAAACCCTACCGATAAATTTCCGGTAAGACCATAGGTAAAACGGCTGCTCCCGTACCACACTTCTGGAAGCAAACCCAACCTGATTAAACTGATTTTATACACTTGAAAGCGAAGGGCGGCATAGAGGGCGGTGTAATTTCCTGCCTGACTGTAATTGGTTCCGTTGGCCACAACCTTTCCATCATTTCTGTACCACATTGCACCCAAAACCGGTTTGATTTCCGTTTTTGAACCCGTGGGAATATTGAAAAGAAAATTGAGGCCTGCGGTAAATCGTGTACCGTTGCCCGTGGCTGGAAAAGAATTGTAGGTTCCACTATAGGTGCGGCTTTTAAACGATGCCCAGGGCAAAAGTGTGAATTTGGAAATGGGATATCTGTAATAAAAGTCAGGTCCAATGGTTTGGATATTCAGATTACCCTGCGTTGCACTGCCCATGGCAAGTCCAACGGCAAATTTTTTGGTCACCAAACCGGCTCTGTAACTCAGACCTGAGAAGTCTTTGGCATCTGTGGCATAGCCGGCAGAAACTTCAACCCCCTTGCTGACAAAATAACCCTGAGCCTTTGCCAGTTCGCTGTAACCGGCAAACACAAGGATGCATGCCACGAATCGAAAACCGCACTTCATATTTCAGACAAATATATTGGTAAACCTCAACAATCCAGCAAGGCAAAATGATGGATTGTTGAATGGCAACAGCATTTTATCCTTCCAGAATCTCCTGAATGAGTGGTCGCATATATGCAGCATCTGCCAGTCTGGATTCAAGGTTTTCTGCAATGATTTTGTTCAGTAACCTGTCATTTCTGCTGCCCATTTCCAAAGCATAACTGTAGGGAGTGGTATGAAATGTGGTTAATTCATACTGGCTTTTGAACAGATCCGGATACAACTCACACAATTCATGTTCTACGTGTTTGCGGTGAAGGAAGGCATCGGTACCTACCAAATCCCGCATCTCCACAAAATTTTGCACTGCCAGCGTAGCAATGGCATCCGCATTCGGTTTTCTGGATTTCTGCCAGGCATCCAATGTTTTGGACCAGTCTCCTTTGTGCTCTTCCAGCAGTTCATCCAGAACAATACAGTCTTCAAAGCAACAATTCATGCCCTGTCCATAAAATGGCACCACTCCGTGTGCTGAATCTCCCAGGAGTGCAGTGCGGCCCTTTACCCAGGGATAGCAGCGAAAAGTAGCCAACGCCCCTGTGGGATTGCCAAAGAAGTCATCCGTCAAACCAGGCATCATCGGCATTGCGTCGGCAAAATCGCGCTGGAAAAAAGCATTCACATCGCCCGGAGTTTTCAGATTCTCAAAACTCAGTTCCCCTTCCCATGGCATAAAAAGTGTGCAGGTGAAATTACCTCCGGGATTGGGCAGCGCTATCATCATGTAGCTGCTTCTTGGCCATATATGCAAACAATTCTTGTTCAGACGGAAATCCCCGTTTTCATCGGGTGTAATCTCCAGTTCTTTATACCCGTGATTCTCATAGGTTTGCGAATATGAGAACCTGCTATTCATAAATGCGTCACGAACCGCACTGAATGCACCATCTGTGCCAATAACCACGTCGGCTTTATCTTCAATGGTTTCACCTTCTTTGTTCGTATATCTGGTAATACCTTGCTCCGGATCACACCATGTGCATTTGTGGTCGAAGTACATGTGTATGTTCGGGAAAGCATCTGCCAGTTGCAATAGCCGGATATTCAATCCACCCCTGCTTACCGAATTGATTGCTTGTCCTTCTTTGCCATATGGTTGATAGGCGAGTTTCCCTTCCCGGTCGTGCATCATTCTTCCAGTCATGGGTATGGCTATTTGCAACACTTCATCGGCAATTCCGGCTTTTTCTAGTCCGCGTATTCCTCTGGTAGACAAAGCCAGATTGATACTCCGGCCACCTTCATACTGTCCCTGACGCATGTCGGGCCTGCGTTCAAACACATGAACTTCATATCCCCGCCGGGCTAGAAACACCGCCAAAAGTCCGCCCGACAAGCCTCCGCCAACCAATGTGATTTTTTCTGACATAGACGGCAAAATTAAGGATTGCCTGAAATGGATTGTTTCTAAAATGCGTGGATCTGGATTCTTGCCCGAAATGCGCTTTTCCTGCTTCTCCTTTACATTTGCATCCCTTGTTTACCCCGTATCGTGTCCCATCTCTGTTAAAAAGGCTGTACCCCGGTTTGGTATGGGATATTCCTGTGAAGGATAAACACATATTTCTCACCTTCGACGATGGGCCTCATCCTGTGGCCACACCATGGGTTCTTGAAACGTTGGCACCCTTTCAGGCAAAAGCCACGTTCTTCTGCGTGGGGGAAAATGTTTCCAGGTACCCTGAAATTGCAGAGCAGTTGAAGTCCGCGGGTCACTCCATAGGCAATCATACCTATAATCACCTCAAAGGCTGGAATGTGCCCGACCAGGAATACCTTGTAAACACCCGAAAGGCCGGCGAAAATACAAGCAATAAGCTATTCAGACCACCCTACGGTCGCATTCGTCGCAGCCAGGCTAAAATGCTTCAGGAGGATGGATTCAGAATCATTATGTGGAGTCTGCTCAGTTGTGATTATTTACAAAAGCTGAACCGGGAGCAAAGCCTGAATACGCTATGCAGGTGCTCAAAACCGGGTTCTCTTGTTGTATTTCACGACAGTGCCCGTGCGCTGGAAAATATGCAGTGGATACTCCCCCGCTACTTGCAGGAGATGCATGACCGAGGTTTTACATTTGCCGCCCTGTGACAATACTGGCTTATATTTCGGTTACTATCTGCGCTTTGTATATAGGTCTGCAGGTTTGGCAATTGCTGGTGCTGCTGTTGTACAAAAACCAACCTGAGCCAGCACCAGTGGATTGGCCCGAAATCAGCATTCTGGTCGCAGCGCGCAATGAGGAAGAAAACATAGGCAATTGTTTGCAGGCACTTTGCCAACTCAATTATCCTGCAGAAAAACTGCACATCATTGTAGGTGATGACCAAAGTACAGATAAAACAGCAACCATTGCCCGTGAAATTGCCGGCTCCGATTCACGCATACAGATTATTTCCATAAAAGACGACGGTTCTGGCTTAAAGGCAAAAGCAAGGGTAATGGCTCAATTAGACCAGGCTGCAAAAGGTGATTATTATCTGGTGACAGACGCCGATGTGCAGGTAAAACCGGACTGGGCCGCCATGATGGTTCGCCAACTGCATGCCCGGACAGGAGTGGCCAGTGGTACAACAATGGTGAAAGGTAAATCCGTGTGGGGAAAATTGCAGGGAATAGACTGGGCCTATTTTATGGGTTTGCTCAATGCCATCAGCTACTCCGGTGTGCCGGCAACAGCGGTGGGAAACAATATGATTGTGAGAAAAAAAGCTTACTGGCAGACAGGGGGTTATGCAAACATCAGGTTCAGCATAACGGAAGACTACAAGCTTTACAGTGAAATCTGCCGCCACGGCTGGGGCTGGAACAATGCCATGTGCCCCGAAGTGCTGGCCTACAGTGCACCCACCAACGGGTACCTCCCCCTGTTGCATCAGCGCAAACGCTGGCTGAGTGGTGGAAGGGAATTACCGTTTTACTGGTGGATACTTTTTGGCGTTTTTGCTTTATACTACATTTCTGTACCCTTTCTGTTTCTTGTGGCCTGGCCCGTGGCTCTTGCCATTGCCGCACTCAAATGGACTCTGCAAACACTGCAGATCAACGCCATTTATTCTCATGTGAAAGAACCCAAACCAGCCATATGGCAACATCTGATGTATGAGGTTTACCTCTGGGCTGTGACCATTTCCACTGCTCTGTTTTTTGTTTTGCCCGTAAAAACCATCTGGAAAGAAAGAAAATACTAACAATCGTTAGTTAATCCCCAAACTTTATTTGGAATCTTTCTAAATAAGTATTTTGTTTGCGCCACGAAAATTCATTCAACTTCCATTTTGAGACCCAAGATTTTTGTATCCGCCTATCTCCTCTTCAGCCTGCACTCTCTGGGCGCACAGAATCATCCCGCAAAAGACAGCATGATTTACCTGCGCGAAATTACCCTGGTTGGACAAAAACTCAACCGGGATATCGTGCAATTGCCTGAAATTGTTGGGACCAACATCTATGCAGGCAAGAAAAACGCATTGATCGTGATGGACAACCTGAATACAGTGGTGGTGAACAACAACATGCGTCAGATTATGGCCAAAGTGCCGGGAATACACATATGGGAAAGCGATGGATCGGGAATTCAGATTGGAATTGCAGCCCGCGGCCTGAGTGCAAACCGGAGCTGGGAATTCAACATTCGCCAGAATGGTTGTGACATAGCCGCTGACCCTTTCGGTTACCCGGAGGCCTATTACAATCCGCAAATGCAGGCCATTCAGAGAATTCAGGTTGTGCGTGGTGCAGGAAGTCTGCAATATGGCCCCCAGTTTGGCGGCATGGTCAACTATATCATGAGGGATGGCAGCGACATTCAAAAACCATTTCAGTTCGAAACCAGACAAACCATAGGAAGTTTTGGCCTTATCAATACCTTCAATGCTGTGGGCGGCCAAACCAAAAAACTGAGTTACTACGCCTTTGCTGACCACAGGCAGGCAGAAGGTTACCGCCAAAACAGCCGTTACCGCACAACCACTGGGTTTGCCTCTCTTACATGGACTCCCAGGGCCGGAATTAAATTGAAAACGGAGCTTATGCACTATGATATGTTCAGCCAGCAACCCGGCGGACTTTCAGAAATTGAGTATCTTTCTGGCAACATGAAACAGAGCAGCCGCAGCCGCAACTGGTTCAGCACCCCATGGAGTACTGCCAACATAAAACTCGACTGGCAGATTGCACTCCATACCCGCATTCAGGCCACCTTGCACGGCATGGCAGGAGACCGCAGCAGTACGGGCTTTATGCAATCCATCACAGTGCCTGATACGATAGTAAATAGCACGGGAACCTATGCAAACCGGGAAGTGGCCATAGACAATTACCGCAATGCCTCTTTCGAAGCACAGGTATTGCATGATTATCAGCTACTGGGAAAAACCCAGACCTTGTCTGCAGGGGTGCGGTATTTTACAGGGAAAACCCGGCGCAGAGCCAAAGGAAAAGGAAGCAACGGCACCAGCGCTGATTATAGCATCACTGAAACCTCGTTCCCATCAGACGCATTATTTCTTTCATCCAATGCCGCATTTTTTGCTGAAAACGCAATCCGGGCTGGCAAACGCTGGATTGTGGTTCCCGGAATCCGGCTTGAATCTGTAGTAGTGGACGCATCGGGCAGACTGAGCTACGGAGCCGGCGGGGTAGAAAACCGCATGACCGATGAAAAGCGACACAGATTTTTTGCTCTGGCCGGAATAGGGGTAGAATACCATATAAAACCCGACCTGGAATTGTATGGCAATATCACCCAGGCCTACAGGCCGGTTTTATTCAGCAACGTAAGCAATCCCACCACCGATATAGTAGATCCCGAACTGAAAGACTCCCGCGGATGGAACAGTGATTTGGGTGTCCGGGGTCATTTGGGCGCACATGTCTTTGCTGATTTGAGTGTCTATTGCCTCAGGTACAATCAGCGCATAGGTACTTTGAGCCGGTTGAATGCCTCGAATCAGGTGTACCGCTACATCACCAATGTGGGCAATTCAGAGTCAAAAGGACTGGAAATACTCATCGATGCCGACTGGCTTTCTGCCCTGAACAGCAGGTTCACTTCAAGATTCGGTTCCTTCCCTGTGTTTGTGTCAGCCACGTTCAACCGCAGCACTTATCTGGGCTACTCCATGACTGAAGTTAGCGGAAGCACAATCACTGAAAAAAACCTCAAAGGCAACGCTGTGGAAAATGCCCCCGGCACCATTGTCCGTGCCGGACTCAGTTATCGAAGACGAAGCGTGCAGGTAACCCTCCAGGCAAGCCATGTATCCTCCACTTTTGCCGATGCAAACAACACCGTCACCCCTTCCGCCAATGGCCAGAATGGACTCATTCCTTCCTACACCATCTATGACCTGAATGCGGCATGGACCATTTCTCCCCGATTCAGCCTTAAAATGGCGCTGAATAATCTTTCCAACTCCCGCTATTTTACCCGGCGCGCCGGTGGATATCCCGGACCGGGTATCTTGCCTTCAGATGGAAGGAGTTTCCTGCTCACAATGGGAGCTACCCTGTAATCCGCGCAAAGATGTTACCAACTGCCCATGGTCTTTTAAACCATTGCTGGCTCCCAATGCGCCAGTAACTGCTCACGCCAGGAGCCGGGTTTGGTCACTATGTTTGCATTCAGATCTGCCATCATACTGTAAATGCCGAAATAGGTGCGGTTTACATACAATGCATGGCGGCTGCCACGTGACTGGGTGGGTTTTCTCACCTCCGGAATTGAAGCTATCTTCTCTCCCAATGCATAAATCTCATCCAGGTAAGCATTGGTAAAATGAAAGGTTTCCGATGCAAATGGCCTGCTAAGCAATTTCGTCATTTGCATAAACGCATCCCTCAGTTCGTTTCTCGTCTCTTCCCCATCGGTAGGAAAAAGGATTTCTATATAACCAAGGAGCTTGTCTATGATTTCTGCATTTTCCTGAATTTCAGGCAACAGCAGTGGAAAATACTGAAAGTAAAAATCCTCTGGTACCTCTTTGATACATCCAAAGTCAATCACGCCCACTGTGCCATCTTCCTGAAAAAGAAAATTTCCGGGATGCGGATCCGCATGAATAGCCCTCAGTGTGTGAAGCTGATACTCATAAAAATCCCACAGGCGCTGAGCCACGCGGGTCTTTATTTCCTGTGCCGGATTTTCAGCAAGAAATTCTTTGAGGTGTTTTCCGGGCAACCAATCCATAACCAAAACCTTGTCGCCGCTAAATTCAGGATAATACCGGGGGAACAGCACACCTGGAAGATGTCCGCAACTTTCACTGATTTCCATACTGCGCCGCAGTTCCAGATCATAATCTGTCTCTTCCATCAGTTTCTCCTCCACCTCAGCAAAATACTTTGCCATTTCCTTTTCAGGTAGTCCGAACATGGCATTTGCTACCGGCTTCACCAGTTTCAAATCAGACCGAATGCTGTCGCCCACCCCTGGATACTGGACTTTTACAGCCAGTTGCTTGTCGCCCAGCGTCGCGCGGTGCACCTGACCTATGCTTGCGGCAGCAGCAGATTTTGTTTCAAAAGTATCGAACAATTCCAGTGGGGATTTGCCGGTAGAACGGGAAAAGGTCTTCACAACAAGAGGCCCGGACATGGGCGGAGCACTGTACTGGGACATAGCAAATTTGTCTGTATATGCTCTGGGCAGCAGATTCTTATCCATGCTCAGCATCTGGGCAACTTTCAGGGCACTCCCCTTCAGCTCACTCAGCGATGCATAGATATCCTCAGCATTGTCTTCGTGCAACTGGTCCCTGTTATCGTCTCCGGTTATTGCTTTGCGGGTATAGTATTTCAGGTAATTGCCACCGATACGGGCTCCGGTCCCTACCAGTTTCATGGCCCGTTCTACCTTGCCTGTGGGAATTTTATTCTGCGTTTTCATGCTTTGGGTGCGAACATGAATTTTCCAAAATCCCACAACTGGTCCAGTGTATTGCGTCCCATCATATCCAGAGTCAGGCTCAGCGACTTTTCTATGCAGGCATCTGTACGTTCCATGCCGGCACTGCGGTCTTCTATCCAAAACTTCAGAACAAACAAAAAGTTCAGCCACACCAGATTTACATACTTGCCGGTCAATGGTTTACGGTCTTCAAACTCCCCGTTTGCCACACCTTCTGTCACAATCTGCCCCACATGGTTTTTGAATACAGTATGGAGTTGATCCAGTGACTTCAGGTGTTGCATATCCTGAAACATCCCTTTGGACAACAGCAACATGTAACTGCGATGCGACACCATATCTTCGAAAAACGCAAAATACAGTGCAAGAAGTTTTTCGCGGGCTCCATAAGCAAGAAATACATCTTCAGATTTTATCCGGATAGCAGTTTCTTCAAACCAGTGGGCAATCAGGGCATTTTCCAGCCCTTCAAGACTGCCAAATTTTTCATAAAAAGCCGGCTCGGCAATGCCTGCTTTACTGCAAAAGTCGAAAACATTGCCGGGCCTTGCCCCAGTTTCGAGAACGCACGCTTCGTATTGCTGGAAAATACTGATTTTATTGGAATTTTTCTTCATGGTATTCTGCGGTGGTTAATACAAATTTCATATTTGAATCAAATGTACGCTGAGACAACAGCCACAGGTGATTGAATGTTTCAATCTGAAAAAAAAATCGATGAAAATTTGGAGTTGTCTACTCAGTGATTTTATATTTGACCCATAATTATGATGAAACTTGCCAGAATTACCGCTTTAGCACTAGCCGGCACATTGGTCTTCTCTTCTTGTAAATACAAGGATGGACCTAAGGTTTCCCTGCGTTCCAAGAGAGACAGGGTGTCCAATGAGTGGAAGATTGACAAAATGACCTGGATGGTTATTGACGATCAGGGCAACCTGGTTGAAAAAGATGTAACTTCAGATGTGAACAGCGATACATTCGGGTTCTCTTCCATCTTTACCACCTCCCGCACAGGTTCTTACAGTTTCGAAATGATGAAGGTGGTGAAAGATTCCATCTCCGGCAAAACCGTGTACATTTCAAACCATGTTTCCAACAACAGCATTTTCCTGAACCAGAGCCAGAACTGGGACATCGATAAAAAGAACAACTACATCGCCGGTTTGCCTGAGCCTCTGCGTGCCATCGGTATGCGCGGTACCTGGTCTTTCAACAAAGGCCACACCAAGATTCAGGTGTTCCCCGAGTTGAGCTATGACCCCAACGAAGGTCCCATTGTGAAAAACCAGATTGAGTGGGTAATCACCATGCTGAAACAAAAGGAAATGCACGTGCGTGGCAATGACAATCAGGGCCACGAGTTCAAAATCAACTTTAAACGCATCAACGACGAGCCTTACTGGTTCTAAGTTTTAAAGAGTAATCCAAGAAAAGCCTCCTTCAAAACAGGGAGGCTTTTCTTTTTAAGGCTGCCAGGCTATTTATTTGCAATACAAAATGTCCATTTTACAGGAAGACTATAATACCAACCGCGAATCGCTTGCCATCTCTGAATACGGAAGGCATATACAACAATATATTCAGCATTTGCAATCCCTGCCTACCCGGGAGGAACGCACCAAATGGGCCCACGCCGTCATCAATGTAATGACAGTGCTCAATCCCGAGGTAAAGTTGCAAAGCAATTACAAGGAAAAGCTATGGGGGCATCTCTACCAGATTTCTGGTTACAACCTGGATGTGGACAGCCCATATCCTTTGCTCGAGGCTGAGGAGAGAAACCACAAACCCCGGCACATCGGCTATAACGATACGGTGATTAAATTCCGGTTCTATGGCCGCAACCTGCAGAATATGGTTGATACAGTTGCCGAGCTTGAAAATGGGGAATTGAAACAGGATATGGTCAATCTCATTGCTTCCTTTATGTTTAACAGTTGCAAAAACTGGAACAACGAGAACCTGAGCAATGAGGTGATTGCCGAGCATCTGAAAGTGCTCAGCCGTGGCAAGCTCAATCTCAATGCGGAAGAACTCGTTGTATCGCAAGACACCAGTCAGCCACAGCGCAGGTTTTTCAACAACCAGGGTGGCGGACAAAACAACCGCAATAAGAACAAAAACAACAAGTTTAAACGAGGCGGAGGTAAGGGCAATTTCCGCAGATACTGAAAACAATGGGAGTATTCCGCATAGAAGGTGGACACCGGTTAAAAGGGGAAATCACCCCTCAGGGTGCCAAGAATGAAGCTTTACAGGTTATTTGTGCTGCACTGCTCACGGCAGATGAAGTAACGATCAGCAACATTCCTGAGATTCGGGATGTGATGAAACTGATTGAATTGCTGCAATGCATGGGTGTAGACGTAGACCACCCGCAAAAAGGCACTTTTGTATTCAAAGCAGCCAACCCTGATCTGAAATACCTGGAAACTGAGGCATTTGCCAAACAGGGTGCGGCACTGCGCGGGTCAATAATGATTGTAGGTCCATTGCTGGCAAGGTTTGGCAAAGGTTACATCCCTAGTCCGGGAGGCGATAAAATAGGACGTCGCCGTCTGGATGTGCATTTTGAAGGCTTTCATGCCCTTGGCTCCGAGTTTAAGTACATCCCCGATCAGAGTTTTTACCAGGTGCATGCTACCTCGCTGAAAGGCAGTTCCATGCTTCTGGACGAGGCTTCAGTAACCGGTACTGCAAATATTGTAATGGCTGCAACTCTGGCGCAGGGTACAACCACGATTTACAACGCTGCTTGCGAACCTTATTTGCAGCAGTTATGCCTCATGCTGAACAGCATGGGGGCCAAAATTTCAGGCATCGGCTCCAATATGCTGGTCATTGAAGGCGTAACTTCACTCCATGGCTGCACCCACCGCTGTTTGCCGGATATGATTGAAATCGGGAGCTTTATTGGCATGGCCGCCATCACCCAGAGTGAACTTACGCTTAAAAACTGCAGGGTAGATCAACTGGGAATCATCCCACGTACCTTTCAGCGACTTGGAATTCAAATGGAAATCAAGGGAGACGACATTCATATTCCTGAAAATGCCCATTATGAAATAGACACATTCATTGATGGATCCATCCTTACCATTTCAGACCAGATTTGGCCGGGATTTACCCCCGATTTGATCTCCATCGCATTGGTTACCGCTACACAAGCCAGAGGGACTGTGCTTATTCACCAGAAAATGTTTGAGAGCCGGTTGTTTTTTGTAGACAACCTGATTGATATGGGTGCTCAGATTATTCTTTGCGACCCGCACAGGGCCACCGTTATCGGGCTGGACCGGCGCACTACACTCAAAGGCATAACCATGTCTTCGCCCGACATAAGGGCTGGTGTGGCTTTGCTTATTGCTGCAATGAGTGCCCGGGGAACCAGCACCATACGGAATATAGAACAAATAGACCGAGGCTACGAACGAATAGAAGAAAGGTTGAATCCTCTCGGTGCTTCTATAACCCGTCTCGAATCCTGACTGTTATTTCTTCTTATTCTTGCCCCTTGGGATTCCGTAACTAACCCCAAAGTACAGATCAATACCGCTGAAACTGCTGCGCTGCAGTGATTTGATCAGATTGTCTGACCCTATAAACACAGGTCCTACTTTTACAAACATACCTACCGCCACATCTTTATAGTCATTATATAAAGACAAAGGAGTCGAAACCTCAATCAACCGGGTCTCAAAGCGCGGAATCAGAACCAGAGACGATGGCCTGCGAAAAGCAATGTCTTTCTTGCTCACTACAGACTGTTGCCAGTTTACACCCAGATACAGTTTTTTCAGAATATTCCAGTCCACCTGAAAGTTGAGAGTGGTGGGGATGCTGGACTTCAATTTTCCCGGACCACGGGTATAGTTAAAATTCTTCTGTGCAAAACTGTCTACAAAGGCCAATCCTTCATTGATACCCTGTGCAAATGCCGCTGAGAGTGCAGAATCCTGGTCAAAAACCACCGGCGTGGTATTGGATATGGCAAACAGATTGATATTGTTGTTGTAAGAGATCTTACCCCAATCCAACAAAGAAATTCCACCTTTCAGCAAGTACCTGTTGTTGTCCGTCAACGCGTCGGTAATGGCCGGGCGCCATTCGAATACGACGCCAAAATCGAAACCATAACCACCTCCGTTAATATTTTTAAATGACGGCAATGCCGCACCCAGTGTACCCTGATTGATGAGCTTGTTGAGAAACTCTGTATTGGTATATCCCACACTCACATCCGTCTTGTTAAAAATCACTGTGTCTGAACCTGCGGTTTGTATACTCACCCCATTGTTAATAGCGTAGGCAGAACCAAGTCCCATTAAATACTTTATTGTAGCCCCACCTTTGAGATACAAAGCCTTTCTGTTAAACAACACAGCAGCAGCGGTACCACTGATCTCCTGGTATGCATTCATATTCAGTGCAAACGTATTGTTTGTAAGGGTGGTAAACGGCGGCGGGTTGGAATCAATCTGAGCTTTGGTAAACCTTGCCAGTTCCTCAGATACATTGTACAACTGAAAGGAGGTGCGGGTGCGCATTCCGGCCCCGATGGCCAGCTTACTGCCTACATTGGTCATGCCCGCAGGACCACGCCATTCCAGACCAAAATTCATGTTTTTGGGGTTCCCGTTCAAATCTTCCTTCACCCATGCCGGGTCCCATTTTATGCCACCTGTTGTATGCTTGTATTGAGCAGGTACACGGCCACGAATGATATCCATCGGAGTAAAGGGAGTCTCCAGTTTCATATAGTCATTGAAGAAATTGAAACCAAAGGTGGAAACATTGGTATGCTGGCTGAATCTTGAATCGGCCAATCCTGCCGGATTGATGTACATGGCATGAACACCTGCAAAATTGCTGTTTTGCAAACCATAAAAATTCTGTCCACTGGCATGGCCTAGAATGAATAACCCGATGAGCAGGAGTGTGTTCTTTTTCATAGGAATAAGGCAAATGTACTCACTGGCATTCTTCTTATGCAAAAAAAAAAGAGGCTGCACAGGCAGCCTCTTTTTGGGATTTACTTATTTTCTATCAGTTGATGTTCAATTTAGCAGAAGCCGTGGTGCCATTGCTTTCAAGCACTACCAGGTACATGCCTTTGCTCATACCCTGGGTGTTGATTTGAAGGCTGTTCTGTCCGGCTACAAAATGACGGCTGTCCAGATTGCGGATAGCACGGCCATTCAGATCCGTTACTGTAGCTTTTACGTTGCTGGCTTTGGCCAGGTTGAAAACTACGGTAGCAGAAGCATTGGTGCTGGCAGGGTTAGGGAACACAGTAACATCTCCCATTCCCACTTCTTTGCTATTCAGATTGGCAGTGGTGATAGACCATTCGGCAGGAACAAACAGTGTGCTGCCAAACAGCGTACCCGGCAGGTACGATTTGAAAATAGAGGAAACAGTGGCGCCATAACGAACTTCAAAGTTGGTGATGATGGAATTGTTCACACGGTATTCATTGGGGATTTGCTGGTCATGGTTTTGCTGGTAAGCAAGACGAATTCCGTACGCATTGAGTTTTTTGGAAACATTTGCACCATTCCATGCAATCAGGGTATCACCCAGGCTGGCCTTCTTCATCGGTTTGAAAGTGATTGTATAAGCCAGTACGTTATTATAGATAGGAGTGGTTGAAGTAGATTTTGAATTCAGTCCTACAGGGATTTTGATACCACGGCCGAATACGGTACCTGCACCTATTGCAATACTATCTGCCCAATTGGCATCCAGGAAAATGGTGTCGGTTTTTACTGCAGCGCTGTTCAGCAGGGTTTTTGTGCTGTAGTTGGCCACCTTGGGTACACCATACCAGTGTGCCTGAGGGTTACCCTGATAATAGTAGCGGGTGATATCCATGGCAGGAGCATCAAAATACTGAATGTAAGCAGTATCAACTACCTGTTTGAAATTTCCTCCACCAGCATCAAATGAGTCAAGGTTACGGATGTAAAACTGTACAAAACTCAGAGTATCCAATTTGTAGCTCTGGAATTTGGTAAACACGGTTTTTCCCACAGCTTGAAAATTGGAATCCTTTGGGTCGAAAGTTGAACCAAGTACATGGAATCCGACTTTGGATTTGGTACCTGTGTTGGATACAGTATAACCAGTGGTATCAGGGTACAACCAGCTCACAAAAGTGGTCAGCTTTTGGCCGAAGAGCATAGACTCTTCGTAGGCTGTGGTAAACTGGTACTTATCAGTAAGATCACCGGCACCGCGGCGGCTAACACCTGAAGCACGCAGACCTCTGCCTTCTTTCGTGTAAACCACATCTTTCACTTTGTAATTGGTTTGTTCCGGTGTGAACTGAACCGGAGATTGAGCCACTGCGAAACCGGCAGTTGCTGCAACCATTGCTGAGAGTATGAACTTTTTCATTGTATAGGTTTTGTTTCTGATTAAAATAGAAGCGCAAATGTAAACTTTTGCCTTCTTGTTTCAAAATTACATAGGTATCCTCCACTTCCCCTAAAGGAGGCAGCACAAATGACAATGAAACGACAGTGACAAAACTCCGACAGTTTCCGGGTTCTGCTTCTCAGATATCCCCTTCTGCGGGCCGAATCAGCACTTCCTCCATGACTGCATGCTCATTCATTTCCCAGGCACACCACACCGCAGCGGCTACATCCCGGCTGCGGATAAACCGGGTTTCAGGATGTTCGGTACCTGCCCAACTTTCGGTAAGCGTGGCACCCGGCAAAACGGCTGTAACACCTATTCCATGCGGGATTAAATCCTGTCGCAGCACTTTTGTAAGGCCTAAAAGGGCAAATTTGGAAATGGTATAACTGCCACCCGCGGCATAAGCCTGCAGGCTTGCTATACTGCACATGGTAAATATATGTGCCCGCTTTGTTTTCTTCAGTTCAGGCAGACATAAACGGGTAAGATGATAGGCTGAAGCCACATTGGTAGACATCAGGGTTTCAAATGTACCCTCGCTTTCATCCCCGATTGCTCCGGGTAAAAACACACCGGCGTTATGAACCAGCACTGTACACCCGCCGAGAAAACCCAGCGCCTCCGATGCAAACCGGGACAATTGTGCCTTATCTGTTACGTCACAGACCCAACCCCGGCTTTTTACCCCGTATTCTGCCTTAAGAAGGTGCGCCAATGCTTCCACCGCAGCCGGATTTCTGCCACAGTATGCCACGTCAAATCCCTCACTTGCAAATTTTATGGCAATGGCCTTGCCTATTCCCCGGGTTGCTCCGGTGACAATACAGGTATGATTGGTCATTTTTTTTAAAATTAGTTCCTGAAAAAGGGAGCTTCCAGTAAAAACTCAGGAATCTTCACATCGAATGGTTCCCCGTCGCTTAAGCGAACAAAGCCGTATGTGCCCTGCATTTTACCTACCGGGAATGATAAGGGACAATAACTTCCATATTCAAATGTAACTCCAGGGGCCAAATCGGGTTGATAACCCACCACACCCGCGCCCCTCACTTCTCGGTGATTGCCCATGCCATCTGTAATCATCCAGTTTCTGCTTAACAGTTGAACTGATTCTGTTCCCGAATTTTTGATGTGTATGTAGTATCGGAATATATAAACGCCGGCCTCGGGCTTACTCATTTCAGGATCGTAGCCTGCCTCTACGGTTACTTCTATTTGCCGGGTTATTGCTGCAACCAATGTTTTAGTGTAAGGTTCGGTTACTCATCATCATCAGAAAATCCTCGCTTGCGCTGATTGCCATCATCTTCGCTGTCTTCCTCACTTTCACCTTCCGCGTCAGGCTCTTCAGTATCTTTCGCCGATGGTTTCACCAATTCATCCATCTGCTCTTCTGTAAGAACCTCTTTGGGCTTTGCGCTTACCTTCACCAGATATATGGTGTCGTCAGTTTCGATTCTCACTGCGGTTACGATCTCGCCTCTGACGTTCGGAAACCGAATCGTTTTTCCGGCAATACCCGTAGGGTACGTCTCCTCGTACAACCGAACAAGATCTTCCGACAGCTTGTTGTAATCTGTAACTACTTTCTTCTTCTCCATGGATGCCAATCCGGCCGCTAAAATAAAGTCTTTTTTAAAAAAACCACATGCCTGAAAAAAATCATAATATTTTATTTTGGCCTTTCACCAGATTCAGGATTTCCCGCCATATCCGCTGCTTAATGTGAGCCTCGTCTTTCGGGTCGTATTCTTTAAGGCCAAAACGAAACCTGTAGTGCACCAGATCATTCCGGAATTCTACCACCCGAAGACGCACCGTTCCTTCACGTATCTTCTCATTTTCCGGTTCAAGCGCTGATATGAGCAATTTCTCCAGCTCGGCTGCTGATACACTCTGCGCCGACTGTACTTCAAAGTCTATACTGCTGTACTGCCTCGGGTTCTTGCTGTAATTGATGATTTCGCTATTGATAAATGTATTGTTGGGGATGATAATCAGATCGTCCTCATCACTCTGTAAATGCACATTCAGCAAAGTGATGTTGTCAATTTTGCCTTTGTGGTTGTGCACTTTTACATAATCCCCTATGTGCAGATTGTCGCCAAACATCAGTATCATGCCATTCAACCCGTTGAGGATATAGTCTTTAAACACGATACTCAGTGCTGCAGCAATGATGGTGATGGAGGTAAAAAACTCCCGGATGGTGATTCCCACCAGGTGCAACACCAGAAAAAACAGCCACAACAAAAGCAAAAGTGTGGTCACATTGTTTATACCCAGCACAAAATTATCCCTGCCCCTGATTTGCTTTCTGCGCCGGTATAACTGCAGTGTACCCACTCTCCCGGCCAGGATAATGACCAACAGGACAAGAAAAACCTTTATCGAATGCGCATCGGCATGAAATCCCATAAACTCCATGCATCAAAAATACTAAGAAGCCGGGCAGAGACAATCTGCGTTTTGATGGAAAAGCAAATAACATGATCAATCATCCCCTGAATGCCGGATTTTTGCACCGTGGGTTTATTTGAAGAAACTTCCCTTCATTTTGCAGGTGAATCATTCATCGCCAATACCTGGCGCAGTTTGTACCATCCACAAACCCGGCAACTCATTGTCTCTGATTGCCATTTTGGCAAAACCACCCATTTTCGGCGACATTCCATCCCTTTACCTGCTGCCGCTGCTATGCAGGACTATCAGCGATTGCACCATCTGCTTCAGTTTTACAATCCCCTGATCTGTATTTTCCTGGGCGACCTCTTTCACAGTGAACTCAATTCAGAATGGCAGGAACTGCAAAACCTTGTGCAACACCATCAGGCAACAGAGTTCCGCCTGATAGCCGGAAACCATGACATTCTGCATGCAGATGTCTATTCCGGTGCCGGAATATACAGCATGCCGGGATGGATGCTTAACCACATCCTCCTTTCCCATGAACCTTCGGGATTCCGGCCCAACATATGCGGCCATCTGCATCCTGGTTACAGGGTACACGGCCGGGCCAGACAATCTGTGCTTATGCGTTGTTTTATCGCCTCTGAAAACCAGCTGATTATGCCCTCTTTTGGCCAACTCACCGGCATGGTGCATCAGAAAAAAAAGCACCCGGACGACCAGGTGCTTTGCTTTACAGACACTAATTTCTTTGCTGTATAAAGGACTTAACCGTTCATGCTCAGCAGGAACTCGGTGTTGTCTTTTGTATTCTGCATATATTTGAGGAAGGTATTCATGGCTTCTTCCGGATTCATATCCGCAAGGTGATTGCGCAATACCCACAACCTTTGCAATGTGGTTTTATCCAGCAGCAAATCTTCGCGGCGGGTGCTGCTGCTCAAAATGTCAATGGCCGGGAATATCCGCTTGTTGGACAATTTGCGGTCCAGTTGCAATTCCATATTACCGGTTCCTTTGAATTCTTCAAAAATCACTTCATCCATTTTAGAGCCGGTGTCGGTAAGTGCCGTGGCGATAATGGTCAGTGAACCACCGTTTTCTATATTTCGGGCTGCACCAAAAAAGCGTTTGGGCTTGTGCAATGCATTCGCATCCACACCACCGCTGAGTATTTTTCCGGAAGCGGGCTGAACAGTATTGAATGCCCGGGCCAGGCGGGTGATGGAATCCAGAAGGATAACCACATCATGACCGCACTCTACCAGCCGTTTGGCCTTTTCCAGAACGATATTGGTGAGCTTCACATGCTTATCTGCAGGTTCATCAAACGTACTGGCTACTACTTCCGCGCGCACATGTCTTGCCATATCGGTAACCTCTTCTGGTCTTTCATCTATAAGCAGGATGATCATGTATACTTCCGGATGATTTTTGGCAATAGCATTTGCAATTCCCTGCAGCAGCCATGTTTTACCCGTTTTGGGCTGGGCTACTATCAGTCCGCGCTGCCCTTTGCCTATGGGCGATACCATGTCAATAATCCGGTTGCTATAGTGCCTTGGGTCGTCACACAAATTGAGTTTCTCATCCGGAAACAAGGGAGTCAGATGCTCAAAACTCACGCGGTCTCTCACCTCTTCAGGTGTTTTACCGTTTACCGATTCGATTTTTACCAGGCAGAAGTACTTTTCGTTGTCCTTGGGCGGACGTATGGTTCCACGCACGGTGTCTCCGGTTTTCAACCCATTTTGCTTAATCATATACCCCGGCATGTACACATCATCCGGAGAAGGCATGTAGTTGTAATCCGGTGAACGGAGGAATCCATACCCATCCGGTACCGTTTCCAATACCCCCTGGGTTGTAACCACTCCCTCCATTTCGGTAAAATACTGCAGTTGTTCCCTGCGGCGTTTGTCCTCCTGGTTGGGTGCTGTGCGGTTGTCATTGTCTCGGGGTGGAAAATTGCCAGACTCTGTATTGGCAGAATCCTTTTCGTTTTCCTCTGGAAGAGGTGGAACTGCGTCATTCAAATCAGCCACAGGCTGCAGCGTTTTTTTCTCAAAACCCGGGTTGTTATGCCGGTTTCTTCCGCGATCCCGGTCTCTGTTGTCACGTCTTTGGGGATTTCCTCCTGTGTTTTCGCGGGTGTGCTCTTTCTTCAGTTCCTGCGGCACCACAACCTCTCTGGTATCCTCCTTTTCCACATTCTGGTCATCTGTATGCGGTGGTTTTTGCTCACCAGCGGGTTTTCGCACACGGTTTCTCATTTTTCCGGCGGGTTTTTCTTCCGTCACACCCTTTTCGGCGGGTGGTGCCGGTGCCGCTGCGCTTAATATCGCTTCTATGAGTTCGTTCTTTTTCAGTTTCCCGGAATTGGAAATTTCCAGGGCTTCGGCCATGGACTTCAAATCGCCCACACTCATCTTACTCAGGTCAGGTTTATCTGCCATGTATATACAACTTCTTTGTTACTAGTGAATTCAATAAAATAATCGGTAGAGGATTTGCCGGAAAAGAGAATGCAGTAGCCGACAATACAGTTGCAAGTATACGGCTAAATCCGGTTTGATACAAAATTTCAAACCCAAACTTTGGTTCCTTCGCTGCAATTCCGGCAGATGTCTATGTTTTTCCGCCCGGCAATCAGGCTTTTCCTGAAATTCCGGTAAGCCTCACCATTCCATATATCTTTGAATTTCACATCTGCCACATTGCCCAGATTGTGCTTGGCGTCTTTGTCAAAACAACAGGGCACTACATTCCCATCCCAGGTAATGACACAACTGTTCCAAAGCCGCCAGCACCTGTTTGGCCATTCGGTCTGCATTTGCACGCCATTCTCTCCCCGGCTGTATCGGCTTAATGACTTGTCCTTTGGCAACCAGTCTTCTGCATCCTCATAGTCATAAATCTGTGCGGTTTTTACAGCCAGTTTATCCACGCCATATTCTTTTGCCAGCTTATGCATTTCCGGCAACTGATGTTCATTGTGGGCAAACACGATAAATTGCCAGATAATATAAGGATGCCGGCTTCCCGCTTCCTTTCTGGCCTCTACAAGATTTCTGGTACCTTCCAGCACCTTTTCCAGGCTTCCTTCCAGCCGGTATTTGCCATAGGTTTCCTGTGTACTGCCATCAATAGAAATGATGAGTCTGCTTAGTCCGCATGCTACCGTCTTTCTCGCATTTCCCTCGTCCAGAAAATGGGCATTGGTGCTTGTTGCCGTATACATTCCCTGCCTGGCTGCATATTTTACCATTTCCGTAAAACGGGCATGTATATATGGCTCACCTTGAAAATAAAAGGTGAGATACCCGGCATGTTTCTTTACCTCATTCACTATATGGGTAAAATCATCTTCCTGAATTCTGCCGGTAGCCCGGCTGAATTGCCTTAATCCACTGGGACATTGAGGGCAGCGCAGATTGCAGGCAGTTGTAGGTTCAATGCTCAATGATATCGGAAAACCCCACTGAATGGGTTTGCCGAACAAGCGCGATAACTGATAGGATGCATACACCTTGCAGGCATTCCAAAACCGGGACGGTCGGGTATAAGACCGAATCATGGACAAAATATCAAAGACCCCGGTAACCAGCATACCTGCTTATCTGCGAATGGGAGTAATTCTGTTTTCCACCGTGGTTACAGAATTCACTTCCACATCCCCCGAACCACTCACTTTCTTTTTCCCCTTTAATTCTACAATGGCCTGCGAATACATGGGCACACCCGTTTTCATGGAAACATGATAATACCCTTTCATGAATCCTTTCAGGGGTGTTCCTTCATTGTTATCACTCTGCAACTTCACATTCATATCTACCCTGAGCATTGAATCGGTCAGATATTCTGAAAGCACAAAATTCCCGGTGGATGGCTGTATACCCTTATTGAAAGTATACTTTTTACTCCATTTGCTTTTCAGGGAAACCGGTGTTGAAGGATAATACTGAAAAGACTGCTCGATCTGATTTTTCATATTTGTCTCATCCATCAGATCTTCCAGTGTTTTTCTCATGCGGTCATAGTTTGCATTGTCTTCATAGTCTGTCTTCAACTGCGCCAGCAAACGCTTTTTCATCTCTGTAATTCCGTTGAGTTTAATGACCCTTCCGGTACTGCTGACCAATGTTCCGAATTCACTTCCAATCATCACACGGTACACATTGTACAACATCTCTTCGGTCTCTTCTGCTTCTGTGCTCAGGGGTTCCCGGGTATCTATCTTCACTTTTGTACCCACCACCTCCATATCCAGCATGATATAGCCGTACCGGTATCTGAGGTCATAAATGCTGTCTGTTTTTCCCGCTACCAACATACCATAAGCGGTTGTATTCAGCATTTTGAAAGAGAAAACCTGCTCCTTTTGCCTGGAAACCGTGTTTGCGTTAAGTGTCATCTCACATCGGAATGAGTCACCTGCCGAAGGATTGAACTGCAGAATGTGTGTTTTCTGTGCAGTAGCAGAAAAAAAAGAGCCTGCCAAAAGACCCAGGGCACAGGGTATTGATTTAGAATGCATCGTTATATTTCAATAATTTTCAAACTTATATTGTCTTCGGTTATACCCCATCTCTTTCAGGTTATGCCTTGCATCGGTGCACATATTCTCCCAGCCGCATACCATAAAACGGGCATCCCTTCCATCGGCAAACAGCTTCTTATACACTGCATGTACGTATCCTTTTTCCCCGTCCCAGTTTTGTCTGCTCAGCACCGGTATGTATCTGAAATTTGGTTCTGCCTCTGCCAGATTTTCCCATTCCTTTCTGTATAACAAATCAGATTCCGTTCTGCAGCCAAAAATGAGATACACCGGCATGGGAAATTTCCCCCGGCCTTTCAGTGTTTGTATCATGCTGCGGAAAGGCGCCACACCTGTTCCGGTGCATACAAGGCACAATTCCAAACCATGGGTTTCGGGCAATACAAATGTGCCCTGTGGTTCTGAAATTTCAAGCTTGTCTCCCACCCGCATGCTCCATAATACAGGAGTGGCTTTGCCGTCGGGATTAAGCACGATACAGAGTTCAACCGTATCTGAACCGGGAGCTGATGCTATGGAATAACTGCGCAAATTCTCATGTTCGGGCAATCCGGGCACGGCAATCATTACAAATTGCCCGGGTTCAAACTGCCAGGGTTCACTGCTTTCAGACCGTAAAATAAAAGTACGCACCAGGTCAGATTCATCACGCAATCCAGCGATTTCAGCCAACATACCCGGCAAAGGTAACCTGTGACTCTTATCTTTGCCATATGCATTGGAATTCACTCCTGGCAGTGGCAGCAGGTGGTGCCTTGGGTTCCGTGGGCCGGTTTGCATTAAACGAACTGCTTCCTTTCGACCCCAACCGCTGGGCCTGGGCTACCTTTGCAGCCAATATGCTGGGATGTTTGTGCATGGGTGTACTTGCCCCAAAACTGACTTCACCGGAATTGCGGTTGTTTGCAATAACCGGAATTCTTGGCGGTTTTACCACTTTTTCCGGTCTGGGACTGGAAATTTTCAAATACATACAAGGGTCAAATTTTATACTTGCTCTGGGCTATGGTCTTTCGTCCCTTCTTTTGGGTACGGTTTTGGTATTTACAGGGAATAAGATTGCAGTGTTATGGTGAAAAAATTCAAATACCTGATTTTTATTTTTATTGCGTTTTCTGCAGGCTCTGCCAAGGCCGCACGAATTCTCATTCCTATGGATGAAACGCAGAAAAACCACCTGAAAAGCTATGGCATTGCCTTTTGGGTTCTGGAAAAGCAAAAACGGGAAGTGGAATGGCTGCTCAATTACAAAGGCGGAAGCTTTATGATTGAGCAAACCGCGGAATCTGAG
Organism: Bacteroidota bacterium; assembly: GCA_016787485.1. Lineage (GTDB taxonomy): Bacteria > Bacteroidota > Bacteroidia > NS11-12g > UBA955 > JAEUUL01. The sequence goes on from JAEUUL010000026.1 coordinate 117,342, forward strand.
TCGGAATGCAAAATACGCGGCATTTCCTACGACGTTATTACTGAGGCAGAGGCCAATAGTCTGCTGGCCACCATTGCAAACCCGGAGGTGAATATGGATGCAATCAAAATGCTTACTGCTCCTAAAATTGCCGTATACAGTCCCAAAACAAAACAACCCTGGGACGACGCGGTTACAATGGTACTCACCTATGCCGAAATTCCCTACACCGTTGTTTTTGATGATGAAGTACTGGAAGGCAAACTGGTGGAATACGACTGGCTGCACCTGCACCATGAAGATTTCACCGGTCAGTATGGGAAATTCTATGCCCAGTACGCATCAGCCCCCTGGTATCAGGCAGAGGTAAAAGAATCAGAAGAAACAGCTGCAAAACATGGCTTCAAAACCGTGCGTGAACTCAAACTTGCAGTGTCCCAAAAAATCCGGGACTTTACCCTGGGGGGTGGTTTTCTGTTTGCCATGTGCAGCGCCACAGATAGTTACGATATTGCCCTGGCTGCAGAAAATACAGACATCTGCGGTCCCATGTATGATGGCACTCCCGCCGATCCGGCTTGCCAAAGCAAATTGAGATATGAAAACTGTTTTGCATTCAAAGATTTTGTCCTTGAGCAAAATCCGTATGTGTATGAATACTCAGACATTGATGTAAATCCCATGACCAGGCCTGTGAATGAAGATACAGACCTTTTCACTCTGTTCGACTACAGTGCAAAATGGGATGTGATTCCAACCATACTCTGCCAGAACCACACACGCACGATAAAAGGATTCATGGGCCAAACCACAGCATTTCATAAAAACCGGATAAAAAGCGGTGTGCTGATAATGGGTGAAAATGCTGCGCTGGGTGAGGCCAAATACATTCACGGTGAAGCCGGCAAAGGCACCTGGACCTTCTTTGGTGGCCACGACCCGGAAGATTATCAGCACATTGTGGGTGAACCACCCACGGATCTCAATCTGCACCCCAATTCGGCAGGTTACCGCCTCATTCTTAACAATATCCTGTTTCCTTCTGCAAAAAAAAGCAAACTGAAAACGTAATCAACCGCAGGAGAATTCCGCATGAAGAAGTATACAATTTTATCTGTTTTTCTTCTCTTCATTGCATTCATTCTGCGGTTTTGGTTCGTTTGGGAAATTCCTTTCCATTACGACGAACTCAGTGCCATTTTTCGTGCCCGTTTTCCAAACTGGCAGGCACATTGGCAACTCGGAATTTTTGGCGATGGACACCCACCCGGGGTCCAAACCCTGCTGTGGTTATGGGTTCAGCATATCGGTGAATCTCCTGCACCATTGCATATACTGGCTGCTTTGTGCGGAATGCTAAGCTGTTTTTTCCTGTACATGGCATCGGATTATTGGCTTCAAAAACAGGGAAAATTGATCTTTCTCATTTTGTGCAGCACCTCGTTTCTTTTTATCTGTTGGTCACAGCAAATCAGACCCTATACATTTGGCATGGCTGCCGTTTCTCTTGGCATTTGGTTTTGGTCCAGAATGCTTCATGCGCCGGTTGCAAGAAAAAAAGACTGGATGGTTTTCGGTATCGCATGCACACTTTCTGCATACATCCACCATTTTGCAGCACTCACCTGCGCCGGCCTCTGGCTTTCTGGCATGCTATGGAACCCAACAGGAAAAAAAGAATGGGGAAAGGCCGCAGTATTGTCTGCAATTCTGTACCTGCCCGGTTTATCTGCACTTTACCAACAGCTCAAAACGGGTGGTTTGCAATGGCTTGGAAAACCCACTATTTCATTTATCCCGGACCATGTATACCTGCTTCTGAATAAACAATCCGGAATTGTTACCCTGCTTGTTCTCATCTGCATTCTGGGATTTCCTTCTGTTGTTTCCAACAAAAAAATAAAAACTCTTTTCGTTTTTCTTGCACTTTTCTTATTGCCATTGGTAACAGGCTATTTATGGTCTGTGCTGCATACTCCTGTGCTGCAACACACTGTTCTACTCTTCAGTGCTCCGTTTTTATATCTGTCCATTGCGTACATTTTTGACCACATCAAACGGATTGAAACCCTGAATCTTTATTTTTCGGGATATGTATTTCTTTTCATGGTATACGGTCTTTACCAAAGCCGGCATTACACACTGGGATATAAGGACGGCTATGCGGAACAAATAAAAAAAATGCAGGTTCAGGACCAAAGAATTGGCATGTACCTTTGTCAGGTGTATGACGGTCCGGCAGATATTTTTCAGCACCATGCCGGCAAATACGCATTCAACGGCCAGGTGCATTTGATGGGCCCTGATACCGCACCATTTCAACCGCAGCGGTTATGGAAAATCTGGAGAAAATCTGACGGGAATATTTCTGCTGCCGTAAACAGTGGTTCACATCCATTGCTGATTCCATTGCTCGAACACTGGTCCGGACATACTCCCATCACACGCATATCCTGGATCGGGACGGAATACCTCCAATTTTCAAGCGAAAAAGGAACCCCTTGTGTTTATAGTAATCTGACAACGCACAGCACTGGCATGAGCAAAATCTCTGCTGAATATCTGCTTACCCAACCCAATGCGGTGATCGTTTTTCACATTCCTGATACCACCCTGCCGGACAATACAGAACTCATCTGTGCCACTGTGAAAAAAGGCAAAATCATTGATTGGCGCAGCAGTAAAAAATCTGACTGGAGAAACACCGGAGACGGGACCGTTTTTCTGGCAGTAAAAACAGCAGACATCCCCGGTATAAATGCGCGGTGTACATTTGAAATCGGGGTAAAAATCAATGATCGGCTGCACCGCCAAAAGGTTGAGATCCGGAGCAGTGCAGGCAATCCATATCTCTATGGTGCAATCTGGCCTTAGTAGGAATTGTTTTTAAACCGGCTTGGATCCACCACTGTAAATACCCGGGATATATTAAATCCCAACCGAATGGCCCCTGACTGCCAGGTTCCGGCAGTTCTGCCAATAAAAAAGGGTTCGGCCATTGCTGTGCTGTTTGTAACATGCACCTGAAACACATGTCCTCCGGTTTCAATATCAAACCCGGCCGAAAGTGAATTCCGGTATTGGCCTTTGTTATTAAATACAGGGATATATTCTGCATTCAGTGAGGTGCGTTTTGTAATCTTCTGTCTGGCTCCAATTCCCAAAGCGTACAACGTATTGTTCACCCCGTATTCAGCCATATTAAAATGCACCACCGAAGGCACCAGTTCTATGCTGAGTCCTTCCGTGATTTTACGGCCGATAATGATCTGACCGGTATAAACCAAACGGTTTGTTTGTGTAACTGCAGGCAGAAAGGTTGTATTTCGTCTTGCGATACCACCCAGTACCATTACACTCACGGGAATATGCTTATCCGTGGTTTGATGCAATATCCGGTATTTGGCATATAAATCCAGTGCCTTTTCCTGGCTCTGACGGCCAAAACCCACCATCAGATCGGGAATCACGCCATATTCCACACCCAGCCTCATCACCGCCTGATCCAGGCCGAAGGCATTGTATGCGCCATCGCTGACCGGACCAAACCGGTGGTTGATCTTTACATCCAGCACACCTGCATCCGTTACTTCCAGGCTTTGCAGGTTGATTACTTTGGTCGTTTTAAAAGCATTCTGTGCCTTTTCATGCACTACGGGCTCATCTCCCAGCAGTGAACCCGTATCTGTATCCTGCGCCATTACTGGCTTTAAACAGAAAACAGCAGCCACAATGACTGCTGTTTTCCAAATATTTTTATTCAACCGGATCATTTCTTCACCAGTCCGCAATCTACAGTAATTTTTATTGTTTTCGAAATGCTTGCTGCATTGTTCGCCGGAACCACAATTTTATAGTCGTCCAGATTCACGTTGAAATTGCCGGATAATGTGGCCTTTGTCCCTTTCACAATCACGCTGCCCGGTATGGTTACTTCTTTGGTTACACCGTGCATGGTGAGCTTGCCTTTTACCGATACCGGATAAGTTCCGTCTTTGGCAAAATTCACGGCAGACTTGTTCACCAGGGCACCCTTGAATGTGCTTTTCGGAAACTTGCC
>JAEUUL010000028.1 GCA_016787485.1 Bacteroidota bacterium
AGTGCTGTCTGCTACATGGAGTGCAGAACCGGCACAAAGGGTATCCTGCACAAGATGCAAATGCGCCCCCGGAAGCGGCAGAGGTTTGAGGAGCAGGGTATCGGATTTGTTTACGCTGCAGTTGGTGTTTTGTGCGCTGAGCACAATGGGTGCCCTTGCCACAGAACGCGGATAAAAAAACCGGAAGGTAACACTGTCCTTTACTCCGTTGGCAATGGTATCGTAATAAATACCTGCACTTTTCAACAGGCCCCAGTTGGCCGTAAAGCGGTTGGCATTGGCTGCACGTATACGCAGTTGCACTGTGTCACCTGCGCAGGAAGGGTGGTGGGTAGTGGTGTAAGAGAATGAGGTGGGGGGCTTGTAGACGGTGATGTTGTCTGTGTACCATTTCGAAGAACCTGAAGAACTATCAGTGCTGATAAGCGTAACTGTATAGGTGCCTGAACTGGAGTAGTAATGGCGCAAAGCAATATCTCCGGAAAAACTGCCGTATTTTGAAATACTGTCACCGTCTCCGAACAGAATTTTCAATTTTTTATATGCGGTTGATAATTTTATCACAAATGCGGTGGTATCACCACAAGGATTACCAAATGTGCTGGACACAAAATATCCAGGCCTGTAACGGGTAAATGTAGAAGGGAAAAAATAATGAATAACATTACAATTAAATGAATCTGTTGACCAGGGTCTATAGTTGCATTTTGTACCTTCTCTATCGGGGTTGTTTATTCGCCAAAATTTTGAACATTGTGTTCCAGAAGATTTGCTGTAGTCTTTAATATAAATTCTGCCATCCGGGGCCATAGTTGTCGCCCAATATCCAGCATTGCCACCATTTACAACAAAATTTGATGCAATTAAAGTTTTCTTTTTGCTAAAACGATTCACTTGATATAAATAACCAGAATTGCCTTTAGTGTAACAACTATTGGTGCAACATGTAATGCCAAAATATATTAATGAATCATTCATTGAAATTTCAGATTTGGTTGAACTATAATCAGAGAATGGTACATCTGTATGTTTTAGCAACGTTTGAGGATTGGAAACCTTACCGGAAGCATTGTCAAAATCGTAAATTAGCGCCATGGCTGTGGGATGAACTGTCTTGACAATACCCGTCACAATCACTTGTCTGTTATCCCATGTGCGAGTAATGGGAACTGCTAACGTCTCATATAAAGAAGTATTTGGTAGACCGAAATATGCATAGGTGTTAAAAAAGCCCTTGCTCACTACTGGTAATGTGTCTAAACCATTTGAACTAAATAAGTAAGCAAACAATGTGGCACTGTCCGGTGCGTGTAAAACCCAATAATCACTGCCGTTGGCATGAGGTATAATTGTTAATACCGAATTGGCCATTCTGTGAATCTTTTTAAGACCCTGCACCACGGCGCCCCTGCCAGAATCCTGTTTCAAATCAACCACCGAATATGCAAAATAGGGGATGTCTGACACACCAGAATCAACAGGAGAAAAAAACAACACAATAGAATCTTTATGACCTGGCCAAGAAAAGCCATTTACTAAGGAAATGGGTTTTGCAAAGGTCTTTTTACTCCCTTTCATTACTTTTTCTTCTTTATTATAAATATATCCCCGGCTTGTGGCCAATAATACCAATCGATTTAAGGTGTCCGTAATAACATATTGAGCATCGTTGCCCATTGGGATTTTTGTTGGAGAAAAATCCGGCTGAATTTGGTTAAAATTGAGCTTTGCCTTATTGAAATACCATAACCCATTGTTATATTGCGAGTATGCACTCCCAACTATTAAAAAGCAAACTACTGTAAAAAACCAATAACGCATTCCGTATCTAGTCGTTGCCGACTTTTAATATGTGCTGGGTTTTAAATATAGTATTATTGTATATAACCTGTATTATATACACACCAGAATTCAAAGCTTCAAGATTTAATCTTTCCACTTCCGTGGTATTAGCAATTTCTTTTCTTATTAAAACTTTCCCTGTAATATCCGAAATGGCAATATTCAGATTCCTCAGTTTAGTGTGAAGGTTGATATCCAGGTATTTGTCAAAAGGATTTGGGTAAATAAATAAATTTATTTCTTCATTATCTCTAATTGATAGACGACTAACTCCGGGTGCTAAACAATCGTTTTGTGGGGCGCTATTAGCAGCAAAGCAACTTGCAGTAGAAGTAATTGTGTTCCCATCTAGAATAACGGACCCAGTAGTATTACCTCCATACGGATCATGAGGATTTGAAAAGTTTAATTTAAAGTAAGTCGAAGTAGGACTCACCACACAAGTGTTCCATTTGTTCACAGAACTGAAGGTATTGCCACATTCTGTTCCAGAACTACCCTGATTCGGATACGTCCCTGTTCCCACCCAACCATACTCACAAGTAGAAAAGCTGTTGCACTCCGTGGCCAGGTTTACCTGTCCGCTGCTATTGGCATATGGAAAGGTTGAGGTAAGAGGGTTTTCAAACATCGCCGAAACCAGGCCGTAGGTAAGATTTTGGAAAGTGTTATACCTCACCCTTGAAGTTGTACCCGCGTTCTGGTAAAATTCAATACCGTTTTCACAATTTTGAATGGTATTGGTTTTGGCGGTAGTATTGGGTGTTTGGTTTAGTACAATACCCACAGGAGCCAGATATCCGCTTCCAACAGTAAAAAAGGAATGGTCATTGAATAAGGTATTGCCATTGCAATTGTTGGTTACACCGCCATAGACAGAAGAACCGCTGGTATTATTCCCGTTCAGACTTTTAAAGAAGCAAATGCCAAAGAGTAAAACATGTTTTTTATTAAATACACTTTGCTTCATGCATCTGATTGAAAGAAACTCAAAGCTATTGATATTTTTTACAAAATCAAACAGTGTGCTAATTTGCTCAGGATGTAACTGACCATCCAAGCCTCAAATACAGACACTCAAATCCCCAAATCCGTTGCCTGGTCTTCTAATGCAATCAACTGAGCAATACAGGATTTTAGACCCCAATTATACGTATAGGCTGTTCGAATAGGCGGGGGCTGACAAATGCTCTATCAATGGATAGAATGTGTACTGAAAATGCAGGAAGAACTGCAATAAATGGCAGTGCTGGTTTTCACTCCTCCAGCACGTCAAACCCCTTGGCGCTGAGCATAAACCGCACCGCTTTCAGCTTGTCAGGCGAGAACATGGAAACGGGTTTGCCTTCGGTATCGGTGAGTTTTACGTAACCGTAATGCACCAGGTTGCGCACTATATCCAGCGCCACCTTGGCCTGCAAGCCGGTTTCGCGGATGATGGTGTCCATGGATTCTGCATGGATGAGCAGCGCAAGCACTTTGCGTTCATCGGACAGGATTTCCATTTTAGTCCATTTTTTCGGGTCGCATCTGCGGGAAGAAGAGCACTTCCTGTATGCTTACCTGGTTGGTGAGCAGCATGGTGAGCCGGTCTATACCCACACCCAGTCCGCTGGTGGGCGGCATGGCGTATTCCAGGGCGCGGATGAAATCCAGGTCCATGGCCATGGCTTCATCGTCGCCGCGTGCGGCCAGGTGGAGCTGGTGTTCGAAGCGTTCCTTCTGGTCTATGGGGTCATTCAGCTCGGTGTAGGCATTGGCGATTTCCTTGCCGTTGATGAACAGTTCAAACCGTTCCACCAGACCGGGTTTGCTGCGGTGCTTTTTGGTCAGCGGGCTCATCTCCAGCGGGTAGTCGGTGATGAAGGTGGGCTGCACCATATGCTTTTCTGCGCAGGTGCTGAAGATTTCATCAATCAGCTTGCCTTTGCCCATGCTTGCGGTGATTTCCGCACCCATGGCTTTGGCCACTTTGCCCAGTTCGGCTTCGTCCATTTCAGAAATATCCACGCCGCCGAATTCTTTGATGGCTTCAAACATGGTGTAGCGGCGGAAGGGGGCTTTGAAGGAGATGGGTGTGCCATGCACGCTGACTTCGGTGCTGCCGGTGACGTCTATGGCGCACTGCTCCAGCATTTTCTCCACGAAGTCCATCATCCAGAAATAGTCTTTGTAAGCCACATAGATTTCCAGGCCGGTAAATTCCGGGTTGTGGGTGCGGTCTATACCCTCGTTGCGGAAGTTTTTGGCAAACTCATACACTCCGTCAAAACCGCCCACGATGAGGCGCTTGAGGTAAAGTTCGTTGGCAATGCGCAAGTAAAGCTGCATGTCCAGCGCGTTGTGGTGGGTTACAAAGGGACGGGCTGCCGCGCCGCCGTGAATGGGCTGCAGAATGGGGGTTTCCACCTCCAGGTACCCGTGGGCATTAAAGGTGTTGCGCAGGCTCTGCGCCACTTTGCTGCGTTTGAGAAAAATGTCTCGCACACCGGGGTTGACGATGAGGTCTACATAGCGCATGCGGTAGCGCAGCTCGGGGTCGGTAAAGGCGTCGTATACATTGCCGTCGGCATCCTGCTTGGGCAGGGGCAGCGGATTCAGGCATTTGGCCAGCAGTTTCAGTGAGGTAACATGAATACTTGTTTCACCGGTCTGGGTGGTAAATACATAGCCTTCCACCCCGATGATGTCTCCGATATCCAGCAGTTTTTTAAACACCTCATTGTACAGGGTTTTGTCTTCGCCGGGACAGATTTCATCGCGGTTTACATAAATCTGAATGCGGCCGCTGCTGTCCTGCAAATTGGCAAAAGCGGCCTTGCCCATGATGCGCTGTGACATGAGCCGGCCGGCCAGCACTACCTGTTTGAATTTCTCCGGCTGGCCGGGAAATTCCTCACGGATTTCAATGGCAGAAGTATTTACCGGAAACAATTCCGGCGGGAAGGGGTCTATGCCCATGGCTTGCAACTGGGCCATTTTTTGGCGGCGCACCAGTTGCTGTTCATTCAGTTCAGCGTCAAACATTTTGGGGCCGCAAAGTTAGGCAAACCGCGGCAGATATGGGATTTGGCAACGGATAACAATAAAAAAAGCCGTCGGAAAGCCACAACCGACGGCCTTTTAAACCTATGAAAAAGCATTTGCCGCCGTTAGGCTGCGGTACAAAGATGAAATGAAAAGGGAAACCCCGAACAACGAATTTACGAAATGCCGTTTCCGCTTTGTGAAATCCGGTTTTTCGGATATCAACGGTTTAATGCGCCGATTCCGGAGAACTTTCAGCAGGGGCATCCGGAGCTGTTTCTTCTGCAGGCAATTCTGCTGCGTTTTCTGCTTCCGGTGCAGTGTTTTTGCGGGATGGAAAAAACCGGTTTTGTCCGACAATCATAATGGCCACACCCACGGTAATGCAGGCATCGGCAAAATTCCAGATGGGGCTGAAGAAGGTAAACATTTCATTTTTCCAAAACGGAAACCATTTGGGAATATGTCCTTCATACATGGGTGCATAGAACATGTCCACCACATGGCCCTGAAACCAGCCACCGGTATAGTCATTGATGTGCCTGAACCATTTGCCGTAGAATATACTGTCAATGATATTGCCCAGGGCTCCGGCCATGATGAGAGAAATGGCTATAAGGAGTCCGAAGGGGGCATTTTTGCGGATGTTCTGCCACAGGTACCATGCGCCGAAACTGCTCACAGCCAAACGGAAAGCGGTAAGCAGGTATTTGCCGGAGGTCCCGCCCAGTTCCAGGCCAAAGGCCATGCCGTTGTTTTCGATAAAGTACAGTTTGAACCAATTCCCTATCAGGTTGCGGGTTTCGCCATACTGGAAATGGGTTTTTACGTAAACCTTGATCCACTGGTCTATGGCCACGCACAAAAGCAGGACTGCAATGGGCAGCACATACTTCAGCCGGTTAACTGCAGGTGTTTCAGTAAGCAAAGAAGGCCGTATTACTTGTTCAGTTTTGCTTCGATGGTCTGGGTGGTATGCGGCACCGCCCGCAGTCTTTCTTTGGGAATGAGCTGGCCGGTGGTTTTGCAGATGCCATAGGTTTTGTTTTCTATGCGCACCAACGCGGCTTCCAGATTTTGAATGAATTTCATCAATCGTCCTGCCAGTTGGGTAAGGTTTTCTTTTTCGAAGGTATCGGCACCATCATCCAGGGTAAGGTAATTGTTGTTCGTGCTGTCAGTGCCGTTTTCATTGCCATCCCGCAGACTTTTCTGCAGGGTGGTGAATTCTTCTCGGGCTGAATCCAGTTTTTTCAGTATGATTTCTTTGAATTCTAGCAGTTCTTCGTCGTTGTAACGGGTTTTTTCCATGGGGACTATAAAGGAATTTAGAGAGTTATGATTTGGTGATGGTAATGTGTACCGGTTTTTCGTCTATTTCTGTTTCATGAGCCTGAGGACCGGTTGCAAACACAATCCCATCGGCCAATACTTCACTGCAAATATAGGGCATAAAGAGGGTAACACTTTGTTCGAACTCTATGCTGCCATTGCATACAATCTGTATGCGGTCTGTTACATCAAGGCCACTGTCTTTGCGCAGATTCTGCACCCGGTTTACAAACTCACGGGCTGTACCTTCTGCACGCAGTTCCGGACTAAGGGTAATGTCCAGGGCTACGGTAATTCCTCCTTCTGAGGCTACAAGCCAGCCGGGCATGTCTTGTGTGAGAATTTCCACGTCGGCCAGTTGCAGTTCAAACTGACGTGTGCCCAAATCAACCGCTAAACTGCCTGTGCTTTCCAATTGTGTGATCTGTGCCTGAGTAAATTCAGCAACGGCATTGCTCAGTTGCTTCATATCGGCACCCAATTGCGGACCCAGAGTTTTGAAGTTGGGTTTCACCTTTTTCACAATCAGTGCATTGCCTGCATCCAGGTATTGCAGTTCCTTTACATTCACCTCACTCAGGATGAGGGATTCCACATGTTTCAGCCGGCGGCCAAATTCCTCGTTCAATACGGGTATCATGGCTTTTTGCAGGGGTTGCCGCACCTTCAACCGTTCTTTTTTGCGCAGTGACAGGATGAGGCTGCTCGCTTTTTCGGCAATTTCCATGGTGTCTTCCAGTTCCCGGTCTATCAGTGTGGTTTGTGCTTCAGGCAGGTCAGACAGATGCACGCTGGATACCATCCCCTTTTCCGCAATTTCAGCGGTATGCAGGCTGCGGAACAACCAGTCGCTGAAAAACGGGCTGATGGGGCTCATGAGACGGGAAACGGTATCCAGGCACTGAAACAGGGTTTGGTATGCGGCCACCTTGTCGCGGTTGAGTTCTCCTTTCCAGAACCGGCGGCGGGAGAGACGCACATACCAGTTGCTGAGGTGCTCCGTTACAAAGTCTTCTATGGCTCTGCCGGCGCGTGTTGGGTCGTAATCTTCGTAGGCTTCCCGGGCCTCCAGAATCAGAGAATTCAGACGGCTCAGAATCCAGCGGTCCAGTTCGGTGCGTTCGTGCATGGGAACTGACGGTTCACGGTCGAAGCGGAACCCGTCTATATTGGCATAGATGGCAAAGAAGCTATAGGTATTGTAGAGGGTACCGAAAAATTTGCGCTGGGCTTCTTCCACCCCTTCCGGGTCGAATTTCAGGTTGTCCCAGGGTGGGGCATTGGTAACCATATACCAGCGCAGGGCATCGGCCCCGTATTGGTCTACGGTGGCAAACGGGTCTACTGCGTTGCCCAGCCTTTTGCTCATCTTGTTGCCGTTCTTGTCCAGAACAAGTCCGTTTGCAATGACGTTTTTGAAAGCAACCCGATCATACAACAGCACAGAAATGGCGTGCAGTGTAAAGAACCATCCACGGGTCTGGTCTACTCCTTCGGCTATAAAATCTGCAGGGAAGGAGGCTTCAAATGCTTCTTTGTTCTCAAATGGCCAGTGATGCTGGGCATAGGGCATGGCTCCGCTGTCAAACCACACATCGATCAGGTCAGGTTCACGGTGCATCACTTGTCCGTCCTGGCTTACAAGTTTGATGTAATCCACAATGGGGCGGTGCAGGTCCAGCTTGTCGGGGTCTATTTCCTGTTCCAGTCCCAACTGGGCATTTGCCTTATGTATTTCTACAACCAGTTCATCCAGACTGCCAATGCATATTTCTTCCGAACCATCTTCTGTGCGCCAGATAGGAAGAGGTGTTCCCCAGTAGCGGCTGCGGCTCAGGTTCCAGTCTACCAGATTTTCCAGCCAGTTGCCAAAACGGCCTTCACCGGTACTTTTGGGCTTCCAGTTGATGGTTTTGTTCAGTTCTACCAGACGGTCTTTGGCCGCTGTGGTTTTTACAAACCAGCTTTCCAGCGGGTAGTAAAGGATGGGTTTGTCGGTCCGCCAGCAATGGGGGTAGCTGTGCTCGAATTTTTCTACTTTAAAGGCCTTGTTTTCCTGCTTCAGTTTGATGGAAATACGTTCATCCACATTCAGGTATTTGTCGCGGCCCTGTTTGATTCTTTCTTCCTCACGTTCTTCATCGGAAAGGAACTGTTCTTTTACAAATTCTCCGGCGAAGTCGGTCACCTCCGCGGTAAACCGGCCTTTGCGATCCACCAGGGTAAGGCTACCCAATCCGTGGATTTGTGCTGTGCGGAAGTCATCTGAACCGAAACTGGGTGCAATATGCACAATGCCGGTACCGTCTTCGGTACTTACAAAATCAGCAGTAACCACTACAAAGGCATCACCGGTTTCCGGACGGGCATAGGGCAGCAGCTGCTCATATCGCATTCCCTGCAGGTCGTTGCCTTTGCACGTACTCAGGATTGACCAGGGCAGCACCTTATCGCCCGGCTTCCAGGTGTCGGTTGGCGCATTTTCTCCCTCCGGCTGAAAGTATTTTCCCATCAGGTCTTTGGCCAGGGTTACTTCCTGTGTTTGGCCTGTGTATGGATTTACTGTGGCAATGCGCACATAATCAATATTGGCGCCCACAGCCAGTGCCGTGTTGCTGGGCAGGGTCCATGGTGTGGTGGTCCATGCCAGAAAATAATGGTTGGGGTTTTGCTTGTCCTGAAACTGGGCTACCACAGTGGTATCCCGCAATGGCTTGTAGGTGCCCGGTTGGTTCAGTTCATGGCTGCTGAGACCGGTGCCTGCTGCCGGGGAGTAAGGTTGTATGGTGTAACCCTTGTAAAGCAGGTTCTTCTGGTACAGTTGTTTCAGCAGATACCAAAGGGTTTCGATGTAATTGTTTTCGTAAGTGATGTAAGGGTTTTCAAGGTCTACCCAGAAGCCAATGCGTCGGGTAAGTTCATCCCATTTGTCTTTAAACATCATTACATCCTGCCGGCACTCTCGGTTGTACTCCTCTACGCTTATTTTGAAACCGATGTCGTCTTTGCGTATACCGAGGCGTTTTTCCACCTGCAGTTCTATAGGCAATCCATGGGTGTCCCAGCCGGCTTTTCGTTCTACACGATACCCAGCCAGGGTTTTATACCGGCAGAAAATGTCTTTGATCGCACGGGCCATAACATGATGAATGCCGGGCATTCCGTTGGCACTTGGCGGTCCTTCGTAAAATGTAAATGACTTGTCTGCAGGACGCTGTTGGATACTGGCCTCAAATATTTCCTGTTCTTCCCAGAATTTCAGGATTTCAGTCTCAATAGCCGGCCAGTTCAGTTGTTTCAGCGTTGGGTACATGATGCCTCAAAAAAAATGAAGCGCGAAATTACTGAAAAGCAGGCGGATTGCCTTGGATAAGGGCAAAAGAAAAAGCCATCCTGTAAGATGGCTTTTTCAGTTTTATTCAGAATGTTTTTTATTCTACAATCAGTTTTTGCGTGCTGCTGCCCAATGGGAAGCGGAATTGCACGAGATACATACCGGCAGGCAAATCCAGAGATACGCTGCTGTGTGCGCCGCTGATGGCAATCGTTTTCACCACTTTGCCATTGATATCAGTGATGGTGGCCGACTGCAAATCGTGGCCTGAGTTGTTATCTATGTTCAGCATATTGCGCGCGGGATTGGGCGACAGTGAAACTTTGTATTTGAGTTTGGCTTCATTGTCAGACACACTGGTTTGCAACCCGAGGCAAACGGCTACACGTGGGGCGAAATATCCAACCAGGGTATCGAGGTAGCGCAGTGCACGGGCTTTGCTTACAAATGGGTTGGATTTGTATCCGTTTTCGTTAACCTCGGTAATTTCAGCTTGTGTGAACAATCCGGATCCTGTGAGATACAAGCGCAGATAATTGGTATCTGCCCACCATTCCCATGGGCCGGAACCATTGGCAGCTCCTGCCAGGGGCAGAAGGCCTTCGTAGCCATCGTTCAGGCGGTTGGCCTGCATGGTGAGCAAACCGCTTACTTTTCCTTTATAGCAATCGTTCAGGTTGAGTTGGTTTACACGCTTCATTACATCATAGCTTCCGCTTACATCCACTACGGTTAGTGGTGGGCTGGTGCCGGGTACGGTTACAATTCCGTATTTATAGGGGGCAAACGGATCGCTTACTCCCTGTGCACTGATGATGGGCATGCCGCCGGTTTCCAGCCAGCTGGTATCGCCCAGAGCACCCCCGAAGTTGAAGGCGATTTTGGCATCAGAAGTGTATCCTTTGTGGTTTTCTACAACCAGGGCACCTGTAGTACCGGGGATACGGAATCCCTGAATGTCACCGAGAAGGGCACTATCCTGCACCATCCATTTGCCAGCTGAGAAATCATAGAATTTGGGAATGCGGATTTCACTCTGCCTGTCCAGTGAAGCATAGGCCAGGGTAACATAACCTCCTGTTCCCTGTCCGCCCACGGCGATTTTCGTAGAATCAAGAGACCAGGTGTTGCCACCTTCCTTGATATTGCGCTTGATATAGCGGATGGCAGCACTCAAATCCTGCACACCGCGGTAGGCAGCATTGATGATGGTGCCACGGCGCACATTCACGTCTGTAGAAATGGGATTCCAGCCCAGGCGATAACTCATGGCTGCAACCACATAACCCCTTTGTGCAAATTTTTTGCAAATGGCAACCATGGCACTGTCGTCGCGGGCACCCGTGGGTTGCTTGTTTTTGTACCGGGGCAGGAAATTGCCGGTGTGCAGCATGATAATCAGAGGACGACCATTGTCTGTGTTCCCTGTTGGGTTATACACATCCATGTAAAAACTGTCCAGTTTTGGGCTGCCTGTGAGTACAGACATTGCTTTGCAGTACTGTATGTTTTTTGTAACAGTAATGCCGCTGTTTGCATACATGGAGTCCACGTATTTCAGCTGGGCCATTGCCATAGCAGAGGTGAGAAGAGCCCCTGCTGTGAGTAGTAGTTTTTTCATTGTATAAAAGTATAGGTTTAGGTGTTTTGGGTACGAATGTATTGAATTATCTGGAATTTCCGGCAGGTTCCCATGTAATGCTGAAGTAGGCCATGCGTCCGATGCGCGGGCCTCCATAGACCTGAAAAGCCATATTGTTGGTTAGGTTGGATGCACCCAGCTTGAAAGTCGCATCCCATTTGGGTATGCGCTGGTTCAGCTGGAAATCGAGCAGCCAATAAGTGGGTACATCCCCTGTAAACTGGGGTGAACCTTCGAAACGGTAACCCTGTATCCATTTGAAGTTGAAATTGAAACCACAATTCTGCAGGTGTATGGGTTTGCCCAGCAGGTGAAGCTTTTTATCCAGATTGGCAGCTCCCAGCATCACGTTGAATTTGTTTGCAGGTGTGTTAAATGCAGGAATCAACGGGTCTTTGCTGCCCATGCGGTCCAGCACATTCCAACTCCAGTTGCCACCCACCATGAATGATTTGGCAAAAAACCAGGATACCGCGGCTGACAATCCCTGAGTGCTCACAATATCTTTGCTGTTGCTGGCCACACGGTATGCCTGTGCACTGGTGGGGTAGTTGTTTACGGTATCGATTTTTGCATCCATGACAATACGGTAACCAATGAAATTTCTGTAAAAACTCAGATAATATCCGGCATCGATCAGCAATTTGTTTTTGAACAAAAAGCCTTTGTAACCCAATTCAACAGTTCTTACACCCTCTGGTTTTATAGGATCCAGATTGATTCTTTTAGAAATCAGTGTATCATACAATCTTGTATTTAAATAATTGATAAAATCACCTACCTCATATACATTTTTCATCCCGTTGATATTGCCAAGCAAAATGGCCCTTCCTACGTTGTAGTATAGGTATTGGTCCTGCAGGGTGGGATTCCTGATGGCGGAAGAAAAACTCAGGCGGTAGGTATGGCGCTTTGTTTTTGAATAAATAACCGATGCTGCCGGCGAGAAAAGAAATGGGAAATTCTGATTTTTATCAACCCTTGCGGTTACATTGATTTTCAGTTTCCTTTTCCAGTATCGTTTTTCGACCCCGCCATAAATTCCCGCTTCTTTGTTGGTGATGCGTGTGCTTCCGGTATCCAGAAAAATGGTACCATGGGAATAAGGTCGGTAAATTCTCGCGCTGAAACCCACGGTAAAATTGTATTCTTTCAACGCAAATCTTTTTTCGCCGGTGGCGTGGTACATGGCAGACTGGTCGAAAAACCGGCTGCCGGTGGGTCCGCCTTCGCGGCTGTAGCTGTAGCGTGAGGTGATGTCCTCTTTGCGTTTGTTGAATTCCGGAGAACCGGGCTCAAATCGTTGCTGTGTAGAATCCAGACGTCGGTTTCCCTGGTGGTCAAATGGTGTATTGGATTGGGCACGTGCCAGGGCATGCCAGCGCAAAATGCTGTCGCGGTTTTTTTCCAGAAATACTTCCTGATCTTCAAAAAAATTGGGATTGTATTTTGGAAATCCGGGAATGGGATAACCCAGGGCCGAATAGCCAGGCAAGGCTTTTACTTTGTTACTGATAAAAGCACTCCAGTAATTCTGATAGTCTGCATACCAGAAAGCGGAAGGCTTTGCCGCATCCTGCATCAGAAAAGCAGTGAGAACAGCATCATAGGTATTTCCGGCATCCTCGTTGGTGGCATAAAACCGCAAGTGTCCTTTGGGACTGATCCACTCCAGCCGGTTCTGAAAAAACAGAATGCCATTCAGGCTGTAGCGGTTGTCTCCCTGATAAACAGTAGTGCCCGTGCCAAAATTAAATCCATATTGAATTTCATTTTTATGGTTCAATTTGTAAGCAAGTACTACGTTGCTTTTAAAATTTCTGGTGTTATAGTTGACCAGATCTTTTTCCCAGTATCCGTTGCGGTAAAAGGCACCCAGCCCGGGATCGCGGTAGCGGCTGTCTTTGGATACCTGATCGTTGCTGGCAGTGCCAAATACTTCATCTCCGTAGCGGTTTACGGCATCATAGCCTCCGGGATTGCGGATTCCTGCTTTGCTGTCCAGTGTAGGATCGGCATTGTCTGCCACCCAATCGTAGGCCCGCAGGTAATTCAGGTTGGCCTTCCACGCAAAAACATCACGGCCTTTTTTATTGCGGTACGATTTGGCATAGCGCATCATCAGTTGTCCCAGTTGCCTTTCACCTACTTTTAGCTGGGCGGAAAAACCGGTGTCGGTCCAGGGACTTTTGGTGGTCATTTTAATGACCCCGTTGAATGCATTGGGGCCATAATAGGCGCTGCTGGCGCCCACAATAATCTCGGTGCTGGCAACATCCAGTTCGCTGCTTCCCAGAAAATTACCCAGAGAAAAATTCAAGCCGGGTGCCTGATTGTCCACACCGTCTATCAGTTGCAGGCTGCGCACCGGACTGGTACTGTTAAAACCGCGTGTGTTTACAACACGGAAACCGAGACTGGCAGCGGTAACGTCTACGCCACGCAAGTGGCCCAGACCTTCATAGAAGTCGCTGGCCGGGGTTTCTTTTATGGCAACGGCGTTCATGCTTTCTACGGTTACCGGACTCTCACGTATTTTTTCCTTGAGCCGGTTATGCGTAATCGTCGCAGTGCCTATGTCTTTGGAGACGGCATCCAGGTTGATTTCCCAAAAACCCACCCCCGGCCATGATTGCACAGAGGTAACATATCCCTCTGCAGAGATTTCAAACCGGGTTTGCCCATTGCCTGGCAGGCTGAATTGGCCATTTGTGTCGGTAGTGGTCTGCGCTGCTCCGCCTATACATTTTACAAGTGCTTTGGCAACCCCGCTTCCGGTAACGGTTTCAGTGATACGGCCCCGTATGGTTTGTCCGTTTAATCCGTTGAAAATAAATACAAAAACAAAAGGTATTAATCGCTTCATGCAAGGAGGATTGACCTGCAATATAGGAAAAGTCCGAAAAATGGGAAATTTTATGGACTTTGTCTCCGGCGAAAGGCAAGTGCATAAGGTGCCTTCAGATATTCAGAATACCGGGATTCCGGAATAATCCATTCAGCCATGGGACCGGACAGGTCACAGGATTGGGTGATATTGCAGAGATAGGTCAGCTCCAGTTGTCCTTTTGCAGGGTAAAAAATGAACAGGTTTTCATGCCAGAATCCGGGTTTGCACAATTGCTTCATGTTTCTCCATCCGTACTGTTCCTGTCGGAAAATGCGGCGGTTTTCTTTTTTATACCTTTTGTTGGCCGCCTTTACACTGTCCTGCATTCGCTGTATGCCTGTTTCGGTAAACAGATGCTGAACGGGGATGAGATTCCCTGTATGGGGGTCGAAACAAAGACAAATCCGCTGCGGAAAGGGTTCAAAAGGCAATTCGGAAAACAGGTAAATGGCAAGCAGATCCGGAGTGTTGGCACATACTTCATACGCACAAAAAGACCAGGAATCCACCAGACGCATATTTGTGTCCAGAAAATCCGGGAAAAGCGTAGAGTCCAGCAGGTAATTGTGCAGGTTCAGTTCACGGTTAATCCGCGCTGTAATACTGTCATTTTCTGCACGTACATAAGGGAAACGCAACCGGTTGATGTCTGGCGCAAAAGGGTTGGTTTGCAGGGGAATATCAGAAACCTGCACCTGTGCATTCAGGGCTGAAGTGAGCAGGACAGTGAGCAGGACAGTGAGCAGAACTATGGCCAGCCGCATGGTGCAAGTGTACAAAAGGAAATGGGAAACCTGTACAGGGTGTGAATCATCTGTACAGCATTATATACAATTTTCAACCCCGTATCTTTGCCGCCCCTTTCATGGTAAACAAAGATATTTTACTGCGGGCCTGGGACATGATGTGCACTTCGCGCGCTATGGCCCGGATATACGATGAGAACCGACCCATAACCAAATACGTACACAGCACCAGCAAAGGGCATGAGGCCATTCAGCTGGCTACCGCATGGCACCTGAAACCCATGGATTATGCCTATCCGTATTACCGGGACGAGAGCATGCTGCTGGGTATGGGTATGCAGCCCTATGAACTGATGCTGCAGCTGCTGGCCAAAGGAGATGATCCTTTTAGTGGCGGACGCACCTACTATGCACATCCCTCACTGAACCGGGCAGATATGCCTAAAATGCCACATCAGAGCAGTGCCACCGGTATGCAGGCTATTCCTGCCACCGGTGCAGCCCATGGCATCAAATACCTGGAAGAGCAGGGACTGCTTTCAGGGGTTGAAAAGCCCATTGTGCTCTGCAGTTTGGGCGATGGCAGCGTTACAGAAGGTGAAATTGCCGAAGCTTTTCAAATGGCGGTATTGAAAGAACTGCCTATTTTGTATCTTGTGCAGGATAACGACTGGGGCATCAGCGCCAGCGGGGACGAAATGCGCGCCATGGATGCGTTTGAATATGCCATGGGTTTCAAGGGAATGCGACGCATGCGAATCAACGGGTCGGATTTTGTGCAGTGCTATGAGGATATGGAGAAAGCGGTGCGCTTTGTGCGAGAGAACCGGGCACCCATGCTGGTGCATGTAAAGGTTCCTTTGCTGGGTCACCATACCAGCGGGGTGCGAAGTGAATGGTACCGGGATGATCTGGAAGCACAGACCCGACAAGATCCTTTCCCGAAACTGAAGCAAATCCTGCTGGATCTGGCAGAAACCGAAGCATCACTGGCAGAAATACAGCTAAAGGCCGATGAACGGGCAGCCGCTGATTTTGAGAAGGCGAAAAACGCCCCGGATCCGGCTCCTGAAACTTTGTTTATGCATGAGTTTGCTCCTACTCCCATAACTGAAGAAACCGGGGTGCGCGAACCAGAAGGCAGGGAGCCGGTGATTATGGTGGATGCTGCCCTATATGCAGTAGATGAAATACTCAAAAAACATCCTGAAGCACTTTTGTATGGGCAGGACGTAGGACGCAGGCTGGGCGGGGTTTTTCGCGAGGCCGCTACCCTGTGGGGGAAATACGGAGAGAGCCGGGTGTTCAATACGCCTATCCAGGAAGCCTATATCGTCGGAAGCACGGCTGGCATGAGTGCAGTGGGTGTTCGTCCCATTGTTGAGATTCAGTTTGCAGACTATATATGGACCGGAGTGAACCAGCTTGTGGTAGAACTGAGTAAAAGCTGTTATCTCACCATGGGTAAATACCCTGTGGCATCGGTGATTCGTGTACCTACAGGCGCTTACGGAGGCGGTGGGCCTTACCACAGTGGTACTGTGGAAAGCAGCCTGTTGCCGATAAAAGGTATAAAGATTGCCTATCCCAGTACGGCGGCTGACATGAAAGGCCTGATGAAAAGCGCCTGGTATGATCCGAATCCTGTTGTGATGTTTGAACATAAAGGCATCTACTGGAGCAAAATGCCGGGTACCGAAGCGGCCAAAACACCGGAACCTGATGAAGATTATGTGATTCCGTTTGGCAAAGGAAGGGTGGTGCAAGCCGCTTCTGCCGATGCTTTGGAGAGAGGTGAAACGGCATGTGTAATTACCTATGGCATGGGTGTGTACTGGGCTCTCACTGCCGCAAAGCAATTTCCAGGCAGAATTGAAATTATTGATTTACGCACCCTGGCGCCGTATGATGAGCAACTGGTATTTGAAACGGTTCGCCGTCACGGAAAAGTGTTGGTACTAACCGAAGAAACCCTGCGCAATTCCTTTGCTGAAGCACTTGCAGGGCGCATAGCCCAGTCCTGCTTTCAATTTCTTGATGCCCCTGTACAAACCATGGGTTCTGCAAATATTCCGGCAGTGCCCCTCAATATGGGAATGGAAAGCCTGATGCTGCCCAATGCAGACAAGGTGGCTGCTGCATTGCAGGATTTGCTGGAAGAGTAAGTATCTATTTTATGATTTGAAGATTAGCAAGGCTGCAGAAATACCTTTTCTATCACAGGGTATCTGCTATTGGATTGATTCCTGCCAATCCAATAGAATTATTTTTTACAGGGCTCAATAATTCATTAGAACGAATAAGTATTGTTCATTTTTCTATTGAAATTCAGCGAATATGATATTCGTACAACTTATTGCTGGCGCACACAAACAATTTTCCGTTTTCTCCAAAATAAATATCAGCAACCACGCGGTTTTCTTCGTTGATTTTGAAAGTTTTCATACTTCCGTCAGCAATAAGGAATGCATATAATTCTCCCCCACCACCGCTGCTGAAGAGGTATTTGCCATCCGGGCTGATGGTGAGAAGGCCCACATAACTGTTCGGATTGGTGTAGCGGTGAACAATTTTACCTGCAGCAATATCATACATAAATATATCCTGTTTTACAGAATACAGAAGATATTTACCATCCCGGGTTATCGTCATATTCAGGACTTCATCACCCGCATCTGTTGCTATTTTGCCGGTCCATTTTTTCTTTTTTATATCATAAATAAGAATATCGGGTCCGCGATTGCTTTTGTTTGTAAAAATGAGAGAATCATTGTGAGAAATTACGAATTGATTGAACGGGCATCCACCGGACATGCCTGGTATAACACAAAGCGGACTGGTTTTGCGGGTTTGCAAATCCATTACCGAAAATTTTCCGCCTGTGCACAGCAGTAATTTAGATGTGTTGTAAAATGGCATCAGCGATTCCACTTGCATCAGATATTGTTTGTGTTGCAATGTTTTCAAATCACAGATCAAGAGTGTATCAATCGTGCCGTTTTTGGTAAAACAATAAAACTGATCCTGAAAGGTGAAGCGATGGGAAGACCCTCCGTAAACAGTGGTAAGAGGAAAGTACTTCACGGTTTTCAATTGGCTGTCGAGCAATGCCCGGCCGATGTAGGCCACATTCAATCCTATCCACCTTCTGTCTTTACTCGCAGACATTCCATAGGTGTAATGCTCAAATGTGTCAACAAGTCTCACACGGGTGAGATCTTGCGCCTGGGTGCGGAAAATGGCCAGAGTCAGGCAGATGGCAAGCAATGCTTTTTTCATTTTTGAAATCAGATGTCAAATATCATGCAGAATGTGGGCAATTGACGAACTTTGCAGTCTCAAAGTCAAACTTAACATGTCTCATATAGCGCTGAATACAATAGAGGAAGCCATAGAAGAAATACGCCAGGGCCGGGTTGTGATTGTGGTGGATGATGAAAATCGCGAAAATGAAGGGGATTTTCTCACAGCTGCCAGAAATGTAACTCCGGAAATGATCAACTTCATGGCCAGGGAGGGCAGGGGACTTATCTGCGTGCCTCTGGAAGAACAGCGCTGTGAAGAACTGGGCCTGAATATGATGGTAGGGACCAATACAGCAACGCATGAAACAGCATTTACCGTATCTGTGGATTTGTTGGGCCATGGCTGTACAACGGGCATCAGTGCACAGGACCGGTCCAAGACGGTGCAGGCACTGATTGATCCGGACATCAAACCTGAAGAGTTGGGTAGACCCGGACATATATTTCCCTTGAGGGCCAAGGCAGAAGGTGTATTGCGCCGCGCAGGGCATACGGAAGCAGCAATAGATCTGGCCCGGCTGGCGGGATTTGAACCTGCCGGCTGTATTGTGGAAATCCTGAATGAAGATGGAAGTATGGCCCGCCTGCCTGATTTGATGGAGGTAGCTGCGAAATTTCAGCTGAAGATTATTTCCATAGAAGACTTAATCCGGTACCGCCTGCAACACGAAAGCCTCATCCGCCGGGAAATTTCCGTGGAAATGCCTACCAAATGGGGTGATTTTGATCTGATTGCTTACCGGCAGACCAACAATGGACAAGAACATCTGGCATTGATAAAAGGAAACTGGGATAAGGATGAACCGGTGCTGGTGCGTGTACACAGCAGTTGCATGACCGGTGATATTTTCGGCAGTTGTCGCTGTGACTGTGGTGAGCAATTGCAAAAAGCCATGGAAAAAATCAATGAAGAAGGGAAAGGCGTAATCGTGTATATGAATCAGGAAGGCCGTGGAATTGGCTTGCTGAATAAG
Source organism: Bacteroidota bacterium (assembly GCA_016787485.1). Taxonomy (GTDB): domain Bacteria; phylum Bacteroidota; class Bacteroidia; order NS11-12g; family UBA955; genus JAEUUL01. The sequence continues at coordinate 19,093 of JAEUUL010000028.1, forward strand.
CTCAAAGCCTACAAGCTGCAGGAACAGGGTTTAGATACCGTTGAGGCCAATTTGCAACTGGGTTTTGGAATGGATGAACGCGACTATGGAGTAGGTGCCCAAATCCTGCGGGACCTGGGTGTGCAAAAAATGCGCCTCATGAGCAACAACCCGCGCAAACGCACCGGCCTGATCGGATATGGGCTTGAAATCGTAGAAAATGTGCCGCTGCAGGTACAGCCCAATCCGCACAACAAAAGTTACCTGCAAACCAAAAAGGAAAAGCTGGGCCATGTGCTGTAATTTTGTCCTGTGATTACAGTAAATCCTGCTGAAATTCCGGTTCCCCAATTGCATCAGTACCTGCTGGGTGCCGTGGGACCCCGCCCCATCTGCTTTGCCAGCACCATTGATACTGAGGGCAGACCCAATCTTGCCCCTTTCAGTTTTTTCAATGTGTTTTCGGCTCATCCGCCAGTTCTGGTTTTTGCGCCGAACAACAGCGGGCGCGACGGTACTCCCAAACATACCTGGCTCAATGTGCAGGAAGTGCCTGAAGTGGTGGTAAACATTGTGAACTTTGTTATGGTGCAGCAGATGAATGTCTCCGCCGCACCCTGGGACCGCGGGGTTTCAGAATTTGAAAAAGCCGGATTCACACCCATGCCTTCTGATTTGGTAAAACCCCTGCGGGTGGCAGAAAGCCCGGTGCAGATGGAATGCCGGGTGATTGATACCAAGGTACTGGGACAAGGTGGTGGCGCCGGAAATCTGGTGATTGCTGAGGTGATACGCATGCACATCCACGAATCGGTGCTGAACGAAGAAGGAAAAATAGACCCCCGCAAAATGGACCTGGTGGCCCGGATGGGCGGCGCCTGGTATTGCCATGCCACACCGGAAAGTATGTTTCAGCTTCCCCAGCCTATGCAGAAAGTCATCGGATGGGATGCGCTGCCGGAAAAGGTAAAGAACAGCTCAGTCCTCTCGGCAAATGATATCGGCAAAATGGCAACCCTGGCAGAGTGGCCCCATGAGGAGCTCATCGCCGGTACCAAAGCACTGCACAGTGACACAGACCCCGAACATGCCGCTGCCGAACTCATTGCCAATGGCAAGGTGGCCGAAGCGCTGGGGTTGTTTTTATAAGGGAAGTGCAGCAGAACGATTCAGTTCCGGATAACTTTACACCAGCAATCGTTTCACAATTTCGCTGATGAGTTTGCCATCAGCCTGTCCACCCAGGGTTTTCATGGCTACGGGAATGACCTTTCCCATGTCTTTGGGTCCTGCGGCACCGGTTTCAGTAATAATTGCCTTGATTTTGGCCTCTACTTCAGCTTCACCCATCATGGCAGGTAAAAACTCGTCAATCACTGAAAGTTCTTCTTTTTCCTTCTCTGCCAGGTCGGCACGGCCCTGTTGCTCATAAATGGCCAGACTGTCCTTGCGTTGCTTGCTCATTTTTTGCAAAGCTTTTATACAGGCCTCATCGGTGACTGCACCTCCGCCTTCGGCAGTGGCAAGCAATAAAAACGCACTCTTGATTCCGCGTAAAGCCCTCAACCGGCCTTCATTTCTGGCCTTCATGGCCTCTTTGATTCCTTCGTTTACCTGTTCTACCAGAGACATTTTGCAAAGATACTACGGATTGCCGGCACCCCGACTTACCCTTCCATGGTTGGTCTTTATGCAGCGCAGCGGAACGAGACCAACCAAATGCAGGTTCTGATTTAAGCGGTTTTGCTGGTTCAGGCCTGTCTGTGTTTACTTATAGATTACCATCAGCACCGGTTTTTTCTCCTGTTGAATCAGTGCATCGCAATGCCGGAAATCCACGGTGGCCAGCATGGGGCATCCGCTGCTGTATATGAGTGGGTCACTGTGTTCCTCACTGGTAAGTGGTTCGTAATAGTGAAAAACAACCAGTCGTTTCAATGCGTTGTTGTTGGTGGGGTCAAGTCCGTGTAGTCGATATCCTTTGCCATACTCACCCCACATGCTGTCGCCAATGCGATAACGGCCTTCAGAAGTACAAAGACTGCCCACCACATTGCTGAAAACAGCAGAATCCATGCGGCTGCCTTTGCCTCTTCCATGAGCCATAATGGCGCTGTGCAACAATCGCTGGCTATCCGGCTGTATCGCGTAGAATCGTTTCAGATCCATTGACAAGCGCACGTCGGCTATAAAAATGAGTGAGGTGCTGTACCCGTTTGCCAAAAGCCAGGGTTTCAGGCTGTCGGCCACATGCAGTGCCCGGTTTATGGATCGGGATTTAAGCTGGAATTCCTTTTCTGCTTCGGTGGGTTTGCGCACAGGGTCACCTTTGGTATGCCCGCGCAAACCGGGGAAAAGCAGCATTCCAAGAGTGAGGAACAATATGTGCAGCAGGAAGGGCATGCAATAGATAAACGATGCAAAGATAACATCTATTGTATGGCTGGCTTTGCCTTCAGTGTTTCCATTATCTTTGAACACATGCACAACGGATACCTCGAAAGCACCATTAAACAGTTTGCCTACTACCGGTCTCTGGGTGAAAAAGCCATGGCTCAGGTGCAGGATGAAGACCTGTTCAGGCAATACAACGAAGAGAGCAACTCTATGGCAACCATTGTGAAGCACTTGTGGGGAAACATGATGTCGCGCTGGACTGACTTTCTTACAACAGATGGCGAAAAAGAATGGAGACACCGCGATGCGGAGTTTGAGAATGATCTGAAAACCCGTGAAAATGTGATGCAAAAATGGAATCAGGGCTGGGATTTATTGGAATCCACGCTTTCATCTTTGACTGCTGCTGATATGGAGAAAATCATTTACATCCGAAATCAGGGGCATACGGTGTACGAAGCCATCAACAGGCAGCTGGCGCACTATCCCTACCATGTGGGTCAAATGGTATTTCTGGCAAAAATGTGGGCAAAAGCCCCCTGGCAAAGTTTAAGTATCCCGCGCAATAAAAGTGCAGATTACAATGCTGATAAATTTGCGCAGGAAAAGTCAAGAACCCATTTTACAGATGAGTATCTGAAAGAAAAATAATGGCAGATCATTCAACTGTCAAGCAGGTTGTCCTGCGACATACCGGAAGCAAAAAGTCTTTGATATTCGTTGATTTTTAACCAGTAGATAATCCACAAAACCAGACTTGCAATGTTTGCGAAAACGCCCAGAATGGGAATAACTCCGGCCACACGGCAAATACACATGGAAAGCCCCAGGTCGTAAGTAGGTCTGGGTTTGGGCAACGGCTCATTGCGGCTGTTTAACTCAGCAGCGATACTGTCTGCAATATACCCCACCATCAGAAACATCCATACCAAATTAAAGATGGGGATGAGTGAGAGCCATACCTGTCCCGGTTTCATCTGCCGGTTTTCCGGTCTTATTGTTTCCAGCAGGCGCTGCAGGTTCATGAGGTACCAAATGACAATGCCCAAAATGCCTATAACCACAACCAGAATAAGAATGACACCAACAGGACTCATGTCGCTGTTGTATCCATCCCGGTAGGTATAAGAAAAGCCATCCAACAAATGTATCATGTGGCGAAAATACAGGTTTCGGTGAGGTAAACATCCCCATTGCATGAGTTGGTTGTATTTTTGCAGCCCTTTAAACCATGTCAGACCGACCAGTCCGTGTAAGATTTGCTCCAAGCCCTACAGGGCCCCTTCATATTGGTGGTGTTCGTACTGCCCTGTACAACTATTTGTTTGCCCGCCAGCAGGGTGGCACCATGATTTTGCGCATAGAGGATACCGACCAGAACCGGTTCGTGCCCGGCGCTGAAGAATATATTATGGAAGGCCTGAAATGGGTGGGGATTCACATTGATGAAGGTCCGCGGGAAGGGGGGCCGCATGCCCCATACCGGCAAAGTGAACGCAAAGGCATGTATGCGCAATACGCACTGGATCTCGTTGAAAAAGGTCTGGCCTACTATGCTTTCGATACCGCTGAGGACCTGGAACAAATGCGCAAAAGACTGGAAGCCGGTGGAATGCAGCCCCAATACGACAGTGTGAGTCGCATGAGCATGACCAATGGTCTGACTTTGCCGGCAGATGAAGTACAGCGCAGACTGGACAATGGCGATGATTATGTCATTCGCATCAAGTTGCCCCGTAAGGAAGAAATTCGTTTTCATGACATCATACGCGGCTGGGTGGTGGTGCATAGTGGCCAGCTGGACGACAAAGTATTGCTGAAAAGCGATGGCATGCCCACCTATCATCTGGCGAATGTGGTGGATGATTACCTCATGGGTATAAGCCATGTGATCCGTGGTGAAGAGTGGCTGCCCAGTGCACCACTTCATGTTATGTTATACCGTTATCTGGGTTGGGAAGATGTAATGCCCCAATTTGCCCACCTGCCACTACTGCTGAAACCCGAAGGCAATGGCAAGCTGAGTAAGCGCGACGGCGACCGGCTTGGATTTCCGGTATTCCCGCTTGAATGGAAAGACCCTAAAACCGGCGAAGTAAGCAGCGGCTACCGCGAAACCGGATACTTTCCTCAGGCTGTGGCCAATATGCTGGCTTTGCTGGGCTGGCATCCCAGCAGCAACCAGGAGGTTTTTACAATGGATGAACTCATTCAGTCATTTTCTCTTGAAAAAGTGAGTCGCAGCGGAGCCAAATTCGATGTGCAAAAGGCATTCTGGTTCAATCATCATTATTTGTTGCACACCCCGGTGGATGAAATTTACCCGCTGGTTTTGCCTAAAATTCAGGAGGCAGGCTACACTGCAGATGAAGCCTATGCCAAATCCGTGATTGGCCTTGTGCGTGAAAAAGTGCAGTTTGCCTCTCAGATTGTGGATGCCGGCTATTATTTCTTCGAAGAACCGAGGGGTTACAACGAAGAAGTCGTTCGTAAAAAGTGGAAACCAGAAACCAATGGTCTTTTGCAAAAGTTGGCAGATACCTTCAATGCGATGGATTCTTTTGGCCCGGCAGCCACTGAAGAAACTTTTAAGGCCTGGTGTGAAACCGCAGGAATAAAGCCCGGAGAGTTGATGCAACCCTTACGGGTGGCTGTAAGTGGTGAACCTGTCGGTCCTCCGGTATTTGAAATGCTGGCCTTGCTTGGCAAGGACAGGGTGGTGAGAAGATTGCAGCACGCAGCTGCCACCATTGTGGCTTCTCAGGCATAAGTCGCGAAAGTTGATGGGTCGGGATGGGTTTTTTCAGCCGTAAATCCCTATTTTCGCCACTTATTTTCAATTTTCTGCAAAGTATATGACCGATTTCAAAATGTTAAACAAGGTGATGGGATGGGTGATGTTTGTCATCGCCCTGGTGGTTTACACACTTACCCTTGAACCTTCCGTTAGTCTTTGGGACTGCGGTGAATTTGCAAGTGCTGCATACAAATTACAGGTAGTGCACCCGCCGGGAGCTCCATTCTTCCTTATGATTGGCAGGCTGTTTTCACTCATGGCCGGTAGTCCGGAAAAAGTTGGTTTCTGGATCAACATGCTCTCTGCCACTTCCAGCGCAGGCTGTGTCATGTTCACCTTCTGGATTACCACCCACTTTGCACAAAAACTGGTTTCAGAAGCCACAGAAAACCGTACAATTCTCATTTTGGGTGCCGGTGTGGTTGCTGCGCTTACCAATACATTCCTCGACACTTTCTGGTTCAGTGCTGTGGAAGCTGAGGTATATGCCCTTAGTTCTTTCTTTACCGCACTCACTTTCTGGGCCATTCTCCGCTGGGAACGAGCAGCAGACACGCCGGGTGCAGACCGGTGGATTGTATTTATCGCGTTTATGATAGGTCTGGCATTGGGAACCCACATGCTGAACCTGCTTGTGATTCCTACCATTTGTCTGGCTTATTATTTCCATCGCCATAAAATCAGCACTTCCGGGTTTATGCTTGCCCTGGGTGCCGCCGCACTGGCATTGGGATTTGTGATGAAAGTCATTTATCCCGGCATTCCATGGCTGCTGGCCAATATGGATAAACTGTTTGTGAATGGATTCGGACTTCCGTTCTACAGCGGAGCCATTTTCGCCATCATTCTCATCATTGGTTCACTCGCATTCCTGGCTTACTTTACCCATAAACGCAATGCTCACAATCTGAATCTGATTGTGATGTCTGTCTTCTTTGTCATTTTCGGTTATTCCTCTTATACAATGGTGGTTGTGAGGTCACTTGCCAACCCTGCCATTGATATGAACGATCCGGATGATCCATATAAGTTCTATGGTTACATCACACGCGAACAATATGGTGAACGTCCTTTGCTGAAAGGTCCGTACTTCAATGCGCCACAGGTGGACTACGAACTGAAAGGGAAGAAATACTTTAAAGGCGATAAACAGTACGAAGAAGGAGGAGAAAATTACGAACCCATTTACGACGAGGAATACAATACCCTGTTTCCCCGCATGGGCAAGAGCAATAAACCCGGCGATGCCAAAGGTTTCCGCGAGTATGGCGGCATGGGAGATATTCAGATGCAGATTGAAAATATGCGTAACTCCGGAAAACCACTCAGCGCGGCAGAAAAACAAACCCTGGATGAACTGGAATATGAGAAACCTTCCTTTGGTAACAACCTTACCTACTTTTTCAATTACCAGATCCGGTACATGTATATCCGTTACTTCTTCTGGAATTTTGTAGGACGTTTCAACGATCAGCAGGCAGTATCCGGCAATTCCAGGTTCGATGGCAACTGGTACAGCGGTATTCCATTTATCGATTCTTACAATATCGGTCCCAAACAGGGTATGCCCGATTACTGGAAAAACCAGAAGGGCAGGAATGCCTATTATTTCCTGCCGTTGCTTTTGGGTATATTGGGCTTAATCTGGCAATTGAAAGGTTCACGCAAGGATTTCTGGCTGGTGATGACCCTGTTCCTGTTTACAGGTATACTCATCATAGTTTACATGAACCAACCGCCTTATGAACCACGTGAAAGGGACTATGCCCATGTGGGGTCTTTCCAGACCTTCTGTATCTGGGTGGGATTGGGTGTGCTTGCATTGGCAGACCTGCTGCAGAAATACTTAAAGAAATCCGCACCCGTTGTGGCGGCTGGCGCCAGTTTATTGTTGGTACCTGTGAATATGGGTTATCAAAACTGGGATGACCACGACCGTTCTGGCCGCTATATCGGTATAGACATGGCCAAGAACTTCCTGAACTCTCTGGGCTACAATGCTGTGTTGCTTTGCAATGGTGATAATGACACCTATCCCCTTTGGTATGCACAGAATGTAGAGGGAATACGAACGGACGTTCGCATTATCAACGAAAGCCTGTTGCCTACCGAATGGTATAGCAGTGTGTTGCTCAATAAGGTGTACAAATCCGATCCTTTGCCACTCACTGTAACACGCCGCGATTTGCAAACCGGCAGTTTTGAGTATGGAATTGAAATTGACCGGCAGGGTTACAAAGCCCGCAGACCGTTGCGTAAAACCATTCAGGAGTTGCTCGCCGATAATCGCGCCCGCGGTGGTCAGGGAATTACCTGGCATGGTGGGTTGCAATACATTAAAGTAGACAAAGAAGCCGTGAAAAAAGCCGGAGTGGTGAGCCCTAAGGACTATCGCTATATTGTAGACAGTATAGAACTCGATATCGGAGGCACTTATCTGAGCAAAGGTGATCTGGTGGTGTATGACCTCATTGCGACCAACGCAGAACGCGGCTGGACCCGCCCGATTTATTTCACCTCTGTAAGTGGGTATGATTTCAATTTCCTGAACAAATACCTGCAACATGAAGGCCTGGTATATCGTTTTGTGCCCATTAAAGGGGGTGTGGAAAGCAGAAATGAACCGCACAAACTGGCCGATTTCCAGATGTATAATAACCTGGTACACCGCTACCGTTACTACGGTATGAACAAAAAGAAAAACTTCTTTTTGGACGATAAAGCAGCGTACGTGCCGAATGACATGCAACAGATGGCACTTGGACTTGCCAATTATTACCTGATGGAGTCTGAGCAGTTCGACATGGTGAAGAAATCACTGGATTCCGGCCGCACGATTCCTGCCCCTCCCGGCTTCGCAAGCATCAATGAATATGTGGATGTGATGAAAGATTCTATCCCGCTTTATAAAAAGCGCGGAATAGAATTGCTGAATCATATGATGAAGGAGATTCCCGAGTCTGTTATGCCTATGCGCCGTGATTTGAAAACGGAGTTTGCCATTACCCTGATTTCTCTGGGAGACCTCGAAAACGGAAAAAAATTACTCGATGCCGCCATGAAAGACAATCAGCAGTTTGCTAAGTACTTCAACCGCTGGAAAGATGAAACCTGGATGGAGGAAAGTCAGCGTTCCGGTGTGCCTATCAATAATATTTTTGCTTACCGTGAGGTTTCCAACAGTCAGTACTTTATGGATCGTGTACTGAAGTTCTGCGCACAGAAAGGCCATAAGGACTGGGAAACGCAGTATAAACAAATGACCACAGGTATATTGTAAACTTTAAATAAAACCCCGCCAAAGCGGGGTTTTTTATATGAAACAGAAAGACGCATTTATTTACGGAATTCACCCTGTGCTGGAAGCCCTGGAAGCAGGCAAAACCATAGATAAGGTGTGGATGCAGGAAGGCATTGCTGGCGGACCTTTGCAGGAAATCAGGCAGGAGTTGCGCAAACGCAATGTGCTGTGGAAGCAGGTGCCTGTAGAAAAACTCAATTCTCTGGTCCGTGGAAATCATCAGGGTGTGGTGATTGCCGTTTCAGCGGTAGATTTTGCCCGGTTGGAGGATGTTGTCGCCTCGGTATTTGAAAAAGGTGAAGACCCGTTTATTCTTGTACTTGACGGTGTAACCGATGTGCGCAACTTTGGAGCCATCGCCCGCACTGCGGCCTGTGCGGGGGTACACGCCCTGCTTGTCCCCGAAAAGGGTGGTGCGGCTATCAATAGTGATGCGGTTAAAACCTCTGCCGGTGCGCTGTTCCATATTCCGGTTTGCCGCACAAACAGTATGTATAACAGCCTGAAAATGCTGAGAAACTCGGGATTGCGGATTGTGGGTGCCAGTGAAAAGGGAAGTACAGATTTTTATCAGTCAGATTTCAGCGGTCCTGTGGCAGTTGTAATGGGTGGTGAGGAATCCGGCTTGACCACAGAAGTCTGGAAATTGTGCGATATGCATTTCCGTATCCCTATTGCAAAAGGAGGAGTAGACAGCCTGAATGTATCGGTTGCCGCCGGACTTGCGATGTATGAAGTGGTAAGACAGCGCCTGGCTCAGGGCTGAGATGGTATCAGTAGGGAATAAATTTCACCTTTTTGGGTAGCCAATCGCAGCACCACAAGACTTAACCGGGCATCAACAGGAATCCGGTATTCCCCGGCAGGAAGAAAAGCGGAACTGAACAGGACTCTGCCGCTTAGATCCACCAGTTCCAGCTGTGTAAATTGATTCTTTGACAATGCGAAGAGTTGAAGTGTGCCAGCGGACAGGTGATAGCGCAGTGTATTCGGCAAAGCCAAATCCCGGATAGATTCTGTTTCGTTTAGCCTTACGTGCGAAAAAGATGCACCCGATGACAGGGGTGAGCCACCTTGCAACACAAATTGCGGGCTGGTATATTGGTATGGGTTTGCCAGTTTTAAGTCTTTGGGACTGTTGAATGTTGCATTGGCGCGGGTTGCATCTGTGATCCAGCCGGCAAAGTCAAACGCCTGCATAATCATGGATACCTTTCCGGTGGTATCAGCCATTTTAATCTTATTGCCGGCAAAAACAGAATTTTGCAAAAAGATTTTCCCATCTTTCATCTGGTTGCCACAGCCTGGCCCATCCAGCATAATACCTCTTGGATATCCGGCAATGGCGGAGTTAAACAGTGCCATTCTTCCGTTCCTGCGCAGATGGATTCCATACCGGTAATTGCTGCTATAGGGTGTAGTAAGTGAAGTCAGCGGGCCCAGAAGGGTGAGGTTGCTAAAGGTTGGATCCGTCATGGGGCTTGCAGCTGTAGCCAGGCCATCGTTTTGGACTTCAAGACTGCTGGCACCGGTTGCGTTTGCTTTGCTTGAGTCGCGCAATACAACACCAAACTGAAACATGCCGCGGCAGCCAAGGTCGCAGGCAATATCGGAATCATAGGTGCGGTGTGTTATAAAATGCCTGATTTTGGGAACTCCGCCACTCAGTTTCAGGGCATCATTGCCACAAAAACTCACCTGCAGGTAGTCGATTTTGGTGCGGGAGCCCACTCCGGCGAGAGTAACGCCATTGATTTCCTTATCGGGCTGATATTGAATTCCCGGAAATTCGACGCGTACATACTTCAACACACCGCTGCTGTCTTCGTCATCGTTTCCGCCATACAATCCATCTCCCTGGGTGTTGTTGATGCCTGCCCCCACATCGGCAGTTCCGCCGGCTGCATTGATCCGGGCATTCCCAAGTATCACCAGCCCCCCCCAGTCGCCATAATTGCGCGAACCGGCAGACTGTGATGAAGTAAAAACAATGGGCAGTGCAGCAGTCCCTTCGGCTATGATTTTGCTTCCACGGGTAATGATGAGGGTGGAAGTACTTATGTCTTCACATCGGATGATGGTTCCGGGTTCTATGGTAAGTGTCGCACCGTTTTTTACATACACATACCCTTTGAGCAGGTAGGTATTGGAGGCAGTCCAGGTGGTATGTCCGGTGATACTGCCCTGTACGGTTATTGTGCTTGCCGGATAGCTGGTATTTCTCGGATTCCAGTTTGTCCAGGTCTGTGTCCAGTCAGTGGCACCAAAGGCCCCTTTGTAGGTAGTCATCTGGAAGAAACCCTGGCTCCGGGCTACATGCATGCCACTACAGCAAAGCAGCCAGCACACGGTTTTGGGTATCCATTTCATGGTCAGTTGATTCTGTAAGTAAACGAAGTTATGACCATTGGCGCGGTTTTCATTCTGTTTACAACCAAATCTTTTCCCGAATAGCTCTGTTTACTGTCCTTATTTTGATACAGTACATAATTCTGGGCCAGCAAATCACCCAGATTCAACTTCAATTCTGCCCGTCTGCCAAAGGATTTGGCCAATTGCACATCCAGAACATTTCTGGCTTTCAGGTAAAAATCTGGATAGTTCACTGTGCCTACTGCTGTCATTCTGGGTCCTACCACATTGTAGTTGACACTGAATGAATATCCTGTGCGGCGGCTGTTGTACTGCAATCCTACATTCGCCATATACGGAGCCTGTCCCTGCAGGGGACGAACATTGCCATTCACATTCACTTCGGAAAATATCACTGAAGCATTGCCATAGGCCTGAAAACTGCGAAGGGTAGCAGCCAGTTTTTGCAGTTTCATTCTGAACTCAGCCTCAGCTCCATACACTACGGCTTCCCGGGCATTCCGGAAAGTGACCATACGGTTGCCATCCTGCATTACCGGGTTTACAATCTGCTCTATCGGATTCTTAAAGTTTTTGATAAATGCACCTACTGAAAAACTTTGACCGTCTCCCGGAAAAGTCTCATACCGGAAATCGAAATTCTGGATGGTTCCGCTTTGCAAACTGTCATATCCCGTCACGGAAACAAAATTCACAAAGTCAAAATAACTGAAGGGCGAAATCTCCCGGAAATCAGGTCGGGAAACCGTACCCGCATATGCAAAACGAATATTGGTTCTGTTGGAAACGAGCAGCGTGATGCCTGCGCTGGGAAGAAGATTCAGGTTGCTGATTTCAGGTTGAATGGCACCAACGGCCGGATCGATACTACCGGGTCGGTGCGTTTTCATTTTCTGGGTGAATTGTTCTACACGCAGCCCACCGGTAATGCGGAAAAACCGGTCAATGATATTGTCAGCCATGAGGTAGGCGGCATGCAAAGCCGAATTTCCTGTGTAGGTGTAACTGAGGTCGTAAATGTCGTCGTACCTGAAGCCATCACCACCCATGTTCTCAGGCCTGAAAATAAGGGATGGACCAAGTCTTTTCAGGCTATCGGGAACGCTGAATCCATGTTCTACCACGCTTAAAATCCGGGCAGAAAATTCCCGAGACTTTAATTGATGAAATCCACCCAATTTGATATCACTTTTAAAATTATCCTTAAAAATGGATTTGATAAAGTTCCAGGCTCCAAATTGCACATTTTCGTTCATGCGGGTATACATTTTACCGGCATTTTCAAAACTACGCCCTGCTGTAAGTGCAGCAGTCAGCGGCAATGAAGGATCTGCAGAGGGACGCACATACAGCAACCTGCGATAATCCGGCGTATTGCGGAAAACGTTTTGTATGCCTCCGGTCCACGTGAATTTTACACCTGTTTTCTTGAAAAAATGATCGCCTGACAATTGGGTGCTGAAAAAATAATTCTGTAAATAATTCAATGAATATGCTTTCTGAAAAGTACCGCTTTCAAAATTGGTTCCTTCCCGAATATTGTTTTCTTCGTCTGTATTGTTGCTGAAAAAATTGCGCCAGGCCAGTTTATTCTGTTTGTTCAATTTGGTGGTGAAATTGGCCAGCACACCCCACAATACATTGTTCGTAAACTGTCTGTCCTTGTATTCCCTGGTTTTTCCTACAGTATTGTATTCGTTCCGGTCTATGTCATTGATCCGGCTCAAACTGGAATAGGACACAGCGAACAATCCTCCGGATTCTTTGCCCCCCAGCAGAAACCTGGATGAATTGGAATATTGAAATTGCAAGCCGGGCGTGATCACGCGTGATACCGTGCCCCAGTCATTTTCTAATTTCTTTGAGTAATCTGCACGTTCGCTTTTCAGCAGCGACATATAGTCAAGGCTGTTGGGCATGCCTGCCGGAAGTGCCCTGCTTCCTGTACCCAGGCCAACCGCATCACCACCCTTGTTGGTTTGCCATTCCGCTTTTCTGCCTATGCTGTTGGTATAACCTCCAAACCCTATGGTTACCGTTTGGATATTCTCATCGGGCACGTCGCGGGTGTTCAGCCGGATAACAGCACCTGCAAACTCACCGGGCTGTTCCGGGGTAGCCGATTTTACCACCAGAATATTGTCCAGCAATCCGGAGGGAATAACATCAAAAGAAAATGCTTTTTTGTCCGGCAAGGTACTTGGCAATGGCACGCCATTCAACATGCTCATATTGTATCGGTCAGCCAGACCCCGTACAACCGGGAATTTGTTGTCCTGCAGGGTGATACCGCTGATACGCCTCAGACTTTCTGCTGTGTTCCTGTCTGGGGTGCGTTTTATGGCTTCCTGACTGATTCCATCCATGATAGAGGGTGAACTTTTTCGTTCAATAGCTACCCCGGCAGCGTTATCCCGTCTGGGTTTTTTGGCAGTGATAATAACGCCGGTCAATGCCTTAACACTGTCATACATGCTGATGGTGATGACCGTTATTTCGTTTACCGATACGCGCAAAACAGGAATAAAGGTGGTGATATGGCTTACTTCACGCAGTTCCAGAGAATAGATACCCGGTTTCAATCCACTGAACAGAAAACGGCCTTCTACATCTGTATAATCTGTGCGGTTGCCGGGTTTGATGATTACCTGAACCCCTATCAGTTCCCTTCCGGTAACCGCATCTGTAACAGTGCCCGCCACACCGCCCACCTGTGCCTTCAGTGCGGCAAATGCTATCAGGAACACAATCAGCAGGGAATTTTTTCGCATACCTCCAATGGTTAAAATCGTTGCAATATCTGTATTATTTATGGCAGTTTGACATATAAGTTATCCCACGTTTATACGGTGTATGGATTTTCACATTTACACTGGATTTCAGCAGCCTGGCTGGCTCTGTATTGACCAGTACCCGCTATCCTCCGGTGGTTTTGGCATGTGTGTCATCCTTCCGGAGTTTTCCTCCTGCTTTCACCCTTCCTTTTGCCTATCTTTGCACCTCTTTTTTCACCCCATGCGCCCTATACAAATGGTAGATCTCAGGAGCCAGTATCTCAGGCTTAAAGCCGGCATAGATCAGGCTATTCAGGGTGTTCTGCTGTCTACCGAATTTATCAACGGTTCGGAGACAAAGGCGTTCGAGAAAGAATTGTCGGATTATACGGGCTCTGCATTTACCATAGGCTGTGCAAACGGAACCGATGCCCTGCAACTGGCTTTGCTGGCACTTGACTTACCTCCGGGAGCAGAAGTGATTACACCCAGTTTCAGCTATGCTGCCCTGGCAGAAATGATTCTGCTTTGTGGGTATAAGCCGGTATTTGTAGAGGTTAATCCGCGCACGTTTACCATGGATCCTGCTGCACTGGTAGCGGCAATTACACCCGCTACCAAAGTGATAGCCCCTGTGCATCTGTATGGTCAGTGCGCCGATATGGAATCCATTCTTCACATAGCTTCGAAATTTAATTTATACGTCATAGAAGATACAGCGCAAGCCATCGGAGCCAGGTATACTTTTTCCAATGGCACCGTGAAAACAGCAGGAACCATGGGGCATATAGGTACTACTTCCTTTTTTCCCAGCAAGAATCTGGGCTGTTACGGAGACGGTGGCGCGGTGTTTACACAGGAAGAAACTCTGGCACGCAAACTCCGTATGCTGGCAAACCATGGGCAGAGGGTGAAATACACACATGAAATTGTGGGTATGAACTCGAGGCTCGACTCACTGCAAGCTGCCATTTTACGTGTGAAGTTGCAGAACCTGGATGCTTTTACCAAAGCAAGAAACGAGGTGGCAGATGCTTATGACGAAGCGTTTTCCCATGTTGAGGGGGTGTTGGTGCCCGCCCGTCAGGTTGGCAGTAGCCATGTGTTTCATCAGTATACACTCACCTTTGGCTCAGCAGAAATCCGCAATGATGTGAAAGATGCACTTTCTGCCAACGGCATACCCAGTATGATCTATTACCCGGTGCCGCTGCACAGACAAGAGGCCTACCGGCAGGAAGTGTCAATGCCACTTACCGAAGACCTTACTGAACGGGTCTTATCCCTACCCATCCACACAGAAATGGATGCAGAACAAATCGGATTCATCGTTTCAACACTGAAACAAAGCATAGAACAAACAATCAAACAATGAAAATTGCACTTATAGGAACGGGCTATGTGGGCCTGGTAAGCGGAACCTGCTTTGCAGAAACCGGCAATGATGTCGTGTGTGTCGACATCGATCAGGACAAAGTATCCCGGCTGTCTGCCGGACAAATAACCATTTATGAACCCGGACTGGAAATACTGTTCAAGCGAAACCTGAAGGAAGGAAGATTGCGTTTCACCACCAGTTTGCAGGAAGCAGTTGACCATGCAACCATTATCTTTTTGGCTTTGCCCACCCCTCCGGGAGAAGATGGCAGTGCAGACCTGAGCTATGTGCTCAAAGTCGCCAGGGACCTGGGAAACATCATGACCGGATACAGGATTATTGTGGATAAAAGCACAGTTCCTGTTGGTACCGCAGATAAAGTTCACGCTGCAGTCCGCGAGAATTACAATGGTGAATTTGATGTGGTAAGCAACCCTGAGTTTTTGCGTGAAGGTGTGGCAGTAGACGATTTTATGAAACCCGACCGGGTTGTAATCGGGGTTGAAAGTGAACGTGCCCGCGAGTTGATGAATGAACTGTATGCGCCTTATGTAAGGCAGGGAAACCCCATTTTGTTTATGGATACCCGCAGCGCAGAACTAACCAAATATGCCGCCAACAGTTTTCTGGCTACAAAGATTTCATTTATGAATGAAGTGGCAAGGTTGTGTGAACTGCTGGGAGCCGATGTTGATATGGTTCGCAAAGGCATCGGTTCCGATGACCGGATTGGCAAGCGGTTCCTTTTTCCCGGCATAGGGTACGGTGGCAGCTGTTTTCCGAAAGACGTGAAAGCACTCATTCACAGTGCGTCTGAAGTGAAGTATGATTTTAAAATATTAAGAGCAGTAGAAGATGTGAATGCAGACCAGAAGAAAGTGCTCATTCCACGCATCACCGCACGATTTGGCAACAATCTGGCCGGGAAAACAGCCGCTATCTGGGGCCTGGCTTTCAAACCCAATACGGATGACATCCGCGAAGCCCCGGCACTGGAAATGATTGATGCCTTGCTGGCCATGGGTGCCACAGTAAGAGCATACGACCCCGAGGCTATGACTAATGTGCAACGCATATATGGAGATAAAGTGCAGTTCTGCGAAACGCAGTACGATGCCTGCCAGGGTGCCGACTTTCTGGTTATTGCCACCGAGTGGCCCGAATTCCGCACACCCGATTTCGACAAGCTGGACAAAGCGCTGAACAACAAAGTCGTTTTCGATGGACGGAATGTTTTTGAAACTGAAACCATGCGCCGTCATGGTTACCATTATTACAGCATTGGAAGAGAGGAAGTGGCATGAGCCGAGAAAGAGTTCTGATTACCGGTGCAGCCGGTTTTCTTGGTTCCCATCTCTGCGACCGGTTTATTCGTGAAGGATACCATGTCATTGGCATGGACAACCTTATCACCGGTGATTTACGGAATATTGAACACCTGTTCAGCCTGGAACAATTTGAATTTTACAATCACGATGTTTCAAAATTTGTTCATGTTCCCGGTGAGTTAAAATATATTCTGCATTTTGCCAGCCCGGCCAGTCCCATTGATTATCTGAAGATACCCATTCAAACCCTTAAAGTAGGTTCATTGGGTACCCATAATTTACTGGGTCTTGCACGCAGTAAAAAGGCGCGGATCCTGGTGGCAAGCACAAGCGAGGTTTACGGTGATCCAACCGTACATCCGCAAAACGAAGACTATTGGGGAAATGTGAACCCCATAGGTCCCCGCGGAGTATACGATGAAGCCAAACGCTTTCAGGAAGCCATTACTATGGCATATCATACCTACCATGGTCTGAAAACCCGCATCGTTCGTATCTTTAATACCTATGGCCCACGTATGCGGCTGAATGATGGCAGGGTTTTGCCAGCCTTTATCGGTCAGGCTCTCCGGGGTGAAGACATCACCGTGTTTGGCGATGGAAGTCAGACCCGAAGTTTCTGTTATGTTGATGATTTGGTGGACGGCATTTACCGTTTGTTGCTGAGTGATTATGCCTACCCGGTGAATGTGGGAAATCCGGATGAAATTACCATCTCGGATTTTGCTGAAGAAATTATCAAACTTACCGGTACATCACAGAAGGTGGTGTATAAACCACTTCCTGTAGACGACCCCAAACAGCGTCAGCCGGACATTGCCCGTGCGCGTGAAATTCTGGGCTGGAGCCCAAAGGTAAGCAGGGCTGAAGGGCTCGCAATTACTTACGACTATTTCAAGAGTCTGCCGCACGACAGACTTTATGATGAAGAATACCATAAAGATTTCAGCAAATTCAGCAAATAACAAAAAAGCACCGTTCAGGTGCTTTTTTGTTTTCAATTAACCCGCGTCAGCGCATCAGATGCACTACGCCTTTTCCTGTGTATTCCTCACCAGAATAGAATCGGGCCTTTACTTTGTAGGCATAAACCCCGGTTTGGCATAACTTATCTTTGTATGTGCCGTCCCATCCACTGGCAGGGTCATTGGTTTCATATACCACTTCACCCCAGCGGTTGAATATCTGGAACAGATAAAAGTCTTTCTGAACATTAATACCCATCGGTCTGAACACCTCATTTTTGTCATCCTTGTTGGGCGTGAACGCATCCGGCACATGCATAATGCCGGTGGGATTTACATACAGCGGTTTTTCTATGAGTAAAGTATCATAACAACCCTGATTGCTGATAGTAATCAGCAATACATCATAGAATCCTGTATCGTTTACAGTGAATGCGGGCTCAAACTTGGTGCTTGTTCCCACCAGTGCCTGATTGACATTGCGGAATACAGACCAATTGTAGGTAATGGCACCCGTGGTGAGATTTCTGGTTCGGATATCCGCATTGGGCAGGAACAGAACCGAGGGGGTAACCATGAAATACGTGTAGGGTGCATTCAATACCTTTATAAAGTATTTCTTCTCCGTTTTTCCTTCACCGCCAGGGCCTTTTGCCACCAGTGTAACATCGTAATAACCACTGTACTTGTA
Organism: Bacteroidota bacterium; assembly: GCA_016787485.1. GTDB lineage: Bacteria > Bacteroidota > Bacteroidia > NS11-12g > UBA955 > JAEUUL01. Next base: position 37,076 of record JAEUUL010000028.1, read on the forward strand.
TGTGTGCACCGGGTCTTTCTCTTCACTCCTGTCCCCGTCGCCGAAGAACCAGATATAGCGGTCTGAGTTTATACTCTGATTGGTGAATTTAACTGTAAGCTGCGGACAACCTGAATCCCGGTCGACGATGAATTCCGGCGTAGGAAAGGGTGGTTCTATGCGGATCAGGTTGCAGAAGGTATCTGCACATCCACCGTTGCTCACCATTTTACACACTTTAAACCAACCGGAATCGGTAAAGTCATGGGATGCATCTTTGGCAGTAATGGAATCCTTGGTTAATCCTCCGGGATCAGAGAAATCCCATTTATGTGTCAGTGGAACAGTGCTCCGGCTCTTATCGGTAAAATAGATACGGTTGTCATTGGGCATTCGTCCTTTGCCAGGGCTGTAATCAAAGTCGGCAAACGGGCTCATGTCCACACGGATGGTTCCTACGCTTTTCACTGAGTCCACGCATCCGTTGGGGTCAAATGCATATAGCTTAAACTGATACGTTCCGGGTAACTGATAATTGTACAGGGGGTTGCGCTGCGAGCTGCCTCCGTTGTCGCCAAAATCCCATATATAGGTAATGGCGCCTTTGGTATAATTGGTGAATTGTACTTTGCCCGGAGCACAAACAGAGGTGCTGAAATCTTTCATCCCGATTTGCAGACGCTGCGGCAGGGTTACGGTTCTTTTAAAGGAATCCTTGCAACCCCTTCCGCTGAATGTGTAGAAATTGATGGTGAAACTGGTGTCCTGCCAAGGGGAAGTGGGGAATAAATGCAGAGGGTCTGTCAATGTACTTTGTGTGCCATCGCCAAATTTATATTGTACAGAATTGGCATTTTCTGCAAAGGATTTAAACTGGAAATAGCCGGCATCACAGGGGTTTACCCTGTCTGTGCGGAAAAACGCATAACTCGGGCGGTATACATTCAGCCAGTAACTCACTGTATCCACACAGTCTGCAGAATAACTGTACAGCGTAACCTTGTAAGCCGTGTCATTTTGTCCGGTGTTGAGATAGGTATGGTTCGGGTTGGTAAGTGTAGAAGTATACCCATCTCCCAGGTTCCAGAAGTATTTCTTCACGTTGATGCTGTTGTTGGTGAAATTTACCTTGTGCGGGGCACAGCCTGCGGGATTATCGTAAGTAAATTTCGGAATCGGGTAAGGCAACACGGTCATGGTTCCTCTGGCCGTGTCCCTGCAACCATTCGGACTCCTTGCGATTAACTGGATGAAATAGGTTGTGTCCCGGAACGGGTCAGGGTTCTTCTTGAAAAAGTGCTTGGGGTTTGTAGTGGTGGTAATGGTTCCGTCTCCCAGATTCCAGCTGTAGTTATACGCTGCCAGACTCTGGTTCAGAAACTGCATCTGATCCGGGAAGCAGAACGTGTCTTTGCTCACCAGATAGGCAGATATAGGATTGCCATATACAGTTACTTTTTGTTTTACCGTATCGCTTTTGCAGTTGAATTTGGAAATGGCGTATAAACTCACATTCACAACACTGTCGAAAATGTCCTGACCGTAAAACGTTTTGGTGGGTGCTTTGGCAGTATCCGTTCCATAGGCACTGAAATCCCAGAAGTACTTCTGCCCGTTTAGTGTGGTATTGCTGAAGTTTACAGTAAGTGGCCCGCAACCCCCTGAAACACTGGGACCGAATTGAATGGATGGGTCCGGATGAAGGGTCACTGCACCTGTAGAGGTATCAAGACACCCGTGTTCACTTTCGGCGATTAGCCGTATGGTATAGGTTGTGTCAAAATTGTACTTATCCGTATAGACAACACCGGGCTTGGACAAGACAGAAGATGTCTTGTTGCCGAAATCCCATTTGAATTTCATGATGCTGATAGAGCCGGTGTCCCAGGGCTTGCTCTGGTTGTTCATCAGTATGTTCAGTGGTTTACAGCCACTACCCGCACTGACTGTGAATTTCGACAAAGGTTTGGGGTATACCCTAACTGTTTTGTAGCTGGTATCCATACACCCATGCTCAGAAATGGCTATGAGCCGGATGCTGTAATTGGTGTCCTGGGTTTTGCTGGCTTTATATGTGGCCACGCTATCTGTCCTGAAAGCCTGTGTTCCATTGCCAAAAGCCCAGCGGAATTTCATTATATAAATAGAGCCGGTATCATAAGGGATACTGGTGTTCTGTGTTTTCACAACCAGAGGTGCACAGCCATCGTATTTGTCCAGCACAAAGCGGCTCAGGGGCTTGGGATACACCCTGACTGTTTGCGACGTGCTGTCCACACAATTGAAACTATTGGTAACCGTGAGTTTTATGGTATAAACGGTATCCTTGGTTTTGCTGGCGAAATAGGTAACGGTAGAATCGGCAGATGTACTTGTTTTTCCCTGACCATAGTTCCAAACAAAACTGAGTTGCCCGAATGTACCGCCACCATTGTGTACACTGTTGTTTTTAAAAGGTACGGCATTGGGTCCGCAACCATTTTTGGTGCCGGAAAAGCTGGCTGTAGGACGCGGTTTGATCACCACTGGTAATTTGATGGTGTCTTTGCAACCATTTGGATCTACCACCCGCACAGTACTTATATATGTTTTTGCAGAATCGTAGGTATGGTAGTGATCCAGGCTGGTGTAACCAAAGTTGCTGTACAAAGCAGTACCATCTCCATGATCCCAGTACACATTGCTACTGCTGAACCCTGTGGTATAACGCAGTTGGATCGGAGATTTGGGACACAGGCTGGTGGATATTACACTGGCCGTAAGACTTGCCTTACCCAAAACCTGAATGAGCATGCTGGTTGTATCAGAGCCGCAGCTGTCCGTGGCAATCAGTTTAATGGTATAGTTGCCTGCGGTACTATATGTGCGGGAAGCCGGTGTTTTGGCTGTGCTTGTGCTGTTGTCTTCAAATATCCACTTGTAGGTGGTCGCGCTGGGGTAGGGCTCTGTAGATGTGTTTACAAAGGTATGGGTATAGGGCGAACACCGGTATCCCGATAAAGGTTGAATCCCGGCTTTCACTTTCTGTTTCGCAACAACCGTGAGTGTATCTTTAAAGGTTCCGCAACTATTTGAAATGGTAAGTATGGGTTTGAATGTCCCGCTGTTCTTATAAGTCCACGAGGCTTTCACACTCGAAGACTGGTTTACATTGTAACTGGGGTCGTGAAAGTCCCATACCCTTGTGGTTACTGTGCCAATAGAACTATCTACAAAATTCACCGTAAAGGGTGGGCAGCTCACCAGATTTTTAGGGGTGGCGCGTGCTTTTATCTTGGGTACTGAGTCAATTTTCAATATGTACTTTCCAGTGTCTTTACCACAGGTATTGCTGTCTATAATCAGCACAGTATAGGTGCCACGTGCAGAGTATTTATGAGACTGGCTGGCTGTGGTTGTCAATCCTGTTATTTTGGTTCCATCTCCCCATATAATGGTGTACTTTTTAGGGTTTGGTGTACTGCAAAACCGGTTCTGCGACTGATTGTCAAACACAAAATCCTTGGTAAGGTCACAGTTCGTGGGATTTTGCGGTCTGATAATGGCTGTATCTTTGGTGGAAACCTGAATCGGATTCCAGGTCGCAGAGCTGCTTCCACAATAATTTTTTGCAGTGAGGGTTACCACACCATTGCACAACATTCTCTTATACGTATGGTAGAGAGTGTCTTTATAGGTGGTACTAGCGAGGGTGTAGGTGGTGCTATCCCCCATTTTCCAGATAAAACTGGTAGCAGGTGAGGAATTCAGAGAATTATTGATGAACCTCACCTTTAATGGCCCGCAACCTCCGTTTGTTCCTGTGGGTGGGCCAATGATTCCTGCAACTGGCTGCCTCTCGTTAATGACCACACCATACAACGTATCCGTACACCCGTTTTTGGTACTTATAGCCATTAGTGTAAATACACCCAGAGATGTGTATTTGTGATAAACGGACTGCGTTTTCAGCAGCATGGAACCGGAGTTGGAATTCCCGTCACCCCAGCGGATGACATAATTGTTCATTGTATCCTGCACTTCGAAGAAAACACCAAACGTATCGGGTGTGCCAAAGGTGCTGATACAGTTGTAATACTCCGGAGCATAGGAATACACTCCGTTCGGATCCTTTATTTTAGGAGCACGGATAGAAATGGTCACCGTCACCGAAACCGAATCCTTGCAAGGACTTTTACCGGTATCCGTGGCCACAAGTTTAAACGTATAGCTTCCTGCACTTGAAATTTTATAGGAAGCTGTACCCTTGCCGACTCCCGTTTTAAATACTGTATTTCCCAGTTTCCACACGTAGCTTGCCACAGTTGAGCTCACTCCCGTGGTGGTATTGGTGAAGTTAACAGTAACGGGTACACCGCAACTCTTGGACAGTGAATAACTGAAGCTGGGTGAGAAATTAGAGCAGGCGGACCAGCCGCTGTTCCATAACGACAGAAAAAGTGTGAGCAGCACAACCCTCCCCAGGATTGCACCCCTCAAAGTAGTAAGACCCATATTAACCCTCCGTTTTTTTGATTTGCTTAGTTCATAGTATATCAGTTTGACATGACGTATGGCAAATCCGTTGCCCGGGGGCAGTGAATATTTCCCGGCAATCCGATCTTTCAGGCCCCCCAGCTCTGAGATTTGACAGTGCAACTTATGCATAATCAAATGCAAAAACAAGCAATTATCTGGAAATTGTCATATTTAGTATATCAACACTTGTGAATCAATGGGTTAGAAATATTAAATATTTGTAACCCGATTAATCCTGCCCGGAGTTAACCAATTGTCCGCAGGCAGCGTCAATATCTTTGCCCCGGCTGCGTCTTACATTCACAATCAATTTGGCTGCAGAAAGCGCATCAGCAAAGGATTTCAGCCGATCTTCACCCGTAGGCTTATAGTCGGCCTGCCTTATGGGATTGTATTCGATCAGGTTGATTTTACAGGGAAATCTGCGGGCGAATAGGATTAAATCCCTGGCTTCCTTGTCGCCATCGTTTACATTTTCAATGACAGTATACTCAAGAGTAGGCCTGGTGCGGGTTTTGCGATACCAGTAGCCCAAAGCTTCTGCCAAACTGTCCAGTGGATTGCTCACATTGATGGGCATGATGGAAGACCGGCTTTCATCATTCGCTGCATGCAGGCTGAGTGCAAGGTTGAAACGAGCCCCGTCATCGGCAAGCTTCATAATCATTTTGCTTATACCGGCAGTGCTTATGGTGAGCCGTTGCGGACTCATGTGCAATCCCTCCTCAGAAGTAATCAGCTCCACACTGCGCCACATGTTGGCATAATTCAGCAAGGGCTCTCCCATACCCATATAAACAATGTTGTCCAGGGGCCGGCCATACTGTTTCATGGACAGCTCATTCAGCAATACCACCTGATCATAAATTTCCTGTGCATCCAGATTTCGCTGTCTTTTGAGATATCCTGTTGCACAAAATTTGCAGTCGAGGCTGCAACCTACCTGGCTGCTTACGCAGGCCGTGGTCCGCGAATCGGTGGGGATAAGCACCCCTTCCACAAAGGAATCGTCCCAAAGCCTGAAACTGCATTTAACGGTGCCATCATTGCTAATCTGGGTTTGGTGAATGCTGGCGGGTTTCAGTTCAAACGTTTCTTCCAATTTTGCTCTCAGTGCGTTCGACAAATCGGTCATTTCGGCAAAACTGCGGGCCGATTTCTTCCACAGCCACAGCCAGATTTGTCTGCCGCGGAATGCAGGCTCGCCCATAGCCTGTAAGGCAGTAATTATTTCTTCTTTGCTCAAAGACCGTATGTCTTTGCGGGTGCTCATTTCTTGCGAAAGAACAAAGTAACCGGCACGCCGGTTAGCGGATACCGGTCCCGGAGTTTGTTTTCCAGAAAACGGGTATAGCTCTCGGCTACATATTGGGGCAGATTGCAAAACAGTGCAAATGCCACCCGTCTGCTGGGCAATTGGGTAACGTACTTGATTTTTACAAATTTGCCTTTGCGGCTTGGCGGGGGAAATGCCTCTATCAGGGGCAGCAGATATTCATTCAGTTCATGCGTGGGAATACGCAGCGTAAGCCCTTCGTACACCTTTACAATCGTTTCGGTGGCCTGATAAATGCGTTGTTTTTCCGTAGCGGATATATAGAGAATAGGAACATCTGTGAATGGTGATATCCGTTCGTGAATCATCCTGGTATATTCCAGATGGGTGTTGCTGTCCTTGGTAACCAGATCCCATTTGTTCACCAGTATCACCACACCTTTTCCCTGTCTGTGCGCCATCCAGAACAAATTCAGGTCCTGTGCCTCCATACCCAGCGTGGCATCCAATACAAGCACTACCACGTCACTGTCTTCCAGTGCCCGCAAACTGCGCATGACACTGTAGAATTCGATGTTCTCACTTACCTTGCTTTTACGGCGTATGCCTGCAGTATCTACCAGCACCAGGTCGCGGCCAAATGCGGTATAACGGGTATCAATGCTGTCCCGGGTGGTGCCTGCCACAGGGGTTACTATGTTGCGGTCGGCCCCGGTAAGTGCGTTAATCAGGCTGCTTTTGCCCACATTTGGTCTGCCCACAATGGCAATTCTGGGTAAATCCTTTTCTTCCTCTTTCTGTAAATCCGGCTTGGCAGGTTCAAGCAATGGAACCAATTTATCCAGCAGTTCTCCGGTACCACTGCCTGTTATGGCAGAAATTTCGAAATATTCAGGAAATCCCAGGCTGTAGAATACCGGACTGTCCTGACTCAGGCGGTCATTGTCCACCTTGTTCACCACCAGCAACACGGGTTTCTTGCTTTTGCGCAGCACCGAGGCGAATTCTTCGTCCAGCGGATTTACATCGGTGGTTACATCCACCACAAACAGAAGCACTGCTGCTTCTTCAATGGCAATATGAACCTGCTCGCGGATAGCTGCTTCAAATACATCCGAACTATCGGGCACAAAACCACCGGTGTCAATCACCGTAAAGTTGATCCCGTTCCAGTCTGATGTGCCATAATGCCTGTCGCGGGTTACCCCGCTTACATCATCCACTATGGCCTTGCGTTCACCCGTCAGCCGGTTGAATAGGGTTGATTTGCCCACATTGGGCCTGCCGACGATTGCAACTATACGGTTCATGAAAAAGCCTGCAAAGATACGGCTTTCCGGCCTACTGACCCAGATTGAATCCTGGCGCCGGGATGGATTTGCCTTTTTCGGGCAGTTTTCCGTCCATTCTGCCTTCCCATGCCATGTGTTTTCCACTTTCCGATTCACGGAAAACCAGATAGAATTTGCCTCGCAGCTGCCGCCTGGCGTACTGGTTTTTATCCAGTTCCACTGTTCCTCTCAGAAACTCATAATGCCGGTTTTTATCCGAACTGATGCTCAGCAATCTGGTGTTGCACTTTACCGAATCCCCCATCAGAGTGAGTTCCAGCCAGGAATGGTTTGCCGGGTCACCATGGGTTTTCAGAAAAAATGTATCGCCGGTATTGCGGATGGCAAAAAACCGGCTTCCGATAAACTCTGGCATAGTGCTGCTGATGACAGCATTGCACTGAAAATGGCTGGTATCGAATGCTGCATAATAGGCTTTCCTGTTTTTTACCGGAATAATTCCATCCTTTGTCCGCAGTTTTTCCAGTTGAGGATCGCAAAATCCATCGCACACGAGCTGTCCCTTCTGGTTGCGAAACACATTCACATTGTAACTCCATTCCCGGCTGAATGAATAATCCCCCGGTACGGAGTCCTTCCATTGTATGCTCACTTTATCTGCTCCGGTTTGGGCTTCAAGCAAACCCGGAATCAGAACCAACCACATCCAAAGAAACCGCATGTGCCTTTACGTGCAAGAATCAAGCCAGTCTTCTGTGTTTTCGTATGTGTTCCAGTACCTTTGTCCCATGCAATTGCCTGTTGTCTCTCACATCGCTGCTATGGGTAAGAACCGCGAACTGGGTGCAGGCAATGCACTGCTCTGGCATCTGCCGGATGATTTTGCCTGGTTCGTGAAACATACCCGCGGGCATCCTGTCATCATGGGGCGCAAAACCATGGAAAGTCTGGGTCGCCCCCTCAAAAACAGGCAGAACATTGTCATTTCGCGCAATCCGGAATTGAAAATGGAAGGGTTCGAGATAGTTCCGGATATTCACACCGCATTCAACCTGGCCCGCCTGTCTGATACCGATGAAATCTTCATCATTGGAGGCGGTGAAATTTACCGGCAGTCTTTGCCATTTACCCACCGGCTCTATCTGACACTTGTGCATGCCGCTTTTCCCGCAGCAGATACTTTTTACCCGTCCCTGGATCCGGTATGGAAGGAAACCTTTCGGGAACACCATACATCCGACGATAAACATGCTTTCGCCTTTGATTTTTGCATTTACGAACGATGAAAAAAGGGGTGGTTTTGCTTGTTGTTCTGGCCGGAATTTTTGGCTGGATACAGGCGCAACAACCTGATTCTGTTTTTCATTTCCGGTATTTGCAGATTATTGGCAACAGGCGCACACATCCCTCCGTATTTCTGCGCGAAACCGGCCGTAAACCCGGAGACACGGTTCAATTTCCGGGTATTCAGTTTCCGGTCTGGCAAAAAAGACTGAGCAGCCTGGGCCTGTTTAACCATGTCCTGGTAGAAAGCCATTCAGATACCCTTCTCATTCAGGTGGCAGAAAGGGTTTTTGTCTGGGGTCTTCCCATGCTGGGCTGGGGCGACCGTAATTTCAATATCTGGTGGAAAACGAAAGATGCAGGGAGATTGATTTATGGGGGGACCATTTACATCAATAATATATGGGGTAGGGCCTACAGTGCGGAGATTACCGCAATCGGCGGTTACAATCAGGTGGCCGGAATCCGCCTCACATCCCCTTTTACCCGTTATAACCGTGGCTGGAGTTATGGTATTCACGCCCAGTATATGACCAATCATGAATTATGGGTGAATACAGCCGGAGACAAGTTGCAGTTTCTGCACGATGACAGCCGGAGGGTTCAGCAAAATTTCACAGCCGGCCTGGTGCAGAAACACCGGTTGAATTATTTCAGAAGGCTGGAATTTGAACAGGGATATACCCGCAATATCATTTCAGATACTGCTTTCAAAACCAATCCGCAGTATTTGCTGGGTACAGCAGGCATGCATACTGTTTCTGCCGGAATTTCCTTTACAGATGACCACCGGAACCAGCGGGATTATCCTACAGGGGGTCACTACCTGAGGCTGGCCATTCAGCAGCAGGGGTTGTACACATCCGCAAAATCGGAATTCCCATTGACTGCTTTATTAAAGGCCTCCTTTTACAAACCCTTCAGGAGGCATTGGGTTTGGGTTTCTGGATTTACTGCCCGGTACACCACCGGATATCTTCCATACAACCGCCTGCGTGCCCTGGGTTATCAATCGGACTATGTGCGGGGATACGAGCCATGGGTAGCTGATGGGAACGGATTTGTGCTTGGCAAACTGGCATTGCGGCGCGCTTTGCTGCAAAACCGCACGGCCAGACTCGGGCGTGGATCTGCACTTAAAAATTACCGCAGAGTACCCATAAGCCTCTGGATGAATATCTTTGCAGATGCAGGCAGGGTATTAACACCTGCATTGAACCCATTGAACACACTGAACAAACAGTGGATGACCGGTGCCGGCGCAGGCCTGGATTTTACGTTTTATTACGACTCACTTGTGCGTGTGGAAGCCGCAGCAAACGGCCTGGGTACCGTGGTATGGAATTTTTCATTTAAAAACGCATTTTGATGCACAGATCATGAAAATAGGAATTTATGCAAAATCTGTAAGAGACAGCAAACACGAAGAGGGATTTCGCAAGTTGCTGCTTGCACTGGAATCTGCAGGTCATGAAATTTGGTGCACGCAGTCTCTTGTGGATTATATTCATATCCATATTTCTTCCGGTATTTCCCTGCACGCTTTTCAATACTGTACCCCTCAAAAACCCCTGATAGATGCACTTATTTGTGTGGGAGGAGATGGCACTCTGCTCGACACCATATCCATCGTAAGGAACAGTCAGGTGCCGGTTTTGGGTCTCAATACAGGCCGCCTGGGTTTTTTGGCTGGAATAAGTATAGACGGAATTCAAAAGGCCATTCAGGATATAGAACGCGGCAATTACACCCTCGAAAGCCGCACCCTGTTGCACCTGGAATCTTCCGAACAAATGTTCGATTTTCCATTCGCCCTGAATGATTTTGTCATTCACAAAAAAGAAACAAGCAGTATGATTGTGGTACACGCTTACCTTAATGGTGAATTTCTGAATTCCTACTGGAGTGATGGGCTGATTGTGTCTACACCCACGGGCTCCACGGGATACTCACTCAGTTGCGGAGGCCCCATTATCTTTCCACGGTCAGATTCTTTTGTCATTACACCCATCGCACCCCATAATCTCAATGTGCGTCCGGTAGTCGTGAGTGATGCATACGTGATCAGTTTTGAAATTGAAGGTCGTGCTAACAGTTATCTGGCTTCCCTGGACAGCCGGAGTCATTCCATCAACGGAAATGTACAGATGGCCATCCGCAGAGCAGACCATCCCTTAAATCTGATACGGCTGGAAGGGGACCATTTTATGGATACATTGCGCAATAAACTCAGCTGGGGTTTTGATAAGCGGAATTAATAGAATATTTATTCGGTTAAATTAGAACAAACATTCAAAATGGAAGAAGTGAATCGTTTCCGGTCGCCCTGGAAGAAAATGCTCTGGATACTACCATTGATTGCCGTTACCTGGGCCATCTGGAAGTGGATGAAACCCACCATTTACACCATTCCTGTGCCGGAAAAGATGGCATGTGAATCACTGATGCCTGCCGTTTTACTGGCTTCAGATTCCCTTTTTGTGAATGAGGCCATGCTCAATTGCACCATAGCCTGGGACAGCATCACCACTTCAGAAGGATTAACACTGTCTGACAAGATGGCGCTGAAAAACAGGGGAATGGTAGTTAAGCCGTCAAATGCTGTTTTCCCTTTGCTTTTCATCAATTATTGGAAGGATGGTTTTGCTTACCGACAGGTGGTGACCAGGGACAAATCGTTGGGAAATTCCGCTAAACGGATTGAGATTTTTTCCCAGAATTTCGACGAGAAATCCATCACTTTTGGCCTGGAGGGCGGAAAACCCTATAAAATCATCGCGTTGTGGCAGAATTTTCCCCTGAAAGGTGAAACCAATGGCAAAGAAATACGTGTTTGGATACCGGCAATTGCCGCACAGACAGAACACAGTTATATACAGCTTATTTGCGCAGATTCCGTTCACTGCAGCAGCATGCAGCGTATTCCCCTTCACCGCGGCAGGGTCATCACAAAGGAGCTGGTAACGGATAATACAATCTCTGCTGAATCTTCCGCGGAGGCTGTAGCGTCCCGCCTCGTACAACTTTTTACTTCGGAACCTTCACAGGGTGACTTTCTTTTGCTGGCTTTGAAGGATTTGTTTAAAAAATCCGAATTACAAACGACCATTCGGTTTGGAGATTTTCGCATCACCCGTCCCGACTCTCAAACCCATGCAGCTGTATTTAATTATTTTGGGAAAAAAGTGGTCATCCTATCAAATGATTCTGAAATCTCCCGCGAAATCAATTTTCCTTTGAAAGGAGATATAAAGCACAGCTATTCCGGACACGCTTTTACTTTAAAAGGCACACGCCTGCAAATGCAAATCCCTGCAAAGGGGGTTGAAATTTTGTTTTAAATAAAGCCACGACTTTTGGAATCAGATGCTTTATAACAGCATCTTGCAGATTATGCTGAAAATGCCCTGCAGCAGAAATGTATGTACAGCTATAGAAGTATATTGTTATTTAACAAAAACTGATTTCCCCTGCAGGAACGCGCTGCTGCTTGTATGCGCTGGCCGCAGGCAAGTGGTTTTATTAACCGGATTTGCACCGCAGCCAACAGTTTTTTTACTCAATATCCACCGAGATCTTTAAACGGCTTCATTTTTTCCTTTTCAACTGCTTCTTTCCATTTTAACCAGGGACCTGCAAAAAAGGCATTGACACGGGCAATTGTTTTTGTGGTTTCTGCTTCTGCCAGAGACACTGCTGTTTCTGCATTTCCCGATGGTGCCGCTGATGACTCAATCAGTCCGGCTGCATCAGCCAGCCAGTTCATGAGATGTACCGATACGTCTTCGTAACCTCTGAAATCTGCAGGCAACATGTACAACCATTTTAATGTCTTCAGGCTGTCCCGCAGAGGTTCGGCCAACTTTTTCAACCGTGTGTTTGCGCTGTCATCTGCATACCGGGCATTGGTAACCATATCCAGCGTTTTTTCGGCTTCTTTCAGTCCTTCAAAGCTTTTTTCTGCTTTGCCCGCTGCGGTTTTCAACCGATTGTAAAGAGCCTGTTTACGGTTCCATCCAGCCGCATCCCAGGTAATTCCGGGGGGCAGTTTCACCTCTATCTGCGCGCTGTCTTTCTGTTTGCCACATTCAATCACCAGCTTATATCTGCCGGGTGGCACGCGCATTCCCTCGGGCATACTGCTCTCTTTGTCCGGCGTGCCATGCGATGGATAGCGGAATCCGTCGCTGATAAGGCGGTACTGAATGCGGTAAAATCCACCACTGTCAAATGAAAATTTGTGGGTGCGAACCACCTGCCCTGCTGTGTTGTACACCCGGCCTGTGCAGGTTGTCTTTTCCCATTTCCCGCTTTTGGTGTTTTTGTTCCCTTTCACAAACAGGCTCAGCATAGAACCGAAAGGTTTGTTGGGTCCTTCATAGGCCGCATCGGCACCAAAACGCGCACCGGGTGCCTGCATATAATTGGCCAGTACGCCATCCGTTGCATGCAGGATTTTGAAATCGGTTTTATCTGTTGTCCATCCGCCGGCCGCGGTGCGCAGGGGTTCAATATCATCCAGAATCCAGATGCTACGGCCAAAGGTGGCTATCACCAAATCGGATTCGCGTTCCTGAATTTTCATATCCTGGACGGGACAAGAAGGGAATCCGGTCCATTTTTTCCAGGTATTTCCCGCGTTGAAACTTACAAACAATCCATGATCTGTGCCCAGAAAAACCAGATTGGGTTGTTTTGAGTCGGGAATCACACTCAGGCAATGCCCGCTTACTTTGCTGCCATCGGCCATACGCTTCCAGGTGGCACCAAAATCTGTGGTTTTGAAAAGATATGGCTCCCAGTCATTCTGCCTGTAGTTGTTTACCACAACCCAGGCTTCCCCTGCATTTACGGGTGATACCCAAATGGAAGGTATCCACGCTTTTTTTGGCATTCCGGGTATTTTGTCGCTGAGCAGGGTCCATGTTTTGCCTCCGTTTCGTGTGAGTTGCAGGTTGCCATCGTCGGTCCCTACCCATAGCACCAAACTGTCTGATGGCGCAGGAGTGATGGCAATGATGGTACAGTGGTTTTCGGCATTGGTGGCATCTGTGGTCAGTCCGCCGCTTTTTTCCTGGTGCAGTTTGGCGGTGTCGTTGGTTGTAAGGTCAGGACTGATAATCTCCCAGCTTTTGCCACCATCCCGGCTGCGGTGTACAAACTGGCTGCCGTAATACAATCCGTATTGTCTGAATGGATTCTGTGCAATCGCGGCATTCCAGTTGAAACGCAGATAAATGCCTGCAGGGTGCGTGGGCCTTATGGCTTCGCTGGTTTGGGTAGTGAGGTTATACCGGTACACATTTCCACCCTGCCACATCGCATAGCCTTCGTTGCTGTTTCCCGGCACAGGTACCACATCGAACCCGTCCCCGAAAAGCAGTTCCTGCCAGTCGCTGTTGCGTATCCCACCATGGTACCAGGTATACCCCGGACCACGCCAGCTGCCATTGTCCTGAAGTCCGCCATACACATGGTAGGGCATATCCTCATCCACCTGCACATGGTAAAACTGCCCAAGGGGCAGATTTTCGGCAAAGCGCCAGGTGTTGCCTCCATCATAGCTGAGATTCAGCCCCCCATCGTTGCCATTGATCAGGAAATCCGGATTCTCCGGGTGTATGTAAAATGCATGATGATCCGGGTGGATATGGCCCCAATCTGCCAGAATCTGCCAGGTGCGGCCTCCATCTTCGCTTTTGGCCACCTGACTCCACAAACTGTAAATCCGGTTTTCATTTTTAGGGTCTGAGTAAATTTCATTGTAATAGAAGGGCCGGTTTCCCATGTTTTCCTGGCTGCTCACCTTGCTCCAGGAGTATCCACCATCTGTGCTGGCATAAAAGTCCAGGGTTTTGCTTTCCACGATTGCATACACTTTATCCGGTTTGGATGGGGCGACCGATATCCCGATTCTCCCGAGCAAGCCTTCTGGCAAACCGTTCTCCGGCCCAAGCTTTTTCCAGTTTTTACCCCCGTCTGTGGTCATGTATAGTCCGCTTCCCTTGCCGCCCGACTGGAAAAACCAGGGTTTGCGCTGGTATTCCCACATAGCAGCAAACAGTTTGTTGGGGTTGGTGGGGTCCATTACCAGTTCTGCACAACCACTCAGTGGGTTGGTAAACAAAATACGGGTCCAGGTTTGGCCCCCATCTGTGGTTTTGTACACGCCCCTTTCTTCACCCGGCCCCCATGCACTGCCCATAGCTGCTGCATAAACCACATCCGGATTTATGGGGTCGGTGATAATCCTGTGAATGGTTCTGGTCTCTTTCAGTCCCATAAATTTCCAGGTGCGCCCGGCATCCATACTCTTATAAATGCCTTTGCCGCTGTTCTGGCTGTTTCGCGGGTTTCCTTCTCCGGTACCCGCCCACACAACCGCTGGGTTTGCCTGATAGATAGCAAGTGCACCAATACTACCCACATCCATCGCATCGAAAACGGGATTCCATTTGATGCCGCCGTTGTCGCTTTTCCATACACCACCGCTGGCAGCGCCAATATACATGGTTTGTGGCTGGCGATGCACTACGGCTATGCTTGTAATGCGGCCACTCATGCCTGCCGGACCTATGTTGCGAAACTTCATTTTCTGCATCAGCTCTGCTTCTGTCTGCTGAGCCTGAGCACCCAGTGCCCACAACATCAGGATAAGTCCCATTCCACGATTCATAGGGGGTAAAATTAGGGAAAGGCAGGTTTTTACCATGCGGATTTGTTAAAATCGCGTTGAACAAAAAGTAAAATCCGACAGAATTCGTCTTACCGCTTAATCAAACGGGAAAACTGTGAAATCCAACGAACTTTCGCAGCCCCGGCGTGTTTATGATGGTAATTTCGCCCACTTCATTATGTTTAAAGGCCCTGTTTTAGGATTTCTTTTCTTTTCAGCCATCTTTCTGGCCATAGACTTTTATACCTGGCAGGGTGTAAAATTCCTTACCCAAAACTGGTCCCTGCGGTCCCGGTCAATTCTGAAATACATCTATTGGGGTTACACCGTTGCCAATTTCTTGTTCTTTCTCCTCTGGCGCATGGATGTTTTGCACATGTCTCCCGCCGCAATGCGAATCGTTTCGGCCATTTCATTTGTCATATTCTTTGGTAAATTGTTTTGGTGTATTTTCCTCGTCATTGATGATGTGGGCCGGGTTTTCCGTTGGGTATACAGCAGATTGTTTGCACCACAGACAGCCGCGGATACAGCAGTTGCAGGTATCAGCCGGCTTAAGTTCCTGAACTGGCTGGGACTGGGTGTTGGCGCAGCCTTTGTTGGCACAGCCATTCATGGCATAGCCAGCGGGGCACACAACTATACCATTCGTCGCCGTGATTTGCGTATCAAAGGATTGCCTGCCGGATTTGAAGGGGCAACCATAGTGCAGATCAGCGATGTGCATAGCGGAAGTTTTTGGGATACAAAAGCGGTGAATCGTGGAATTGACATGATCATGGCGGAAAAGCCGGACATGGTCTTCTTTACCGGAGATCTGGTGAATGACCGCGCGGAAGAATTTGAACCCTGGAAAGAAGTCTTTGGCCGCATTCAGGCGCCCCTGGGCGTTTACAGCGTACTTGGCAATCATGATTACGGAGATTATGTGCCCTGGCCATCGCATGAGGCAAAACACAAGAACCTGCAGGACCTCATTGCCCACCACCGGGATATAGGTTGGGATATTTTGCTGGATGAGCACCGCATTGTAGAAAGAAACGGCGACAAAATGCCGGTTTTGGGTGTGCAGAACTGGAGTGCAAAAGCCCGTTTCCCCCGCTATGGTAATCTGGAAAAAGCCCATGCCGGCACCGAATCATTTCCGGTAAAACTGCTGCTAAGCCATGATCCAAGCCACTGGAAAGAAGAAGTATTGCCCAAGTACCCGGGGATTGCTGCCACATTCAGCGGCCATACACATGGCATGCAGTTTGGAATAGACACACGGTTTTACCGTTGGAGCCCTGTAAAAATGCTGTATAAGGAATGGTTGGATTTGTATACCGAAGGGCATCAGCATCTTTATGTCAACCGCGGATTTGGCTACATAGGCTATCCCGGCCGCATGGGTGTATTGCCCGAAATTTCTGTGTTTACGTTAAAACAGGCCTGATAAAATTCTTTCCAGGCTTCCGGTTGGCTCCGGATGGATATTTTTGCAGCAGACAATTCTATGTCTTTCAGCTCCCGTAAACCCAAAACCCGGCCAACTCTGGAAGAGGCACGCCACAAGGCAGAAAGGTACTGCGCATATCAGGAACGCAGCCATCAGGAGGTTCAGCGCAAATTGTACAGTCTGGGTTTGAATCAGGGTGAATTGGATGAAATACTTGTTCACCTCATTCGCCATGGATTTCTGAATGAAGAACGTTTTGCCCGGGCCTTTTCAGGTGGAAAATTTCGCACCATGGGCTGGGGAAAGGTGAAAATTCAAAAGGAGCTTAAAGCCAGAGGTCTGAATGACCGGTTGATTCAGGAATCCGTGGGAAGCATAGATTCGGAACAATATGAACGAAAAGCGGAAGAGTTGCTGTATAAAAAACGAAAGTCCCTTCGGGATGCCGACCCCGCAGTGCGTAAGGCAAAATTGCAGAAATACCTGACAGGAAAAGGCTATGAGTTGGATCTGGTGTATAAGTTGGTGAAGCAGTTGTCAGAATCCGAAAAGTGACAGCCTTTTGTATCCGCACTCAGCTCAGGAATCTGAGATAAAGCCACAGTCCCCAGCAGACGATACAGGTCACCACCATAAGGGTATTCCATTTTACAACAAACAGGCGCTGCTCAAGGGGTTTCCTGAAAATTCTGTCCGTAACCCATAAAATTCCCGGAACCAGAACAAACAACAGGCTTAATATGACCGCAGTCAAGAAAATCAGGTTACCTGCGTTCACACAAACAGTTTTTTATCCAGTCCAAGCCATTCCATGGCACTGTCCCCGAGCATGACTTGTTTGGTGGTGTCAGGGATCGCGAGGGAACGAATGAGTTCGCCCGGAATATCCTCTCCCAGTGGATACGGATAATCTGTGCCCATGCAAATGCGGTTTGCGCCAACCAGTTCCATGAGGTATTCCAGCATACGGGCATCGTGGGTAAGGCTGTCTACCCAGAATTGTCCCAGGTATTTGCGCGGGTTATGGGGATTGTCTACAGCTACAAGGTCCGGTCGGGCTTTCCAGCCATGTTCAATGCGGCCAAAAGTGCCCGGAAACGAGCCGCCACCATGGGCGTAGGCAACGCGCAGCCGGGGAAGTTTTTCAAATATGCCTCCGAAAATCATGCAGCTTATGGCCAGGGCAGTTTCCGCCGGCATACCTACAAGCCAGGGAAGCCAGTATTTTGGCATTTTGGTCTTCGCCATCCACCACCATGGGTGCACGAATAGTGCCATTTCCATATCCTGCATAGCCTCAAATATGGGAAACAATTCCGGCTGATTCAGGTTCCAGCTGTTGATGTGCGACCCAATCTGTATGCCTTTCAGACCGATTTTTTTACAGCGTTCCAGTTCTTGAATGGCCAGTCCGGTGTGCTGCATGGGCAACGTTCCCAAACCCACAAACCGGCGGGGAAACAGATGGCATATTTCTGCAATATGGTCATTCAGGTACCGGGATACCTCCAGTGTGTCTTTGGGTTCTGCCCAGTAGCTGAACATGACTGGCACCGTGCTTAAAACCTGAACATCCACGGGGTTGGTGTAGGCATCGCACTCTTTGATCCGGGCTTCCGCGTCCCAGTTGTTGCTTTCTATCTCGCGAAACAGCTGTCCATCCATCATCATACGGGCACAGCAGGGTTTGTGGTGTTCCAGATGTATCCATTCTCCGTAACCGAATTTCTGCTTCCAGTCCGGCAAATGCTCCGGAATGATGTGGGTATGTATATCTACCGTAAAGAAACGGGTTTTGGCGTCCGTCATTCCTGCAAACTTAACCATGAATCGGGTTTTTAAAATCCTTGAACGGGGTTCATTTTTCGCAATGTGAAAAATTTTACCTGCACAGCCCTTTCAGTATTAATTTCGCACACTTTTTCATGTCCGAACGTAAGATAGATTTATTGGGTGCCTCCAGCGTGGTGGTGGCCAATATGATTGGAACAGGCGTTTTTGTCAGTTTGGGCTACCAGTTGGTGGACATGCACAGCGGTATCCCCATCATTGCGCTTTGGCTGGTAGGTGGTGTGCTCGCTTTGTGTGGTGCGGTTTGTTATGCAGAGCTGGCTACACGCATGCCCGAAGACGGCGGTGAATACTATTTCCTGGGCAGGGTGTACCACCCTGTGGTGGGTTTTATGGCAGGATTTGTGAGCTCCACCGTGGGTTTTGCCGCACCCATTGCCATGGCAGCTGCCGCACTGGGTGCATATGCAAAGGGAGTCTGGACCGGTGTAAATCCCACCTGGTTTGGAGCCGGAGTCATCCTGGTCATTGGTCTCATTCATCTTGTGAATGTGAGCACAGGGGTTCGCTTTCAGAAAGTGTTTACAATAATAAAGGTATTGCTCATTGCCATTTTTGTGGGTGCGGGTCTTTTGCATGGCAATACACAGGATTATTCTTTTGCCATGGAAGATGGTGTTTGGAAGGATATACTTTCAAACAAGTTCGCAGTGGCCCTGGTATTTGTGAGCTATGCCTACAGCGGCTGGAATGCCAGTGCATACCTCGCAGGTGAAATCAAGCACCCGGAGAAAAATCTGAGCCGGAGTATATTGTATGGAGCCGGTTTGGTAACCATTTTCTATGTGTTGCTCAATATTGTTTTTCTCATGGTGGCGCCTGCCGCAGAAATGACTGTGGATGTGAACACCTTTGCGCCCCGTGAGGTGGGTATTATTTCTGCCAATTATATTTTTGGTCCTACCGGGGGTAAACTCATGGGCGGAATTATATGTGTCCTGCTTATCAGCACCATTTCGGCAATGATCATTGCAGGTCCAAGGGTGATTCAACCCATGTTTTCAAAATTGCCGGTTGTGAATGGCGTTGCCCGGGCAACCAGAAACGGGAACCCCGTTAATGCCATCATTTTTCAATCCACACTGGCATTGATCATTTTGTTTTCCGGCTCTTTTGAGAAAATCATCAATTACATTGGATTTACCCTTACCCTGTTTACCATACTTACCGTAGCAGGTACCGTGGTATACCGCATGCGTCATGGCAAACCCGCAGGATATAAAGCCTGGGGTTACCCCGTTACACCTGCATTGTTTATCGGACTGAATATCTGGATCTGTTATTACCAGATTCAGGAAAAAACAGAGGCCTCTCTTTGGGGGCTGGGCACCGCCTTGTTGGGTGGTTTGCTCTATTTTATTTCTACAGATTACAAACAAAAACAAATCGTTTCCTGAAACAATGACCCGCATATTTTTAGCCCTTTTTACCGGCACTGTTTTTTTGCTTTCATCCTGTGGTGGCAGCACATCAAAATCCAATACAGATACAGCCAAAACCAAACCCAAAGACACTGTTGCAACTGTTGCTGAAAAATACGACCGCAAATTCAATGATTATGCGCGTTTCATTTCCGGTCAACCCGCATTGAATGGAAGTATTTTCAAATCCTATGACAGCAACGAGCAGGTAAAAAAGCAGGTTACGGCTTTTAACGCCCGCTGGGCAGATATGGAAAAGAACCGGCTGGGTCTGATGCGCAGTTGGGCAAAAGATGAATTGTACCCCAAGGTGGATGAAAACCTCAATACATTTTATCCGTTCTCCGGTCCTGATTTTTTACATGTATATCAGTTCTACCCAAACAGTAAAAAATACCTTTTTCTGGCCAATGAAATGGTTGGGGATGTACCGGAGTTTGACAAGATGAGCAAGCAGCAGGTATTGCAGTATCTGAGTTCGATAGAATCTGCCCTGAATGACATTTTCCGCCGCAGTTATTTCATCACCAGTTACATGGGTTCTCAAATACCCCGTGTAAAAGGAGTGATACCCATTTTTCTGGTTTTTCTGTCCCGCACCGGACATGAAATTCTGAATGTTGAACATATCAAACTGGATGCGGATGGAAAGGCCGTTTCAGGCAAAAGTTCAAGCGGTGTAAGTGGTGTGCGGTTCACCTTCAGACCCGAAGGTAAACCCAATGATATTCGCACCCTTGAATATATCAATGCGGATATCAGCAATGAAGGCACGGATGGCAAGGGCGGACTCAAAGCGCACCCTGAACTGGTAAAATTTATTGAATCTTTTGGCAGGGCCAACTCATTTGTGAAGGCAGCGAGCTATCTCATGCACTACGGCACCTTTACCACCATTAAGGATCTCACAATGGCAAAGTCTGCCAGTTTGCTGCAGGATGATACCGGAATTCCATACCGTTTATTGAAGGACAAATTTAAGCCCTTCATGTATGGCAAGTATACTGTTCCTATCAGCAATTTCAGCAAAAGTGGCCATTATCAGCCCGACCTCGCCAAACTGTATGCCACAGATTCGGCTTCGGTAAAAGCCCTTCCGTTTTCTCTTGGGTACCACTGGCTTGATAAGAACCAGAACTACATGTTGTTTGTAGCGAAGTAATTCGTTCAGGGTACTCTTTTTTTCTGTTTGGCTTTGCGGTACTTTTGTGCTGCTATGAGACCTTTTTTCATTTGCCTTGGTGTTTCTGCATTGTTGGCCGCCTGCGGAGGCAATCCCTCTGTACCCGGTAAGGCAAAAAAGTCTGACACAACGGTTAAGGCAGACAATTATCCTCACGACCGCAAATACAATGATATGGCGCGCTATCTGGCAGGTTTTAAAACCCGGGACGGAAGCGTTATGCTGGGGCAGGACACCGGCAGGTTCTTCAGTGAACACACAACCCGCTTTGGTACCCAGTGGGATGAAATGGAACAAAAAAGATTGTCTGTGATGCGCAAATGGGCCAAAGAAGAAATTCATACAAAGGTGGATCCTGCAAAAAATACATTTTATCCTTTCTCCGGCCCTGATTTTTTGCATGTATATCAGTTTTACCCGAACAGTAAAAAGTATTTGTTTCTTGCCAACGAACCTGTGGGTGAAGCCCCGGATCTGGCGCACATGAAGCCGGCAGATTTGCAGGCTTACCTCAAATCGATACAAGCTTCCCTGGGTGATATTTTCAAGCGGAGTTATTTTATTACAGGCCGGATGCTGAGTCAGATTCCACGTGTAAAAGGTGTTATTCCGGTATTCATGGTTTTCATGGCCCGCACAGGTTGCGAAGTATTGAATATTGAACCCATTCAGCTTAATCCGGATGGCAATTCTGCAAAACGCAACGGCCCGGCAAAGGGTGGGCTGGAAGGAGTTCGCATCACTTTTCGCCCTGAAGGCAAATATGATGATATCCGAACCCTTGAATATTTCAATTGCGATGTAAGCGATGAAGGGATTTCTGCACATCCGGAAATTCCGCAATACGTGAAAAGTTTCGGCACAGCCAACACCTTTGTAAAAGCAGCATCCTACCTCATGCATTATGGTACTTTCTCAAAAATCCGCGAGGCAACCATGGCCATATCCTCTGCCATTCTGGAAGACGATACGGGTATTCCCCTGCGTTATCTTGAAGCAGAGTACACTCCTTACCTGTATGGCAGATATGTGCCGCCTGTAAACGAATTCAAGGGCGTATACCAGAAGGATCTCGCTGTATTGTACAAAGACACAACCCATGTAAAACCCCTGCCTTTTTCGTTGGGATATCACTGGCTCACAAAAGACCAGAATTACATGCTGTATGTAAAGAAAAAGTAAATACAGCCGGATTCGACCGCATCCGGCACCATTTTTGACTTTTAAAATCTGTCTTGCACCGTTTATTATTCATATGGTTTTTTGGGGTTGCAGTTCTGCATGCACAGGAATCCAATACAGAAAAGGATTCTCCACTCTTAATGCACTTGTTCTGCAATGCAAGCCCTGCATTTTTTGATGTATTGAGTCAGCCTGAAAAATACAAATACCAAATCGTTTTTACACAAATAGACCGGAATAGAAGCGGTGTACCCACTCTCACCCACCATTATTTTCATTACAACAGTGGTGCTGCCGGTTATTTATATCCAGCCAGTCTGGTAAAACTACCGCTTTCTGTTTTGGCATTGCAGAAAATTCAATCCCTGGACAAATATGGCATTTCGCCTTTCACCCCAATGGTTACCGACAGTGGTTTCTGGTGTCAGACCCGCACAAGCCGTGACTTTACCCAGCGGGACAGTATGCCTTCGGTGGAGGCCTATATTCATAAAATGATGCTGGTAAGTGACAATGAAAGTTACAACCGCGTATATGAGTTTTTAGGGTATGATTATATCGGGAGAAATTTGCAAAAACATGGATTTCCTCAATATCGCATCATCCAAAGGTATGAACAACCCTGCGATAGCATCAGCCATTATGTGACCAATCCTGTGTATTTCCTGAAAGGCCGGGATACCTTGTATAAACAGCGTCAGCAGGAAGGAATTATGCGTCTCAGAAACCCGAACGGAGAGGTGTGGATGGGCGAATCTTATTATGACAATACCGGGTATTTGTTTCCATTTTCACGATCATTTATATTTAACAATTTTGCCCCCCTGCATGAGCAGCAGCTCGTTCTGGCAAGTGTCTTCACACCTCACGCATTGCCAGCCTCCATGCGATGGAAAGTAAGTGATGAGAATTTAAACGTATTGAAAAAATACATGGGAATGTGGCCATTTGAATCAAAATATCCATCTTATGCTTTGCCCAATTCGTTTAAAAAGTATTTGCTTATGGGAAATGGCGCAGCCTTGCCGGACTCTTCAGATATACGCAGTTTTAATGTGGTGGGGCGTGCCTTTGGCGTGATTGCTGACTGTGCCTATATTGTCGATTTTAAAAATGATGTGGAATTTATGGTAAGTGCTGAATTGTATTGTAATGAAAATGGAATTCTCAACGACAATGTATACGAATATGATACAGTGGGAATTCCGTTTTTGGTTGAATTGGGGCGCATTTTATATCAGCATGAAAAATCAAGGCCGCGCAATCCATGGCACAATGCTGAATTGGAAAATCTGTATAAATAACAGCCGGAAAAAGTTACTTCCGGGGTTTCTGTTTTTCCAATCCGGCAGGAGCCTGTTTCATTTCAGGAAATAATCAGGACCGCACCTTATCCCTGACCCATTCGAATTTTTTCTGCAGAAGCAAAATAACAGATCAACGCCTTTTTAGCGGACGTTTTTTAATTTTACCACCCCGGGTATCCCGTACATTGTTGTATACCACAAATGCATCCGGGTCCACCCGTTCCACCTGTTCCTGAAGCCGGTACAATTCAAGGCGGGTTATGACTGTATATAGTATGTCGGTTTTTTGGATGATTTGGCCCCGCTTGCCATGTCCCAATTTTCCGTCATAAATGGTTACACCCCGGCCCAATTGATCAATAATCATCTGAATCATTTCTTCATGCTTCTGGGTTACAATGGTTACACCTATGTATTCTTCCACGCCCTCTGTTAAAAAGTCGGTGGTACGGGCAGTGGTAAAATAGGTAAGAATGCTGTAAAGTGCGGTTTCCAGTCCGATAAACCAGGCAACCAGCCCGAAAAACAAAACATTGAGCAGGATATGCACGTCTCCCAGGCTGAGACTGCTGCGACGGCTCAGATACAATGCCAGGATTTCAGTTCCGTCAATACTGGCACCTCCGCGAATGACTAGCCCGATACCGCCTCCCACGAAAAAGCCCCCGAAAACGGTAACCAGCCATATGTCTTTGGTGAATGACGGGAATTCTGCAAGGGAAATTGCCAGCGCCAGCAGAATGGCAGCCACTACGCTGCGCATGGCAAAGGGACGGTTTACAAGAGTGGCTGATAAAAAAATAAAAGGAAGGTTTAACAAGACGATGAGGAGGGAAACAGGGAGTGGAGTGAGAGCTGCCGATAGCATAGACATACCCATTACACCGCCGTCTACCAGACGGTGGGGCAGCAAAAAGGCTTTAAGCCCAAAAGTGGCGCTGCCTATGCCCAGGAGAATAAGCAACCAGTTTCGTATACCCGCCCACCAGGTTTCATCTTCCTGATCTTTCCATTTAACAGCGCTGAGCTTTACTCCCGGCATTCTGCGGTAAATGTAAAACAAAATCTGCTGGATGAAAATGACAGCAATCATGCATTGCTTTGCCATCCCTTTCTTTGCAGTGGAATATGAATATTCAGGAACTGATTGAGAAAACAGACAACGCCATTGCTGAAATGGGGGTAAAGCCAGAAGAAGCAAGAGGTCAGGAACCAGGCCAGTGGCTGCTTATGCGGGATGAAATTCCCATTTATCTCGATGCATGGACAGAGGATCAGAGTACTCCCTGGAATTATTTTATCTTTGGTGCAGACCCCACTGTTTTTCAGGTAACCATTCCATTTTGTTATGGTCCCACCCTTAAGAAAGCAGAATTTTTAGAGGAACTGCTCACCGTGAATATCAATTTGTTGTATGGCAAGTTTTCATACAACGCCGAAGAAAATGTTGTGGTTCTGGTCTATCGCGTTCCCGGCAGTGCGCTTGATCCATCACAGATTGGAAAGGTGATCGAGGGTCTGGGTTATTATGCCGAAATGACCTATCACGTGCTGAAAGACGAATTCCACCTCAAAAGGGTACTCGTCACCGAAAATCAGTAACCGCCTGAAAGGGCTTTTTCCATTTCATACATGGTTTTGCGGGCTGCAAAACAATTTGGTGCCAATCTCAGCACTTCCTGCAGTTGACGGTAAGCACCCTGATAATCCCGTTTCCCGTTGAGGATAATGGATTTCAGATACAGGAAAGCCGCTTTTGCAGGTACCTCTTCCAGTACGCGGTCCGCAATGCTTTCCAGCCGCACTGTGCGCAATGTGATATCTGCTGAATTTAAAGCCTGTTTAATGACCTGCTCGGCTTTTTTTGTGTTGCCCCGGGCCATTTCCACGTAAGCCATATCCCACAGAAATGTGTAGTCACGGGTGCGGTCATAAAGTGCGGTTAACAACGCGTAACTGGCGGTATCATTCCCTGTTTCAAGCAATAATTTGGCCTTGATCTCCTGCAAAAACGTATTTTTGGGTTGGATGGTAAGTCCTTTTTCAGCATAGAACAGTGGCGTGTTTGCGTTGCGCACATTGCCATTCCCGGTATTGTAAAAGTAGTGGTAAAAGGCAAGACTGTCATAAATCCAGTTATGGGTGCTGCTGTCCATCAATTCAAGGTGATTCAGCGCTGCAATTGCCCCCTGAATATCACCACACTTGCGTGTTATGCCATACAGTTCATAATTCTGGTTGATGAGTGTGCTGCGCAACACAGAAGTTTTTACGGTAGCAGAATCCAGGGATTGAAGTGCCTGCCGACTGCGTACCTTTTCTGATTTAAGCGCCGCAGACTGGGCCATGAGAGCTGAATCCAGCCGTTTGATTTCTGCCCTGAACTCACGCTTGCTCGCACAGCCGGCAAATGCCGTTGCGATGATTAAAATGATTGTCGCCCGCATTGTTTATCTTCCTTGCTGGGCCGCTTGTTGCATCTCGTAAAAACTCCGTTTTACGGCATAAAAATCAGGGGCAATTTTCAGGGCCTCATTCCAGGTTTCTGCCGCTTTCAGCGGCTGTTTCTGCGCATTCAGCATGATTCCCTTCAGATACAAAAACGCTGCTTTTGCCGGCACTTCCTCCCTCATGCGTTCAGGAATATGTTCCAGTCGTACTTTTTTCGAGTCTGATTCTGGCGTCGACATCACCATCAGTATCATTGAATCTGCATCCTGAAAGCGACCCCGCGCACCCAGTTGAATGAAGGTCATGTCCCACCAGTATGTGTAATCGTGGGTTTGTTGCCACAGTTCAGAAAAAAGGTTGTAAGAAAGGGTGTCTTTGCCCATTTCCAGTTGCAGTTTTCCTTTGAGTTCTTTCAGAAACACATTGCCCGGCGCGATATCCAGACCTTTTTGGGCATAATACAGGGGTGTGTTCGGGTTGCGCACCACTCCCGGAGTATAGTTGTAAAAATAGTGGTAAAACGCCAGACTATCGTATACCCAGGGGTTGCCTGCGGAATCGTGAACCGCCATCAGTGTGAGGGCAGATATGGCGGTGTGGTAATCCTGCGCCAGGCGGGCGTGGTCATACATTTTTCTGTACGCACTTTCCGCTTTTTTGGGAGATGAATTACAGGATACAAGCAACGCAAAGCAAATGACAGTTGTCAATAGAGCAGAGGCAGATTTCAGGCCTTTCATTTTGCAGGCAAAAGTACTAAATTTGTACATTGGGTTTACTATGTCCCGGCTAAGACTCTTACTTTGTCTGTTATTTGCGTGTTCCATGTGCTGTGGGAACAGCCTGTTTGCGCAGTCGGGGCCGGAGATTGAGGTACTCACTCCTGTTGTATGTATTCCCGGCAAAGTCACAGTTCAGTTGAAAGGCTGCGCCACTTGTGTGAGTTGGGATTGGGAAATTGGTACGGGGACCGGCTACAAATCGGGAAACGCCAATTATTCCGTGGTAATGACAAAGGCCGGCATTTACGATGTAAATGTAAAACTGAAAACGGCAGCGGGTGTTACAACGGTAATCAGCAAGCAGAAGGCGTTTGAGGTTAAGCCCAGCCCGGTCATCCGAATCACTGCGAACAAGCGGGTCTTTTGCGGCTACAACGATACAGTACTGCTCATCGACAGCACCCCGAACATTGTCAGCCGCGATTGGCTGATAGAAAGCAACATTATCTACAACGGGCCCAAAACCATTGCACACCAGTTCAGCAATTCCTACGGCTGGAAAAAAATATTCCTGCTGGTGCGCGACAGTTGGGGTTGTGCAAGCCAAACAACCCGCGATTCTGTGGTGGGAATCTGGAATAAGCCGTCGATTACTGTTGCCACAAGCAAGACCTCTGGCTGTTTGCCCGGAAATGTGCGCTACATTCCATCATTTGATACCGGGGTGCAGACCATCAAATCGGTTTCCTGGACTTTTACAGGTGGCAGTCCGCCTGTATACAACGGACGTTTTCCCAAACCTGTTGCATACTCCACATCAGATACCTTCGGAACCAAAGTTACTTTTTTCACACACCAGGGTTGTTCTGCCACTTTCGATAACCCGAAAATGGTGGTACTCGGAGACTCGGTGGCATTGAATGTAACCGTTTCGCCAAAAACCATTTGTGCAAACAAGCCCTTTACGGCAAAGGTTACAAATTCACTGAACAAGGCTCCGGGCTGGAATTTCACAGGTCCGGCGGTGCTGTTGGATTCTTCCACGGGAGTGAACATTTCCGGCAGATTCAAAGATACAGGCCTTGCAGATGTGGAAGTTTTTGAAGTAAACCGGGGTTGCATCAGTTATAAAATGCTCAAGGGCGCCATCCGGGTAAATGGTCCGGTGGCCAGCTTCGAAACCCTTGTACAGAGCTATTGCGCCTCTCCGGACACGCTGAAGTTCAAAAATACTTCAATCCCCGGCCCAGGCACCACCTGGAAATGGGAAATAATGGATACCACCGGAGCCGTGCAGGGTTCGGGTACAACAAAGGATTTTGAATACCGGGTTACAAAAGTTGCATCCTGGTCTACCAGGCTCATTGCCGTTTCTACCAATGGTTGCACAGACACGGTTTTCATGAAAAAGAATGTAACCGGTGGTAAAATCGATGCCAATTTTACGGTTGCACCAAACCCGGCCTGTCCGAATCAGGAGATTTTCCTTACCTCTGCGACAGGAAAAGGGAGTGCTCAGTTCCCCAATACGCTGGTCTGGACTTTTTACGGCGCCACTGGCAAACCGGTCTATTCAGTGGCTTCCAATGCGCCGTTTTACAAGTATGCCAATACAGGCAAATACAGTGCAAAGCTTGTTATCAGCAATACCAAAGGATGCAAAGACTCACTGTTCCTCAAAGACACAATTAAAGTTGAAATCCCGGCAGCCAAACTTTCAGTTTCAGACAGCATTGTCTGCACAAATCAGGGAATCCGGTTTTACGGGTCCAGAAGTTCCAAACTGAAAGGCATGAAGGCATTGTGGATTTTCAAAAATATCGATTCCACCTCTGTACCCGATCAGTCTTCGTTCGGCGATACAACAGATTATAGTTTCGCCGCGCCGGGAAGATATGAAGTGTATTATTCGTTGTCCGACAATTTGTCCGGAGGTTGCTCCGTTACCATAAAACTCCCGCAAAGAATCAAAGTGAGCACGGTACGGTACAAAGTCACACCCGGGCCAGACATTGGTTGTAAGCCGCTTACATTCAATTTGAGTGCAACCCAACTAACCAATGTGAATCACAAAACGGGCAGCAATACGGTTTGGTTCCGCTGGAAAAATTACCATCCGGCCAATCTGACCATTGCTGATTCTTCGAAGGCAAATACAACAGCTGTACTGAAGCAGTCTTACGCGCAATACTCCCTTGTATGGCAGAATGATGCAGGTTGTAAAGACAGCTCTCCCTGGTACCTCACCAGTGTGGCTCTGGAGTCGGGTTTCGACCTGCCGGGCAATGAACGTTGTATCAAAAAACCCATCAAAATGCACAACGCCAGTGTGAGCTGGGCCACAGGGTTTAAATGGATTTGCGACTCGAGCACGGCCATTTTCTCTTCCAAAACTGCCAGAGAGCCCACGGTTATTTTTACTAAGGGTGGTTTTTATACCATCAAACTCATCGCTTACTATAACGCATGTGCCGATACATTTACGCGGGTGGTAAAACTTGAATCCGTTATAGCAGACTTCTATGCACCGGACAGCGTTGTGTATTGTGCACCCAAACTCATGAATTTTGTAAACAGAACTTTGGGTGCAAACCGCAACTGGTGGACTTTTGGCGACGGTGATTCGGTGTATTCTGTATACAACAACAAAGTCGGCCACTTGTACAAAAAAAACAAAACCAGGCCGGGATACGATGTTACTTTGATCACGGAAAACAGCTTCGGTTGCAGAGATACGCTAACCAAAAAAGGTTATGCCCGGGTTGTAGGCCCTTTGCCAGGTCTGGCTATGAGCAATTTTATCGGTTGTGAGCCCTTGCAGGTGAAGTTCACAAACACCAGCACTGATTACAATAAATTCTACCTTGATTTTGCAGACGGTTCTGTACTGGATTCTACCAAGGTGATGGATCATTTTTACAAAGTAACCGACAAATCATTGCCTGTACAGGCTTTCCATCCACGGCTTCTGTTGTACGATTCCTTCGGCTGCTTCGCCATTGCGAGTCCGGATGACAGTGTGATGGTCTCCAAGAATGCTGAAGCTTTTTATACCTATACTTCCACCCAGTTTTTACGCAAAACAGAAGGTTGCGCAGGTGATTTGTATGTAAGTTTCCGCAACCGGAGTTTCTACACGGTTAAAACCTACTGGGATTTCGACGGTGACGGAGTGATTGATATAAAAAATCAGAACAATCCCGGGTATCTGTACTTAACACCGGGTTTGTTTTACCCGCGGCTGATTGCAGAAAATATCAACGGATGCAGAGACACAATTTCACGGGACAGTATACGGGTCTGGGAACCACCGGATGCCGCTTTTGCGACTTCGGCTGACACGACATGTGCAAGGGATACAGTGAGATTCTGGTACAACGGTAAACCTGCTCATGCGATTGATAAATATGACTGGGATTTTGGTGAAAATGGAATTTATTATGATACATCCACACAGCCGTTATGTAAATGGAAATACACCGCCCCGTTTAATCACCTTGCCGATCTGGAAGTAACGGATATTAAAGGCTGTAAAGGCAGGACACAGAGAAATGTATTCGTCAATGACACGGCCGGACCAGAAAGAAACCCAATTGCATTTATTACTGTAAAAAACAACAATGCCATTGATTTTGTATGGAATAAATCGGTTCTGGGAAATTATTACAGCTATCATGTATTTCTGGATAGCATCGGCCTGAAGGAAAGGGGTGTGAAATATGCAAGAACAGATACATCGTGGTCTGCCTATTACGGGGCGGTGATGGGCAATAAACGCATTTGTTACACCATTAAGGTCGAAGACACCTGCTCGCAGATTGGCAAACCCTCTTCATCGCACTGTACCATCGTGCTGCGGGATACCATCAAAGAACCGTTTCACTTCCATCTGAGCTGGCTCGCCTATGACTGGTGGTCCAATGAACTGAGTCATTATGAAGTGTTCAGGCAGGATCCCGGAGGAAGTTTTAAGCGGGTAGCCATCGTAGACAGGGACAATATTTCTTATGTTGACAGTTTTCTGTGCGATGCAGTGTATTGTTACTACGTAGAAGCCGTGCACAAAAACGGCCTTTACAGGTCCCGCAGCAATACGGTCTGTGATAAAATACTTTACCTGAAACCCGATGGTGTGAGTCCCATTGAACTGGTCACCGTAGCAAATGACGACCACACCGAAATGCGCTGGAAACCCTATTACAGATACATCAGGGGTGGAAGCTGGATTTTGGAAAAATGCGCAGACCCGGTTGCCGGTTTCACTTACCTGAAGGAAGTTTCCGGAGAATCGGCAAGTGATCTGGCAGCCGATGTACATAAAAACGCCTGGTATTACAGGGTCCGGTTCAAGGACCACTGCGGTGTAACTGGCAATGCCGGACCATGGAGCAATTCCCTCTTTTTGCAGGGCATTCCAGGTACCGGTTTGCTCACCATAGACTGGAATGATTACAGGCACTGGCAATCCGGTGTAAAAGAGTATCATCTGCAATTGAGACAGAAAAACGGTCAGTTTGGTACATGGAAAGTATACAATGCAGGTACCACACAACAGTACAATGTTGATCTGGAGTCATTCGGACTTGATTCCATCTTTTTCAGGGTGCTGGCGGTCAAGGACAGCATTACCTATGATACTTCGGTATCCAATGTTGCCGTGTTTATTCCCAGGTCTTATGTATGGGTTCCTTCGGCATTTACCCCGGATGGCAACAACCGGAATGAAACATTTAAACCCATAGCCGGATTCGTTTACGGGTATCAGGACAATCCGAACAATTCCTACGGGTTCCGTGTGCTGAACCGCTGGGGAGAGCAAGTGTTTTACACCAATCAGCCGGGTGAAGGGTGGGATGGAAATTACAAAGGAATAAGTTGCCCGGCAGGAATGTACATCTGGGAGTTTCGTGCTGTGGGTTTCGATGGAATCATACACCGCAAAAAAGGCACGGTGATGTTGTTGCGGTAAATCGCTGCAGCAGGGGTAAATTTGCAGCCCCGAATTATGTTTGACAATCTTCAGCACAAACTGGACAAAGCCCTGAAAAGCCTGAAAGGGCAGGGCAGAATCAACGACCTGAACGTGGCGGATACTGTGAAGGAAATCCGCCGGGCACTGATCTCTGCCGACGTTCATTTTAAGGTGGCCAAAGATTTTACAGACAAAGTACTGGAAGATGCCAGAGGGCAAAACGTTATCCGTTCTGTTTCTCCTGGTCAGTTGCTCACCAAAATTGTCCATGACAATCTGGTAGACATTCTGGGCGGACAAAAATCCGATATTCATCTCAGTGGCAGTCCGGCCGTAATTCTCATTGCCGGCTTGCAGGGTTCGGGTAAAACCACCTTTACCGGCAAATTGGGTCGCTGGTTAAAGGCACAGGGTAGAAACCCCCTGCTCGTAGCCGCGGATGTCTATCGCCCTGCTGCCCGTGAACAGTTGAAAGTTCTGGGTTCTGCAGTGGAAGCTGCAGTTTATTCCGAGGACCAAAACCAGAATGCAGTCCAGATTGCAGAGAATGCCATCAAATATGCCAAAGCCAACAACTACAATGTGGTGGTGATCGATACCGCAGGCCGGCTTACGGTGGATAAGGCCATGATGGATGAGATTGCTGCAGTGAAAAAAGCGGTCAATCCGGCTGAAATTCTGTTTGTAGTGGATTCCATGACTGGCCAGGATGCAGTAAATACCGCCAAAGCCTTTCATGATGTTTTGAATTTTACGGGTGTAGTGCTTACCAAGTTGGATGGTGACACCCGCGGGGGTGCTGCATTGTCCATTAAATCGGTGGTGCAGAAGCCGATAAAGTTTGTGAGCACCGGTGAAAAGCCCGATGCACTGGATGTGTTCTATCCGGATCGCATGGCAGGCCGTATTCTGGGTATGGGTGACGTGGTGTCGCTTGTAGAACGCGCCCAGGCCACCATTGATGCGGAAGAAGCCGAAAAGTTGTCCCGCAAAATTGCCCGCAATAATTTTGACTTTGAGGACTTTCTGGCCCAACTTCAGCAAATCAAAAAAATGGGAAATGTGAAAGACTTGCTGGGTATGTTGCCGGGTGTAGGGTCTCAAATCAAAGATCTGGATGTGGACGATAAGGCATTTAAGGGGATTGAAGCCCTGATTCAAAGCATGACTCCGCAGGAACGAACCAGGCCGGAACTGCTGAACGCCAGCCGGAAACAGCGCATAGCCGCCGGAAGTGGCAGCACAGTACAGGAACTGAATAAACTGCTCACTCAGTTCAATCAGATGCGCCAAATGATGAAAATGATGAAAAACAAGCGTTTCCCGGGTATGATGCCCGGCATGAAGCGTTGAAGTTTTTCAGAATAAAATTTGTCATCCGGGTATCTTATTTACTTTTTCCATTACTATTTAAGTGATTGATAAATAGGTATATATGGAATTATATCCACTTCCAGTGTCTGAAAACTGTCACAGAAATCTGAAGTTTTTGTGTTGAGCTTTGAAAAAACGCTGGGTTTTCTATACTTTTGGAAATTACTTCTAACCCAAGAAACCAATAACGTCAATATACAATGAACAAACTTTTACGATTTGGATTGCTGACCCTGACATTTGCG
This sequence comes from Bacteroidota bacterium, assembly GCA_016787485.1. GTDB lineage: Bacteria > Bacteroidota > Bacteroidia > NS11-12g > UBA955 > JAEUUL01. Next base: position 70,247 of record JAEUUL010000028.1, read on the forward strand.
TCGGCAGTTGTGTCCAAGGCACAGTTTATCCTGTACCGGGACACATTCCAGAATGGCAGAACCTACTGCCAAACGGACAAACAGTGGACAGGCTGGACTTCGTTCCGCGCCAAACTGGATACCACAACCAAAACCCTTTTGGAGGTGCGTATCAACGGAAGCCTTGCTTCAAACAGCCGTGTCTGCAAAGACCAATACATCGTGCGCAAACTGGCCCAGGCCATGAAAAACGGAGTTTCCTACAATGCACAGTGTAAAGATCCCAACACGGGTTCAACTTGGCAGTGGGAAGTGACTTCTTCCGGTACCTGCGCAGCGACCGGTTGTACGGGTTCCAGTACTTCAGATATCGTGCACTTTGGCTGTGTACCCACAACCTCAGGTACCGGCCTCTGCTCATGCGCAGGTACAGATTACTGGGTGTTCCGCCATACCATCCGTAACTCAAACTGGGGTGGCATAGCAGGGTCTACAACCTGCGGTGCTCCCAATCAGTGGATGGAACTTGAGTTCAAAACCATTCCTCCGTTTTACAACGAGGCAGCAACCACTGCCATTCCCAGTCTGGACCGCTGCTCTCCGAAACAAGACCTGAAAGCTCGTTTCATGAATACTGGTAAGCGCCAACTGGACAGCTGGAATTACTATATGAAGGTTAATACTACTGTTTATGGTCCTTACAAAGCCAAAATCAAACTGGCTTCTCAAAAAGATACCCTGCTTACTGTAGTGGCCGGATACACTTTTACCCCCAATACAACATACAATATTGTTGCATGGTCTAGTAAGCCAAATAACTTCAATGATAGTTTTGCTGGCAACGATACCTTCAAAACTGTAGTCGTATTCCAGGGCCAGAAAGGGATTCCTGATGCCCGTGATACCAACGTTTGCGGCAGTCAGAAAATCACCATTTCTGCAACTCCGAAACAAGCCGGTGACTCACTGGCATGGTATGCCGATGCTCAGGGCAAACAATTCCTCGGATATGGCACCAAATACACCACACCTCTGCTTTCCAGCGGAACCACTGGCAAAACCTATAAGTTCTATTGCGGATCCTACAACGGCTTCGTGAAGAACTTCATGCGCAACACTTACTCCTATGTATATTATGGAATGGGTAACATGTTTGATTTGACTCCATTGAGCAATGACCTGATAGTAGACAGTATACGTCTGAATGTTTATGCCGGTGTAATACCGGTTGGCAATCAGTTTGATTGTGATGTGTATATCCGTGATGGAAGTTATACCGCTTCTATATCATCTTCCACTGGTTGGACCCGGATTTACAGAGGTCGTCCTACCAGCATGGGTAGTCAGCAACCTACAATGGTTCCTGTTTCCTGGTCCATGAAAAAAGGTCAGACCTACGGTATTTACATAGACTTGCCCGGCAATGGTCTGTTGTTTGATTATACCGGCGGTGCAACATATACCAACGCAGACCTGCGTTTGCAAACAGGTACCGTAAATAATACAGGTTTCGGTGCATACACCAACGGATATGACTGGGACGGAGATATTTATTACCGTTATCCTTTGTGCCCAAGTCCGACGGACAGTTCTACAGTAGTGGTAAAACCCACTCCTTTCGGAGCCTATCTTGATAAAGGCACACCTTTCCAGACTTCACCCAAAAAGAGTGGAGCTGGTGTAAAAGGAAGCCCCCATGTAGTAGCTATGGGTGATACCCTGGCCTTCAACCTGATGGCACCAACCAACTTCCCCAACTCTACCTATGGAACTGGTTGGAAAATGAAAAACGTAATGGTTCGTACCCTCAGTGGTCGTGTATTGTCATCTTATACCTGGTCAGATCCGGTGGGTGGTTCATCACCTGTAGCCGGTCGCCTGGCATACACGCCTACAACTACTGAAATTGACTCTGTAGTGTATGCCACTCTTTCCTTCCAGGATTTGGGCCCTTACAACTGCGATACAGTAATCAACCATTATATATATGTAGCACCTCTGCCTGAGCCCAGCTTTACACGCACAATCAAAGTGTGTGATGGTGATGTGGTTTCATTCAACAACACCAGCAAAATCAAATCTGGTTACCTGGAGTACAAATGGCGTTTCGGAACCGGCGATACCAGTGAGGCTTCTGACCCTGTGTATGCCTACCCGACCTATGGCACTTACTACCCTGTACTGGAAGCGACCAGTGGCATTTATGGATACATGAGAAGCCGCAAAGACACCCTGATTGTTACCCAAATACCCAAAGTAGCATTCAAAGTGACCAATGCCTGCGAGAAACAAACCCACCAGTTTACCAATCAAACGACCGTTTTGGGTGGTACGCTTTCCTATAAATGGGATTTTGGTGACGGTTCTCCCACAAGTACCGCAACAAGCCCAAGCCATAAGTATACTGCACCAGCTCAGTACAAGGTTACTCTGACTGCTTCGGCCAACGGATGTGCAGCATCGCTGACCAAGAATGCGTATCTGTTCCCGAAACCGAAAGCCTTGTTCACTTATCCTACCGGACCTGGTGTGAAATTCTGCACCAACAACGGCATTCAGTTTAACGATATGAGCACGGTTTCCAGCGGAAGCGTAGGCCAGATCTGGAGCTTTGGCGATGGCCAGGTAGCTACCGACAACAGCCCGAAACATAAGTATGCCAATGGCGGCACTTACAATGTTCGTGATATCGCGATTACGGAGTTCGGTTGTGCGGATACAATGATCAAATCGATTACAGTAAACACTGCACCTGTGGTAAGCTTTACCCATGGTCAGGTTTGTGATCTCACACCTACACAGTTTACCAACACTACTCCTGCGGTTTCCGGAACGGTTTCCAATACCAAATGGACTTTTGGTGATGGAAGTTCCAGCACCGCAAACAGCCCTGCATACCAGTACGGCACACTCGGTCCTAAAAATGTGAAACTGATTGTTTCTCTGGACAATGGCTGTGTGGACAGTGCCAGTCAGATGCTTTCGGTTGGAACCCAGCCCAGTGTGGATTTCAGTGTACAGAATACCTGCTCAGGCAAACCTGTACAGTTTGAGAACAAAACCACATACAAGCAAGGCAGCATTACTTACAAATGGAACTTTGGAGACAACGATTCCACCACCCTGGCTGATCCGAGCAAAACCTACAATGTAACCAATTCTACCACTTACAATGTAACATTGGTTGCTACTGTGGATGGAGTGTGCAGCAACACCACCACCAAGCCTGTAACTGTATTTGAACTGCCAAACAGCAACTTCACCATTACGGATGACTGGACTCCTGGCGATGGATACCGAACAGTAAAAGTGACTGCTGCCGATGCCACGCTGCCCTTCTACCGCTATCAGTTCTCCGACGGAGGAAGCATGAACACATCTTCCGGTTTGTACCAGTTTGCTTACGAAGGTGACTTCACCATCACGCTGTGCACCAGGAATCAGGCAGATTGCGAAAGCTGCAAAACCCTGAACAAATCCATCCGCAACGTAACAGGTGTGAATGATATCACCGGTGGTCAGGTAAAACTGTACCCGAACCCCAGCAATGGTGTTGTGAACGTAGAAGCTACCTCAAACATTGTGAAACTGGAAGTATTCAATGTATTGGGTGAAACCACTGCAGCTTCTCAGAAACTGAATGGCAACAACGCCACCCTGAACTTCGGCTCAGTGGCTGGTGGGGTTTATCTGGTAAAAGTGACTACCGATACAGGTATCACCACCCGCCGGATTACCATCAACAAGTAATTCTGATTTCAGACATAGAGAACTCCCCCTGGCAACAGGGGGAGTTTTTTTTTATACATTCAGGGCTGGGTTGTAGGTTTGAACCGGATTTATGGAAAACGAATATATCGCATCACTCCGTAAGGAATATACCCTGTCTTCCCTGGAATTACAGGACTTTCCGGATGATCCTGTACTGGCGTTCCGGCATTGGTTTGATTTTGCCGTTGCGGAACAGGTTTCGGAAGCCAATGCCATGGTTTTGGCCACTTCAGACAGCGTGGGTCAGCCGCATGCACGGGTCGTTTTGATGAAAGACATTACAAGGGACGGCATTGTTTTTTTTACCAATTACAACAGCCACAAAGGGCAGGAGTTGGCAGAGAACCCCAAAGCCGCACTCGTGTTTTTTTGGGCGCAGCAGGAACGGCAAATAAGGATTGAAGGCACCGTCCACAAAACAGATGATGCCGTGAATGATGAATATTTTTTATCCAGACCGGTATTGAGTCAGGCCGGGGCTATCGTTTCCAATCAAAGCAGCCGGATAGAATCACGCCGTGAACTGGAGGAGGCTATGGAGAAAGTCATGCAGAATGCGGCATCCGGCCCTTTGGAAAGACCCAAAAACTGGGGTGGGTACTGTCTGAAACCGGCCCACTTTGAATTTTGGCAGGGACGTGCAGGCCGTGTACACGACCGCATCGCGTTCGACCAGACAGAGTCTGGTTGGGAGAAATACAGAATGTCTCCCTGACCCGGGAGTTCAAGCCACTGAATGAACGGTTATCTTACCGTTTGGCTTTCTTTTTCACCGGCTCTGCTTTCTTTGTCCTGTGCGGACGAAGTTTGCCAAATGTGCCCTTCCACAGTTTTCCTTTTCTGCTCTTTTTGTCGCCTTTTCCCATGACTTTGATTGTTTGTGTTGGAAGACAAAAATAGACTATCAGGAAGATTTTCCCAAAGCAGAATCAGAAAGTTGCTCCATAAACTCAGATGCAACTCCGGTGAAACTGAATCCGCCATCGTGAAACAGATTTTGCATGGTCACCATGCGGGTATAATCACTGAACAGACTCACACAATAGTTGGCGCAGGTCTCACTGTTCGCATTTCCCAGCGGACTCATGGTGTCGGCATAATTAAAGAATGCATCGAATCCCGCTACGCCACTGCCTGCTGTGGTTTTGGTGGGTGATTGTGAAATCGTATTGATGCGTACTTTGCTGCGTTTGCCAAAGTGGTAGCCAAAACTGCGGGTGATACTTTCCAGCAGTGATTTTGCGTCGGCCATTTCACTGTAATCCGGGAATACACGTTGTGCGGCGATATAGGTTAAGGCAACCACACTGCCCCATTCTGCCATAGCATCCTTAGCCCACAGGGTTTGCAGCAGGCGGTGCAGAGACATGGCAGATATATCAAGGGTTTGGTGCATGTACTCATAGTTGAGTTCCGGATAAGGAATTTTCTTGCGCACGTTTAAACTCATGCCTACGCTGTGAAGCACAAAGTCCAGCTGGCCACCCAGCTTTTCCATACTTTGAGAGACCAGGTTTTCAAGGTCTTCCATTTTTGTTACGTCGGCATAGATAAGGGGTGCGTTTAATTGTGTTGCCAAAGTCTCCGTTTGTCCCACACGGGCGGCAACAGGAGCATTGGTGAGTACAAACTCTGCACCTTCTTCTTTGCATTTGAGTGCCACCTGCCACGCGATGGAATTTTCATTCAGGGCACCAAAGATGATGCCTCTCTTGCCTTTCAACAGATTGTTTCCCATAATGATTGGCCAAAGGTAAAAAAAAGATTCGGGATGACTGTCTAAAAAAAAATGTATAAAAATTCAGACATTGGTTAAACCTTTCCTTTTTCCGTCCGTCAAAAGAGTATATAAAGGAGAAATGAGAATGAAAACATCAATGATTGCACTGGTTTTGGCTATGGTTGCCATTCCGGTATTTGCCCACAAGGGCAGGGGAAACGAAAAAGATGTATGCGACCGGGTCAACAAGGTTGACAAATGGATGCACGACAGCCTGGATCTGACCGCTGAGCAGGGCACGAAAATCACAGCCATCAACCAGGAGGCTTGTGTAAAACTCAAAGCTGCAATGGAAAAAGCAGGGGGTGACAGGGAAAAATTCAAACCGGAAGCCAAAGCCATTATGCAGTCTGCCCGCGAGGCCTGGAAAGGGGTGCTTACACCCGCACAGACAGAGAAAATGAAAGCACGGGCTAAGGCGCATGGCAAGGGGAAAGGTGGACCCGGAGCTCATCACGGACCCAAAGGAGATATGGGGGCCAAAATGACCGAAAGGATGAAAACTGAACTGTCTCTGACAGAAGCCCAGGTGCCTCAGGTATTGGCTGCAAACACGGAGTTTGCAAACCGCATGAAGGGACTGAAAGAAAAAAAGGATGCCGGAACCGACAAAGAGACCCTGAAGAAGGAAATGAAACTGGTTCGGGAGGAACATCAGACCAAACTGAAAGGAATCCTTACTGCAGAACAGCTTACCCGTCTGGAACAGTTGCGTGAAGAGCATAAAAAGAAACGCCAGGAAGGAAAGGGAAAGTGAAACTGAAGAAAAAATGACAAAGGGGGCCACGAGGTCCCCTTTGTTTTTTACGGAGATTGTGTAATTTTACCATTTCATAAACTAGAAGATGGTAAAGAATTACAGCATTTTCACCCTGTTTGCCCTCACTTTTTGCATGCAGGTAACTGCACAGTTTGTATCGGACGGACGCAAAATTACCGGCTCTTTGGATGTGCCTGTTGCGAAGAATCCGGGTACACGCAGTGCGTCAAAACCACAGGCCTGTAAAAGCGATACCAGCATGTTTCCGCGATATGGAACCACGGGTTACTATACACTGACCATACGGAACGGATCCAGTCTGGGTCAGTTTTATGGGGCCAATCAGAATATGACTGTGAGTGGTTTTACTTTTTACGGGTATGCTTTAACCCCTACTCCTGTGCGGAATGTGAATATCCGGGTGCGGTGCAATCTTTACAAAGCAGGAGCTGACTCTTTGCCCTCCGGCACTCCGCTGGCAAGTGATACCATCACACTGGACACGGTGCAGGGCTCAAACATTCTCCTTTCCCGAATTACCCGTATGGCTGTTTTTAAGAAGCCGGTAACACTGAATTACCCGTATATCCTGGTGGTAGAATGTGACAGTACTGCAGTGAGTGGAGTTGTGGTTACAAACAACTGGGTGAACAAGGATGGAAAGAAGAAAAACATCGGATGCGGTTCTGTCAGTGGCAAATGGTATCGCTGTCTTCAGCTGAACATCAGTGGTGTGCAGTTTGATGCCGATATGCAGTACTATCCTTATGTGAAGTATGATTTCGGTACAGATTTTACCATTACAAACCAGTGCTATAACGGTCTTGATACGGTCCGTTTTCAGAATGCCTGGAAGAACAATGTGAGCAGTCAGGCCTATTACAATTATTATATTTATTACAATCTGCCCCAGTTCAGTCATCGCTGGAACTATGATGGCAATGGTGATTACTACACGGTGGAAGGCAAATACAAACCAACTTCGCGCAAGAATTTTAATGTCCGTCTTATTTCCACGGTATACAGTTATATGTCTGGTCAATGCCAGGACACTACGACTAAAACCGTGTATTTCAAACCGGACAAACCCACACTGAAGAAGCCTGCAAGGGCATGCCGCGGCGACAGCACCACGGTGGATATTGTAGCCAATTCAGGTACCACAGTGAAATGGTTCAAAAATCCGGCTGATACTGGTGCCTTTTTTACCGGAACCTCCTATAAAATCAAAAACGCACAGAAAAACGACACCTTTTATGTGCGGGTAGACAATGTTAGCTGCCAGTCACCTATGGTCCGTATCGATTTTACGGTGTATGATTATCCCTCCGATCCGGTGGTGCGCAATGACAGTATATGCAAAGGTGCGGTTGCGAATCTGCAGGCAAAAACCAACCTTGGAAATCTGGAATGGTTTGATGATGTGGCAGGCGGAACCCTCCGATATTCCGGGTCTGATATTCAAACGGGTAAACTGGCTTCAGATTCATTTTATTACGTACAAGCAAACAACAGTGGTTGTCTGAACAAATCAGGCCGGATTAAAGTAGGTGCTTATGTAAGCAATAGTTTTGCTCCGTCCAGCCCGGTCATTACTGCTGATACCTCGGGTTGCTACAGCAGCGGGCAGTCTTTTACCCTGCGTGCCAGCCACAGCGACCCTGCCGATACGCTGCGCTGGTATGACGTGAGTGTAGGGGGCAAACCCATTGCCAAAGGGGATAGTTTTGCGTTCACCCCGGGTGGCCGAAACGATTATCAGTACTTTGTGGAAACCTGGAATGGCGTATGCGGCAGCGGAAGATCATCTTCTACAGTGCACATTCTCGCTGCACCGGATGTATATGGTGCAACGGGTGATACCATTTGCCCGGGAGACTCTGCCAGGCCTTATCTGTCCGTTCCATGGGGTGCTGCACATTGGCATCTTACGGCCACAGACAACACTCCGGTGTTTACCGGCAAGCGCCCGGCCTTTGGCGGCCTGAACGGCAATCAGAACTATTTTATACGTACCTCTGAAGGCATATGCCAGGGGGGGGGTACAGACAGTGTCAGAATATTGGTAAACACACCTCCTGCTCCCACATCGGCCACGGCAAATTCAGTTTGTGCCAAAGCACCGGGGGTGTTTGAAGTGAAAGTTCCATACGGTGCGGTGAACTGGTATGAAGATTCTGTAACCACCACACCTTTGCTTACAGGCAGCCTTTACAATTATGGCATGATGCTGTCGAACGTTACACTGTATTACGAAACAACTTACAAGGGCTGTGCTTCCAAGCGTAAACCCCTGACGGTTGTGATAAAACCCAGACCCACAGCCGGCTTTACATGGGCCCTGCAATGGCAGAACCGACTGGTTTGTACTCCTATCAGCACGACCAATACCACATTCCAGTGGTACTGGGGTGACGGACAGAACAGCAGCGGACTTCCGGGGGCACATCAGTATGCAGCCAAAGGAAGCTATACGGTAAAGCAGGTAGCCACAAGCACTGCCAACGGTTGCAAAGACACGGCCGATATTCCGGTTCTGGTGGACCATACAAATGTAAAAACCTGGTCTGGTGCACACTTCAAGCTGTATCCCATTCCCGTTCAGGCGGGTGAGTTGCTGCACTTTCCGGGTTGGGCCGGACAAAATGTTCAGGTGAAACTCTACACAACAGCAGGTCAGTTGGTATCCGGCGGGGCAAGTTTGAATGGACAGTATGCAATACCCTCACACCTGGTTGCCGGCAATTATATCGTTGTGCTTGAAAACAGCGGTGACAAGGTTCATGAAGTGATACGGATATATCGTCCTTGAGGCTGATTCTGCTGTTCGGCATCTTTTTTATAGTGGGCAGGGCAGAGGCTCAGAAAGATTCATTGTGGTTTCCCGGAGGGGATGATGGGTTTTACCGCTATTTGTCTGATCGCCTTGATGCATTGGGCTCTGCCCGGCCTGAACTCCAGAGAAACGGAGAATCGGTGGCTTTCCGTTTCTGGCTTACAGATAGTGGAGTGGTAGACAGCGTGCAGGTTGGTCTTTGTTTCAATGCACAATTGTGCTACCAACTGCGTTTAATCCTGAATACAATGCCCCAGTGCAAACCCAGATGGGTGAACGGGAAACCCACAGCCAGCTGGAGTCATTACCAACTGGACATTGTTCCTGCGTTGGATGGCTTTGTGGTACAACCATCGCGAATGGCACAGCCCGCCACAGCCTTGCCATCCAAACTCAAATGGGGCATAGCCGTGATTGCTACCGTGGCCATGCTCATTGCCGTTTTTCATTAGCCCGGCTGTTTCTTTGCACATCATGACCGGGCAACTATGGCGTAACATATGGCTGATTGCCCTTATGCTCATTTCAACCGCAGCCGTACTGTACCGGCTGGATGCCATGCCCATGTATTTGTGGGACGAAAGCAGGCAGGCCAACAATGCGCTTGAAATGGCTGAGACCAACAATTTGGCCTATACCACCTATGATGGGCAGCCGGATTTCTGGAATACAAAACCACATCTTCTCGTCATTCTGCAATACATGTTTTTCAAGGCATTGGGTCCGGGTACACTGGCCTTGCGTCTGCCTTCCGCACTTGCAGCAATTGTCTGCTTATGGGTGTGGCAACTTTTTCTGCTGCGCAGAAAGGGTTTGCTGGCGGCTACCGTGTTTACATGTGTCTTGTTATGCTGCAGGGGATTCAATGTGTACCACATAGCGCGTACCGGAGATTATGATGCCCTTCTGACCTTATGTATCAGCATCTGTGTTATGTATCTGTACCGTTTTGCGGAAGAAGGAAACCAACCGGTGCATTTCCGGAACGGAATGATCTGGTTTGCAATGGGATTTCTGGCCAAAGGTGTAGCCATGTTGCTATGGGGTCCCCCACTGGTTTTTTTATTACTCTTCAGGCAGCCGGCGCCCTGGAACTTGTTCAGGACAGTTTGGAAATATATCCTTATTCCTGTAGCGGTTATTTTATTTTATTATACGGCACATGAAGTTTTGACACCGGGATACCTGAGTGCCGTTTGGGACAATGAAATACACGGCAGGTACCTGCAGCAGAATGAAGGGCATGAAACCCCCTGGTGGTATTATTTATCTGAAATCTATACGGCCTATTTTCCGTGGTTCTGGACAGGATTATTCCTTGGGGCTTTGCATCTGGTATATGGGTTTAAAAAGAATGAATGGAGCCGGCCATACCTGCGCATGGGCGGCACAGTCCTGGTGTTTATAACGGTGCTGAGCCTGAGCCAGACCCGGATCCATTGGTACCTGGCACCGGCTATTCCATTGTTTGCATTTCTTCTGGCCTGGTATGCCCACGTGGTTGTTTATGCCCGCGCGATTCCATTGGGACGTGAAGGCATCATCCTGCTGACGTTGATCTCTGTAGCTGCCTGGTTCAATGCAAAAGAGCTCCGGGAGGCCAACCGATACCTGAGCAGCGTGAGTCAGGAGTGGGTTTTTATGCAGGTGGATAAGGGGAAAATGGCTTTTCCATATCAGGGAAAATGGCTTACAGCAGGATATGCCCCACTCGAGAAATTCTATAGCCGGAAATTCCACAAAATGGCAATACCCTTTATCGTTCAATCGAATTTTGAATTCCAGACCGGGGATACCGTTTTTGTTTCTCACATGGAACATCTGGATTCGCTGGGCAAACGGTATTTTGTGAGACAATTGCATGCCCCGCAACCTTCATTGCCGGTTTGGGTTGTAGGCATTGAACCAAAATGGGAGACCTCACAGGGTCCGAAGAAAATTCCCACTTTCTGATGTGTCTTAGTCAGGGACATTTGCACAATCTCTATTTTAGCACCATGAAATCGTTGTTGCTGATTTTTGGATCAGGCATAGCTATGTGCTTTTTTTCAGCGTGTAAGAAGAAAACCAGTGAACCGGGACCCACGGTTGCAAAAGAAAAAATAATAGAAATAAAAACCCCGTATGGAACCATGTATATGTGGTTGTATAAGGAAACACCGCAGCACAGAGCCAATTTTTTGAAACTGGCAGGTGAAGGATTTTTTGACAGTTCCACTTTTCACCGGGTGGTGTCAAATTTTGTAAGCCAGGGTGGGGACCCGAACAGCAAGGATGCCGATTCGACCAATGATGGTTTTGGAGGTCCCGGATACACGGTTCCGGCGGAAATTCTGAGTACGCTGAAACACGATTACGGTGCAGTAGGAGCAGCAAGGGACAACAATCCGGCGAAGGCCAGCAACGGAAGCCAGTTTTACATCGTCAACAATTCAGCTGGGTATCCAAGCCTGAACAACAATTACACAGTATTCGGGAAAGTGTTCAGCGGGATACAGGCAGCGGTGGACATGGCCAAAGTGGCAAAAAATGCAAACAACCGACCATACAAAGCCATTAAAATGGATGTGAATGTGGTAGAAAAAACCCTGGAAGAATTGAAAACCGAATTTGGATTTGTGCCCTGAAAATTTTAATTTATTCTGAGCAGAGCATTGCCGCTGCGCGCATACTTGCATGGAATCAGACTGCGGTTAATAATTACCCTGTACCATCCAAACCTTTCTTCCTTAATAAATTCCGGTTCATACAATTTGCCATTTGCTGTGTATTCTGTTTTCACAGATACCAGATTGTACCAATTCAGTTCCAGCGTATCCCGGTTCACCTGAAAAAAGGGCAGATAACTGATGGAGCCGGATTGCAACACACCCCAGTGAAGGCAAATCGTTTTGTTGTCCGCTGAAGCCATAGAAAGTGAATTTGTAAATTCTGTTTTGGGAAAACTATCTTTTTCGTATTGAAAAAGTACAGCTGAATCAACTTTCCATTCTCTTTCTTTTTTTGTGTTCAGGCAAATATATCCCGGACCATTCAGGCTGTCGGGCAGCAGAGTGGTATCGGTGCTCTGATCCTGCAATACCGTGGTTTTAGTTTGACAAGACAGGAGGAAAGATAACAAAGCAATGGGAAAAAGAATCCTCATTTCAGGAACTGAAAAATCTTGATAAAATATTTCAGCCATATCAGCGGATACCAGGAAAAGAATCCGTTTTTGCGCAAACTCCTGTGGTCTTCCCTGTTGGCTTTGGCAATGGCTGAAAATCCGCGCTGACTTTCGCCTCCGCTGCGCATACTTACGGTTACCCGGCCTGTTCTTTTCGTTTTAAATGCATGTACGGAAATCAGGCGCAGCATCATGTCAAAATCAGCTGCAATTCGAAATTGGGTGTCGAAATTACCGGCAGCATCATAGCATTTTTTGCGTGCAAAAAAACCGGGGTGGGGCGGTTGATGGCCTATGCGGAACATCCAGGGTTTCCATTTCAGGCAGGAATAGTAACGGATAACCTTGTCCGGACTTCCATCGAATATTTCAATGTCCGTGCAAAGGCAATCCGTATCGCTGTCAAAGGCGTCAGCAACCCAGGCCAGCACTCCGTTGTCGTGATACAGGTCATCCGAGTTCAGTATCCCTATAACCTCTCCTGTTGCCAGCGCCAACCCTTTGTTCATCGCATCATAAATGCCCTTGTCGGGCTCCGAAACAAAATGGCTTATCCGGTCACGGTATTTGGAAACAATCTCTGCGGTGTTGTCTTTGGAGGCACCATCTATGATAATATATTCGGTATCCGGGTGGGTTTGGCTGATTACGGATTCAATGGTTTGCTCCAGGGTAGCCGCGGAATTGTAACAAACGGTAATAATTGAAATTTTCACGAGCCCAACACCCTTTCTCTTACAAATACTGCGGGATTCCCTGCATATATTTTCATGGGTTCCATATTCTTTGTGGCGACACTGCCGGCACTGAGAACACTGTGTTCCCCGCATTGCACTCCCGGGCACACCACAGATTTGGCACCTATCCACACCCCGTTGGCCAGGGTAATTGGTTGTACCATTAAATCGAAAGTTTCCTTTTTATAGTCGTGGTTTCCGCACAATAAAAATGCGCCCTGACTCAGACAACAGTTTGACCCGATCACCACTTCTCCCAGATTGTCTATCCAAACATTTTCGCCTATCCATGTGTGTGCCCCTATAGTCAGATTCCAGGGATATTTGATATTGACACAGGGTTTAATCACCACCCCTTTACCCATTTTGGCGCCAAACAACCGTAGCAGGGAACTGCGCCATCTGCTGCCGGGCAGGGAAGATTTCATCAGGCCGGCATTTGCCAGAAACCACAGTGCACGCACAATGGCTGGCCTTCCGGGGTCATACCAGTCATTGTTGAACCGACTCAGATCTGTGGCTGCCATACAATTCCGGCACGAATTTAGACATTATCCGGGCAGTAGCATGAATGCACCTTCACTTTCAATATTCTGCTGCCATTCCATGCTGCACGATGAAATGGAATAAACGTTCGGTTTATTTAGAACAAATGTTCTAATTGTAGACTTCCAACCTCAGGATTTCGTCCTGGGTAAGCTCGGTTTCTCCGGGTTTCAAACCTTCAAAAGCGGGTTCACAAACCAGATAGGGTTTTCCCAGATAGCGAAAAGTATATCCGGGTGCTTTGTCGGGCAATTCTATGGCACAACACACATGGGTTTGTGAACGGCTGTAAAGCAAAACACAATCTGCACTCAGGTATTTTGTTGCCAGATAACAGAACAATGCAGCTTTGTCTTCGCAATCCACAAACTTATCTGCAAGGGTTTGTTCCACGAAATTTCTTTTTTCCCGTGCACGATAGTCGCTGTCTGCCTTATACGGGAATGCGGATTGTACCAGTGCCAGTAAGAACGTGAGTTGGTCGTTATAGGTCTTTCCCCTGAGCCAGTATTTGAGACTGTCATCCAGACTGTATTGGGCATCGTCGCTGGGCTGATAGGTATATAAATACGAACCTATCCGAAAACTCGGCAAATCGTTCAGGTAATTGACCAGATGCTGATTGTAGCGGGTGTTCAGGGTGAATACATGGTCGTTGTATTCAAATTTCCGCTGCTGGTACCTGATATCCATGCCGAGTCTGGGTGTTGTAAATACGTCAAGCTGAAGGGGTGCCCTCGCACTGTCCTGCAGCAGTTGCAATTTGTACACCTCCAGCAGGCTGTATGTGTATTTGTCATTGCTGATACTCACGTATTTTTTACCCTGATGGGAAAGAGAAAACCCACCATCGGGACTGTTTTCCATCACAACGAATACATTAAAATAATCTGTACTGCCGGCTACCAGTGCATCTGTGCCATTTTGGCGCAGGCCATACCATACCAGTGCTTTTCTGAAATTGATGGTTTGCGCTGGAAAACAGCGCTGGGAATACAGTTTCATCAGTTGCATGAATCCAACATTATCCAGCGCCATCTGCTTAGCTGCAATTTTCAGTTGGGCAATGGTTTCGTCCAGTTTTAATTCGTGCATGGTGTTCAGTGATCTGGCAACGGATATATAGGATATGGCCTTGTCGGGAAATACAACCGATTTGAGTTTTTTCTCTGCCTGAACTTCCACCTGCACCCCGTAAAAAGTGAATTGATGGGTTTCGGGGTCGGTAAAAGCCGACAATGATCCGCAAAAAAGCAGGGTGAATAAACCCGCGATATTGAAAATACCCCTCATACTTACTGCAAATAACGCGAATACCGTGCCGAATCACATGTGAAGTGAAAGGAAAGAAAGAGATTGAAGAATCGGGCCGCATAAATGTGCTATTTTTGCAACCCCTTGCAGGTTTCTGGCCTGTATTATACTATGAGAGAATTGCAATTCAGAGAAGCCCTGCGTGAAGCAATGCAGGAGGAAATGCGCCGCGACGAACGTGTGTTTTTGCTGGGCGAAGAAGTGGCAGAATACAACGGTGCCTATAAAGTGAGCCAGGGTATGCTGGCTGAATTCGGAGCCAAACGGGTGATTGATACCCCGATCGCAGAACTGGGATTTGCAGGGATTGCCGTGGGTGCTGCCATGAATGGCCTGCGTCCCATTTGCGAGTTCATGACCTTCAACTTTTCTCTGGTTGCGATAGACCAGGTAATCAACTCTGCGGCCAAAATCAACAGCATGAGTGACGGGCAGTTTACCGCGCCTATGGTATTTCGTGGTCCTACCGCCAGTGCAGGCCAGTTGGGTCAGCAGCACAGCCAGGCTTTTGAAAACTGGTATGCCAATACCCCGGGTTTAAAAGTCATTGTTCCCAGCAATCCGGCCGATGCCAAGGGTCTGCTCAAATCTGCCATACGTGATGACAATCCGGTTATTTTTATGGAAAGTGAACAGATGTATGGCAACAAGGGTCTGGTTCCTGAAGAGGAATACCTGATTCCCATTGGAAAAGCTGATGTTGTAAAGCAAGGCTCAGATGTTACGCTGGTTTCTTTTGGCAAAATGATGCTTCGTTGCCACACTGCAGTTGAAGAATTGGCCAAAGAAGGAATACAGGTGGAACTCATTGATCTGCGCACAGTGCGCCCGATTGATTACGACACAGTGATTGAAAGTGTAAAGAAAACAAACCGGTTGGTGATTGTGGAAGAGGCATGGCCTTTGGCGAGTATCAGCAGTGAACTGGCTTATATGATTCAACGTCGTGCATTTGATTATCTGGATGCACCGGTACAGCGCGTTACCACTCAGGACACACCTTTGCCCTATGCACCCACATTGGTCGAGGCGTTTTTGCCCACGGTATCCAAAATTGCGGAAGCAGTAAAAGCCGTTTCTTACAGGGGTTGATTATTGCACGATGAGCCGGGGTTCTGAATCAGAACCTGTTTCCGTAAAACCACCAATCTTTTCAGCGCAGAGGCCCATCTGGCTGAGCACCTGAACCACATCAGATTCCGAAGCAGGATCTGCCGCTATCAGCAATCCACCGTTTGTTTGCGGATCTACCAACCAGGGGAAAACGGATTGATTTTCCAAAGTGATGTACTTTTCAAACGCATTCCAGTTGCGCATGGCATTGTCTGGCAAAACAAAAGATGCGGCAAGTGGCTCCGCCTCGTGAATACGGGGAATCGATTCTGCAAGCAACCAGGACTGAAGATGGGCTGCCCTGCACATTTCCAGCAAGTGGCCGGCCAGTCCGAATCCTGTCACATCTGTCATTGCATGCACTGCCGGCAATTTGCCCAGTTTATCGCCCACAGCATTCAACTGCTGCAAGGCGTGATACAAGGCCTGATCCTGTTCGGGAGAACTTATGCCTTTTTTATGTGCAGCTGCCAGCATGCCCACCCCGAGTGGCCGGGTCAGGAACAGAATATCACCCGGTTTGGCTCCGGCATTGGTCTTTAATTCTGCTCTGCTGCATATACCCGAAACACTCAGGCCGAAAAGAGGTTCCTGCCCTTCTATACTGTGTCCGCCTGACAGCGCAATACCTGCCTTTGCGCAACAATCAGCTCCACCCTGCAGTACCTGTCTGGCCATTTCCAGGGGCAGTACATCCAGTGGCCAGCTGAAAACAGCGTTTGCCATCAGAGGCCGGCCTCCCATGGCCCAGATATCACCCAGGCTGTTTGCGGCAGCAGCGTAACCGAATACATAGGGGTCATTCACCAGCGGGGTAAAAAAGTCCACCGTTTGCAGCAACAATTGTCCGTTATCTATATCCAGCACACTGCAGTCATCGTTCAGGTCATTGCCAACCAGCAGCAATTCGTTGCCACCCCTGATGCGCAATCCATGCAGCATTTCATGCAGCACTGCAGGCTGAATCTTGCAGCCACAGCCTGAGCCTTTGGACAATGAGGTAAGCAACGGCAATCCGGTCATGCAGCAAATATCCTCTTTTCTTTTCGTCGAAAGAAAAGAATAGTTGGTACAAATTGGTACTATGTGTTGCATAGTACCAAAACATGCATATATCTTTGCATCATCAACTATGGCACTAGAAAATACACAGAGTCAGATGCGGAAGGGTGTGCTGGAGTACTGCGTACTCTGCGTGATTGCCCGCCGGGAAATCTACTCGTCAGACATTATAGACATACTCACTTCGGCAAAGCTGCTGGTGGCAGAAGGCACATTGTATCCACTCCTCACCCGGTTAAAAAACAGCGGACTGGTTACCTATAAATGGGTGGAAAGCACACAGGGCCCGCCGAGAAAATACTTTGCCATTACACAATCAGGATTGGATTATATCCGGGAACTGGACCAAACCTGGAAAGAACTGATAGAAACCGTATCAAACATCAAAGAGAATAAATCATGAATAAGGTAATACAAATAAGGCTTGGACACTATGTGCTCACTGCCGATGAGGATGCAGCACGCAGAGTATCGGAATATACCGATGTGCTGAAGAAAAGATACGCCACTGAAGAGGGCGGAGCTGAAATTGTGGAGGACATAGAGGAACGCATTGGCGAACTGCTGAGTCAGAAACAACAACTTCAGAACAGAACCTATACGGTCCTGGCAGATGTGGAAGAAGTACTGGCCCAGATAGGCCCTGCTGAAGATGAGCCGGCAGGTCATTCAGCAGAAACCACTGCTCCTGCTGAAAACATAAGACGCCGTTTATTCCGCGACCCGGACAATAAAATCATAGGTGGTGTATGCGGCGGACTTGGCAATTATTTCGATATGGACCCGCTGATTTTCCGTCTTGTATGGATTGTTTCGGTTTTTGTATTTGGTTTTGGATTGCCGCTTTATATTATCTTCTGGATCATTGTTCCCGAAGCACAAAGCACTGCGGAAAAACTGATGATGCGCGGACAGGCCCCCACACGCCGGAACATAGAGGAAAATATAAAGGCCGAATGGCAGGGTGTGGCCGACCGGGTGAGAAACGGCTCACCGGCCATGGATGCTTTCAGCCGCAGTTTGCGTGCTGTGGTAAAATCCATTGGCCTGATTCTGATGGCTGTATTTCGTGTAGCGGGCTGGGTTATCACGGCGGTACTCATTTCTCTGCTGGTTGTTCTGTTGCTGGGTCTCACTACAGAAATGGCAGAAATACGCACTCCCTGGATGGACATTTACGGGAGTGCA
The DNA here is from genome assembly GCA_016787485.1 of Bacteroidota bacterium. Classification (GTDB taxonomy): domain Bacteria; phylum Bacteroidota; class Bacteroidia; order NS11-12g; family UBA955; genus JAEUUL01. The sequence continues at coordinate 88,499 of JAEUUL010000028.1, forward strand.
GGCATGAACCAGTTGTTGGGATGGACCCACCTTCATCCGGTTTGGGTAAAAGGGATACTGATTGGTTTCATTTTGCTGGCTATTGCTGTTATCGTCCTGAAATCGATGGGAATTGCACGCAAGCGACCTGAGGTAAAAACATCTGTGAGAATACTGGGCATTTTCACTTTTGTTTTGTTCACAGCGGCCGTAGTCATTGCCGCAAATGCCGCTTCGCGTTTCCGTTTTCAGCAATTGCGGCAGGGGGAACGTGAGAAACTGACCATAACCGGCGATACGCTGTTTCTCTCTTCGTCGCCTTACAACCCCAATGATGGTGGCATTTATTTAAAGGCAGAGTTGGAAGATGTGCTCGTGAGCCCAGACAGCAATTATTATATCAGTCAGGATATCCGGAGTTTCGGCAGATACAATACGCAGGGTAATCTGAGCCCTTCAAAGGCATGGACGCTGAATGCAAATGTGCTGAATCTGGAAACAGCCCGAAAATTACCTGAGAATCAAAATCAGGGATTGCAGCATATCCGGTTTACCATTTATGTGCCTGCCGGCAAAAAATTGTCCGTGCGCAAAGACTGGTACTTTGCGTCACAGAACAGTTCAGGCGTCATTGGCCCTTCATCTCACTATGCCATGGGTCGGCAGGGTTATCTTTCACAGGGTGGACATCCTGTATTTATCGGGTTTGGCGAAGAACCAGAAACACTGGAAGCAGCAGGGAATTTCGATGTGCGGATTGTACAGGATGAAAAAAACGGACTGGAGCTGGTGAGTGGTCCGGTATTGCAGCATCAGGACTGGGTTGAAATAGAAAATGGCAGAGTGCACCTGGAGTCGCACGGACTGGATGACGACCATCAGAAATCGGTGGTTGTACTGCACACCCGGCATTTAAACAGGCTTCAACTCTCCGGGGCCTGCAAGGCTGGTTTCAATCAATGGCAGGCAGATGCACTGCAGATAGATTGTGAGGGTGCCTGTGGTGTTACCGGTATCCTCAATGTGAAAAGACTGCAGGTAGATATGGATGGTGCTTGTGAGTTTCATCCCGAAGGACAGGTGGGACATTTTCAGTCCCGGCTTACCGGAGCATGCGCCATTCTGGGAGAACGGATGGAATGTGAAACCGTGCGGCTGGATATGGAAGGCGCTGGCAAAGCCACAGTTTGGGCCACACTTACCATAGAAGCAGATCTCTCTGGTGTGAGTGAACTGGGTCTGAAAGGCAATCCGCGAAACAATCAGGTGCGCACTTCAGGCACGGCCAGGTACCGCAGATTGTAATTTTTTTATTTCCTTTTGGGGGTATGATCCCTAAAAAGTGTTCAGTAAAGTACACAGTTTGGCACGGGAATTGAAAAACTGTAAATAGAAAAGGACACTATCATGAAAAGGAATGCAATCGTAGGACTTACCGCACTCGGCTTACTGGTCGGTGTGCAATCGTTTGGTACCAAAGACAAGTATCAGGCAGAGCAGTCGTTTGAGTATCGCAAAATGGGGAATACAGCCTTTCAGGCTGGTGAAAAGCTGAAATTCCGGGCACACTACGGGGTTATCAATGCTGCTGTCATCACCATGTCCGTGGGCGCTACCACCAGCAACATCGGCGGCCGCACTGCCTATGCCGTAAAATGCGAAGGTGAAACCCTGAAAAGTTTCGACTGGGCATACAAAGTGCGCGACAAATTTGAAAGTTGGGTAGACGTTCAGGCCCTGGCCCCGTTGCGCTATGCCAAAACCGTTCGGGAAAACAAGTATTTCGACGAGGACCTGGCCATTTACATGCACGATAAGAAAAAGATGCGAAACAGCGATGGTGAACTGGCCATGCCTATCTATACACAGGATATTGCCTCTGCCCTCTACTATGCACGCAATCTGAATTTTACCAATGCTGTCATCAATCAGTCTTTCCCGATTGATGTTTACCTGGACAACAAAGTATACAACCTGAACTTTACCTACCTTGGAAAAGAGACCCTGAACTCGGATATCGGAAAGGTAAAATGCATCAAGCTGCGTCCGAAACTGGTTGTAGACCGCGTGTTTAAAAGCAGCAATGACATGACTGTATGGATCAGCGATGATGCGAACCACATTCCCATCCGCGTGCAGTCTGCCATCAAAGTGGGTTCCATCAAAGTGGATCTTACTTCATACGAAGGATTAAGAAATACCTTCACCGCCAAAGTGGTGAAATAAAGAATATGCCGTAAGGCACAAGAAAGTACTCAAATTGAGTCCCTTTTCTACGGAAGGTCCCGCAAGCAGCGGGACTTTCTGTTTTTTTACCGGAAGAGAAATAATCCGGCACCTGGCATCAGCATAAGTTCTGACAATTTTGATAAACCGGCCATTGCATTTTCGGAATACCCCGTTTTATGTATCTATTTCTGCCTTTGTCCAGATTTCCGGTTTGCAATAAGAATTCATCCGTGGCTTTCACGCGCATTTGCATCCCTTGTTTCATTTAAAATCCGGAAACATTTCATCCCGGTCTTATTGATTACTTAAACTTTATAGGCTGACCATGATGACAGTTACAGTTTGAAATCGTTTGCAGTCCGGGCCATGTTCTTTTTTTTCTCCTCACTCATTTTGTCATAAGTTTTAATGAGCATACCAAGCCTGGGGTTTGAAAGAAAAAAATCTCTGTGAGTATGCATGAATTGCCAGAAAAGGGCATCCCAGATTTCACACCATCTGCCCTTTTTGAAATGACTCATTTTCAAAATATAACTGCTACCACTGATATAGGGTTTGGTTGACATTATCCCCCCATCGGCAAACTGACTCATTCCATATACATTCGGCACCATCACCCAATCATAGGCATCAATGTACATTTCCATAAACCAACGGTATACTGCATCAGGGTGGTACTCACACAACAGCATAAAATTGCCGATGACCATCAGTCGTTCTATATGATGATTGTATGATGTTCTCAGCAGCTTTTTTATGCTTTGATCCACGGGTTCTATCCCTGTGGTTCCGTTATAAAATGAGGCAGACAGAGGCTTGTGAAAATTCCAGAAGTTTTGTGTTCTTTCCTGCACGCCTTTGTATAAATAAACACCACGGATAAATTCTCTCCAGCCTGTGATTTGCCGTATAAAACCTTCCTGCGAATTCAGGGGAATTTTATTTTCGTCAGCAACTTTTAAGGCGGCATTCACCACCTGCATGGGTGTCAGCAGCCCTGTATTCAGCATGGGTGTGAGTACACTGTGGTTCAGAAAACTTTCTTCTCCCGATATGGCATCTTCATATACCCCGAAATCTGAAAACCGGTTTTCCAAAAACTGCATTAACCACGACCTGCTTTGTGCATGTGTGTGTGGATACACAATGTCCGGTGGGAGTGTACCATAATTGTCGGGAAAATTCCGTTCTACAAATTCAACAGCCTCCCTGTACAAATCGGATTTCTCAGGAAATACAACGGAAGGTGGTTTTTTTTCTGCAGGGTAACGCTGCCTGTTTTCTGCATCAAAACTCCATTTTCCACCGATGGGTTTGCCCTTTTCATCCAAAAGCAACCGCAGTTTTTTTCTTTGCTGAATATAAAAGTCTGTCTGAAAATACCGGTTTTTGTTTTCAAAAAAGGGTTTTAAATCTTCTTTGCTATTGATGAACATGGGACTTTCATATTCTGTACGCTGAATCCCATATTCCCGGCATTTTTCTGCTATTCTTTTTTCAAGCCAGTAATCACATACATCATAATGCCTGATTTCTCTGATTCCTGATTTCCCCAGCTCATCCAGCAGGTTACGGATATCCGACCGGATATCCGTCGATTCTATATATTCCATTTTAATCCCGGAATCCTTCAGAAAAGCGGCATAGTATTTCATGCCGGCCCTGTGCAATACCAGTTTTTGTTTGTGAAACGGATATTGCCGGAAGAAAAGAAACTCTTCTGTAAGGTAGACGGTATCTGCCTGCATGAGCAATCCGGTATCCTCAAACAATTGATGGGGGAATACCAGAAAAACTGTATTATGTGTCATCGTTTCATTCTGCAGGAATCGCTGCAATATTTCACTTCATGCCATACTTTTTCCCATTTCTTTCTCCAGGTAAAAGGGCGATTGCATGCAGCACATAGTTTGCGGGGTAATTGACTTTTAAGGATACGCTTTGTCATGCCTTACATCGTTTTAATATGGGATCAGAAACAGCGGGTTGATTCCAGTCTGATAATTCATTCGGGATACAGACTTACAGGAACAATACGGTCAGAAAAAAGTTTTAAATGGTTCGGAGAAACACTCAGGCAGCGGCATGAACGCTAATTTTCACCCACGTACTCACGACGCACCCGCTGCGAAACAGCAGTGAGTATTTCATACGGAATGGTGCCACACTGCTCTGCCAGTGTTTCTACACGCTGATGCCGGCCAAAAATTTCAGCTTCATCCCCTTCAAGACATGGTATTCCGGTTACATCCACCATGCACATATCCATACAGATATTGCCGACGAAATGCGCACTTTGACCATGGATGTTTACAGTACCTGCTCCGTTTCCGAGTCTGCGCCAAAGACCGTCGGCGTAGCCGATAGGCAGGGTTGCAATAACCCGGTCATGGTCTGTTATGGCCTTACGGGCATAGCCCACACTTTCGCCGGCAGGCACATGGCGCAACTGGCTGATTTGTGTTTTGAGGGTGGCCACAACTTCAAGATTGGGATTCACAATTCCGGTGGGGTCTGTTCCGTAAAGACCAATACCCAGCCGCACCATATCCATGTGGGCCTGAGGGAAACGCAGAATGGCACCGGTATTGGCGATATGCCTGAGAAAAGGTTTTCCCAGCGCTGCCTGAATCTGATCACATTGTTCCTTAAACCGCTGCAGTTGAATCAGCGTAAAAGCGTCGTGCTGTTCATCTTCGCTGGCAGACAGGTGCGAGAAAACAGAAACGATGTGCAGGCTTTCCGGGAAATTCCGGAATGCCTGTTCCACGTCCTCTTTGTCAAAACCCAACCTGTGCATGCCTGTGTCCAGTTCTATATGTACATTTAATGCATAACCTGATTGGCCGAACGCATGGATGCCCTCCAGGTTGAATAGCACAGGCTCAAGGTGATATTCGTACAAGGCGGGTGCGTCTTCGATGCCGCAATTCATCACCATCACAGGAATTTGAATGCCTGCATTTCTCAGCGCCACACCTTCATCGGTATAAGCAACTGCAAGGTATTCTGCCCCGGCAAACTGCAATGTACGTGCCGCCTCAAAAGAACCGCTGCCATACCCAAAGGCTTTTACCATGGCCATCATCCGGGTTCCCGGTTTCAGTAAACTGCGGAAATGGGTGAAATTGTTGCGCAATGCATTCAGGTCTATTTCCAGCACGGTCTGATGCATTTGTCTGCGCAGTCTTGCCGCAACTTTTTCCAGTTGAAAACTACGGGCACCTTTGATCAATATGGCTTTGCCATTGATTTTTTCGAGGGTATCTGCCTGCAGTAAAACCGGCGTATTTGAAAAAGAATGCACTGTAAAACCCTGAAAAACATGCTTGTATTGTTGCAATTCAGGTCCAACTGTAATGAGTTCCCTGCAATTGTTTTCACGCAATATGGAAGCAACTTTGGCATACAGAATTTCCTTGTTGGCATCAGATTGTTCCAGGTCTGAAAGTACCACCAGATGAGGCTTGCCGGGTTGTTGTCTCTGAAAAAAATCAAGGGCTACCTGCAGACTGTCTGTATCATTGCTGTAGCTGTCATTTACGATATAATTGTTATTTTTACCTTCAAAAAAAGATAAGCGGTTTTCCAATCCGGGCAACCGCAAAAAGAGATCGGTGTGGGCTGAATCCCAGCGTTCAAAAGCAGCCAGGGTGCACAAACAGGACATGGCATTTTCTACCGATGCTTCATCTGTAAAAGGAATAATGAATACATGTTCTGTACCACGGTGATAATAGGTGATTTCAGATGCGCCGGCCGTTTTTTTCACATGTAATATCCGGTATGATGCGCCTTCTTTTTTACCCCAGGTGATTGTTTTCAGAAGCGGTTTTCTTGCCCGCAATTTGTCAACTGCATATTTTATTTCTGCAGAATCGCAGGGATATACCAATACATCGCAGTCTTCAAAGAGCAATACTTTTTCATCGGCTTTTTGTTGCCTGCCGGTAAACTGAGCATCATGCGCCGCACCCAAATGGGTAATAATGCCCAATGAGGGTTTGATCATGTTTTCCAGCACGGTCATTTCCCCGGGTTGTGAGATTCCGGCTTCAATGATTGCCATGTTGTGCTGCGGTTCTATGCCCAGCAGGGAAATTGCCACACCCAGACCACTGTTGTAACTGCGCGGACTGCGTGCAATTTCAAAATCATATTTGAGCAGATGATACAGCCATTCTTTGACCACGGTTTTGCCATTGCTGCCGGTGATTCCTACTACCGGACCAGTAAAGGTTTTTCTATGCAGAGCAGCCAGTTTTTGCAGGGCTTTCAGCGGATTTTCCGTCTGTAAAAAATTCGCTTCCGGAAGCACTGAAATTTCAAAATGCAATGAAACAACAAAATTGCGTACGCCTTTTTCCCAGGCCTGTTTTACATAATTTTCGCCGTTCCGGCTGTTTCCCGGCAATGCAAAAAACAGCACCTGCGCAGCACTCTTCAGCCTGCGGCTGTCGAAACCTACCTCTGTAACCGGCAATCCCGGAATGCGGATATGGGCCGAAACTTCAGTAAGACGGGCTACTTCTTCAATGCTGTATTTCATCGGTTAACTGTCCCGGAGGTTTATTTCAGCGCTGTCTCCGATGTTCAGACTGTGCACCGCACCTATCAGTGAAGCATCGCTGCCGATGAGTGAGTTTTCCAGAATGGCATTCTGTAACTCTGCGTACGGTCCAATGATGGTGTTCTTTACGATGGTCCGGGAAATGACCGCGTGGTCACCTATGCTCACATCCGGACCGATAATGCTGTTTTCCACCCTGGCACTGGGCGAAATGTACACCGGAGGTACAATGATGTTCGATTTTTCTACCCCAACCGGCAATTCCGGATTTTCCCGTTTCAGCAAATTCCGGTTGGTTTGCAGGATAATTTCTTTTTTTCCGCAGTCAAACCAACTGTCCACCTGAAAGGTTTCCATGCGGACCCCGCGGTCTATCATACATTGCAGGGCATCGGTGAGGTGGTATTCATTCTGTGTCCGAATCTCGTTTTCAATGTTGAAACCCAGACAATCTTTCAAAATGCCTGTTTCGCGGATATAATACAATCCCACCAGCGCCAGGTTTGAACGCGGTATCGCAGGCTTTTCATTCAATCGACGGATACTTCCGTCATCATTCAGTTCTGCCACACCAAACAAGCGGGGATCATCCACTTTTTTCACACCCAGACTGCTTACCCCGCCCTGTATCACGTTGCTCAGATTGGCCTCAAAAATGGTATCGCCCAGCACAATCAATACGGGTTCTTCGTCTTCAAACTCTTCCCGGGCCAGCCATATCGCGTGACCGATGCCTTTTCCCAGGGTTTGAATCACAAACTTGCTCCGGCAGTTGGCATAATGGTCAGAGATATACTGCTCTATCTTGTCTCCCAGATAACCGATGATGAAGACAAAATCTGTGATGCCCGCAGCCGTAAGGTTATCTACAATATGCCCCAAAATGGGCTTGCCGGCAACCGGTATCAGCGACTTTGGCTGGGTATGCGTATGTGGTTTTAGCCTGCTGCCAATGCCGGCTACAGGAATAATGGCTTTCATAGATGGTGTTTTCTTTTTTGTCTCACCCAAACGTGGCTTTCAGGTGAGTCATGTGCAAATGTAATTCAAAGCGGCAAATGCCTACAGCGATTCCGTCCTGCACCAGGAAATGACCAAAACGGCTTCTGTGTTGCTCTTTACCGGATATAAGGCACTTCGCCTGATGCCGGCCAGCCCGAGTATGCCCGCAGGAGATTCTATCACGGGTATCTGTGCTTTTTTGTAATTCTCTATCCGGGCTTCAGTGAGTATATCACTCAGCTTTTTGTGCCCTTTCATGCCAAAGGGTTGCATACGGTCCCCCGTTTCCCAGCTTCGGATCTGCAATGGAAACAAACCCGGATCCCAATGAAAATACCAGGTTTGAGAATCCGGGGAAACGGACTGGTCCATTTTTGCCAGCTGAAACCGGATTGTGCTCCCACCGAATTCAATTGCGGCAGGCAATGAATGCAATGGCAAGGTTACGGGATTTGGTTCTGCTGTGATATCCGCTGTTACATATTCCCAGCCCATGCGGGTGGTGTGTATTTTCCCGGCCGTTGCATGAAATGCATGTCCGCTTTCCCTGCATGCCACCGCTTTGGACACTTCACGCACATCCAGGCCTTTGGATCTCATCCATCTGGCAGCGATTAATCTCCCGTCTGCATCGTTCATAACAGTATACAGGAGGGTTTCGCCCTGCAGGTATCGGGACATTTTGCTGTTCAGCCGCGCATTCTGCCGCTGCATCCATTGATCCATATCTGCACTCAGCGCATCAAAGATTTCCATGGCCTCTGGATAAGAGTCCAGCACATCCGGCATTATCCAGTGTCTGATTTTATTCCGCAAATAGACAGTGTGTGCATTGCTGCGGTCTTCCCGCCACTGCAGGCCCACGGAAACGGCAAAGTCCTGTAATTCCTGTCTCGGAAAACAGCGGAGAGGCCTTATGGTTTGACCCTCTGTATTGCGGATTCCGTGCAGGGCCGTGGCCGGACTGTTGCGCATGAGATACAGGAAAAAATGTTCCAGGTTGTCCTGCGCGTGGTGTGCTGTTGCCAGATGCTGCATTCCGTGTGTTTTCATCAGTTCAGCAAACCACTGATAGCGGAGTGTTCTGGCCGCCATTTGTGTGCTTTGGCCGGTTTCCTCCTTCATGGCTGGGACATTCATGCGTTTGCTGTGAAACGGAATGTTGTGCCTGGCGCAATAGTCACGCACCCATTGCTCATCTCCGTCGCTTTCCGCACCCCGCAGCCCGAAATTGGCATGGGCTACATGGCAGACATAACCGGCTTGCCGGAACAGTTCCAGCATAACCATGGAATCCAGACCACCACTCACAGCCAGCAGGGTTTTCCCTGTTTTCAGGTCCCAATTCTGGCTTTCGCAAAAGGAGATGAAGCGGTTTAGCACGTTATTTGCAAAGTAATTCCAAAACTCCCAGCCCCTGAATGTTTTCTCTGCGATTCATTTTTACCCTTTTGCTGCTTTCGGTCTCTCTGCTCGCGGTTGCCCAGCCCATCAGCCTTTCGGCCAACCGCATGAAAGGGGAGAAGCGGGATGGAAAAATGTTTCAGATCCTGAAAGGGGATGTGAGTTTTGAACAGAATGGCAACCTGGTAACCTGCGACAATGCGGAATATGACAGTGAAGAGGAGGAACTTACCGGCACCGGGCATGTTTCCATCCGCAGCAGCGAAGGGGTGGTTGTTACGGGGTCTACCCTCATTTTCAACAATAAAAATCACACAGCAAGGGTTTCCGGAGGGGTAAAACTCACAGACCGTGACATGGTGCTCACCACCCCCTGGATCAATTACCATACAGATACCAAAATCGGCTACTATGGCAGTGGGGGACGCATTGTGGATGGCGATCAGATTCTCACCTCGGGCACAGGGTCCTACAATCCGAACATACACACCCTGTTTTTCAGATACAACGTGGTGCTGGTTCATCCGGACTACACCGTTCGTACCGATACCCTGCAATACAACAGCCAGACGGGTGAAACCCGCTTTTTTGCCTACACCGAAATCCAGAGTGAGGATAACACCATTCTTTGCAATTATGGCGTGTACAATGCCAAGACCGGTAAATCTTACTTTACCCGCAATGCGGCCATTTTATCCAAAGAAAACATCATCCGCGCAGATACACTCAGCTACGACCGGAATACGGGAATCGGACAGGCATTCGGGCGACTTTGGGTAAAAGATACCCAGCAACGCATCACCATTTTCGGACAACGCGGGTATTACGACAAAAAGCAGAAATATACCCGTGTGGCAGGTAGTCCACTGGCCCGCAAATTCGAAAAGAACGGGGACAGTCTCCTGCTTCGGGCAGATACATTTGTTTACAATCAGGACTCAGCAGCCGGGAAGCGTTTCCTGTATTGTTTTCCCTCCGTGCGCATGTGGCGGCCCGATTTCAGTGGTACTGCAGACAGCATCAGTTATGTAACGGAAGACAGCCAATTCTATTTGTACGGAAAGCCAGTGCTGTGGAATTCGAACACACGGCTCAACAGCGATACCATGCGCATCTGGCTGAAACAGTCCCGGATTGCAAAAATGGAAATGCGCAGGGGCTCTTTTGTATCCATTCAGGAAGATTCCGGGCGTTACAGCCAGATTAGCGGGGAAAACATGGACAATTATTTTTCGGATGACAACAAACTGAAATCTGTATTTGTGCAGAAGAACGGTCAGGCCGTGTATTTTGTCAAAGAGAAAGACAGTGCGGTTACAAGTGCCAACGTGGTTACCTGTGCCAATCTCAGAATACTGATGGACAGTGGGAAAGTAAATCAGGTGCGGTTTTACGGATCTCCGGAGGGCAATATTTATCCCATCGATCAAATGCCGGCGGACAAAACAAAATTGGCCGGATTTATCTGGGACCCTGCGAACCGTCCGGAAGCTGCGCAATTCACCCCGGGCTTTGTGGTGCCTGAATTGCCCTCAAAACGCGGAAATGCAATGGTACCCGCCCAACAGAAAAATAAACCTGAAAAGCCCAAAAACAAGAAGTGAATCCAATCGTTCGCGTCAATCTTTTATCGGCTGATTTACAGATTCTGTCTACCTTTACGTAACAAATCAACCCCTTCATACGTTTTTTGTACATCCATATGCGGCGCCTGCTTTTGTTTCTCTGTTTGTTTTGCTTCGCAATCAGCTCCCGTGCCCAGTATCTGCGTGTGTCGGGCTATGTGGCAGACAGCAGCCTGGCGCCCATACCGGACGTAGCCATCTTTATCACCAATGGTTCAATTGTGGGGAGTACCGATGCCAGCGGACATTATTCCATTGAATTGCGCACCGGTGATTATCAGCTGGTCTTCACCCACAGTCATTTCCAGCAGGTAAAAGTAAATGTGGTTCTCTCCGACAGGAATGACACATTGAATGTGATATTGCCGGGACTCGTGCAAAATATCGGTGTGGTGGACATCACCGCCAGATATAAAGATCCCGGTCCTGAAATGATGCGCAGGGCCATCGCCAGGCGTGAATACTGGGCTGCGAAACAGCCTCCGCAAAGTGCAGAGGTGTACATACGGGCGTTTGAACAGTACAATAAGCCCAAAAAGACGGTAAATGTCTGGGCAGAAACCAGCAAAGACACATCCGCAAAAAAGAAAAAGAAAAATCAGGAAAACGACCCTGAAGCCAATATGGCCGAAATTCTGCTCACGCGTGATTTTCAGCCCCCGGATAAAATAAAGGAAACCCGCACCGGAGTGAGTATACGCGGTGATAAAACAGGGTTGTTTTATACCAGCACCACCGAAGGAAGTTTTGATTTTTATACAAACCTGATGAAGATTCCCGGGCTTGGGGATATGCCGGTCATGTCACCGCTGAGTGGCACTGCATTGCTGGCTTATAAGTTCAACTTTCTGGGCAGTTATAAAGATGAAAAAGGCCGACGCATTCTGAAAATTAAAATGCAGCCCCGTGCCCTCAGTAATTCGGTATTCAGTGGTGAAATTCACCTGGTGGATACGTTGTTTTACATTTACAGGATTGAAGCAGAATATCCCAAAACACAGCTGAATGAGTACAACCAGTTTGTGGTAAGTCAGGAATACGGGTTCAGCAGCGATTCCATTCCCGTTTTGCAGCGGCAGCGTTTTGATTATTATGCCAAAGCAGGAAAGGGAAAATACAGCGGATATACTTTGGTGGCCTACCGCAATCTGGAATTGCATAAATCATTTACCAAACGATATTTCGGCCTTGAAAAAAGCAGCAGTACAGACAGTGCATACGACCGCGACACTGCCTTCTGGAACCGCAGCCGGGTGCTGCCTCTGAACAGCAGTGAAATCCGGTTTATGAACCGAAGCGACAGTGTAAAAAGGGTACATAACAGCAAAGAATATCTGGACAGTATTGAGAAAGTAACCAATAAAATTACCCTCACCAAATTGTTCTTAAAAGGACAGGAATATCAGAACCGGGAAAAAGGATGGAATCTCGACTTTCAACCGCTGATGTTTATTGTACAGCCCTGGTTTCCCGGTGGTACCCGTATCAATTTGTGGAACACCATGGAGAAGAAATTCAAGAGCAAACGCGAGATCAGTTTTGTTGAGAATATATCGTATGGAATCAATAACAAAGATGTCCGGGGTACGGTGATTTTTAATACGTTATACAATCCGTACCGCCGCGCCAATATTTATCTTTCGGCGGGCCGTGACTTTGGCCTGGTGAATGGAAATGCGGCCTATCTGGATTTGTTCCGCAGGGCGAATTTTTACCAGAACACCCATTTTTCTGCCTATCACCGCCAGGAAATTGTGAACGGTTTGTTCCTGCGCGTGATGGGTGAATTTAGCGACCGGAAAGACATATCCAACTTTAAATTTGATTCATTCGGCGACAGTTTGTTTGAGAATAACCGCACGCTTTCTTTCCAAAGTCACAGGGCATTCTTTGCAGATTTCACCCTGAGTTACACCCCCGGACAAAAGTATATCCGCGAACCCCGGCAGAAGGTCATCCTTGGCAGCCGCTGGCCCACACTGGTGTTGCAGTACAGAAAAGCTTTGCCTGGTGTTTTTAACTCATCGATAGATTATGATTATCTCGAAGCCCGCGTGGAGCATGATTTTCCGCTGGGATTGCTCGGCCGCAGCGAGTTCAGGGCTGTCAGCGGCAGTTTTTTAACACGCAAAAATGTGTCGGTCATAGATTACAGATACCAGCGCCGGGGTGATGTATTTCTCTTTACCCCGCCCATGTATGCTTACCAGACTCTGGATAGTACTTTCATTACCTGGAAACGGTTCTATGAATTCCATTACCGGCATCATTTCAACGGCGCACTGGTAAACCGTTTGCCTTTTCTGAAACCCCTGCGTATCCGTGAAAGTGCAGGTGGCAATATTTTGTATGCACCGGAACGGAGGGGTATGCTCTTTTATGAAGTCTACGGCGGGATTGACAAATTGATCCGGATCTGGCGCGAACGGTTTAAAATCGGGATTTATTACAGCGTGGGGTATTCCAATATTTTTGAAAAACCCAGATACGGTTTCAAGATCAACTTTGAGTATTTCGACCGGCGCAACAACAGTTGGTAAACCTTACCGGTTTTTGCCGGCTATGCTGTAACTCTTACATTTGCAGCAGAATGAAACTGCTGTTCCTGCCTCTTATGCTGGGTTTTACCCTGCTCTCTGCCCAGAAGGTCGACCTGGACCCCTATAACTTTGGTTTCAGTTACCGCGATTTACCGCACAGTGTTACGGATTCCACCCTCAAAACCTACGCGGTGAAAGTGGACATTTCCGGCCGTATGGAAGAGTATATGACCGCTGATGTCATCAGCAGCAAACTGGCGATACAGGGCAGGGAAAAAGTTTACCGCAGTCCCAAAATCCGCTGGGAATTTCAGGTGGAAGACCTGGTGCTTGAAAAATTTGAAATCAAAGAGAAGGTTACATCTACCACCAATAAGGATAAAACGGTTACCAAAACCACCACCTATTGGGTGCAACTGACGTATAACATTTCCGGCAAGTCCCGCCTGCTGGATGCCAATGGCCTGGCACTTTCCCGCGAACTGGATTTGTTCAACGGCAGGTCTTTTGTCTGGGACAGCAAAGAGTTTTCTTACCGGTCTGATGCATCGTCGTTTTACTATGCAAACAGGGCTTCTCTCATGTCTAAAATGGTGCGCGAAAAAATGGATTATGCCATCGGTTACGCAAACCGCTGGGCCAATGAGCAGGCAGGTTTCCCGGAAATGAGCACACGCATGTATTTGTGGTTGGTAGACAACAAAAATCACCCGGAATACGAGCCCATGTCACAGCGCTGGAATGCCCTTAAACCCGCTTTGGAAGGCATTTATCCCGATGAATTGCGTGCAGAGGATTCATCCAAAATTGCACAGATGATTCTGTATTTCGACGGATTGAAAACCAAATACAGCAAGGACGAAAAGGCCGACAGGAAAATCCGTTATGCTGCATGGTACAACAATGCCGTGCTGTATATGATTCTGGACCAGCCCGAAAAAGCCATAGAGCAAACGGTGGGCTTGATATCCAATGATTTTGATACAAAAGACGGGGAAACCTTGCAGAAACAGGCAAACCAATTGCAGGACCTGTTCAGAAGAAACAGCGTGTATACGAGGCATTTCCCGCTGAACGAAATCCCTTACAGGTAGGGGTTTTCTTTTATAGTTAATCAGAACAACCGGGAAATAGTATGATAACAGATTTTTTCTGATTGCTGAACACACCCCGGAGGGTTGCCGGGAGTTGTGTGTGTGAGGTCTTCCCCCTCTCAAGAGGGGATGTGGGTTGGCGGATGGCCCATTTTTGTATAGCATGCGAAAGAATCGTTTGGCGGCCTCAAGGAGTGGAGGCTGTCATGGTGCTTGCCTGTTGAACCATACAGGCTGTCGACAACCCCGGCGAATGGGAATGTCTTGGGTAAAGCCAAAAAGAGAAGGAATGGGAAACAGATTTTTTCTGATTGCTGAACACACCCCTGAGGGTTGCCGGGAGTTGCGTGTGTGAGGTCTTCCCCCTCTCAAGAGGGGATGTGGGTTAGCGGATGGCCCAATTTGTATAACCGGCGTACGAATCGTTTGGCGGCCTCATGCAATGGAGGCTGTCGTGGTGCTAAACAGGACAACGCCTCGTGTTGACAACCCGGAGCAACGCCTCTTGGGAGCTTGTCGTGGTGAGCTTGTCGAACCACAAATCACCCGACAATCCTGATTTTGTATTTCACCAGCAGGCCCAGGGCCTGCTCTGTGGTAAAGGATGCACCTGTGATTGTATTCAGGTCAGGGTGAAGAAACAGGTTTTGTGCACCGGTGAAATCCACCTTTTCCAGCCGGGTTTGTTCAAAACGTGTTCCCTGCAGATTGCATCCTGAAAAGGATGAGCCGGTGAGGTCACATTCTGCAAAATCGGCATCCGTCAGATCGCAGTTCGTAAATCCGGTGTTTTTCAGTTTCAGTTTGAAAAAGGAAACCATCCCCAGTACACAATGCTCAAAACGAAAGGAAAGCAGGAGTGGGGCGCAGCGCTGAAGTGAAGTCCCTGTGAGCTTGCATTCTTTAAAAACCACCTCAGAAAACGTGGTATTGTCCACGCGTATCATGCTGAAATCGCAATGCAGAAAGGTGCAGTTTCTGAAAATAAAGTCCGACAAATCGGCTTGCGGACAGCGGAAATTCCGGATTTCGCAATACTCATATTCCCCGGGCAGCAAAAGGTCGCCCTTCAGCCCGTCCAACGTTTGATCTTCGAAATAACCCACCCGAATATTTGTTCGGTAACCGAATGATTATTCTACTGTTACGGATTTGGCCAGATTGCGGGGCTGGTCTACATTGCAACCGCGCATCACCGCAATGTGATAGCTCAGCAACTGCAGGGGTATGGTGTTGATCAGCGGACTCAGGCTTTCATCTGTTTCCGGCACTTCGATCACATGGTCTGCAAGTTCGTTGAGTCCTTTGTTTCCTTCGGTTACAATGGCAATGATGTTGCCTTTGCGGGCTTTTACTTCCTGTATATTGCTCACCACTTTTTCGTAGTGGGCACTGTTGGTGGCGATAACCACCACGGGCATGTTCTCGTCAATCAGGGCAATGGGACCGTGTTTCATCTCGGCGGCAGGGTATCCTTCTGCGTGGATGTAGCTGATTTCTTTGAGTTTCAGTGCCCCTTCCAGTGCCACCGGAAAATTGTAGCCACGGCCCAGGTACAGGAAGTTCTGGGAATCCTTGTACAGTTCGCTGATTTTTACAATCTGCTCATTCAGTTTCAGGGCTTTTTCCACCTTGGCAGGTATGCTTTCCAGTTCGTACATGAGTCCGCGCACCTGCTCTGCAGTAAGGGTTCCGCGCAGTTTTCCCATGGCCATGGCAATGAGGGAAAGCACGGTCACCTGTGCGGTAAAGGCTTTGGTACTGGCCACCCCGATTTCCGGACCGGCATGGGTGTATGCACCGGCATGGCTCATGCGGGGAATGCTGCTACCCACTACGTTGCAAACTCCAAATACTGTGGCTCCCTTGCTCTTGGCCAGCTCCATGGCGGCCAGGGTATCTGCGGTTTCGCCGCTTTGGCTGATGGCCAGGATGAGATCATCGCCATAAATCACCGGATTGCGGTAACGGAACTCACTCGCATATTCCACTTCCACGGGGATGCGGGCAAACTCTTCGAACAAATATTCGGCCACGAGACCGGCATGCCAGCTGGTTCCGCAGCCAATCAATATCAGTCGGTTGATGTTGCGCAGTTTTTCTTCATAGTCCAGAATGCTGCGCATGATGATATCGCCCGTGGCGGGGTCTATGCGTCCGCGGAAACTGTCCAGTATGGATTTGGGTTGCTCATAAATTTCCTTGAGCATGAAATGCTCGTAGCCTCCCTTTTCCAGTTGCTCCAGGTTCATTTCCAGTTCGTGGATATAGGGCGTCTGGATTTCGTTGTTGATGGTTTTGATGGTGAGTTCGTCATTTTCCACCACTGCGATTTCCCCATCGTTCAGGTAAACGACCTGACGGGTGTATTCCACAATGGGGGTGGCGTCGCTGGCCAGGAAGAACTCACCGCGTTGTGCACCGATGCCCACCACCAGCGGACTGCCTTTGCGGGCAGCGATGAGGTGTTCGGGATGGTTTTTGCTGAGAATCACAATGGCATACGCACCCACCACCTGTTTCAGCGCCACACGCACCGCTTCTGCCAGTGTAAGTCCGGCGTTCTGCATGATGTCTTCAATCAGGTGAATGAGGACTTCGGTATCGGTATCGCTGCTGAAGGTATGTCCGCGGCTCACCAGTCCGGCTTTCAGGGTGGCGTAGTTTTCGATGATGCCGTTGTGAATCACACTCAGGTCGCCGCTTTGGCTCACATGGGGGTGGGCATTCACATCATTGGGTGCGCCATGGGTGGCCCAGCGGGTATGTCCCATGCCAATCTGCCCGGTTTTGTCGGAATCCAGCAGACTGTCTTCCAGGTCTGCCACCTTGCCCTTTTTCTTGTAGATCTTCATGTTCCCGTCCAGCAGGGCAATTCCCGCACTGTCGTATCCACGGTATTCCAGTCTTTTCAGGCCTTTGATGATAATGGGGTAGGCCTCACGCTGGCCGATGTAAGCAACAATTCCGCACATGGGGTAGTAGTACTGCAAAAATACAAGGTTTTAGGGGATAGCCCCCAATGGAATCTGCCGGATTTGGTCAAATGGACGGATTGGCGGATGAACCGGGGAATTTGCGGTGTTCGCTGAGCCTATCGCACTTATGAGCTTCCATTCCCTGAGGCCGAGCCGTCAAAAAAGTATTTCACTCAGAAATCCCTGACATAATCAGGGTTCGTTTATCCGGCAGGCCATTGTAAAACCGGTCCAGCACCTGCTGAAACACCGGGTCGGCGCCCGGCACCCTGGAGAACAGGGTCATGCAGCTGCGCAGCTTCAGGTCATCCGGACTGCCGAAAATTTGTGTGGCTGTGCGACCGCTGAGACTCAGCAGCACGTTGGACACCTGCACCAGCCTGCGTCCGATTACCGGATGCTGCAGGTATTCGGCAGCTTCTTCCAAATCCCGGATGCCATAATGGTCTGCCGTGGAACTGTGCCCCAACCCCTTCAGCTGGGGAAAGATAAACCACATCCAGTGCCCGGTTTTGCGGCCACGCTTCAGTTCTTCCAGCACATAGGGATACAGGGTTTCCTGGGCATGAATGAAGCGTTGCAAACCCGATGGATTCGTATTCATCCCTGTTTCCTTTCCAGCCGGGTTCTCAGCCATTTCAGGATTTCTGCATCCTTCATCCGGTCTCCCAGGTGCATCAGGGTATAGGTCTTCTCCGGCACAAAGTGTTTTTTCAGCAACCGCCGTTTGGTCTTTGGGTCCAGGTGGCTGTAATACACAGCCCACAGCATCACCCCGGCCTTGTAGGTCTCCAGTTGACCGTAAAACTTTTCACCCGCCTTCTCCAGATCAGGCACCTGCACCCCCAGTGTCCGGTGGTCGCGGGATTCCATTTTAAAGCCGGGTCTTTTCTCAAAGCCGGGAATGGGATTCTGCTCAAATTTCCGTTTACTCACAAACGGATACACATTGAAATCTGCTTCATTGAACAGATCAGGCCATTCCTCCCGCAGCAGGGCAGTGCTCCGGTGTTCATCCATCATTTCACTGATGCGGCGCACATCCCGCCGGTTCATTTCCTCAAAATCGGCAGACAGTACTGCGGCGTCCATGGTATAATCGGGATCCAGGTCCAGCACACGACCCAGCAGTTCAGCCCTGCGGTAGCAGTATTCCACATTGTTCATCTGCTGCAGCGCCCAGCGGCTGATGGTTTCATGGGCAGCCGGATAGCGCAGCACGCGGTTCAGGGCCCGTTCATTGTGGGCTGAAAGCAGAATCAGTTCCTGCATCTGGGCTTCGTCCAGCGCCACCCGACGGAGCAGCCGGTTTCCCAGCATGCGGGCCAGCTCCCACTGTCTGACGGGCAATGGCAAAGCCGGTGCAGAAATCAGCTCGGTGGCAAAACCGACCATCATGACGTTGGTTTCGGGAAGAAGGTCCTGCGAAAAAACATCAGGTACCCGGCTATAGTATTCCATGCGTTTTGGCGCTGAATCCCGCTTGCGGTAATCCACCAGGCATTGCAGCATCTGCAGGCGGTTGGCCCGTTGTCCGGTATGCCACAGATCCAGCGTGAGTTCCAGCAGGCGGTGGTACACCTTTGCGTTATATTGCATGCTGGGCAGATAAGCACGCCAGCGCAAAAAGTCCTTCTGATCCCTGATAAAATCATCCGGGATTTTGCGCTGTTGCAGCCTCTCAATGGCCGCCGTCAGCTGCTTTTCCAGTTTTTTATCTGCCATGTAATTCGGTAGGTTGATAACTATACATCGATTACAAAAAATTTATACGATCCATTAATTATCATAACCAAACAATTCTGTCTGATAAGCCCCACCTTTGATTTTGTTTATTAATTCCCTGATAAATTCATAATGCTTAACATATTGATTGGGTACAAAAAGTATCTTTACATTTTTACCTTTGAATAATTCCATTTTCAATGTATCTGATTTTATTCTTTTTGGATTGTTATAGTGTTCTTTGCCGTTTAATTCAAAAACTACTTTGGGTTCATTCTTTTCATATATAACCCCATCAAACTCTTTTCCCTTTGCTAAGGTATTGTTCATTTCTTCAGGAAACACATCTATAACTTTAACATTTCTCGCATACCTTACACCCTTAATACTGCAATAATGTTGCATTGTTTTATAAAATTCATCTTCAAATTTGGAATTATTGGATTTCCCAATGGTTAGCTTATTGGCTTCACTTGCTGACAATTCGGTTGTGCCTTTCTTCTGAACATAATCCACAAGGGCATACAGGTCATCGTCCTTTCGTGAGAGAGTATCTATTGCTCTTAAATCAGTCACAACGATGAGCCTTTCCCTGGCTCTGGTTACTGCAACATTGATTAACTGGCTGTTGTTCTTAATCCAGTCGTAGGTTTTTGGACTCGTCTTTTCTGAAATTGCGGTGGACAGAATAATGGTATTGTTCTCCTGACCCTGAATTTTGTGAATGGTTCCACACCTTACCGTATCTGCAATCTCTCCTTTGCTTTTTGCTATTTCAAGATAGTGATTGATGACTTCTTCCTGATTTCGAAAAGGTGTTATAATGAATACATCGGTCAACTGATTATCCCTTATATATTCTACAATTGCTGATGCTTCTTCTAATTGCGCGTTTTTCGCTTTTTGATTTGCATTTTTCACATTCAGCAACTTAAGCTCTCCGACCTTCTTTACCGCAGATATGTTCAGCTTGTTGTCATAATATCGTGCATTTGAATAGTTGATAATTTTCTTTCCACATCGGTAATGATAGCTTAGCAAAATATCAGATGATATATTATCCACCTGCCTGTATGCGGAAAGAATTGAATTATTAAAGTAATCGTATTCCTCTTCAATACCATACTTTTGCATTAACTGCTGGTTCCTGCTTTCCTCAAAAATCACAATGGGCTTTAATTGATTGGTGTCACCAATCAATACCATATTTTTACATTTGGATATTGGAATCAGACTCGTAGCAATGTCACATTGACCTGCTTCGTCCATTGCAAGGAGATCAAACTTGAATCTCCTACCCAGTCTTCTGCTTGACAAGTTTGTTGTGAGTATCACCGGGAAAACCTTTGTGAATGCCAGTAAATTCTTATCTGAAGCCAGCCACTTGTAAAATTCCTTTACCTTTTCCTCCTCGTTCTCCTGGTAAACGATTTCAATAAGATCCTTGAATTCCTTACCCCTCAATCGCTTCAAGTATCTGAGTGAATCAAAATAAAAGTACTGCAGCAGTGAATAATTATCACGAATAACCACAAATTCACCTTTAACATTCTCATTGGTAGTCTCTGGTATTTCTTTCAGGCTCTTCAGAATCTTGTGCTGTTCTTTCTCTAAAGCCCAGTTCGTTCCTTTTTTCAGCAATGCATTAACAAACTCAAGATACTGTTTCAACTCCTCACGATCTTCATACCATTCCAACTTTTTTTGTAAATTCTGATTTTTACTTTTTGTTTTTTCCTTCAAATTTCTGAGAAGTTTATCTTTAGGTATATCTTTCGTATCAAACTCGTAAAGATCCCTGATTTTATTCATGGCTTCCAGTGTGTATCTTTTATTGCCAAGTCTGATAAAGGGTAACAGAATCTCTTTATTGTTGTATAAACCCAGTTTTAGCTTGTCGGTAATACCATCTATTGGTGTGTTGTTATTGGATGTAATTAACAAGGTCCGGTTATTGATCAGAAAATTAACCACGATATTCAGGATTGTGTGTGTTTTCCCTGTTCCCGGAGGCCCCTGCACATAGGTAACCGGATATTTTAAAGCATTATATATGGTGCGCATCTGGTCAATATTGACCTGTTCATCATAGAGAACAATATCCGGTTTTGTGTTGTTCTTTCTGTACAATTGAGACATGTTCTGAAAGAATGCCTTCAAAGGAACCCCCAGTTCATCCCTGGCATGCTCAATACTGATATTGTCATAGATGTCGGAGATGTCGATCTGGGCATAACCCAAAACTACGATTTCCGGGCGCGTATTCAGAATTTCTCCGGATCTGAAACTATCCCTGAGTGCCTCTATAGTATTGGATTTATTGTTCAGATAAGATGCCTCAAAATCTGCGGGACTGATATCGGTATAATATGACAATGTATATTTGTTGTCTTTAATATAAAAACTAGAATTAAAAAAGATTTTATCTCCAATTCGAAGAATTCTCTCTACCGGATCAAAGGTCAACTTTCTGTATGCGATAACATATTTACCACGGGATTCCAAATCAATTGAAAATTCTGACAATGCCAATTCATATTCAAAGTAGACATTATAGTCATTGTGATAGATGTCTTTAATAATCGTCTTTTGCTGTTCTTCACTTAACAGATAGGGTTTTTTTATAATCAGTTCATTCAGATCTATGCCGGGAATCAGGTGCTGTTTGTGAAGAAATGGGTCCTGGTTCGATTTATAACAGTCCAGATAATAGTTTAATATATTACTGTCAAATCTGTCGAAATGATATATTTCAAGTTCCGTATCATTTTCAATTTTATTCAGCAATACTTCCGTAACAGGATAATGCGAAAACTTCAGTATTTCAGCCGTTTGAATACCAGAAATAAAAATCTTTTTATTGAGAAGGGGTTCATCTTTGGTGACATTGAACATGTTTACATATAATTCTCCTTTTGCATTGATATCCAAAATGGAAATCCAAAAGGGATTGATTTCACCATTCTTGTTCTCATATGTAATGCTCAGATATTTGCCTTCTCGAATTGCCCTGCCTATGAGTGCTGTAATGTTTTTATTGATGTTCAATCCGGCCGGATTCATGACTGCTACTTTATTTTTATCCGATTAATGAGGGCACAATTTATACAAAACTAAGGAATCGGGTTTGCATATCATGATTTCATATTTTGACTAAATCCCTTCCTGCGCCCCTTCACCACCTTCTCCGCATCCTCCAGAATCTGTTGCTTCAGCCACCGGGGCTTCAGTACCTGCACTCCGCTGCCGTAACTGCGGATGAGCATCAACAGTTCGGCGGAAACGTGCACTTCCAGTGTGATTCGTAATCCTTTGGCATGGTTGTGCAGGATTTTCAGGGACGGGTGCAATTGAGTGGACAACACATAGGGCGCAGCCTCCGGTTGGAAAAGCAATTCCACCCGGGTGGGCTTTTCACCATTGTATACTGTTATGCCGAAGGCATGCTTGAAATAATCTTCCGCATCAAACGGGGTTTCAAACGTATCTGCGGTTTTTTTGAACCGGCTGATGCGGTCCAGGCCATAAATGCGGATATCATCCAGGCCGCGATTGTGTGCCACCAGATACCAGCGGTTGCGGTATTCTTTCAGGAGAAAAGGATAGACAATAAACGGTCTGCTCTCTTTTCCCCCATAGGGCGTGTAGCGCAATTCCAGCATCTGTTTATGCTGTATACATTGGATACAGGTCTCGAACAAATCCATATCCACTGCCTGGTCTGGTATTTCCATTTGCACCACCTGGTTGTTGGTCCACTTCCCGGTGTTCTGGCCAATGCTAAGAATGCGTTCCAACTGCTGAACCGGTACATAAATTTCAGACAGATAAGGCACATGGGTAAACCGGGATAAAATGCCGGCTGCAATTTTTAATTTTTCAAGGTCTTCCTGGCTGATGGGAATACCGGTGATGGAATAGTCCGGATCAGAATAATAATAGCCGCCTTCGGTTTTGTTGTATTCAATGGGGGCGTTATAGCCCAGACCCGTGTCATAGCGCATGTCAGCAATGTCCTGCTCCAGGGTACGCACCCCAATGGTTTCTCCGGTTTTTTCCTCAATCAGGTCTATCAATTCCTGCTTGCTGGGAAAGGGTCTCTGCCGGTTTCGGAAAGCCTGATCCAGCAGGCGGTATCGTCTCAGGGCGGATTTGTTGGAAGGCATGTAGCGAAAATAGTTGACTCTTCGCAAATACACAGCGGTGTGCGTCATTCTCTTTGTCGCATGGACTCAAACCCTTCCCTCAGCCGGATTCACCTGCTTGTGGATGAACTGAACCTGCTGGCCGGAAAACCCGATGTCCCCGATTTTAAAAACCGCGCAGAAGCCTGCACCCGGGAAGTGCATGACCTCGGCTACCGCATCCTTTCCGTGTATACCCTGGATACCCCGGAACTGATGACCCTGCCGGAGATTCCTCCTGAGCTGCTTACACAGTTACAAGCCCTGATCCGCAGACTGGATGAGCCGGAAATGGACCAGCAGGAAATCTTTGATATCCGTTCCGACATACGCCAAACCGAACGGGAACTGGTAAAGGCCTATATGCTCAGCGACAAACATACCTGGTTCCAACTGGTGAGCCATGACAACCGACTCATTGTCTATGCTGAAACGGCCGGCCAACCCATGAACCAATACGCGGAGAAATACCTGTGCCGCAAACTGATTGACATCCGCACGGAATACGAAAGCTGGCTGTGGACCGTGAAACAGAAATACCCGGAAACCCCTGATGAAAAAACCCTGCTTCAGCTCCTGCAGCAGAACAGGAATGAACTATTCAAAATCCATATCCCCCTGATTTTTGAAGCCCTGAAACACACTGAACACCGGAAAGATTATTTATTCTCCAACCAACTGGTTCAAGCGCTGAATACTTTCCTTATGCAGGCCATGCGGCTCAACGACCCCAACCTGTTCCGCACTTACCTGTTCTGGCATATTTGGGACAAGGTGCGCTGTGCATTGACCGCACCCAAAGCAGATGGAATTCCGGGCCGGACAGAAACATTTTTTTAACCGCAAATACGCTGCGATGTGACCTGATTGATTTGTAACATGGAATCTGTGAAGAGAGGAGAAGTGGGGGGCAGAGGAAAAATAATGGGATTTCAGTGGAACTGACCCCATAAATTCGAGATTCTCAAATCCATTTATTAAATTGCCGTAACTTATGACAACTATAACATTCCAACATCCGCCAGCTTTGGATAAATCAGGATATCCAAGCACTGACCCATTCAACGATTTTGATCCTTCATGTGCTGATCATTATCCAACTGGCCATGGTATTTATATTTATGGTATCCGAAAGAATACACAAATTAACAATGTGAATAAAAAGATATTTATACCCCAGTATGTAGGTCAGGGCAATTTGCAAAATAGGTTATTTACTTCTCACTATATGGGTATAAAAATGAATGGAAATCATCTCAGTGAATTATGGGATTGGGAATCTAAACATAGTGATATTGATGTAAACAAAGTATATACACAAATGAATTCATTTGATGGTTTAGGTGTGAGTAAGGTGAAAAACTTGCTATCCATTTTGGGTTCCATTCCTGACCTGATTTGGTTCAATGACAAATCCTTTTTTGACGCTAAAATACCCAAATTTAAAAGTAAATACATCGGAAGTTCTGGTCAAATGCATAGCATTGGCAAAACCGGTGATCTTGATGTCACAGGAAATCCTCATGCAGTCGCCTTAAAACAGAAAATTGAATTGAATAAAATTTCCTTCAATAAAGATTTTTATTTTATTTACATTTCACAAAAACATGTTGACGACAATTCAATCCTTTTGAATAGTCCTATTTTACATGATTTGGAAGCAATTGTAAAAGAAAGACTAAAATCAATATTAATTCATACAACTGCGAAAGCAAATCCATCGAAAGTGATAACTAAACCTGTCCAAGTTGATCTCTCCCAAATTCAAGATCGTCTCATCTGTTTGCCTGGAAATAGCTACGGATATCCTAATTATACCAAACCCTTAATATTAAAATAACATGACAACCCCGCAGAACCCAACCCTCAAGGCCATTCTCGAACTCTGTGCCTTCCTGGATCAGCGCCCCGAAACCTTTACCAAAGAATGGATTGACGACCCCCACAACAGTATTGGCGAATTTGCCCTCTGCTATGATTATGCTGATGTCAATTTTAAAAACAAAGTTGTCTTTGGCGTTTATAAAATTCCATTGAATCTGGACAATAAAAAGCTGCTTGAAGCATACCGAAAACTTGAAAATCGCAAATTAAACCATAACTTTACCCAGGTAAAAGATCAAATGATGATTGTTATGGAACACAAAGGCCTGCAAATTTTGCAACATTTAGAGATGTATAATGGAATTGCGGATGACTACAACGCGATTGCAGAATTAATCAATGAAATCAAAGTATGGCCGAGGATCATGAGCAATAAATACGGAATTTAATTCTATCCATTTAATGCCCCCCACCCTCTCCAAATCCGACTTTCAGCTGGCCGGCAGTTGTGCGAGAAAACTGGTCTACAAGAAGCAGGGCTACCCCACCGCCAATGACACCAATGAATACATGCAGATGCTTGCCGAAGGCGGCTATGTGGTGGGCAAAATGGCCACCATGCTGTATCCTGAAGGCATTGAGATTGAAGGCGATACCCGCAGTTGCGTGGAACAAACAAGGCAATGGCTGGAACAGGACGAAGTGGTGCTGTTCGAAGCAGCCATCATGCACGGGCAGCGGCTCATCCGCATTGATATCCTGAAAAAGCAGGGCAACAAAGTAGAACTGATCGAGGTGAAGGCCAAGTCGCACGATTCTGAGGACGAAAAACAGGAGGCGAAACTGAAGGAGTATATCCGCGATGTGGCCTACCAGTACTATGTTTTAACCGGTGCGTATCCTGATTTTAAGGTGAAACCCTTCCTGCTGATGCCGGATAAGAGCAAACGCACCACCATCGATGCGCTGGCCGGCTGGTTTACCATGCAGAAGGACCACGAAAACACGGAAACGGAAGAACTGCCCGCCCAGCAGCACCCGCGCTTTCACCGCCCCGTGGTAAAGTTCGTCCATGATGAACACCCGGACCGCGACCGCTTCCTGCAGCAATTACGGGATGAGGGCATTTTGTCGGCCCTGGACGTCAGTGACAGCGTGCAGGACATGCTGCCGGAAATCGAAAGTGAATCAACGCGGCTGCTGCGCATCCTGAATGAGGGCATCAGCGGCGACGACTATGTGCTCTGCAAGGCCTGCAAGGCTTGTGAGTTCTATACCCCGGGCCTGGAGAAGAACGGCTACCATGAATGTTGGGGCGACACGGGCTTTACCACACCGCACATTTTCGACCTGTACTACGGCGGCTCTGTCAGCAGCGAAACACATACCAGTTACCTGGATGAGCTGATCGCTGAGAAAAAGACGTCCCTGTTCGATATCGACACCAAACGACTGTGCAAGAAGAATGGCGAAATCGGCACGCGGGCAGCGCGGCAGTTGCTGCAGATTGAGCAAACCCAAAATAACGGCGAGTGGTTCAGCGAAGAACTGGCAGGGGAAATAAACAGTCTGAAATACCCGCTGCATTTTATCGATTTCGAGACCTACACCGGCGCCATTCCTTTCCACCGGAACATGCGCCCCTACGAACTGCTGGCCTTCCAGTGGAGCTGCCACACCATTGATGAACCGGGGGCCGCACCCAGGCACGCGGAATGGATCCACACCGGGCCCATGTTCCCCGATGGCAATGCCTTCCCCAATTTCGAATTCGCCCGTTCGCTGATGCGGCACATTGGTGATACCGGCACGCCCCTGATGTGGGCCACCCACGAGAACACCACCCTGCGTGCCATCCTGAACCAGATGCCCGTTTATAAAGAAACAGACAAGGAACTGGAAGCCTGGTTGACCCGCATCACCAAAGATACCAAGCGTCCCGGCCGCTTTGTGGATATGAACCAGATGACGCTGAAGCATTACTTCCACCCCTACATGCAGGGCCGCACGTCCATCAAGAAGGTACTGCCCGCCGTGTGGAGCCACCACCCCTACCTGCACGAGATCCTCTGGTTCCGGGAATACGCGCCCGAACCCTTCCTGCAGGGCATCATTGATCCCTACGATACCTTGACCGGCGGGCAGCACCTGGGCAGCGACGAGGACGACGTGGTGAAGGGCGGCACCGATGCCATGCGCGCCTACTACCGCATCCGATTCGACAATACGCTATCACCCGAACACAAAACTGAACTCCGCAACCAATTGCTGCAATACTGTCGCCTGGATACCATGGCCATGGTGATTATTTGGGAGCATTGGAGGAATATTAATAATGATAGAAATTGAGCAACACAAACAAAATCAATTGCCCGAATTGCGATACAGTAATTGATGTAAATGACATATTTGCCCAAAAGCAGGATGCAGAAATTCAGAATAAATTCAACTTAGAAATAGCCGAATGTAAGAATTAATTGAAAGCCAGGGAAATCCGAATTGCAAAACTAAAAGTACTATTGGTGGTGAAAAGTTTACAGCGAACTGAAACCGTGTTGATGGAATTGTAGAAGTATTTACTTATTTGCAAGACGGTCTTCAAAAAGAAAAAAAACATTGAAAAGATAGAATGAAAAGGAAAAGCAAATACTTTGTGTAGTAAAATAAATGTTGTACTCTAAGGCAGTATCAAAGGAATAACCGGTGCCAGATTGCCGGAAATTAAGGCATTGGAAGCTGGTAGCGAAGAAGAATGGGAGGAGTAGGTGTTTCTATTTTTTTCCTTTAGAAAAGTTTAAATGGCTGGGCATTAATTCTAATTCTGTTTTTTTGGCAATACACATAACTTCTTCGAGAATTTTTTCTATTTCCTCTTTTTGATACGAAGTAGAAACTCTATGGTATTCTTTTCTCATTTTTTCTTTACTTAAATGCTGCCCATTTCTTATGTCAGCTGTTAATTTTTTAATATTTGGTAAACATTCTAAATTTTCTTTAATCAAGTTATAAAAAGATATTTTATGATCTAAAGTAATATATTTAATATTACTGTCAATCAATTTGAAATTCATTAATTGTTCTTTTATTCCTGAAGATATTATATAAACCTCATTGTTTTCAATTGCAATAGAGTCAATTTTAGAAAATAATATTGTCTTACTTGGGTTGATCCGAATTTTAATATTGAGAATCAACTGGTCATATATTGATTTTAATGAATTCTTTAAATTAGTATCATTTTTACAAAGCTTAGCATAAAGTCTAGGTGTGTAATAAATACCAATATCATTATAAGCCCTCTCCTGAGTTCTTAGTCTTGAAATAAAAGATTTTTTTAATTGATCTGTATGTATTTTCATATTTTACGTATTTCTTCAATGGGATTTCCGCTTTTTAAATAATGATTAATTAAGTTTTTCTTATATAGTATCCTAAAGCCTGTATGTCTATTCTAATATCCATTTCTTCTGTTAGACAAGCCTTAATAACACTGTACTTATCAGCAAACTTATGGGCGACATTCAGATCCGAAATATAACGATATGGTCTTCCTCTGAAATCAATATCTTTTTGGGGTAAACCAATTCTGACAGAAGAAATTATTTCCGTCTTTTCTGCCGATGCAAACGCCTTGAGTGCAATAGAATTTGAGGGAGCATAAGCATTCCCGATTGCCCGAAACAATTCTTTTAAAACAATAGTTGGCCCACTGAAATATTCATTTTTTGCTATGTTTTTCACTCCTCGAATCAGAAGTCCGGCTTCAACCCCATATTGACTATTTCCCACTGTAAGATCCAGGCCAAAGCCATTAAAATACCAGGTACAAAAATTACCCTGTTCAGTTGTCCTGTGGGTATAAATATCCTGATGGCAATCTGACCAGTAATACATTTCTGTTTCCACAATTTGGTATCGATGCTCACCGACATCAATAACCGAATTCTGCATTATATATAATGCCAATTCCCGAATAAATCCAGGTAAATCATCCTTGTCAGACTGATAACAATCAAGTGCTTTGGATGCTAATCTGGAAAGAAAATCTGAATCAAACATAGCAACAATCACCCCCTCAAAATCCTCTTCAATGTATCCTGCATGGCCAGTTTAAAGGCATCATCGGTGCTCAGCATGCGGTACAGGTCCAGCTCATTGCGCCGTTGTTTGGACATCACCTCATCAAATATTTTGTTGAAAGCTATTTCCCTGTTCTGGCTGTCCTGGTTTTCGGCATACTTGGTTTTATAGTCGGGGTGCTCCTGAATGCGCTGGGCCAGACTGATGAACTTGACCCGCTGCTCCTCAGGTGTGGCTTCCCAGCCCTGAAACCAGCGTTCATTGAAACTCCGGATGATTACATCCAGGGGATCTTCCTCTTTACCACCTGTATGTGCGCCGCGCGGATTGGGATTCTGGGGGTCCAGCTCCGTGGGAGAATCATCCAGGCCTATGCGGGTATTCAGTTTAACCCTTTCCAGTCCATAGGTTGATAAATCCACAGAATCCAGCAATTCATCCAGGGCATCTTTATCCGGGTCTTTCACAATCAACTTGGGAATCAGAAACTTCAGGAACCAGAACAATTTTTCCCAGTCCACCATTTCAAATTGCATGATGGAGGCCATTTGCCCATATATCTTGACAAACTGCTTGGCCTTAATTTTATAATCCGCTTTCTCTTTATCCGTTAACTCAAAGCCACTGTTAAACCGGTCTGCCGCTACGTCTATGATGGGGCTCAGCTGCTGCGCATCCGCACCTGTGAAATACTTTTCATTGAACTCTTCCACTTCCGACCATTCATAAACACCGGGGCTGTCCAGCGAATCCTTCAGTTCATGCAGCACATTGATATCTGTGGCTCCACTGAGTGATGTGGCTGCATAAAACGGATCAAATGCAGCTTTGATATCCTCCACACTGTTGTAGAAATCCAGAATAAACAGGTCTTCTGTTTTCTTGCCCAGTTCATTGGCGCTTCGGTTCAGCCTTGATAATGCCTGCACGGCCTTTACCCCCTGCAGCTTCTTGTCCACATACATGGCCGTGAGCTTGGGTTGGTCAAATCCGGTGAGATATTTATCTGCCACCACCAGCATGCGGTATTCATCCATGTCAAAATACCGTGCGATTTTATCTGCGATATACCCCGGATCTCCCGGCTTTGCAGTATCAAGGCCCGGAGGAAAATCATTCAGGGAGTCCTCTGTCTGTTCAATTCCTTTGATTCTTCTTGTCCCTGTGAATGCAATCGCTATCCTGAACGGGTTTCCGCGCTTTGCGAGCAGGTCTTTTAGGGCAAAAAAGTACTTGATGGCAGAATCAATACTCTGGGCAGCCACAATGGCCTTGGCTTTCCCTTTCAGCCGTTTGGTATTTACTATTTTTGTGATAAAGTGATCCAGCATCACCTCTGCCTTATTTTCAATAGGCTGCTGCTCACTTTCCACATATCTCCGCAGTGCTTTTTGCGCTTTTGCCGTATCAAACAGCGGGTTGTCTTCTATTGATTTTTCAATCTCGTAATAACTTTTGTATGTGGTATAGTTGGCCAGCACATCAAGGATAAAACCTTCCTCAATGGCCTGTTTCATGGAATACAAATGGAAAGGATGAAATGTACCATCCGCATGTTTGACCCCAAACTTTTCCAAGGTCGCATTTTTTGGAGTGGCGGTAAAGGCCAGATAAGATGCATTGCCCCTCATTTTGCGTGACTGCATGGTATTCAGAATCAATTCCTCTGCGTCCGGTTCTTCCTCTTCGCCGGCATTTGCATTGCCCATGGCTTCATTCATTTTACCTGCGTCTATACCTGACTGGCTGCTGTGGGCTTCGTCAATAATCACAGCAAACCGCTTTTCACTCAGATCTGAAATGCCATCCACTATAAATGGGAACTTTTGAATGGTGGTAATGATGATTTTCTTTCCGGTCTCCAGGGCTTGTTTCAGGTCGGTTGAGGAATAAGCAGGAGCAATGATGTTCTTAATCTCCGAAAACTCCCGGATGTTTTCCCGCAGTTGCTTATCCAGCAGTTTGCGGTCGGTCACTACGATCACAGAGTCAAACAAGGGATTATGCAAGCCTTTACTGCCGGGCAATCCCTCACGTTCCGGATAGACTTCTATCAGCTGGTACGCTGCCCAGGTAATGGAATTGGATTTGCCGGAACCCGCTGAGTGCTGTATCAGATAAAATTGACCCACACCATTGGCTGATGCATCTGCAATGAGTTTGCGCACCACATCCAACTGGTGGTATCTGGGAAAATACAGGTTGCGGGTATTCAGCGGGTCGGTTTCCTTGCCATCAAAACGCACAAAGTGCTGGATGATATTGGCCACGCTTTCGCGGGTAAATACCTGCTCCCAGATATAGCTGGTTTTGTGGCCGAACGGATTGGGCGGATTCCCTTTGCCGAAATTATGACCCAGATTGAACGGTAGAAAAAATGTATTGGCACCTTTCAGCTTGGTGGTCATATAGGCTTCATCAGTATCTACCGTAAAATGCACCATACAGCGGCCAAATTGCAGCAGGGGTTGGGTGTGGTCGCGTTTAAAACGGTACTGATTTTGTCCGTGCACCCTGGCATTCTGGCCGGTCCAGTGATTTTTTAGTTCCATGGTGGCGAAGGGTATGCCATTGATGAACATCACCATATCCATTTCCTCACGCGGATTATCCACCGAATAACGCAACTGACGGGAAACGCTGAAGCGATTACTGTCAAAATCGTTGATTACCTTTTCGCTGCTGCTGGCCAGTGGCAGCGGATAAATGAGGGTGAAATGTGCATCATCCACATCCAGACCTTTACGCAACAGTCGGAGCAGACCGTATTTTTTAATCATCCGATCAAGCCGTTCTGTTATTTTATGTTTCCAGTCGGCTTGCTTCTGCAGTTTGGCCAGTTCAGCCTGCTGGGTGGCTTCCAGAAATTCAAACAGTTGAAATTCGTCCAAGGCATTTCGGGCATTGAAATCATCCGGAGAGCCCATGAAATAGCCGATGCCGGAACGATACAATTCCCTGCGATCGGCTACTGTACCCGCCTGAATTTGCCCGCGTAATTCTTCTGTGGTATAGCCGGTAAGGTTTTTCTCTATGGAGGCTTCTAATGCCTGTTCGTTGGTTTGGCTGGTCATAATTCTATTCTAAAGGTGACCGATCAAAGGATTAAACTCATAATTCAATGGCTTTTCAAGTACCTTCAGATAATTCCTGAATTCAGGCTCAAACTGCCAGATTTTAATATTGACGATTAAATCTATCTCATCTGCCCAGTGAATTAACTGCAGGCCACTTTCACTTTTGGGATAATACCCAAAATGCACAAACAATCTTCCAACCACATCTGTCTCACTTTTTCCAATATACAAGGTTGGTGAATGAAGCGGCGGATTTATCTTTACAGCAGGCGTGGGTTTTGAACCCTGACTTTGTTTGTAGCGGCTAAAAGTATCAAAAACTCTCGTACCTGTGGCATTTTCATATTCAAACACATACAATGCAGGCAAATTCCTATTGGTTATTTTTTTATTGATAGCATTATCAAAAGTGGCAAATAATGCCTCATGACCCGGCACGGGTGTCTTTTCGAATGATTGCACTTTCAATCCATTTATCTCTGTGTAAGCTGCATTGAATGAGTCGGAGGCGAGTTTCTCCATGGCAGAAATACCACCTTTTATTTCCTTAATGATTCCACCGGGTAATTCCCTTTTATTTGTCATAAATTACCCAATTTGCTTCCAGCCTTCTTTCTTAAAAACATAACCTTCCCATTCAAAATCACTTTGATAACCGAAGATAAAGAGCAAATTCTCTAATTCCGAAATTTGGTCACCGTGCCGTGAACTTTTAATGATGGTATGTATAAAATCCATTACAGTGTCAGTAGGCTTATATCCGATAGGACCCTGCGGGTAAGTAACAATAACTTTTAGATCAGCGCAAACCGTCAACATTTTACACGTTTCTGTGTACAAGTGTTTATCAAACTTATTCTCATGTTCAAAAGCAACTGATATGCCTGTAATTCCAAAGGTATTGGCAACTACACCATCAACAATATCTTCTTTTTTGTACAATAGTGCATCAATAAAATAATAGTCCTTCGGATAACATTCCAGCTTTAATTCCCTTGCTACATCGAAGATTATAGTTCCATTATCTCCTTTGATGAAATTAGTAAATTCTGTAGGATTTTGCCATTTCTTTTTTAATTCTTCCTTGTGTTCATTTACTGCTTTTTTCCAAGCATTTAAAAATTTTATAGCTGTATTCATTTTGATAAATATTATTTAACTTTTAACAAACCTTTACCTTTCCCGTTACCACCTCATTGATCAGTGTGGCTTTGTATTCTTTGAGTTTTTCGATTTCTTGCTTTTTTATATTTAAGGTTGAATATATTTTATCAGAAATATTTAATATATATTCACAAATATTAATTATTTGTTCTTTGGGTGGGACAGGTAATTTTACACTTGCCAACCTATCCATTGTAAGCTTCGGTTGTGCTGCACCAGAAATGTAAATTGTATAATCAACGCTGCTCAGCAATTCTGACCAAAATTCGAAACCAGGTAACATTGGCTTTAAAATATGTGCATGATTATTCACCCAATACTTACCCTGTGCAATGAAGGCCAACGGAGTCGATTTACTCAATAAATTAGCTCCATCTTCTGCAATTAAGATTAAAGTATCGTCAAATAAATAATCATTTACATAGTCAATTATTCCACTTGCCCCATAATAAGGATATTCACCTTGCATTTTTTCTCTTTCTTCACCACTCAATGGAACTCTTTTCGTATTTAGAAATTTGAATAGTCTTCTCAAATGGATCACCTCCCACCCCTCCGGTATCTCCCCAATCCACTCCACACCGCTGTCTTTCAATTTGGCGTTGGGGTTGAGGCCGCGGGTAACGGCGCGTTGGATGAGGATCTGCCGGCGTTCCTTCAGCAGTTCTATCTGCTTCTGCTTAATGGCAATGGCCTTGTCAATCAGCGCGGTTTTGCGGTCCAGAAAGGCAGCAATGGCGGTTTGTTCGGGGAGGGGTGGGATCCAAATACTAGCCCTTTTAAGCTGTGGCCAATAGAGATTTCTTTGAATCGTTCCAACTCCTTTAGAGGAAATCAAATAATAACTAACCATCGATGGATCGCGAAATATATAATTCGCGTAAATTGGGTCTATTTCATTAGATAATGCCAGTACAATATATGCTGGACTTACTATACCTTCAAACTTCGAAACACCAACAGACCCTCGCCATGCTTGTTGATTATTGAGAACAAGATTACCAGGTTTGACTAATTGATATTTCGACAAATCCTCGCTTGTTGCATTGGTTCTTTTCTCATTTACATCCGAGAACTTGATTACTCCTTTATCAAGGTATACTGATAACAACTCTTTGTCTTCACATTCTGAAGTAGAGACTAGTTTAGCAATTGAAAAAAGAGGTTTAACATTCCAACGTCTTGGAATTTGGCCAACCCACTCTATTCCAGAATCTTTGTATTCAGAATACCTTCTCATTGTCTGAATCACGGATTTTTCTGGATTTTCGGATTGCACGGATTGGGTACCTGTTTGCTTTTGTGTTTTATGTGCTTCCGTGTTGTTCATAATACAAGCCTTTTAAAGGTTAAAGATTTACTACCGAAATTAATTAACAGACCCACAGCAATTTTATAGGCTTTGAGATAATTCAATGCCTGGGCCATGTGCACATCTTCCAGTTGAATGATGGCCTTAAGTTCTACCAGCACTTTGCCTTCTACTACAAAATCTGCCCTCCGGGTTCCTATAGGTTCTTCAAGCTCTTTGTAAAAAATATCCTGCTCAATTTCACGGGCGAAATCCAATCCCGCTTTACGCATTTCATAGGCCAGTGCCCGCTGGTATATCACTTCCTGAAAACCGTTGCCTAAAAACTTATGCACCTCAAACGAAGCACCGATAATCTTTTCCGTTATATCCCTGTATTTTAATTCAACTTCGGCCATCAGCTTGTAACCATTAAATATTCCGTCTTCATAATCTGTGTAATCCTTCCATCCGTATCATCCGTGATTCAGACTATTTGTAATATTTCCTTTATCAACCCATCACTTTCCTGTTCCAGTGCCACAATGTCCGCAGTTACCTCTTCCAGACTGCGCAGGGGCTTGTGGCGGTAGAAGTATTTGTTGAAACTGATTTCATAGCCGATTTTGGTGGCGTCCATATTGATCCAGGCTTCTGCCACATGGGGCTTTACTTCCCGCAGATAATAGGCATGAATGTTTTCTTTTGAGGGTACGTTTTCCGTGTCCCGCAGCTCGCTTTCGCTTTCGTAGGTGAGGTATTCGCTGTTGCTGCCGGTGGGGTAATAGCCATAATCAGGCAGTTCGGCCTCGCTGCAATCCAGGCGGGTCAGCAGTTTCTCCAGCTTGTCACCGCTGAGCTTCACGGTGCTCTTCAAAACCTTTTCTGCATTTTCATTGTACCAGCTCACGGCATTCAGTATGGCATTCCTTTCTGCTGCACTCAGTTTCACCTTCATGCTTTTCAGGGCGGCATCCACTTGTTCGCTGAATACATTGAAATGGCTATGCTCTTCACTACCCAAAGCCTTCATGAGATCTTGGGCCACCTTCAGCAACTCCAGTTGTTTGTTCCAGGTATTTGCATCCTCCAAAGCGCGGCTCTGTTTGGCATTCAGATTCAGTTCCTGTTTTTCACACCATTCCTGAATGTCTTTTGCAATCTGTTTCAGGTCGGTGTACACGCGGTCGCCATAGGTTTCATACGCCCAGGCCATGGGTTCACGCAGGCTCTTGTCAAAGCGCAGCTCTGAAATCCGTTCTTCGGTGAACTGTGCTTTCAGGCGTTTGGGCCTTTCGATGGTGACTTTGTAATACCCGAAATCGGCATTGTCAAACACCTGTGCCGCTATGCCCAGTTCTTCCCTGGTTTCAGGATGTATTTCGCGCTTCACCTCCTGCATGGTTGAATATACCGATACGATTTCACGGATATGTTCAGGGGCGAATTCACAATTTTTATTGCCCAGGTTTTTGCGCAGCTTGCGGAACAAAAGGCCCGCATCAATCAATTGTACTTTCCCCTTGCGGTGCGCAGCCTTATTGTTGCTCAGCACCCAGATGTAAGTGGTGATGCCGGTGTTATAAAACAGGTTGTTCGGCAACTGAATGATGGCTTCCAGCAGATCGTTTTCAATGATGTAACGCCGGATATTGCTCTCACCCCCGCCTGCATCGCCTGTAAACAGGCTGCTGCCGTTGTGTACGGAAGCGATGCGCGTGCCCAGTGGACTCTGGCTCAGGGGCTTCATCTTGCTCACCATTTCCATCAGAAACAGCAACTGCCCGTCAGACGAACGCGGGGTTGCATCCGCCTCATCTTCCACACCCCAGTAGTCTTTCAGCCGCACCACAAAGCGCGGGTCTATGACATCTTTCCCATCCTTAATATATTTTAATTCGCTGGCCCAGGATTTTCCGTAGGGTGGATTGGAAAGCATGAAGTCAAAGGTGGTGCCTGCAAATTCATCTGTGGACAGGGTAGAACCCACGCGGATGTTCTCGGGGTCGTTGCCCTTGATCATCATGTCAGACTTGCAGATGGCATAGGTCTCATCATTGATTTCCTTGCCATACAGATATACATCACCCTTCGCACGTATTACGCCCTCCTCATCCTTTATAAAATTCTGTGATTCGGTAAGCATGCCTCCACTGCCGCAGGCCGGGTCGTAGATGGTCATGACAGGGGGCAGCTGGTCTTTCACCGGCTCAAAAATGATGTGGGTCATCAGGTCGATTACCTCGCGCGGTGTGAAGTGTTCCCCGGCTTCCTCGTTGTTTTCTTCATTGAACTTCCTGATAAGCTCTTCGAACACATAGCCCATGCCCAGGTTGCTCAGGGCCGGCAGCTTTCTGCCCTCGGGGTCTGCCTTTTCAAAGGGCGTGAGGTTGATGTATGGCGAAGTAAATTTCTCCAGAACATCCAGCAGCACATCTTTGGAGGCCATGTGCCTTACCTGGCTTTTCAGTTTGAATTTCTCAATAATCTCCTTGACGTTGGC
This sequence comes from Bacteroidota bacterium, assembly GCA_016787485.1. Classification (GTDB taxonomy): domain Bacteria; phylum Bacteroidota; class Bacteroidia; order NS11-12g; family UBA955; genus JAEUUL01. The sequence goes on from JAEUUL010000028.1 coordinate 125,768, forward strand.
GCTGTAGCCATTCAGGTAATCCTCAAAATTGGCCTGCAGTATCTGTTGGTTGTTGGTGGCAGTATCTCGCAGTCGCTGCAGTGTCCAGGGACTGGTATTGTAGAACACGTAACCCGAAGCCTGACGGAGACCATTTTCATCCCATTCGGTAAATTTGGCCTCATCCCGCTGGAAGGCCAGCTCTTCCATCACCGCTTCCTTGGTGGGCTCCAGCAGGGCATCCAGGCGGCGCAGCACCACCATTGGCAGGATCACATCGCGGTACTTGCCGCGCACATACACATCGCGCAGGCAGTCATCGGCAATGGACCAGATAAAGGATACAAGTTTGTTATGGACGGCGTTGTTCATTTATTTCTTCAAATAAAATATGGTTAAATGTATGTTGCGATAAATATTAATCCGTGGTAATGCCATGAGTCCTTTTCATATTCGCGTTTTGTTTTTTGAACAACTTGATCACTGAATTTAATAATCCCTAGCCAATTCGGCGATAAAACCCTTTTGCCAAATTTGATATCCATTTGATAATAATTCTTTATTAATTGGTTCCAATCTTCATCTGTAAAATCAGTTTGAGTTGCTTTATTTTTAGTTTTTAATACAACAGTCTGAATGGCCAAGTGATACACTTTTGATGTATCTGTGTTAAATTCATTGGTTTCTATGGATTGATGGAGCTGTTCAAACAATTTTCCTTGTTTTAGCAATACATCTTTATTGGGCAATTTACTGTTGCGTGCCACATAACTATGCTTTGATTCAATATAAAAATCCTGAATTCCAAACCTTGCCCAAAAGTCTACACGACCATGTCTGTCTGTGCGGTCAGCTATTTTTCTAGCCCCATTTTTCCTTCTGGTTGAAGTTTCAGAAATACAGGCATCTGTAAAATTAGACAGCGCAATCAATAAAGCACCATTCATTTCCCTTTCGGTCCATAAATATGGTGTGTCTCCATTGGTCACATCGACATATTTTTTAGCGTAATAATTAAACTCCTTTATCCACTTATTTAAGAATTCAAGTTTTTTACCTCCAAATTTGGATGATTCATAATGGGAAACAGTAATACCCAACGATTTTGACGTATTCCTCAGAATAGTTTCAGTAATCATTATTAAAATTATTTGATGCAATATTAATTGTTTTCCCTCATCACACCCCCCACTCCCTCACCGCCACATTGATCTTGCTCAGGTACCGCAACTTCAGTCCCTTTTCCAGGTCCTGCAGGTTTGCGGTTATTTCCTTCTGGTACAGCGGGTCCTGGTACAATGCGTTGTCCTGCGTCAGGGCAAGAAAATACTCCGTGAGTAGCCGGATGGTGGCGGCATCGGTCTCCAGGTCGTAGTCCAGCCAGATGCCGTTGTGGGCCTGCACAAAGGGGTAGTGTTCCAGCAGGTAGCGCAGGTCCCACCAGCGCAGGGTGACGGACAGTTTCAGTTTTTGTTTTTTGCCGGTGTAGAACTCCACCCGGCGCGTGAAGCCGCCCATCAGTAGGTTCCTCCTTTCTGGTCTTTGGCCGTATCGGAGTCCGGGCCGGGCCGGACTGACGTATTGGGGTTAAACCATCGCGTCCAGCTGATGCAATTCAGGATGCCGCCCTCCTTTGCAAGTGGAGTGCAAGGAACGGCCAAAATCCGTTTGTGCGGAAAGTGGTCTTCCAGCTCACGCCGGGCCGCAGCATCGCAGACTGACAGGTGGCCGCCAAACTCGGGAAACAGGATGGCATCGGGCAGTTCCAGATAATTCAGGTAAGTGCCGCTGGCATCCAGCCAGGTGTGGTTGTCATACGGATTGTAAGGTAGGGTGTGTACTTTCAGTCCGTAGCGGTTCAGTTTGCTTTTCAGCTTTTCACGGTAGCTATGGTCTGCGGTGTTGTAATCGCTGATCAGCACTTTGCTTTCATCCATAAAACGCACCAGACCATCGGCATGTCCGATTTCGTCGCGGCTTTGTACCGGAATGAAAACCACCTCGCGGTCCAGGTATTCCATGAGGATTTTGGCTACCCTGGTTCCGGGAACATGGGCATTTTCTGTAAACACCCGTTCCGAAACAATGGCCAGGTTCTGGTTCATCACCACATTGCCGCCATCCAGTTTCAGCGGCACCACCCAGATCTGCGCTTCCGGATCCAGTGCCTGCAGGTAGTCCACCCCGGCAATGGCATCCAGCCGGTCCTGAGGATATTTGTTCAGGTAAGAAGGGTCGTAGCGGAATTGCACATACACACCCTCACGCACTTCCACCGGCATATAATCGCGGGCCCAGATGCTTTGGGTGCCTTTTATCCAACCGTAGGGAATCCCTACCGGGTCCAGCACATCCAACAGGCTGTGGGTAAAGTCTTGCCATTTTTTCTGCTGCAAACTGTCGGGCAGCCAGAGTATGGTTTCCGTTTCCATGCCACAAAGCTAGGCGGGCAGACCGCAGGGTATGTGCGGAGTGGGGGGAATATCACCATATTTGAAATTTGATTTAATTTGCTTCTCTATGACCGCCCTGTTTGTCCTTATCATAGTCCTTGCTCTGCTGGCCGCATACTTGGGCTATAAACTCTGGCGCACCCGGGTTGTACTGATGAAAAGACTCAGGGAACTGGACCGGCTGAGAAGTCTGGCAAACCAGAAAGTCGAACAACTGGAACTGGAAACCACCAAATTCGAACTGAATCCGCATTTTTTCCGTAACAGTCTCAGCACCCTTCAGAATACCATCAACAAAAGCCTTATGTCGGTGGAGAAGTTGAGTGAAGTACTGGAATATGCACTGTATGACTCTCAGTCCAACTTTGTGAGTCTTGCGCGTGAACTGGAGTTTGCCCAAAAATTCACGGAGTACAATGAAACACGGACAAGTGCCCGGTTCCTTGTTCAGTTCAATTCACATATAGACCCAAATGACCCTTTCAAGGATACGAATCTGATTGCCCCGATGATTACTGCCTATTTTATAGAGAATGCCTTCAAACACAGCGACCTAAAAAGTACGGATGGCTTTGTACGGGTGCAAGCCAGCCTTGAGGATGGCTTGTTTACCTTTGAGGTGCAGAATAAAGCTAGGGAAGCCGGGGAAACCAAGCTGAAAGGGGGGCTTGGAAAGGAGAGTATGCGAAAACGACTGATTACCTACTATAAGGACCGGTTTAACGTGTCCTACCAGTATGACGAAAATTCCCGGATACACACAGCAACTTTAACCCTGAATCTAAACCATGAAAAAATTGCGATGCATTCTGCTGGACGAGGATGAAGACCAGCTGAGTTTACTGAAGTCCAAACTGTCGGGTCTACCTGAAGTAGAAATTGCTGCTTCATTTACGGATTCCCGGGAATTCCTGAAGAGCATTTCCATGCTTCCATCTTATGATTTGCTGATTACGGATATCGACATGCCGGGTTTTGACGGTTTCGAGGTGGCACGTAAAATTGATCCACAACCTGTTTTATTTGTAACTGGGTATCCTGAAAAAGGCATTGATTATAGTGAAGTTCCCAATGCTATTGGGGCAATTAAAAAACCGGTCAGACTGGAAATGCTAACCCGCCTCCTTAAGCAAATTACACCAACTCAAAATACAGTCGTGCTAAAAACAGACCGCGGAAAGGCACATGAAATAGAAATACAAACTATTGCTTACATTAAAACCGCCGATAAAGAACCACGCGATAAAGAAATACATTTCCGGGATGGCCATATGATAACTGCAAAAACCATTAAACTGGATGACCTGATTTCTCATATCGCATCCCCCCATGTGCTTAAGGCAAATAATTCAGAAGCCTTGCACACGAATCATATTGTTGCCCGCTTATCTACCTACACGGTTGGTGTGGCTTGTGGTAGTAAAATCATAGAAGTAGAAGTTCAGCCAGAAGCGTTGAATAAAATTAAGAAAGTAAAGCCACATTTGTTTCATTCCAATTGAAGCAGAATTGATTACATAAAACAGCCATTGGATTCCAGAGGCTGATTGCCAGGCATTCCGGGCAGTTCCTTTGAATCATGTTTAACTACATGAAATTCAAAGAACTAACGGTGAATTATCACCTCACAAAAGCTTGCAACATGCGTTGCAAGTTCTGCTACGCCACCTTTACAGATTTGGGTTGCGTAAAGCATGATTATGAAAAATCTGTTCAACTTATCCATGCCCTGGCTCGGGCCGGATTTGGCAAAATCACCTTTGCAGGCGGCGAACCCACACTGGTCAGGGAGTTGCCTGCACTTGTAAAACTCGCCAAATCACTGGGAATGACTACTTGTGTTGTCACCAATGGCAGCCGGCTTCTGAACGATGGATTTGTGGATTTGCTGGCTCCGCATCTGGACTGGCTTGCCTTATCCATAGACAGCCTTGATGAAGCCATAAATATGAAATCCGGGCGGAAACTATCCGGCGACCAGACATTGGATGCAGATTACTTTGAAAAAGTAATAGCAGAGTACAGGAAATATGGCGTAAAGATTAAAATCAATACGGTGGTTTCCCAATACAATGTGCATGAAGATTTAAACGTCTTCATTTTGAGAAATAAACCCAACCGGTGGAAGGTGCTTCAGGCCACCGCAGTAGAAGGGCAAAATTCAGACCATACAGGGCAATTTGAGGTATCAGACAATGAGTTTGATGCATTCATTCAGAGGCATTACCCTGTAGAAAACCGCATCTGCACTGTACCTGAAGAAAGCAACCTGATACGCGGAAGCTACGTAATGGTGAGCCCGGATGGCTGCTTTTTTGATAGTTCCATGGGCTATCATACATACAGCAATCCAATACTGCAAACCGGTGTGGAAGCCGCCTTACAACAAATACATTTTGATTTTGAAAAGTTCAAACAAAGAGGCGGGATATATGATTTGAAGAAAAACCATACACTTCCGAAAGTAATCACATTTTCCGGTGAGGTTGGATCCGGTAAAAGTTCAGCAGGAAAAATATTGGCACAACTGCTGGGTTATACCTTTCATTCACTTGGCAACAGTGCGAGAGAAAGGGCCAGGGAAATGGGAATGGGTATTGTTGAGTTTCAGTCATACTGTCAGCAAAATCCTGAATATGACCAATACCTGGATATTGAGTTTGCTTCAAAGTGCAATGGACTGACAAACGCGGTGATAGACTTCAGGATGGGATATAAGTTTATTCCTGAAGCATTTCATGTTTTTTTAAAAGTGGGAGCTATGGAAGCTGCCAGGAGACTAAATGCAGATATGAGAGAGGGCGAAAACACCAATACAATTGAGCAGAGAAATTTTTCATTTAAAAACCAATTTAACCAAAACTATGGAGAGGACTACACCAATGAAAATCATTATCACCTTGTAATTGACACAGAAAAGTTTAACTCACCCTACGAAGTGGCAGTTTTCATAATCCGCAGTATAAAATCAAACCAATAAAATACAGTATCCAATAAAAAACATGAAAAAAACAATATTCATTGACATGGATGGAGTCCTCGTTCAAAAAGGAGAGTTGAATTTTCAGGAACACAAACTAAAGAAAGGTTTCTTTCTTGATAAAGATCCTGTAAGGGGCGCAGTTGAATCATTCCAAATATTATCCGAAATGCACGATTGCTATATAGCTAGCACACCTGTATGGAACAATGTATACTGCTGGTCAGAAAAGCGAATCTGGGTGGAAAAGCACCTTGGAAAGGCTGCCGAAAAGAGACTTATCCTTTTGCATCATAAAAACTTGCTGAACGGGGATTATCTGGTGGATGATACAAAAGACCATGGGGTTCAAATGTTTAAAGGAGAGCATATCCATTTTGGAATAGGGCACTTCCCGGATTGGCCTTCTGTAATAGAGTATCTAATGAGCAAACAGGGCTGATATAATTACAGAAAACTCCGATTTTATGACAAAAATATATGCGGTGTTTACATCTCTTAAAAAGCGGGTATTTCAAAAATTTAATTTGAATCATGTTTAAGCAATTAAATCACAAAGCGATATTACTTGAAAGAGTGCAAAATGAGGCTGGAGTGAAGGGTTTTCAGCAGTATTCCCTTTGCAACAGGTACAAAAGTGAAACGGATATCTTGTAATAATGGAAAGAAGAATTTCACTTTATCGTAAGACCGAGCACTTCATGCTGAGACAATGGGAACGGCAGGTATCGGAAAAAGTCCTTCGGAGGATATTGTTCCGTATCGTTCCGGTGTCCGGTTGCAGATTGCTGGTTATCCGAAGGGAAGTGCTGTCAAGGATAGATCCGGGAAACGGAGATAAGGAGCTCATTATCAAAACAGATGGTGACCAGTTGATTACCTGCTTTTACTGTGAGTTTGCTGAATACAGAACGCGGTGTCGGGAATGTAGCATACTCATCGTGCGGTGGGTATAAAGAAATTGGTTTTACGGATTGTACCTGAAAAATCCGACAAGGCAGCCGAAAATTGAACAGAGTAGGCATAGAAATAATAATACTTATATAATATGAGTAAAAAAGGATGCGGAGGCTGGCCCAGTACCACAGGCAAGCCCTCAGGCGGCGGACGTTGCAACAACTAAGCTTGAAAAAGAGTGTTCACGGGAAATTGCGTTCCCACATGTCCCACCGTTCAAACAAATAACCATGTCAAAAGGAAAAATCAAACCCAGCGACAACAGCGCGAACCAACAGAACCTCAATAAAGGAACGCCGGGCACAAACCGGCAGTATGACCAAAACCAGGGGAACCGTGGTAAGCAGCTGAATCCGAATACGAAGAAAGCTTAATTGGGAAACAGGCATCCGATGGGGTGCCTGTTTTATTTCAAAAAGGGATTTGAGGGCATTAATATTTTCTTGCATTTGTTATTGATGAATAAAAAATGAAAAACCACCCTATATATTCATCAGATTATCCGGACCTTAACGACAACATTTAGTGATAGTTAAGGGCTGCATGAATTGTATTAAAGAAACTTTCGGATAATTTTGCTTGAATGAAAACGAACGCAATTATAATCCTCATGATCCTTCCGTACATCCCCACCAGGGCCCAAACCCTCTGGAATTTCAAGGTGGTGGATATGATGATGTTGCAGCGGTTGACCCCTTGCTATGGGTTGCAGGTGGAGAACAAATCGTTGCGTTTGGAATTTTCCACGCCGTATTCCTTAAAAACAGACCAGAACCGGTTTATGGAAGCCACAGCTAGGCCGGATAAGCCGGTGAGATTTGTACACGGGAGGTTTGGCATTACCGCCATGCAAACCAATCCGGTAACCAAAAAACGGGATCTAAGCGGGTATTACAAAGACAAATACCTGGGTAACGGTTGGTGGACGTTGAAGTGGGAAACCATCCATACCATTTTTGACGACAATCTGATCTTTGAACCCGGCATCGATTATTACCAGTATTTTGCCACCACAAAAGGAGATGCTATGATTTATGGCACCAACGGACAGTCTGTGGGCAGAGTCGTTGGCTCGAATATGCGGGTGTACAGCGGTTATGTAAGACTTTCTTTGCAGCGCAGTTATGAAATCGGTGTCGCCCGGTTGTTTGCAGAGTACCTTCGCGCTTTCAACATGACGTTTGACGATGTGAATTATGGCCTGCTGACCACCGGATTAAAGCCGGGTGGAAATTCGGGTTTTGATGTAAAAAAATGGGGTTGGAGACTGGGTCTGGAATTGTATGCAAAGAAAATGATCAGCACCCGGTTTGTGCTGGGAACAGCGCCGGGGATTAAAGGGAGAAATGCATTCGCTACCTATGTGAATCTCGGTTTTCCGCTTGTACTGGGTTCGAAATGATGGCTTTTTTCACAAAAAAAAATCCCGGAATTACCCGGGATTTTCTATGTGTATGAATGGAATGAAAATTACAGTTTAAATGCTTTTTTCACCGCAGGAACCGCGTTGAGTTCTTCCCAGGGGAAGAGTTTTACTTTGACTGATTTTTCGTGTTCCTTGCCTTTGTTGAAGACCTTGGTCACGGTTTCGGTTTTGCGTCCCATGTGTCCGTAGGCTGCGGTTTCCAGGTAAATGGGGCTGCGCAGGTTGAAACGGGTTTCAATGTCGTAGGGGCGCAGACTGAATTCCTTCATTTTCAGGATGGTGTCGGCAATTTGTCCGTCGGTCATTTTTACACGGGCCGTTCCACGGGTGTCTACAAACAGACCTACCGGATCGGCCACACCAATGGCGTAGCTTACCTGCACCAGGGCTTCGTCGCACACACCGGCTGCCACCAGGTTTTTGGCAATGTGGCGGGTGGCATAGGCTGCGCTGCGGTCTACCTTGCTGGGGTCTTTGCCGCTGAAGGCACCGCCCCCGTGGGCTCCGCGTCCGCCGTATGTATCCACAATGATTTTGCGTCCGGTGAGACCCGTGTCGCCATGCGGACCACCAATCACGAATTTGCCTGTGGGGTTGATATGGTATTTGATGTCGCTGCCAAACAGTTTTTGGATGCGCTTGGGCAGTTTTTTCAGAATGCGGGGGATGAGGATGGTTTTCATATCCTTGCTGATGCCTGACAGCATTTCGTCGTCGGCCTTTTTCACGTCGGCCGCTTTGCCCGATTTGGGTTTAACCCAGTCGTCGTGCTGTGTGCTGATCACGATGGCATCGATGCGCTGGGGTTTGTGGTCGTCGCTGTACTCAATGGTTACCTGGCTTTTGGCATCGGGGCGCAGGTATTTCATTTTTTTGCCTTCGCGGCGCAGTTCGGCCAGTTCCTGCAGCAGCAGGTGAGCCAGCATCAGCGGCAGGGGCATGTAGGTATCGGTTTCGTTGGTGGCAAAGCCAAACATCATGCCCTGGTCTCCGGCACCCTGTTCTTCGCGCTTTTTGCGGTCCACACCCTGATTGATGTCCGGGCTTTGCTCGTGGATGGCACTGAGAATACCGCAGCTGTTGGCTTCGAACATGTATTCGCTTTTAGTGTATCCGATGCGGCGGATCACGTCGCGTGCAATGTCCTGCACATCCAGGTAGGCTTTGGATTTAACCTCACCCGCGAGGACAACCTGACCGGTGGTTACCAGGGTTTCGCAGGCCACCTTGCTTTCGGGGTCATACGCGAGGAAATGGTCTATGAGTGCGTCGGAAATCTGGTCGGCAACCTTGTCGGGGTGACCTTCGGAAACGGATTCAGAGGTGAAGAAATATGGCATGTGATTTTGGAGCCGCGAATATACTGCCGTTGGGGCAAAAAATAATTGGGTTCAGGGTTTTGCACTGCCGGGCAGTTTTCCCAGGTTAAGGTTGGGTAAAACGGCTTACCTATTCATATCTATGTAGGATGATTGAACACACTGAATTTCAATTCATTATTTTCCACTTTTGGCTTGACCCAAAAGTGGAGCAAATCCCGATAGCTATCGGGATCAAGGCTTCAGGACCTGAAGTCTGAACGTTTGCAACCCGTCGAATGCCGTCGGTGATCTCCTCGGTTTCTCGGAGCTTCCTTGGCATTTCGCGCCGGCTTGCTGCACTTATCCGCCTTCATTTCCTGAGGCCGCGCCACCAAAACGGCTTTGTGCGACAGCGCGGGAATCAGGGTTTTGCACTCCCGGGCAGTTTTCCCAGATCCAGTGTGGCGGAAATGAACTTGTGGTCACCGGGTATATTCAGTGTGCTGTTGTACGCGGTGCAACCCAGGTTTTTGGAGAAGAGGATGTAGTCTATGCGAAAACTGGGGAAGGGGCCTTTGTATGTGCGTTCAATGCCGTTGCCTGCCTCGGTAAATGCATCGAGCAGGTCTTTGGAAACAGTGCGGTACGCATAACTCAGGGGCACATCGTTAAAGTCACCGGTAAGCACAACAGGGTAGGGACATTGTTTGAGGTGGGCAGCCACCCTTTCGGCCTGTGCGGCGCGTTTTTCATAGGCCTCACGCATGCGCAGCAGCAGATTCCGCGAGCCTTTTTTGTAATCTGTACCATTTTTCTGGCTCACAAAATCATAATCACTTTTGCGGAAGCGGATGGATTGGAGGTGCACATTGTAAATACGCAGGGTGTCTGTGCCGCGTTCCACATCGGCCCACATGGCCATATTGCCAGTATTGCCGGGAAAATCAATGCGTCCGCTTTTGAGAATCCGGTATTTGCTCAGAATGGCCATGCCATAGGGCCGGTCTGGCGTGAGCCGGTAGAGACTGTACATTTTGAACCCCCCGTTTTTGCGCAGGCTGCGGATGTGGTTTTCCAGGTCCTTTTTGGCATACACTTCCTGCAGGCAGACCACGTCATCGCCATGGTTGCGCAACGTGCTTACGATGGTGTCGAAAAACCAGCCATTCTGATAGGCACCGAAAAGCATGCAGTTGTAAGTACTCACTTTCATGGACTGGGCCGGCGGTTTGCGGTCCCTTGTGTATTGCACGTATTTGCTGGCCCCGATGAGGTTAAAAATAAGAAAACAGAGGGGAACGATGAGTTTGAACTTCAGCTGGAACCACCAGAAAAACAGCCACAGCACATTGATGAGGAACAGAATGGGAAAAGCGAGTCCAAGCAGTTGAAGCCAGGTGCTGTAGCTGGGGTGGATAAAGGGCACGAGGGCAGAAAGGGTAAGCAGAAGTCCCGAAAGCAGGGTCAGCGGAAAGGTGATCAGCCGCAGTATCCGTAGCAACGATTTCATGGATTGCCTCCCGCGCGAAAGAGGGTTTCTTTTTCTTCTTTGGTGAGACTGTTGTAACCGCTTTGGTTGATTTTATCCAGGATGGCGTCTATTTCCTGCTGGTTGGGGGATTGGCCGGGTTTTTCGGGTTTGCGTATTTCCACTCTGGCACTGCGCACGGGTTTCAGGTGCGATTTGGGTTTGCGCAGTTTGCCAAACCAATTGGCCAGCCCATCGATTCCCGGTATTTCAAAAATGCCTTTGGTATGCAGCATGTACAACAAACCAAAGAGGGTGCCACCCAGATGGGCCACATACCCGCCCTGGTTCACGCTGCCGGCAATGCCCAACAGGTCGAAAAACACGAGAAAGGCAGCTATCCACATGAGTTCTACCTGCAGAATTCCAAACAGAAATACGCGGTAGCGGGGTACAAAAACGGCGGTGGCAACCACTACAGCCATCACACCACCGCTGGCACCCACGATACCGGCAGCTCCCACACGGCTGGACAGGTTAGCCGCCAGCAGATAGGCCAATCCGCCCAAAACGCCACCTCCGATAAATGTGCGCCAGATATGCTTTTTACCGGTAAGGTCTTCCAGAATGGAACCGATAAAAAAGAGCCAGAGCATATTGAACAGCAGGTGAAAAAAGCCGTCGTGCAGAAAAATATAGGAAATAAGGGTCCAGGGTTGCCAGATTAACTCTGACAAATCCGGGCTGAGTTTGAGGCGGTCCATCACCCAGTACCCGATGGGAAACAGTTGAACAATTGCTGTTGCAATCCAGGTGATGGTGCAGAGCAGAATGATGTTTATTACCGCTGTATTGCTGCGCGCGAAAGGATTGAGGCTGTACCCGGCAAATGTGTAGGCCATTGCTTAATACCGGCGGCTGCGAAGCCAGTTTGAAAACCAGAGTTTGACAATGAGGAAACCGGTAAGGGCGCCTCCGATATGGGCAAAATGGGCCATGGGATCTCCTTCCACGCGTCCGAAGCCGAAGAGGATATCGATACCCACGATGATGGGCACCAGGTATTTTGCTTTGATCGGGTAGGGAATGAACAGGAAGATCATGCGTTCATTGGGATAGAGAAAGGCAAATGCCGCCATGATTCCGTACAAGGCACCGCTTGCACCCAGCATGGGGCCGTAGTGCACCGCACCTGTCCCGGCCATGAGAAAGGTTTCGGCATAGCCTATAGGGTGCGGAACCACACCCAACCGGTAGGGTAGCACACTGCCCGTGAGTTGCCATGCTTCAACTGCCACACTGGCATAGTGCACCGCAACAGCACCCAGTCCGCTGATGAGAAAGAGGTACACAAAACGTTTCGTTCCGATTTTATATTCCACAATGCTGCCGAAAGAAAACAGGGCAATGGCATTGAAGAGAAAATGCATGAGTCCGCCGTGGCAGAACATATGGGTAACGAGTTGCCAGGGTCTGAACAGGTTGGAATCCGGATAGAAAAGGTATAGCGTGTAGGTATTCCACCCATTGCGTGGCAGTACAAACTGGGCTATACCGGTGATTCCGATAAGGATAAGGAGATTTCTGGTGGCAGCCGGCAGTTGTTGCAGCATGGGTTATCTTTTCTGTTTGCGAAACAAGTCCATGAGAAATTCTGTTCCAAATTTTACCATGATTGTTTTCCCATCGGGTGTGGAATGCCATTCTGGCAATTGAAACAGTTGATTGACAAGGCTTTCCATTGAGTTTTGGTCCAAAATGGTGTTGGCAGAAACACTGGTTTGCCGTGCCAAAGAAAGTGCCAAACTGTCGTGTTTCCGCAATTTCACATCTCCCTGGGTTTGCAGGTAGTCTTCGAGCAGTTGTTCCAGCACCAGGGTTTCATCGCCACGCTGCAATTCTGCGGGCAATCCGTTCACAATAAAAGCATGGTTGCCCACATGGCTGATGTCGAAACCCAGCGCATGCAGGTCTTCGGTAATTTCCAGCATTTGCTGGGCATGGGCCGGACTCAGTTCTATGGTGCGGGGAAACAGCAATTGCTGGCAGACTCCGGAATGCGATTGCAGGTAACGGCGGTATTGTTCAAAGAGGATTTTCTGGTGTGCGGCTTTCTGGTCCAGTACATACAGCGACCCCTGCATTTTCACCACAAGCCAGGAACCGTAAATCTGGAACACTGCATCCACCTGAACATCGGGGTTGGAGGGCAGGGGCAAATGTTCGGAACGCGGCGTTGCAACCGGGGTTTCTGTGGTATGTCTGGTTTCTGTGGATCCCAGTATTTTGGTCCAGTCCTGCTTGTCGCGCTTGTAGGGCGTATCGCTGTGGAAGGGGTTCCAGTTGGGTGTGCGTTGGCTGGGTT
>JAEUUL010000003.1 GCA_016787485.1 Bacteroidota bacterium
CTTTTGTTTCATGCTGTTTACAAGTATATGGTGCAGCCGCTTGAAAATCAAGTGGCAGCATCTCCGGGTTAACAAAACGGAAGACCGGATTTGAAAAAGATGGGTTTCGGTTTACACTGGGAGGGTCATGTTTCGACTGGCTTCAGGAGGCGTTGCTCCTGACAAGCAAGATGACAGTGAATCGACAAACTTCCCCAGAGGCGTTGCTCTGGGTTATTAACCGGAGGCGGTGCTCCGGGTTACAAACAGGAGGCGTTGCTCCTGACAAAAAAGATGACAGCAGGCAGGCTTTGTGTGTTGCCCGCTAGGTTTACTGCGGCAGTCCGTTGTAGGCGGTGGCAATGGGAACCAGCACGGCAAGGGCTTTTTCTGCAGGTATACGGTCACCGGCTTTAAAACCGGCCTGCTCGTCATTCGCTGTGGGAATGAAGATGAGTTTGCCCTGTTCTTCAAGCACTGCAAAGCTGGTGTGCAGGGCAGGAATGTCAACAATTCTCGCTTGGCGCAGGTTTTCCGGTCCGATGATGGAGGCTGCGCCGGCCAAAGCAGACATGGCAGGTGTGTAGCCAAATCCACTGGCCTCTGCACCTTCTTTGCCCTTTGTAAATTGAACCGAGGTCGTCCAGTTACCCTGTGCATCGGCCAGCACCACGTCGGTGGCATCCAGTTTTTTGATGAGGGTGGCCGGGTCGGTGCCCATCTGGTATTTCCGCAGTTCATCCAGTTGAATCATGTTGCGTTCGAACTGGTATGCTACTTTGAGGGCAGTGATTTCTGCACCGGATTTAAGTTTCATCTGCCGCAGATTTTCTTCCGTCGCCAGTTTGGCATATATCGAAAGGGCGGCTTGTACTTCTTTTTCTCCGATGGTGTCGTTGCCCCTTTTCTGGGCTTTTACAATGAGTATTCCGGCAGTAATCACCGCAATGGCAATTGCTGCACTGATGAGTATTTTTTTCATGGCGTTGTTATTTTTTCCTGATGTTATAGTAATCGTCCCAGTGGGTATATCCTGCACCGCTTACATAATCGGTATATTTAAGCCACCGGCTGGAACCCGCACCCACAGGAAGGGGATCGCGCAGATACACCATTTGTTTGCCGTCTATGACTGCATAGCCGCTGATGACCATCATGTGGCCACCGCCGCCTGCCCAGTGCCAGGTGTTGCAAAACGGCACTTTCCTGCATGCAATCTGGTTTTTGATTTCGTCCCAGGTGAGGGGTGCATCAGAGGTTTTTTCGCTTGTATATCCATATTTTACAAACTCGGGCCAGCCACCGTTGTTGCAGGCATTGGGTGTGGGAGAGTTGCAGCAGTCTGTGCGGCCAAATTGTTTGTTGGCTTCGTCGCATTGCTCAATGGCAGGGGAGCCCAGATACTCCATGCACATTTCCGCACTGGCAGCCCAGCACCAGTTGCTCATATGCTGGTCTGTGGTGACAATGGTAACGGCACCCAGATTGGGGTCTGGTTTGCAACAACTGCCCAACCAGGCAGCTCCCGTAAGAAGGATGGCAGATAGTATAGTTGTTTTCATGGTTTTGTGTATTCAAACTTAAGAAAAATGACGAGAATTGCAAGCATTAAGTAAAAGATTGTCATGAATTTACCTGAACTGTGGCATAAAGCGATTCAAATTGTCCGGGAAATTGTCTGTCATGTGCAACCATGCCCGACCCCAAACAGGGCTCTGGAAAGGAATCTGGATGTCTGCAGGCAGGGTTTTATACGGCTCAAAGAATGGCCGGTATTCATCCCTTAAATGAAATTCTGCTTCATGCTCCGAAGGTGATGGATGGATAAAAAATGACCATCCAAATGGTAAATTCACCGGATTGTATGATATTGCCTTGCAATACTGCCATGAAATCAACCGGACATTTTACTGATTTTTCGATCTGGCTTTACTTTTTGTCCGGAAGTATTCACGAAAATATCGAAAGGAAATGAATAAAATGCGGCTGCACTTTTCAACCGGTTTATGGGTTACTTTACTATTGATATCGGCTTGTACACGTACAACCCGTGAATCTCATACAGAAGCAGGAGTAAAACCCGATACCGCGAAATTGTGGTTTGAAAAACTCGGCAGGGACAGCCTGATTCAACTCTCCCGAAAAGAAAAAAATGATACTGTACATCTTGAGATGCTGCAATTGATCATGAATGGTTTTTGGATGGGAACCGATGGTCAGAAACTGAATGATTATGCGGATTCGGTGATTCGCCTTTCAGCGAAATTGGGAAATGACAAAGTAAAAGTCAATGCGATGCTGATGAAGGGTATGGCACAATTGAATCAAAAGAATCCGAAACAATGTTTGCAGAATCTGGATAGTTGTATCGCATTTATAAAAGTTTCCAACCTTAGCAACAGTGTGAAACATTTGGAAACGGGAAAATGCGAGCAGGGAAAAAATCATGCCTATTTGCAAATGAATCAGATTGCCATGCAGATTGATGCATTGTACAATGCCATTTTGCATTTTGAAAAAACCAAGGAACCCACCTATGGATGGTACCGGGCCTGCTATATCAATCTAGGCATCGCTTATTCGAGGCTTAGCAATTATTCCAAAGCACTCGAATCTTATCAAAAAGCACTTCAGATTTCAAAATCAGACACCTCTACACGCAGTCAGTCTGTTTTATTTATTCTGGAGTTGATTGCAAGGGTTCATTCAGACCGGAAAGACTTTGAAAAAGCCCGGGCAGTATTGGATTCAATGCAAATACAGAAAAACGCTTCCGGTGCCGACTCTGTGTTTCATTTTATGGCATGGGGAAATTATTATTTGAATCAGAATAAATATGACAGCAGTATTTTGAAGTATGAAGTGGCCCATAAAATTACGACCAGGGGCTATGCTTTTTATCGGTTTGAAATTTTGAACAAGTTAACAGAAGCATACCTGAAAATCAGAAATGTAAAAGCTGCAGGAAAGATTCTTTCTGAATTGAATGTTGAAAATGAGATGAAACACAATCTCTATCAAAAACTGGAATTGTCCAAATGGAATTTAAAGTTATCCATCCATCTTTCAGATATAAATTCGGGTTTGCGTTTTTATGATAGCATGGAAGAGCAGGCAGGCCGGCTGCGGGAGATAGAAGCCATGTCTCAGATGCAGAGCAGAGAGGCTGCAATGGAACTACAGAATTACCAAACGCGTGAACAACTGAAACAACAAAAGGCAGAAATTGAACAACATGAAAAGGCCATGCAAAAGAACATCCTGTTAGCCGGTTTTGGGGTATTTCTGATATTGCTCGGATTTGTTGCTGTCATACAGTTCAGGAACAATAAAAAAATTAAAGCAGAAAGAAATAAATCAGATGCCCTGTTGTTGAATATTCTACCGGAGGAGGTTGCGAAAGAATTAAAGTCCAGGGGAGAAGCTGAGGCAAGGCAGATTGACAAAGTGACGGTGTTGTTTACGGATTTTAAGGGATTTACCGCTTTCAGTGAAAAGCGCACACCCAAAGAATTGGTTCAGGATTTACATGAGTGTTTTACCCAATTTGATTCAATTATACAGAAATACGGCCTGGAAAAGATTAAAACCATCGGAGATTCATATATGGCTGCAGGCGGTCTTCCATTGCCAAATGAGACCCACGCATCGGATACTGTGATGGCGGCACTTGAAATCAGGGATTATATTGAAGCAGAAAAGAACCGGAAACAGGCAAACAATGAACCTTTTTTTGAGGTGCGCATAGGGGTTCATACAGGTCCGGTGGTGGCGGGTATCGTGGGTGTAAAGAAATTCAGCTATGATATTTGGGGCGATACAGTGAATACGGCCAGCCGAATGGAAAGCAGTGGATTCCCTGGAAAAGTGAATATAAGCGAGGCTACCTATTTGCTTGTAAGGGATAGATTCACCTTCAGTTTCCGTGGTAAAATAGAAGCAAAAGGTAAAGGACAAATGGATATGTATTTTGTAGAAAGACAGCCCGATGGGATCGGCGGAGATCAGGGCATATAGTGAAGAGTACCTTGTCTGATTTAATGTGATTTATCAAATTGTCACAATCAAACTTTGACATTTCAAAAATTTCTTTTTGTCCTAAGGATATTAGAAATTATTACGGATTTATTCGGCCTTGACAAATTGGAGTCGGCTTGAAATCAATCTAAAAGCACTTTTTAGCATGAACTGAAAAGTAAGAAACAAAAAAGCCCGGAAATTCCGGGCTTTTTTGTTTGAAACAAACAGGTGAATTATTTGGTCAGTATCACCGGAACCTGGCTGGTTCCTTTGTCGGTGAACAGGCGCACATAGTACACACCTTCAGACAGGTTTGCAGCTTCGAACTGAGCTGTGTGACTGCCTGCTGGCATGTTGCCATTTACCAGGGTTTTTACGTTGATCCCTTTGGCATTGTACACTTCCATACGCACATTCTGGCTGCTGCCGAGTGTGTAGTTGATGTTTGCCACGGTATTGAACGGATTGGGGTAAGCAGTGAACTGAGAAACCACATTCACTTTTGCCGTGGAAGCAGTTTGCGCAGCTGCACCTTCCAGTCCGCGGGTGTTTGCAGTTACATCCACTTTGGCGTCAGCACCGGCCATTTTTTCCATGATGGGGTCTGTGCTGTTGCTGGCAACACGGGTAATGCCTGAACCGGTGTAGGTGTAAGGCACTGTGAGTGCTGCATTTACATTGTAGCTGCCTTTTTGTTTGGTGTAGCTGTTGTGGGTCATTCGGAAGTAGTAGTTGCCGGGCAACAGTTCTTTGCTCACTTCACCATTGGCATCGGTTGTGCCGAAGCTGTACCAGGTGTTTGAATAGTAACCTGCAGCAGCGCCCGAAATGGGGTTGTTGCTGTTGTCTTTCAGGGTCTGGGTTACAAGCACAGTCTGGAAGGGAACGGTGGTGTTGGCACTGATATTCATGCTGCCTTTTTGCTGCGACATGTTGGAGTAAGCCATACGGAAGTAATAGTTGCCGGGCAACAGTTCCATGCTCTCGCTTCCGCCACTGGTGTTTCCAGAACCGAAAGTGTGCCATGTATTGGTATAGTATCCCAGGCTGTTGCCTTCCAGCACGCCGGAGTTGCCATTGTAATCTTTCAGGTCCAGTGTTACCAGCACGGTATTGAAGTCTACTGTTGTATTGCCAGTAATGTTCATACTGCCTTTTTGCTGAGACTGGTTGGCATAGGTCATGCGGAAATAGTAGTTTCCGGGCAGCAATTCCACGCTTTCTTCTCCCGAACCATTGGTTGCACCGGTACCGAAAGTGTACCAGTTGTTGGTATAGTAACCCAGTGCAGTGGCTTCATGTGTACCTGTACCGGCTGCGTCATTCAGGCGTAGGGTAACCGTAACGGTGCTGAAGGTGATGGTGGGGTTGGCACCCAGCGAAGCGATGTTGATGCTACCTTGTTGTTGTTGCTGGCTGAGATAGGTCATGCGGAAATAGTAGTTCACGGGCAGCAGTTCCATATTGCATTTGCCACCGCTGGTGGTGCCTGAACCGAAAGTGTTCCAGTTGCTGGCGTAGTAGCCTACGTTGGTGCCTTCATTGTTATACAGGTTGCCTGCACCGTTGCGCAGTTCCACAGTCACATTTTTGGTTTGGAAAGTGATGACCTTGTTCGTATTGATGTTATAGCTTCCCAATTGCTGACTTGCACCGGCCCAGTTCATGCGGAAATAAGCATTGTTTGCACTGGCAGGGAGCATAATCAGGTGATTGCCATTGCTGTTGGTTGTGCCTGAAGTGGTCCAGGAACTCAGGTAGTAATCTACACCGCCACCTGCAACACCGGCGCCGCTGCTGTTGAGCAGACGAACCACCACTGGTTTCAGGGACATAGAGCAACCGGAAATGGTGATGGCAGCATAATTGTTGCCAACTCCGCGGAAGTTGAAATTCACAGTTCCCGGCAGCAATTCCATGGATGGTTTGTTGAAATAACGGCTGTCGCCGTTTCCACCATATGCAATATCATAGGGCCAGCTCAAAGTGAGGTTTGTGGTTGTCCAGGTAAGTGTGGTATTTGCATTGGGCACTGTTACGCTGATTTTGGCTTCGGCAGTAGTCTGGTAATTCATTTCGAATGAATAGGTGCCGGGGAAAAATTCAGCTGAGGTTACACCACTGCCGTTGGTAGAATTGGGTGCTGGGAAATACCAGTTAGAGAAAGTGCTGTTGTAACCATAGCGGGCGGTTCCACCACTTAGGGGGCTTCCGTCGCATTTTTGCAGGCGCAGGGTAAGTTCAATGGTATTGAACAGGAAATAGGCATCTGTATTGGAGTTTTGAGGGCCTTTTACCGCAGTGGTGTTGTTCACTTTGGCTTCGTAGCTGTGGGTGTTGTTGCCATCTTGTAAATCAAGCAGGAGACCGCTTGCGTTGGTTGTGCCTGAAACAAAGTAAGAGATCGGAAGAGCACACGTCTGAACTCCAGTCACCTA
>JAEUUL010000006.1 GCA_016787485.1 Bacteroidota bacterium
CGGTCTTTGCACAGCGAAGCGGAGTGAGACCAACCACAGATACGACCAACCACCTGGTTCCAGGACGAATAGGCTGGTTGGTCTCATGAATTCAATGAATGTTATTGATAAAATTGGTTGAATAACCCATGAATTCATAAAGACCAACCAGGGGAGCAAAGACCAACCAGGGGAGCAATGATGAAATTATGTTAATTATGGAGTTATTCCCTGCATCCCACCACGCTGCAGATAGGGCATTCCAGAGGGTTGTGTCCTCGCGCCGGACAGTATTTGCGCCCGAAGTAAATGATTTGCAGATGCAGTTTGTTCCAGGTGTTTTCGGGGAAAAGTTTTTTCAAATCCCTTTCTGTTTGTTCCACATTTTTTCCCTGGGTAAGTCCCCACCGTTTGGCCAGCCGGTGTATATGGGTGTCCACAGGAAAAGCGGGGTGGCCAAAGGCCTGACTCATCACCACGCTGGCCGTTTTGTGTCCCACGGCAGGCAATGCTTCCAGTGCAGAAAAACTCTCCGGTACCTGACCTTTGTGTTTTTCCAGCAGGATATGCGATAAACCGTAAATTCCCTTGCTTTTCATAGGAGATAAACCACAGGGACGAATGATCTCCTGTATTTGTTCCACACTGAGTTTGACCATGTCCTGCGGGGTTTTGGCGAGGGAAAACAATTTGGGAGTTATCTGATTAACCCTTTCATCTGTGCACTGCGCAGAAAGCAATACAGCAATGAGCAGGGTATAGGCATCCTCATGCTGCAGGGGTATGGGAGTTTCCGGAAACAGTTCTTCCAGTTTTTTCAGAATAAATGCCGCTTTTTCTTTTTTGGTCATGCTTCTTTCCAGTCGGCAAAATACATATTTATTTCTCCTTTGTGTTTGGCAACATGCAACCCGCGGTGAATAAAATCGAATTGATCTGCCACCAGCTTATAGGTGGATTCACTCACGTTTACCTGCCCGGGTTCCGACCCGCTTTCCATGCGACTGGCGGTATTTACTGTATCTCCCCAAATGTCATAGGCATATTTTTTAACACCTACAATTCCGGCCACGATAGGGCCTGAATTTACCCCAATGCGAATGTCAAATTTGGGTGAATTGGATTTCATCCAGTCCCTGATTTCGAGTGCGGATTTTACAGTAAGGTATGCATGGTCACTTCTGCTTTCGGGAATACCACAGGCCGCCATATAGCTGTCTCCGATGGTTTTAATTTTTTCCAGGTTGTTTCTGGTGGCAATGTTGTCGAATGCGGTGAACAGCCGATGTATTTCTGCAACCAATTCTGCGGGATCCATGTTTTCGCTGATGCCCGTGAAATTCACAAAATCAGTGAAAAGTACAGTGACATTCTCATGTTTTCTGGCTTCAGAATACCCGCTTGATTTTAATTCATCTGCAATCTTTAAGGGTAGGATGTTCAATAGCAGGTGGTCCGATTTTATTCGTGCTGCAACTGCCTTACGCCTTTCTCTGAATAGAAAAAATGAACCCAGAAGAAGCACACTAATTCCTGAAATTAGCCAAATCTTTTCGTTGCGTTTCTTGATGAGTTGTAACTTTTGAAATTGAATTTCTTTGTCCTTAAGTTCCAACTGTCTTTTGGTTTCTACTTTATTGAGTGCGGCTGCATTGTTGCGGAGGGTAAGTGTATCTTTAAACCTGTAGAAAGAGTCGCTGTATTTCAGAGCCTGCAGATAATTTCCCTTCGATTTTTCAATTTCGGAAAGTTGATTGTAAATCAAAGAAAGATATTCTATATTATCCAGTTTTTTACATACGGGAATGGCTTTGAGAAAATAATATACACTTGTATCCAATTCTCTGGAATAGGAACTTATATTTTTGTGTTGATTTTCGGTAGCAATGGAACGCCAGGCATCAGCGATATTATATAAGGAAGCGGCCGATATCCGCAAGTCATGAAGTTTGTCGGCTTGTGCTGCTGTAAGGTGAAAATAACGAATGGCGTTTTTGAATTCAAGAAGATTGGAATATACACATCCTTTGTTGAGTAAATTTCTGCATACACTTGAGGAATCTTTGACCAATCCGGACATATAAATGGCACTGTCATAGTAGTTTAGTGCAAGTGTGTATTTTTGCATTCTGCGGTAGGTTTCGCCCAGGTTACCGAGTATCATTGCCATTGCAGGTATGTCTTTGTATTTTTTTGTTAATTGCAGTGCCTGAGAATAATAAGTAACTGCCTTTTCATTGTTACTTAAAAACAAATAGGCATTTCCTATGTTGGTATTTATCCTGATCAATCCGCCAATGTCATTCGCTTCCCTGAAGATATCCAGCGCTTTAAGGCTGTGTTCCAGTCCTTTTACACCATCGGCCTTGCTGAGATAATTTAATCCGATATTGGAATGTGCATTCGCAATGGCTGTTTTGTCTCCCAATTTTTCTGCCAGTTTCAATCCTTCCATGCCATAGGCAAGACCGCGTTGAGGATTCAGGGTATATAGTTTAAATGACAGTGCGATTAGTTTACCCATCCTGTCTTTGTCATTTTTTGTCTGACCAAGTTCCTTTCGGTAGGGGTCTGTTGTATCTTGGGCATTGAGCTCCTGCAGGCTCCAGAACAATACATAGAACAAGAAAATCCACCCTGGAAATTTTGAAAGAACATTCATGGCAAGTGCAAGTTGCAGTTTAATTTACAAAATTCCAAGAAGGAGTCGTATGGTTTGCTTTCGCATTCCTAGAAAAAAATCCAGGGATCTATGGACAGACCGTGTTTTGATAGGAAATCAAGTATGGTTTTTTCTGTGAGGGTTTGATTTAATAATTTATCCAATACAGACTGAAAAGGTCGTTGGTTATCAGAGTCGGTAATTTCACACTGCTGAATCATTCCCCTGTCTGTTTCCATCATCAGTGTATACTCCTGGTTATTGAGAGTGAAATTTCGATGGTGTTTGTATTTCGGTGAGTAGCCCAGATACCAGGATTCAGCAGCATATTTTTCGTTGCGCAGAGTTTGAATTTCGATTTTATCTGTTTCTGAAAAATCAAAAAGTTTTGCGCCTTGATTTAAAAAATGGTTGGCTATATGCGCGATGAATGCTGAAATATCCATTTTTGTTGCGAGCCAGGGCCTGATGTTGGTCACCTCGCTGCGCACGCTTTTTACCGCTTTGCTTTCATAGCTGCCTTCTGTGTGTAAGGCATTCCGCAGATCGTGCAATTGACTGTCGAAAAGCAGAGTGCCATGGTGCAGCACCCGCTTGTTTTTTTGGTCTACATGTTCTGCATTGCCACTGATTTTGAATCCGTTCAGTAGTAAATCATTTCTGCCGCTATAGGTTACATCCAGATTCAGGGTTTGCAGGCACTGAATGACGGGGTCCAGAAATTGCCTGAAATCCACCGCTTTTTCTATTCCCTGGGGCAGGTTTCGGATAAATGTGAAATTGAGATTGCCCATGTCGTGAAAAACAGTACCTCCGCCGCTAAGTCTGCGTGCAGTGTCTATGCCGTTTTCCCGGCAGTAACCGTAATTCACTTCAGCACACAGATTCTGGTGTTTTCCACAGACCACTGATTTGTTGCTCCGCCAGAGCATCAGAATATTTTCATGCCGGTTCTTCAGCAGATATTCTTCAGTTGCCAGATGAAAATAGACATCCGTTTCTGCAGATACATGCAGCAACATGATTTAAACGGTTTTAGGGAGTTTTTTACGCAGCACGAAATTGCGGCCCAGGTACACTTTGCGCACCATTTCATCAGCAGCCAGCTCTTCAGCAGTCCCCTGTTTCAGCAGTTTGCCTTCAAAGAGCAGGTAGGCACGGTCTGTAATGCTCAGGGTTTCCTGCACATTGTGGTCTGTAATGAGAATGCCTATGTTTTTTTCGCGCAACTTGAGCACTATGCTCTGTATGTCTTCCACTGCAATGGGGTCTACACCGGCAAAGGGTTCGTCAAGGAGTATGAACTTGGGGTCGGTGGCCAGTGCCCTTGCTATTTCTGTGCGCCTTCGTTCACCCCCGCTGAGCACTTTGCCCCGGTTGGTGCGCACCCTGTTCAGGCCAAATTCATCCAGCAGCAGTTCCAGTTTTTCTTCCTGTTCCACCTTGTTCAATCCGGACATCTGCAGGATTGCCTTCACATTGTCTTCTACCGACAATTCGCGGAAAACACTAGCTTCCTGCGGGAGATAGCCTATGCCCATCTGCGCCCTTTTGTACATGGGTAAGCGGGTAATATTGGTCTGATCCAGCAGAATTTCACCCTTGTCCGGTCTTACAAGTCCCACGAACATATAAAACGTTGTCGTTTTACCCGCACCATTGGGCCCCAGCAATCCTACAATCTCTCCCTGGTTTACGTTTACACTCACATCGTTCACCACTTTTTTGGAGCCGTATTGCTTCAGCAGGTTTTCAGACCGGAGTTGCATGTGTGGGCAAAAATACGGGATACTCCGGATTGAACGGGCAATTTCCACCGGATGACAGGTAATACAGATGAAAAAATGTGTGTACCGCCTGCTTTGGTTGTAAACTTGCAACCCCGGTGGATTCCCGCAAGCACATATGTCACCTCACCTCAGTACATCATGCGCTGGATACCCGTATTTTTTACCGGTTTTGCCAAAGCCTCAGTGCGGAATACAGGGTAACACTCATTGCTGTACACCCCGGCGATGAGTTCCGGGATGGCATTGAGATTAAGGCTTTTCGCAGGTTTAAAAACAAATTGCTCAGGGTTTCCATTACCTGGCTTATCATGTTTGTGAAGGCCATGCGTGTAAATGCCAGCTTGTACCAATTGCACGATCCCGAATTGATTCCCTGTGGTTTGCTCTTGCGTTTGATAGGCAAAAAAGTGATATTGGATATACACGAAAACGTGGCCGAAGACATTTTTGACAAGCCGTGGATAAGGAATAAAAAACTGTTGTATGCCTTTTTTCAGTTTTTTGAATGGCTGGCTGTACGGAGTTTTTTTCTGTTTCTGGCGGAATGGAGTTATGAGGAACGATACAGAAAACTTGGAGCCAGATATGAGGTTGTGCTTAACTATGTGGATCCGGACTTTTTTATGTCTTATCGCACCCCGGTAAACCGGCGTACAAACCGGATTTTTTACATTGGAATTCTTCTGGAAAGCAGAGGCCTTGCACAAATTGCAGAAGCACTCTGGCTCCTGAAACGGGAAGGGCGTGAAGTGCATTTCGATGTGGTGGGGGAATTGTATTCTGCACTTGCCGGCCAATTGCAGGCGTTGCCATTTTATACGGAAATTGCAGAACAGATTCATTTCTATGGACGCATGCCTCTTGAGGCTGGATATGAGTTAAGCCGCAATGCTGCCGCAGGCATGTGCATCATCCAGCCCATGAAAAACAGTGTGGGAAGTTATCCCACCAAAATGTTTGAGTACATGTGTATTGGTTTGCCGCAGATTACAAGCCACTTTCCTTTGTATGCCTCTGTGGTGGAAAAGCATGCGTGTGGTATTTGCGTGGATCCGGCCGAACCACAGGCGATAGCAGAGGCAGCTAAATATCTCCTGGACAATCCGGAACAGGCAGAAAAAATGCGGCAAAATGGTATACAAGCTTCCGGGGCCTACATCTGGCAAAGTGAGTGGGAAAAAACCCGCAGGGTGTATCAAACACTACTGGCCTGAAAAACCAAACCCCGGCGTGCGGCCAGGGTCTGGTAAACCGGAAAAACTATGAAAAAACTTACTTACTCAGGAAGTCTTGGCGCGGGGGTTATTGTCGCCTGCTTCCATATGTAAATATCTAAAACTGCAGAAAGGTAAATGCACCGGTAAATATTTCTTTTTGCCATGGTCTGACAATATCCTGTCTACCTTTGCAGTTCTTTCCTGCTGTATGCGCACCGGTATATCTTTATGCATTCTTTTGGGCCTTTTAATGGCCATGGGTTCATGCAGGCGTGAGAAATTTTTTACCGGTTCCACTTCTCTCCAGCCTTCAAGAGATACCATTTGGTTTGATACGCTTTTTACCAAACACAGTGGCTCCGGTTATCCGCTTTCTGTAACCAAGATGTTCAGTTTTAAGAACAGGGAGAAAACGACTGTAAAGGCAAACTTCAGATTGGGAGGAGGCAAAAATTCAGCTTACCGGTTTAATGTAGACGGAGTGGCAGGGCCTGAGATCACAAACCTGGAAATACCGGGAAAGGACAGTGTATTTGTGTTTGTGCAGTGTACACTTGAAGCCAATAATCTGACCCAGCCTGCCATAGTGCTCGACAGTCTGCTGAGCACCGTAAATGGAAAAGAAGGAAAGGTGTTGCTTGCTGCCTATGGCTGGGATGCCCATTATGTCCGGGACAGTGTATTGCCCTGCGGCGGAGTCTGGTCGGATAAAGTGAAGCCGTATGTTGTTATTGACAATGTGCTGGTAGACAGTTTGTGTACTTTTACCATAAAGGAGGGCGTAAACGTATATTGTTCAGCACGGAGCCGGTTTTTTGTTGCAGGTGCATTGCGTATTGAAGGTACCACAGCAGAAAGGGTAAGGTTTACCGGCGACAAACCAGTGTACAATGCCCGTTTTCTGCCCAATCAATGGGTTGGAATTCATTTTTTGCGCGGAAATGCAAACAGCCTGATCCGTTACGCAGACATTCACAATGCGGCTATCGGTTTACGGGTCGATTCACTACCAGTGGGCGGACCATTTAATCTTACACTGGAGAACACATCGGTAAAATATTGCGGACAGGTTTGTCTGGCGGGGATTACTGCAAAAGTGCAGGCCACCAATTGCCTGTTTGCAGAGGCCGGAAGCTATACATTTCTGGGCTTGTTGGGAGGCAATTACAGCTTCAGACACTGCACATTTGCAGGGTATGTTTACTATGGTGCAAGGCAAGATGGTCATTTTGCCATTACCAATACCCTCAGGGATGGGAATGGCGCTATACTGGACAGCAGGGATTTGTCCTGCACTGCTTACAATTGCATTATAGACGGTGGAAACAAAGAAGAACTGGCCATAGACAATGCCGGTGCGGCAGCATTTGCCACCGATTTTCAATCCTGCCTGATCCGGAGTAAATCTCAGCCATTTGCCGGTATGATTTACAACAGGGATATCCGGTTTAAAGACATGCTGCGTAGCAATTATGCCCTGGATACATTATCGCCGGCCATAGATGCGGGTATGGTCTTGTCACCTGCAATTTCGGTAGATTTAAAGGGCGATTTGCGGGATGGCTCGCCGGATGTCGGCGCATTTGAGTTTAAGAAGTAGCCTTGCTTGCTGATTTACGCTGCATAAAAAAAGGGCCAGAGGCCCTTTTTCAAATCAAACCGTGCCCGGACTTACGATTCTGCCTGATTGGCAAAAGCGATAGCGCCCATGGCAATGGCCATATCTTTCACTGCCATTGATGTACTCATCATACTGGCCATTTTGTCTGCATTTCCCATTCCAGGTGCGTGCACAGCCGCAACAATGATCACAAGCAACAGCGCCAGAAGGTAACCGGCCAGTTTCACCTGCTTATTGATGACAAATGCCACACCCGCGAGGATAAGGCAGGCACCGCTGAGGTACACAAGGAAAAGCGCCATAGGCCAGCCGGCGAGCATGCCGGACATAGCCTGAGCATTGGTAAGGTGGCCGAGGCCAAAGAAGACCATGGTAAGCGCAAACAGAATGCGCGCGATGTTGGTGGGAATGTAGTTTTTCATATTTGTTTGAAAGTTTGTTGTTGCAAAGATATTTGTTTGAACAAATAAAACAAACCCAATTCAGGGTTGTGGCCTGAAATCAGGACGAAAGGATAGGCAAAGTATTGAAAATCAGGACCTTTTGGTCCGAAAAAAATCTTTCATCAATTGGGCGCATTCAGAGGCAAGTACACCACCTGTGACTTCAGTGTGCAAACCGGTCAGGTCATTTCTTACTCCACTAAAGCCGAATTTGGGCTCCGATGCCCCGTAAACCAGTCTTGAGGGGCGCGACCAATGGATGGCACCTGCACACATGAGGCATGGTTCGATGGTGACGTATAAGGTGCAGTCCTCCAGAAATTTATTGTTCAGCCAGGATGCAGCCGCGGTTATGGCCAGCATTTCTGCATGTGCTGTTACATCTTTCAGTTTTTCGGTTTGGTTGTATCCTTTGCCTATCACCTGATTTTTATATACAACCACAGCGCCTATGGGTATCTCATCTTCTTCGGCAGCCTGATGTGCCAGGTCCAGCGCCTTGCGCATCCATAATTCATCATCAAACAGATTTTCGGACATGGTGCAAAGATATCAGACTGACAATCTTACCGTTTTGTTGGCAGGCAACCATTTTTGTATTATTCTTGTTACTCAGTAAAATACATGAGGATAGGTATTGTTTGTTATCCCACATTTGGTGGCAGCGGAGTGCTGGCAACCGAGTTGGGCAAGGCTCTGGCTGTAAAAGGACATGAAGTGCATTTTATCAGCTACAATCAGCCCGCCAGGCTGGATTTCTTTACCGAAAATGTGTTTTACCACGAGGTGAGTATACTCAAATATCCTTTGTTTGAATACGCCCCGTACGAAACGGCACTTGCAGGTAAAATTGTGGACATTGCCAAAATAGCCAATCTGGATGTGCTGCATGTGCACTATGCCATTCCCCATGCATCGGCTGCCTTGCTTGCAAAAATGATTCTTGCAGAGGAAGGACTTTCCCTGCCGGTAATTACCACCCTGCACGGAACGGATATAACCCTTGTAGGCCGCGAAGCAACCTATGAGCCTGTGGTGAGCTGGAGTATCAATAACAGCGATGCGGTAACAGCCGTGTCTGAAAGTTTGCGCCGGGATACCCTGGAACATTTTCACATACGGAAACCCATACAGGTTATTACCAATTTTATCGACTTTTCCCGCTTTAACAAAAAGCCGAAAGAGCACTTCAAAAAGGCCATATCACCCAACGGTGAAAAAATACTTGTACATACATCTAATTTTCGGAAAGTGAAGCGGGTAGATGATGTGATTGAGGTTTTCTGCAGAGTGAATCAGAAAATGCCCTGCAAGTTGCTGATGATTGGCGATGGACCGGAACGCAGCCATATTGAAAAGATGACCCGCGAACTGGCCTGTGGCGACAAAGTGACTTTCCTGGGCAAGCAGGAGGCCGTTGAGGAGATTCTGTCTGTTTGTGACTTATTCATTCTGCCTTCAGAAACCGAAAGTTTCGGATTGGCTGCCCTGGAAGCCATGGCTTGCGAGGTCCCTGTTATCAGCTCCAATGCAGGTGGAATACCGGAGGTGAACATACACGGAGAAACAGGCTACCTGAGCAATGTGGGAGATGTAGAGGATATGGCAATGAATGCGTTGAAAATCCTTGAATCGGAAGAAACACTGCTTGCGTTTAAGAACCGGGCCTTGGAACAGGCACGGAAATTCGACCTGGACATCATCATCAATGATTATATACAGCTATACGCAGAAGTGGCCGGGTTGAAATTGCCCGCTGCACAGTAACAGATTCTTTATGCCTTTTTGTAGGCTGAGAGGCTCTCTTTCAGATATTTCAGGGCAATTCCTATTTGGTTTTCCACTGTTTTAGGGGTGATATCCATAACCGCGGCAATTTCCTTATAGCTGAGTTCGTACAACCTGCTCAATAAGAAAACCTGTCTGCATTTGGTGGGCAGTTTGTCTATGAGCACCTGAATTTGCATTTCGGCTTCACGGCCTTCCATCTGGTGCAGGGCACCTGCGTCATTGCTTACGGCCATTACCTCATCCGGCATTTCGGAAAATGGAAGTCTGGCTTTTTTCAGGTGATTCAGACAACGGTTTTTTACTGCTGTGAACAGATAATTTTTCAAACTTTCATCCAACTGGAGCAATTCACGTTTTTCCCAGATGCTCAGGAATACATCATTCACTATTTCATCTGCATCCCCGGCATTGTGTATGATGGAATTGGCAAATCCCACCAAACCCGCCCTGTACCTGCGAAAAAGTGATTCAAATGCCTGAAGTTGTGTGCCCACGATGAAAAGCAGTGCGCAAAAATAGCATGAAACAGGTTGCCTCAGCGATAAAGACAGCAGGCATGTATTGTAAAAGCGACAACCGGCTTAGTTGCCCATGTCACTCAGAAACTGAATGCGCAGCAGCTGAAGCTCTTCAAGGGTGTATTCTCCCCCGAAATGTTTCATGGCGGCATCCAGGTCATCTTCTTCGGTATTGCGGAAATAGTCTTTTACCTCCTCCTGCAGTTCTTCATCCAGAAACTGGTTAAGGAAGTAGCGCAGATTCAGCTTGGTGCCCGTGTTGATGATTTGCTCCAGCTCTTCCACCAGGGCATTGAACTCGATGCCCAGTTGTTTGGCTATCTCCATCAGATCCACCTTTTTGTCGATGTTCAGGATGATGTTGACCTTCTTGGCAGATTTCTCAGCATTGCCCTTTAGAACAATATCCTGCGGTCTTTCAATCTGATTGTCTTTTACAAACTTTGCAATATAGTCAATAAAGGCCTGACCGAACTTGGTGGCTTTGTTGCGGCCCACACCGTTGATGTTGGCCAGTTCATCCAGTGTAACCGGGTATTTGGTGGCCATGTCCTCCAGTGAGGGGTCCTGAAAAATCACATAGGGAGGCAGTGCTTTTTCTTTGGCCACTTTTTTACGCAGATCCTTCAGATGTGCAAACAGTTCCTCGTCGCAGATGCTTTCCATGCGGAAACTTTCAAAATCGTCTTCAGACACATTTTCGAATTCCACATCTACAGCCATTTCGTGCTTCACCGGATTTTTCAGGTATGCTTCACCCGCCTCAGAAAGACTCAGTAAGCCATATTTTTCAATGTTTTTATTCAGGTATCCGCTGATGAGGGCAAGACGGTATACACTTTTCCAGAATACCTTATCGCGATCCTTGCCGCAGGCAAATTTGGGCAACTTGTCGTGCTGATAATCCTTGATACTGTCGATTTTTTTGCCCACCACAAAGTTCACAATATGGGTCATGCCAAACTCACCCTTCAGGCTTTGGAGGGATTCCAGCGCCAGGATAATTTCATTGGTTACATCCTGCTTGGGTTTAGGGTGTGCACAATTGTCGCACATGTCATGGCAGTTTTTCTCATCGAAGGCTTCTCCGAAATAGTGCAGCAATAATTTACGTCTGCACTGGCTGCTTTCAGCAAATGCAGCCGTTTCTGCAATAAGCAACCCACCGATTTCCTGTTCGGCAACCGGCTTGTCTTTCATGAACTTCTCCAGCTTTTCTATGTCATTCGGATTGTAGAATAGCAGGCAATCACCCTGAATACCATCCCTGCCACCACGACCGGTTTCCTGGTAGTAGCCTTCCAGACTCTTTGGCACATCGTAGTGTATCACAAAACGTACATCCGGCTTATCTATACCCATGCCGAATGCGATGGTAGCCACAATTACGTCGCAGTCTTCCATCAGAAAGGCGTCCTGTGTTTTAGCCCGGGTTTTTGCATCCAGTCCTGCGTGGTATGGCATGGCTTTGATTCCGTTCATCGCCAGCATTTCGGCAATCTCTTCTACCTTTTTACGACTCAGGCAATAGATGATTCCACTTTTACTGCTGCGGTTCTTGATATAGCCTACAATGTCTTTGTGTACCTGGTCTTTTCTTCCTTTTGCGCGCACTTCATAGTACAGATTTGGCCGGTTAAACGAGCTTTTGTAAACGGTAGAATCAAGCATACCCAGATTTTTCTGGATATCAATCTGCACCTTGGGGGTTGCAGTGGCCGTAAGTGCCATAATCGGCACATCTCCCAGGGTTTTTACCATTTGGCGTATGCGTCGGTATTCGGGTCGGAAATCATGTCCCCACTCCGAAATACAATGGGCCTCATCCACGGCTACAAAAGAGATCTTTATCTGGCTCAGCAATTCCAGTGTTTCATCCTTCTTCAGGGTCTCAGGAGCCACATAGAGGAGTTTGGTATTTTCAGCCAGCATGTCTTCCACCACCTTGTTCAGGTCGCTTTTGCTCAGTGAGCTGTTAAGGAAGTGCGCTGTAGCGTTGTTTGCACTAAATCCGCGGATGTTATCCACCTGGTTTTTCATCAGTGCGATCAGGGGTGAAATGACAATGGCTGTTCCCGGCATCATCAATGCGGGAAGCTGATAACAAAGCGATTTTCCTGCCCCTGTGGGCATAATTACAAAACAATCCTCCCCCCGGAGAATACTCTTTACTACTTCTTCCTGGTTTCCTTTGAAATTGTCGAACCCAAAAAACTCCTTCAGTGTCTTTTTAGGGTCCAGCATTGTTTCTTCTGCTAATGCATTCGTCATAATTTGTGTTGGCTTGCGCCAGGTCTTTCGATGGGTAGTATTTACTGCATAGGCAGTTGTGCGGCTTTCAGATGAAACATTTAAGACAGAATTTATGTTTGCAGGGAAAAGATAATCAGAAACCAGGCGTTTTATGGTTATTTCGCACCAAAATTCCTAAGAACTTGTCCCCCGACCACGCGAAGATAATCAAAAACTACGGTACTGCCACCATTCAAAGTGAATTACGTTCGTTGCAACAAATAGAAGGATTTGTAAACGATGATTTCGCTATGGTAGTGGATTTGCTGTTGCAGGAAAAAGGCCGTGCCGTGCTTACCGGAATAGGTAAAAGCGCCATCATTGCACAGAAGATAGTGGCCACCATGAACAGCACAGGGCAACCCGCCCTCTTTATGCACGCTGCCGATGCCGTGCACGGGGACCTGGGCATGATACAGCCCGGAGACGTGGTCATTGCCATATCCAAAAGCGGGAATACACCCGAAATTAAGGTGCTGGCACCCTTGCTGAGACTGAATGGCAATGTTCTGGTGGCCATCGTTGGCAATACAGAGAGTGAGCTCGCCCGCATGGCAGATTTTGTGCTGAACACAACTGTAGACCATGAAGCATGTCCAAACAATCTGGCGCCTACAACCAGCACCACAGCTCAATTATTGATGGGTGATGCGCTGGCCGTTGCCTTGTTGCAGATGCGCAACTTCAGCGATGAGGATTTCAGCAGGTTCCATCCCGGTGGTGCACTGGGTAAAAAACTGTACCTGAAATGCGGAGACATTGCCGCACGCAATGAGAAACCGGCTGTTCGTCACGATGCTGCTATCCGCGAAGTCATTTATGCCATTACGCATCACCGCCTGGGTGCTACAGCTGTATTGAATTCCGATGGAGTGCTTTGCGGCATTGTTACAGACGGGGATATTCGACGAATGCTTGAAAAATACGACAACCTGACCGGGCTTACCGCTTCAGATATCATGACCCAAAATCCGCAAACCATGCAGGCGGAAGAGCTAGCGGCGGCGGCTGCCAGTCTCATGCAGGAAGTAAAAATAACCCAATTAGTCGTTTTGCAGGGCAAAGACTACGTGGGAATGGTACATTTGCACGACCTGAACCGGGAGGGGATTTTATGACGGATCACAAGCATCATTATGTACTGATTATGGCCGGTGGCATTGGCAGCCGGTTTTGGCCGGTGAGCCGCCGCAGCATGCCCAAGCAGTTTATAGATATTCTGGGTACAGGTGAGTCTCTCATTGCCCAAACCTATCGCAGGTTTGAATCCATTGTACCCAGAGAGAATATTTTTATCGTTACCAATCAGGAATATGCCAACCTTGTAAATGAACATATTCCGGGCATAGATCCCAGCAGGGTGTTGCTTGAACCCCAGGCGCGCAATACAGCCCCATGCATTGCCTATGCCAGTTTTTGCATACAGCGCATAGACCCGGAGGCCATTTGCGTGGTTGCACCCAGCGACCACCTCATTACCAATGAAGCAGAATTTCAGCGCACGATTGAGAAATCATACACATTTGCCGCGGGTTTCGATTGCCTGATTACCCTGGGCATTCAGCCTACACGTCCGGATACAGGCTATGGATACATTCAGTTCAATCCCATACCATCGGGACAGGGATTTCATGAAGTAAAAACTTTTACTGAAAAACCCACGCTGGAACTGGCGCGAAGTTTTATTGATTCCGGCGAGTTTTTATGGAACGCAGGAATTTTCGCATGGAGCATAAAATCCATCATGCACCGGTTGGAGACCCATGAACCGGAGATTTTCCAGATTTTTTCAGAGGTCAGTTTTGAATCGGAAAATTTTGGGACTGAGTTGGAAAAAGCGTATAGTTTGTGTCCCAGTATATCCATCGATTATGGTGTACTCGAAAAAGATGATCAGGTATACGTATATCCATCCACATTTGGCTGGAATGATCTGGGAACCTGGAAAAGCCTGTGGAGTGTGAGTGAGCAGGATGAACACCAATCGGTGAAAATTGGAAAGCATATACATGCTTATGATACCACCGGAAGTCTGGTGTTCAGTAATACCGGCAGAGTGGTGATTACCAGTGGTATAGACAATCTGGTGGTGGTAGACAGCGATGACGTGATACTGGTAATGCACCGGGACCGGGAGCAGGATCTCCGCAATATCGTGAACGATATGCGGGACGAATTCAAAGGAAAACTTACCTGAAAAAAATGGGGAAAACTTGTGAGTTTGTGTATCAGGTTCGCAAGTGTATATTTGCATCGTTGTCAGGTTTGTAACTGGCAACCCAACTGTTACGCGCTTCTATATACCAACATCCTGGCCGTGCGAAAGTACGGCCTTGATTTTTTATAGGCCCTGGTATGAATCCCCGCATTAAATCACTCCTGTTTTTGCATACCGCAGTATTTCTCTGGGGGTTTACAGCAATACTTGGCAAGCTTGTATCCTACAATTCATTCAATCTGGTCTGGCATCGCATGCTCATTACTGCACTGGTTTATTTGTGCCTGCCCGCTGTATGGCGCGGACTTCGTTCCATTTCGTGGCAAAGCGCTGGTATATTTATAGGTATTGGCGTTATTGTATGTGCCCACTGGGTTGCTTTCTATGGAAGCATCAAGTTGGGCAACAGTGCATCCGTTACCCTGGCCTGCCTGGGTACTACTTCTTTTTTCTCTGCCATTCTGGACCCACTCATCAACCGCAAACCCTTTCTGATACAGGAGCTGCTGCTGGGGTTGCTGGTGGTTGCCGGCATTTTGCTCATTTATTTTGCCTTGCCCCAAAGCGGAGATTCAGGGGTGGATTATCCCGCGGCTATAAGCACCGGGGTGCTGTCGGCGTTTTTGGCAGCCCTTTTCACATCTCTCAATAAACGGCATATTCAGAAAACCAGTGCAGTTACGCTTTCCGCATTGGAAATGGTGGCTGGAGCTTTGCTCCTGAGTGCTCTGCTGCCATTTATTCCGGATATTCACATGGTATGGTTGCCCGGCTTCAATCCCCTAGTGGGAGATTGGGATTTGCTCTGGGTGTTATTGCTCGCCATAGTCTGCACAAATTTTACCTTCTATTTAGGTGCCTATGCGCTGCAGGAACTCAGTGCATTTACTGCAAACCTCACGGTAAACCTGGAACCCATTTATGGCATCATACTGGGCGCACTCATTTTTGGTGAAAACAACGACCTCAATCTTGCTTTTTATCTGGGAGCCTGCCTGATTTTGCTGGCTGTATTTGTACAATCCGTTCTTGAATACAGGCTTCGCCGGAAAACGAAGTATGAGGAACACAGTCCGGGCTTTATTGACTGATATTTGCCCTATGATACTGGATGATATTATCCGATTTCGCCGCAGCCATTTTCCACGGGAGTTTTCCGGCGAGTCTGTTCCGGATTCCCTCATTCACCGTATGCTGGAGAATGCACGGTGGGCCCCAAGCCACAAATTAACCATGCCCTGGCGTTTCAGGGTGTTTGCCGGGGAAGAGAAAAACGCCCTTTGTGCGGCCATGGAGCAGTATTATCTCCAATTCACCCCCGCCGAAAAATTCGACCAGAAGAAACTCGATAAAATCCGCACCTATCCTGTGAAGGTATCGCATATCATTTCCATTGGCATGCACCCCGGTGGTGCGGTGCCAGAGTGGGAGGAACTGGCCGCCACGGCCATGGCTGTGCAGAATATGTGGCTAACCCTGACAGAAGAACCGAATGCCGCGGGTTACTGGACCAGTGGAAATGGCACTGGTTCTGATTTTATGAAGCAGAAGACCGGCTTGTTGGCAGACGACAAGCAGTTGGGCTTTTTCTTACTGGGTATGGTAGCACAAAAGCGAACGCACGCAGAGAGACCGCATTTATAAAGTTTTAAGCATCCATACGGAACAGGTATTGTGACCTGTATCGCAAAGGGGTGCGGTCAAATGCCGGTATCCCATGGTTTCATATATGCCTATGGCCCGGTCAAATTCCGGTATGCTTTCCAGATACAATTGGATATAGCCTGATTGGCGGGCATTGTCTGTACACTGTTGCATCAGCAGGCGACCAATGCCCTGATTCCTGAATTCTTTTTTTACAAAAAAACGAACCAATTCCGCACAACCGGGTGGCAATCCTTCCGTGGGGTATATGCCACAGCAACCTGCCAGCTCTCCATCAACAAGGGCAAGCCATAATGCCGATCCAGCAGTGCGGAATTTTTCATATAAATGGTCCGTGGTAGGGTCTGAATATGCCGTGCCAATTTGCGGTGCACTAAATTCGTGAAATACACCCCTGATCAGGGAAGCGGCTTCAACATTATCGCCGGATTCAATCTGTTTTAATTCAATTTTCATTTGTCAATCCCTGCATGTCACCGGGCAAGCCAGTAGGGTTAATATCCTCTGTTGACCCTGAACCGCCGAAAATCTACTTTAAACCAAAATCTCAGGTTTGTATCACACCTACATTGTATTTGGCAACCGGTGCATGGTTTGCCGCTTCGATGCCCATGCTGATCCATTGCCTGGTTTCCAGCGGGTGAATGATGGCATCCACCCACAATCTTGCTGCTGCATAATAAGGCGTGGTCTGACTCTCGTATCGTTGCGTGATTTTATCAAGCAACGCCTTCTCGGCCTCGGGGGTAATGGTTTCACCTTTTGCCTTCAGGCTCATTTCTTCAATTTGCAGTAACACTTTCGCAGCCTGTTCGCCGCCCATTACAGCAATTTTTGCACTGGGCCAGGCTACAATCAGCCTGGGGTCGTAGGCCTTGCCACACATGGCGTAGTTCCCTGCACCATAGCTGTTGCCAATAATGATGGTGAATTTGGGAACGGTGCTGTTGCTCATGGCGTTCACCATTTTTGCCCCATCTTTGATTATACCGCCCTGTTCACTGCGGCTGCCTACCATAAATCCGGTTACGTCCTGCAGAAAAACAAGTGGGATTTTCTTTTGGTTGCAGTTCATGATAAACCGTGCTGCTTTGTCTGCGCTGTCACTGTAGATTACACCTCCAAACTGCATTTCGCTGCTTCCTCCTGGTTTTTTGCCTTTTACCATTTCCCGGTTGTTGGCTACAATGCCCACTGCCCAGCCATCGATGCGGGCATAGCCACAGATAATGCTTTTGCCATACCCTTCCTTGTACTGCTCAAATTCACTTTTGTCTACCAGTCTCTCAATGATTTCGAGGGTTTTGTAAGGTTTGGTTCTCTCTGCCGGCATGATTCCCATGATTTCCTTTTCGGGTTTTGCAGGTGCCAGGGGTTTTTTGCGGTCAAATCCCGCCTCCTCGTATTTCCCCAGTTTATCCATGATATAGCGGATGCGGTTCAGACAGCTTTTGTCATCGGGGAATTTGTCGTCGATTACCCCACTTATTTCACTCTGGGTGGTTGCCCCTCCCAGGGTTTCGTTATCTACGTCCTCACCTATGGCAGCTTTCACAAGGTAGGATCCGGCAAGAAAAATGCTGCCGGTGCCTTCAACAATCAGTGCCTCATCACTCATAATCGGCAAATAAGCTCCGCCGGCCACACAGCTCCCCATTACAGCAGCAATCTGGGGTATGCCCATGCTGCTCATCACTGCGTTGTTTCTGAAAATGCGACCGAAATGTTCCTTATCCGGGAAAATTTCATCCTGCATGGGCAGATAAACTCCGGCACTGTCTACAAGGTAGATAATGGGCAGGCGGTTTTCCATGGCGATTTCCTGCGCGCGCAGGTTCTTCTTTCCACTGATGGGAAACCAGGCTCCTGCCTTTACAGTAGCATCATTGGCTACAATCACACACTGTTTGCCACTCACATAGCCTATGCCTGTAACCACGCCGCCGGCCGGACAGCCGCCCTGTTCCGCGTACATTTCATAGCCGGCAAATGCACCAATTTCTATCCATGGGCTGTTTTTGTCACGCAGGTAATCCACGCGTTCCCTGCACAACATTTTGCCTTTTTCTTTCTGTTTTGCAGCAGGTTTGGCTCCACCACCTTCGGCAATTTTATTCAGGCGGGCCTTTACAGTGTCCCACATGAGCATGTTCTGGTCCTCGTTTTTATTGAATTGAATGTCGGCAGACATAGCTGCAAAGATAGCATAGCCGTGGCAGCCCAGATGAGGGACTGTTTCAATACATCGGGAATATTCGGGTTTTACAGCCCCGGGGCATTTGTTTTTTGAAGAAAAAAGGGGCAGGAGTGTGCTTTTATGGGTTGTGACCCCGAAAATCCTTCCGTTGGTCGGCTTTTCGAGGGGGATATGGCCCTAAGACTTTTTTGCTTCGCAAAAATTGTCAAGGGCCATAAAAAAAGGCGGTATCGCGCCGCTACAACCCGCTGCCCTTGCTGCCTTCCGGCCCTGGGGGAGTTCACGGGGAGCTGACCGTACCGCCGGTGCAAAGATAGGGAAAAAATGGGGGAGGTGGAAGGGTGTTATTGTTGGATTGTTGATGGGTGGACGCAGTATTGATGCAATTGCATCACTCAAAGACATCCTCGCCGTGCACAATGCTTAGATAACTGTAATAGCGTTCCGGTGGAATGTTGCCGGATTCAACAGCGGCCATCACAGCGCAGCCGGGCTCATTTTCATGCCGGCAATTGTTAAACCGGCATTGGTTCTGGTAGCGCCGGAATTCCGGGAAATATCCGCCTGTTTCTTCAGTGGGTATATCTACCACACCAAAGTCACGGATACCCGGGGTGTCTACAATGCGTGTGCCATCCGGCAGCAGATGCATTTCTGCAAAAGTGGTGGTGTGCCGGCCTGTTTCATGCTGTTTACTTATTTCTGCTGTTTTGGCTCCGGCCTGAGGGAACAGGTCGTTCAGCAGGGTGCTCTTGCCAGCCCCGCTATGTCCGGCTATCAGAACCGTTTTACCCAGTATCAGGGACTTA
This sequence comes from Bacteroidota bacterium, assembly GCA_016787485.1. Classification (GTDB taxonomy): domain Bacteria; phylum Bacteroidota; class Bacteroidia; order NS11-12g; family UBA955; genus JAEUUL01. Next base: position 19,203 of record JAEUUL010000006.1, read on the forward strand.
AGTACGGCCACACCCTCTCCTGTAAGGGCTGACCCCATCACAGTCCGGTACCCGGCTGCATCATATATGCCTTTGTATGCCTGCAACACTTCCTTGCCTTCCTCATTTAACAAATCCGTTTTATTGAAGAAAAGAATGGCAGGTATGTGAAATGCTTCGCTGCAAAGTAAAAACCGGTCGGCAAATCCCATGGAAGTACGTGGAGCCACCAGGCTTACCACCAGTATGGCAGCATCAAGGTTGGCAGCCAGTATCTGCCGGCGTGCACTCAGTTTGTTCGATTTACGGATGATGTAATTCCTGCAAGGCAGTATATCCAATATCTGTGCACCGTCTGAACTGTCAGTGTCGCCCCCCAGAATGACTTCGTCTCCTACCGCAACGGGATTGCTGGTATCCAGACTGTGCAACCTTATTTTACCCCGCACCCTTGCCTTGCACACCTTTCCGTCTGCCGTAAGCACCTGGTACCAGCTGCCGGTCGATTTCAGTACAATGCCTTTCAAGTTGGGAAGGGCAAAATTAAGCAGGAATAGGTTCCCCGGCGGCTGTCTTCAGGTATTTGTAGTAGGTTTGCCGTGTGGAGCCTGCACGGTCTGAACCCAAACCCGGGTATTTCTATGTCCTTTTTTGGGGTAGCCTGGCACTGATGCTGGTGTTTGCCACTGTTTTTGCCCTGGAACGGCTCAACAGTGATGCCGGGTATTATTTTTTTCAAACTCTGAACAGATGCAGTCTTCATGTAGAGCATGGTCGTTTTGTTTTAGCCCTGGCAGAATTTCCGGTTTGGCTCGGTGTCATACTGCATGCACCGCTTATTTTTCTGGTATATTTATATTCCTTTACCCATGTGTTTTTTCATTTTACACTTGCCTGGTTTTGTGCGCGCCGGCTCGGGGAATATCGTGTGGCATTGCTCATTGTTCTCCTTCAGTTTGTGGGCTTGCGGGAGTCTGTATTTACGCCGCAGTTTGAATTGTATTATGGCATTACCTTCAGTCTGTCTGCCCTTGCCTTGCTGCGCAGTACAGTTCTGATAAAACCTGTTATCAGATGGCTGCTTTTTTCCCTTGCCGTTTTTTTTGGCATTACTTCTCATCCATATGCCATATTGATTCTGATATTTTTATTGGTTTTTCAAAAATTGCAAACAGGTAAAATGCCTCTCCCTGCATACGTTTTCGTTATAATGGAATTGCTTTTGTATATCATATGGAAGAAGTGGATGGTGTCTGATTATGAAAGCGGAAAATTCAATTTGTTTTTTGATCATCTTAAAAACGGGGAATGGAAAAATGTGTTTCAATGGCAAACATTGAAATCCGGATTATACCTTTTGGTTACATACCTTCTGGTTAGTCAGGTATTGTTTGTGTCAGGAATAATTTCAGGGTTAAGAATCCGCCGTTATCGCGATACAGCCTGGCTTTTGACAGGATATGCAGGGATGATTTTTGTGGCCTGGAACATGTTTCTGCCAACCTATATGGACCGGTATTTTGAGCAGGTGTATTTTCCGGTTTCAGTGATTGCTGTATCATGGCTGGCGTTTTTTCCTTGGCAAAAATGGATTGTATTTCTGATTCCGGTTGTTGTTTTATTTCAATTTGCAGGGATGACAGATTATGGAATTTCGTACAAAAGACGAACGGAACAAATGGATTATTTTGTGCAGAAGGCCCTTGCGCACAAGCAACAGAAGGCGTATGTCACCGAGGCATCCATGGGTGAAATGTATGCAGTCGGAAATTGGTCTTACGGATTTGAGTCTTTGATTTTATCTCAGGCCAGATATGGGAAAAGTATAACCATTACCAAGGAAGAAGATTTGCTGTTTGAGGATAATATCCGTAAAATCAAACCTGATGAATATTTATTCAGGCAATGGGAAAAGGTGCCCTATTCATGGCTGAATCCGGTCTATTTTCAATTGAGTTCCGGTGATTACACTGTGTTACAAGTGCACAAGCCGGTTCAGGTTCGAAAGACTTTTTTCCCTTAGGGTAATTAAAAAATCTCCGAGCAAATGGCTTTGGTCTGTTCACTTTTACCCATGGTGTAAAAGTGAAGCACGGGAGCACCGGCTTTTACCAGTTCACGGCATTGCTGTATTGCCCATGCATTGCCTATTTCCTTTACTGCATTGTCGTCTTTTGCCTTGTCCACTTCCGAGGTGAGTTCTACGGGAATCTGAATGTAAAATGTTTTTGGCAATACACGCAATTGTTTGGCACTGCTCAATGGTTTTATTCCGGGAATTACCGGCACATGGATGTCGTTTTCACGGCATCGTTTCACAAAATCGAAATAATAACGGTTGTCGTAAAACATTTGTGTAACTATGAATTCCGCCCCGGCTTCTACTTTGCGTTTCAGAAATTTCATGTCGCTTTCCATGTTGGGTGCATCCTGGTGTTTCTCCGGATAACCTGCGGCACCTACGCAGAAATCGGTCACATTGGTGTTGCTTAATTCTTCGTCCAGATAAATGCCTGCATTCATATTTTTTATCTGATGAATGAGATCCAGGGCATTTTTATTTCCATCGGGTTCCGGAATAAAATTGGGGTCCCCTTTGCGCGCATCACCGCGCAAGGCCAGAATGTTATCAATACCTAAAAAATGCAAATCAATCAGCGCATTTTCTGTATCCTCTTTGCTGAATCCACCGCAGATAATATGAGGCACTGCATCAATCTTGTATTTGTGTTGCAACGCGGCACAAATTGCCACCGTCCCCGGTCTTTTGCGCGTGCTTACCTTGTCGAAACTGCCATCGGCCCGTTGTTTCATTACGTAATCTTCACGGTGGTAAGTAACATCAATAAATGAAGGCTTAAATTCTATCAGCGGGTCTATTCCTTTCCACAGGGTTTCTATGCTCGCCCCTTTTAGTGGAGGCAATATTTCAAAAGAAAACAATGTGCATTCAGCACTTTTGATGTGGTCTTTGATTTTCATGGATTTACAATTGCACTTCGCGTGTTAAGGTTTCGCCACCCCGCAGGAAAGTAACGACGATTTTCTGTCCTTTATTGAATTTGCCCAGTGCACTCATGTAATCCCTTACACTGCCCACTTCGTGTTCTCCCATTTTGGTGATGATGTCGCCACGCAGCAGTCCGGCAGCCTCTGCAGGTTTGCCAGCGGATACACCATCCAAACGCATTCCTTTGCCTTCAAATGTATAATCGGGCATTACACCCATGGATACTTTAAACTGGCTGCGGCCCTGCTGTACATCTTTGGTTTTTGTAAAGGTGAGTTTACCTGCTTTGTTGCCTGCAACAATCATTTGCAACATTACGTCCCAGGCATTGCACATGCCCTCGTAGTTGATTTTGTATTCATCATCGCTGGGTTTGTGGTAATCTTCATGCTGTCCGGTAAAGAAATGCAGCACCGGAATGTTTTCCAGATAAAACGAGGCGTGATCTGAAGGGCCCAGACCGCTTTCCTCGGTGTTTATTTTTATGCGTGAAGTATCTGTGCGCAATGCTGTCAGTGCACCTTTCCAGGCAGGAGAGGTGCCTGTGCCATACACAGTCATGGTGCGGCGCTGACTGTCCAACCGGCCCAGCATGTCAATGTTTACGACATAGTTTATTTTTTTCAGATCTACCAGCGGATTGCGGGTGAAGAATTTGGAACCCACGAGCCCCAGTTCCTCGCCGCTGAAAGCCATAAACAGGTAATTGTTCTTTTTGTATTTACGGCCTTTCAGGGTGCGGGCCAGTTCCAGCATGGCTGCCACACCGCTGGCATTGTCATCGGCACCGTTGTGGATGGCCTGCGGTCCGGTATAACGGCTGCCACCGTATTCATTGTAGCCCAAATGGTCATGGTGGGCGCAGATAACCACCGTGTTCTTCTTCTTATTGTTCCGGTATCCCAGCACGTTGTGTCCTGTTGCTTTGGGCATGGCAATGACACTCTTCATAGTCATTTTCACCATGGGCAATGCATTGATTTCACGTTTCATATAGAAAATGGGGATACCATAGGTGCTTGCATTGCGTTTTAACTCACCTGAAGGGCTACCTGCCTTTTCTGAGCCAGGCACAAAAAGGATACCCGCAGGGTGAAATTTCATGGCTGCCTGCACCTTGCTGTCTATGTCTGCAATTGCGGCCAGCGGGCTTGTGCTGTCTTCATAGTCTCCGGGATAACCCATGCGAATGATGAAGATTTTGCCTTTGATATCTCCCAGCGGTGAAAAATCATCGCGCTTCAGACTATCTGAAAAGAGACCATAACCGCAGTCCGCCAGTTCGGCGGTACAACTGTCGTTGTTGCCGGTGGGGCTAAGCGGATAGTAGTCTGTAAACAGAGACATGTGTACATTGCGGTTTTCTCCCACACTCATGCTCAGGTCGCACGCGTTGGTTGCAATGCGCAGTTTTACAATTTCAAAGGTTTGAAAGGTTTGTCCTTTCAGGGGTTTCAGTCCGGCTTCGGCAAATGATTTTGCAATATATTCAGCAGATAGTTTTTCGCCGGGAGAGCCGGTCACGCGGCCTTCCAGCGCATCGGACGACAGGTAGCTGATGTCTGCTTTGAAGTGTTCTTTTCTGCGCACGCAGTCGTTTTGCGCCGAAAGGGACTGGAATATCAGCAAAGAGAACAGGGAACTAACCCGGATACAGAATTTCATAGATGGTTTTTGCTAAAACGAGTGTGGAAAGGGATGCAAATATAAGCCTGAGCCAGCGTTCGGGGGTATGGGCGGCTGTCTTCATACCGATGCGGGCGAAGACAATGACGCCTGCGGCCATCGGCAGTGCATAGGGCCATACCAGGTAGCCTGCATGCGCCATGGGCGTGGGTTCCGGACTATAGCCGACGGCATAGGAAAGCAGGGGTGCCAGACTCAGGAATGGGATGATACTGAGGGACAAGGCGGTGGCTTTTTTAAGTGGCATGTGCAGAAACATACGAAACAGGGGTACCATCACCACTCCGCCTCCCAGTCCGCTGAGTGCAACAACAGTGCCTGCAAGGGCCGCCACCAGCAAATGCATTCCCGCCTGCTTTTTGGGCGCCAATTCTCTTTCCTGGTCCGACGACTTCCTGCCAAACAGCATATTTCCGATGGAGATGAGTAAAAATCCGAGAAAGACCAGCTGAAATTTATCTTTTTGGTACCAATCTCCGTGCTGAGCCATCCAATGGTCCAGGTTCCGAAAATCCGGCAAGCCATGAGCTATGCACAGACTCCAGAGCAGGGCAATCCCGGCTCCGGGTATGCCTATCAGCAACATGCGGCGCCAGTCCAGCGTTTGCTTGCCCGCTTGCCGGGCTATACCGGAAATGCCGCTGATGAAAACCAGGAAAATGCTGTTGCCAAGGGTATACTTCACCACTTCAGGTCCGCTGATTCCGTCTTTTGTAAAGAGCCAGGTGAGCAATGGGATAAAGATGACACCGCCACCTACCCCCAGCATGCCTGCCAGAAACCCACCCACACAACCTACCAGGGGCAAAAGCAGCCAGTAAGCGGCACTCATGGCTTGCTCAGGATGCGTTTGAGGCGACCGGGGTCATTGAATACAGACAAGGCTTCTTTGATGTCAGGGTCGCCGCTGAAGCTGTGCTCGTAAATGGCATCGCCAAAATAATAGCGTTCCAGAATCTCCTGTTCCAGCATGTATTTGAGGGCATCGTGGTAAAACTGAATTCTCTCCCTGATCTGCGGACCCAGCATGGTTTCCATCTGCATGCCAGCGATGAGTTTTTCTGCCAGCACTTTGTCTTCTATTCCTTTCAGAATCTGGTCTTTCAGTTTCTTTTTTACCACATCCACCGTTTTTTGTTCTGCAGTTTTTACAAAACCCTCAAATTCTTCTTCTGTGAGATGGAAACTGCGGGCATTTTCAATCTTGTCATGGCTGTTGCGGTAGTGATTTGCATAATCAAACAGGACAAATTCTTCGAGCATGAGTTTGAGAAGGGGTTGTTCTGCAAATTCATTTACCGGTACATCCGGACGAATGCCACCTCCATCATATACTGTGCGGCCCCCAACTGTTTTAAAGGCTCTGCGGAGACTGTCGGGGATGGTGCCGGCGCTGCCGTCGGGGTTGCGTTTGCTGTAGTCCAGCAGCTGAATACAACGGCCACTGGGGGTATAGTATTTGGCCGTGGTTATTTTCATCTGAGTGCGGTAAGGCAGTTGAAAAAAGTTCTGTACCAGTCCTTTTCCAAAGCTTTGCCGGCCCACTATCACCGCACGGTCCATGTCCTGCAAACTGCCGCTAACCACCTCGGAAGCTGAGGCAGAATGGGAGTTTACCAGCACCACCAGTGGGATTTCACGGTCATTGTTTCCGGCTTGAGTAATCCATTCCTTGTAGCTTTCGCGGGTTCTGCCCTTCATGGTTACCACCAGTTTGCCCGGGCCTGTAAAGAGCCCCACGATGTTCACGGCTTCATTCAGCAGACCACCTCCGTTTTCCCGCAGGTCAAGGATGATTTGTTTCAGTTTTCCATCCTTTTTCATGCTCACGATGGCATTGTCTATTTCAGACGCTGCATTCTGGCCGAATTCTTCCAGCTTCACATACCCCGTCTGTCCGTCAATCATGCCATAGTAGGGTACATTTTTACTGCGCACCTGCATTCGGGTAATGGTTTTGTTCATTTCCACACCCTCCCTTTCAATCACAATATTCAGGCTGGTGTTGGGAGCCCCGCGCAGGTATGTGCCCACATCGGGTATAGACTTGCCTTTCATACTTTGTCCGGCTATGGATTTCAGCAGGTCGCCGGTGCGTATATCTGCTGTGGAAAAGGCATAGCCTCCGAAAACCTCACTCACCATGGGGTATTCATCGCGGATGATGACACGGCAACCCACACCGCCGTATTCGCCCTGCCGGTCTATCAGAGATTCTTCGGTTTGGTTTTCACTGTAATACACTGTGTAGGGGTCCAGTCCGGCCAGCATGGCGTCCAGCCCGCGGCGCATGAGTATGCCGGGATTCACCTCGTCTACAAAGTTCTTGCCCACTTCTTTGTAGGCAGCAGAGAAGATTTCCAGGTTCTTGGAAAACTCAAAGAGATCGTCGTAAACCCTGAAACCGGTAGACAGGATAAAAGCCAATACTGCCATGGCCAGGGCTTTGGGTATGCGAAGGCGAATTTCCATAAGGCAGCACAAAAATACGGCAATGGTGGGGTCAATTCCGATTGGCGGGTATAACTTTGCAGCTTCATTCCGGTCTCGTAGTACAACGGATAGTATAGAAGCCTCCGAAGCTTTTGATCTGCGTTCGATTCGCAGCGAGACCACAAAACAAGGGCAGCGTATGGCTGCCTTTTCTGTTCAGATATTTTCCGGCGCCCTTGCAATTGAAACAATGCAAAGAATGGCAGTACTTGTCTCAGGGGCTTTTGAAATATTCCCTGTACCAGGGGATTTCATGGTGGTCCAATTTGCTGGTGTCCGGCTGGTAATTCCGGTCTATTTTGCTGTACAGTATTTCCAGTGAGGCGAAATCCCGCTGACTGATGACCTGAAAACCGTTGCGCATAAGCTGGGCTGCGCAAACCCCGGCCCCTATCTGGTACACCTTGTTCTCTGCAAACCTGTTTCCACTGTATATAACCTGACTGCCGCAGGCTGCGCTGATGTCCATGAGCACCGCAAGTTCTGTGTTTTCCCGGCGGGCAATTTCCAGCATTTTTTCCGAGGCAGCAACCATGCCCTTTGTCCAGTCGATGCCTGATTCGGTGAGCACCCTGGCCCGGCCTTCCAGCACATCCCCTCCGTGGCCTCCGTATATGTCGCACATTTCCCGGGGTGTGCCAAAAGAATACTCTTCCGGACAGAACCTGACCACATGCACGGTATCGTACTGCAGGATTTTAAGGGCTGAGGGATATTCCCCATTTGCGCTGCCATCGTACCCGCAGGTGATGCCGCTGAGGCATGCACTCATGAGTATGCGCAATGGGTTCTCCCGGGTAGGTATGCGCAGGTTTTTCAGATATTCCCGGTCTGTCATGGTGGGGAGATTCAGATTCTGGAATGGCTTATTTTCCGGCTACCGTGTAATTCAGTTCAATCACCCCACAGTCAAATGTGCGGCTGTTTTGCAATTGCAGTTTGGTTTTGTCTTTGACGCCGGCAAACAAAGGAATACCCTCTCCCAGCAGAATGGGATTTAAAAACAGCCAGAAGCCGTCAATCAGGTTCAAATCCAGCAGGGCATGGGTTGCAGAGGGACTCCCGAACAGCAGCATTTCGTTTCCGGGTTCCTGTTTCAGGGCGTGTATGCTTTCTGGCAGATGGTTGCTAAGGATGGTTGTGTCCGGCAGATCCGCGTTCTGCAGGGAACGGGAAATCACCACTTTCCGGGCTGTTTTGTACCAGGCGGAATGTTCTTTTTCGTGTTTGGTGGGGTTGGGTTTGTCTGCTGCGGTGGGCCAGTAACTTTCCATCAACTCGTAGGTAACCCGGCCGTACATGGCTGTGTTTTCGCGTTGGATACGCCTGCCCACATGGTCAAAGATTTCGTTGTTTAAAGTGATCCAGTCCATTTCCCCGTTGGGTCCGGCTACAAAGCCGTCCAGAGAGATGTGCATGAAGGAGATGAGTTTTTTCATGGGATATCATTCAGTGGTTGGGGCAACGGTTTCACGGTTTGCGTCAGGCGGGGAATTCAAAGGTAGAAACTTTCAGCTTGGTACCAAACGATCGTAAATGAACAAATGCTCACTTTAGCACATCAACCCCGCTTGCGACAAACCGTGTGATACCTGATGCCCTTTTTTCTTGATTCAGTTTGCGTTATTTTTATTGAGTGATACTGTTATTAGATTTTTGGAGACATTTAATATTCATCTTAGATCGCATTTTTTAGCAATCGAGTCCAAGTTGTTTTGGTTTTCTCAAATTCATCAAAATGTTTTTTCACATTCTTTCTATACTTACTAAATTCAATTAAAATATTATTGAACTCTTCTGTTTCAAAGTAAGTACACAGTTTAGGGATAGAATATTTTAAATTTTCTTCCATAGTTTTCATTATGGTCTCAAAATTACTTCTATCTGTTATGTAAACTAATAAAGGTTTATACCTTACCCATCCTATTGTAGCATTAACAAATCGCATTAAAATTTCAACATTTGTATTTTCTATTGGTTTCAACTCAACAGGTAAAACGCCATTTAATAAATTATTGTACATAGAAAATCCATCATGAAATGTATAGCACGGCACTTTTACCACCTTTAAATCTGTTAAGGCAGTACTCATAAAAGTATCTTCGCCTCTTGCACCAGGCGGATTATAAAATGGCGGGAATTTCTTGAAATCTTTTAAATTTAAGCAAAGGTTTGCACCCGAAATGAATTTCATACCATTAATTTCGTTTACTTCATAAGAAACGGAATTATTTATTGTAGTTTGGTCAGCATAAGTTACTCCTTTTTGATTACATATTATTTGTTTCATTTTATCCCAAGTAATAATATCATTGCTCAGGGCTTCAATGAATAACTTAAAATCATTTTCGGTAAGAATCTCGTTAAATTCTAAATAGGGAATTGGGGAAATATAACCACAATGAAAGCCGTGTGTTATATCTGCATCATCATTGAATTTTAAGTGGGTGCTCAAAATACTTTGCCCCATCCATAAAATATTATTATTCTGGTTATGGAAAGTTGCCAATGGATATTCATCATCGTCAATAAATAATAATTTATCCATTTTTAGTTTAATTGCAAAATAGGTCACAATATTTCTTTTTTTTGCATATCCTTCTCCAAAAAGCAATAAACAGTCATTTTTATTGATTGTATTGTCAGATTCGGCTAAAATTTCTATTTCTTTGCTAACCTCGTTTATGCCATAGAAATGTATTGAATCTACAAGGTCTTGTAGTTCTTTCGGAACTTTTTTATAATCATTAGTATTAGTGTTTTTGTAACGTAAATCGTAGGACACAAAAATGTGAATTCTTACGTTTTTATTTTCTATAAGTCCGTGTTCTAGCCAATTGTTAATGTATGTTTTTAATACATTTTGAAACAACAAACGACCTGTCACAAAACCAATTCCGATATTAATAATATTCTTATTCATTCACAAAGATAGTTTTATTTGTGTAAGGGTTGTTGGAGTTGTCAGTTTTAGGTTTGCAGGTAATTTGCTTATACGTGCAACAAAATTGCATAATTCTTCTACCAATCGGGAGTATATGTGCAACTGTTCCTGTTATTTGCTAAGTACTTGTAAGCATTTGCTG
>JAEUUL010000022.1 GCA_016787485.1 Bacteroidota bacterium
AATTCATGGGTTATTCAACCAATTTTATCAATAACATTCATTGAATTCATGAGACCAACCAGCCTATTCGTCCTGGAACCAGGTGGTTGGTCGTATCTGTGGTTGGTCTCACTCCGCTTCGCTGTGCAAAGACCGAACCACAGGAGTAGGATGGTGGATCGTACAAATCATTTACTTCGGGCGCAAATACTGTCCGGCGCGTGGACACAACCCTCTGGAATGCCCTATCTGCAGCGTGGTGGGATGCAGGGAATAACCTTTTGATTAAAGCAAGCGGCGTACGATCTCGTCGTTGCTGATACCTTCCGCCTCTGCCTTGTAATTGCGCACCAGGCGATGCCGCAATACATTGGCGGCTACCGCCCGCACATCTTCCACATCGGGACTGAATTTGCCCTGCATCAGCGCATGGCATTTGGCACCCAGCACCAAAAACTGACCCGCACGCGGACCAGCACCATAACTCACAAATTCGTTTACGACTGCATGCGCTTTTTCAGTTCCGGGACGGGTTTTCTGAACGAGTTCCACAATGTATTCATACACATGGTCTGTAACCGGAACCCGCCGCACCAGATGCTGATATTTCACTATGTCTGCAGCGCTAAGCACCTTCTCCGGCTCGGTTTCCCCGTCTCCGGTCGTGTTTTTCAGAATCTGCATTTCTTCAGCAAAAGCAGGGTAGTCCAGTACAATATTCTGCATAAACCGGTCCAGTTGGGCTTCGGGCAGCGGATAGGTCCCTTCCTGTTCGATGGGGTTCTGCGTTGCCAGCACAAAAAAGGGTTTCGGCAATTCGTAGTGGTGTCCTGCAACTGTCACATTCCGTTCCTGCATGGCTTCCAGCAGGGCAGCCTGAGTTTTTGGAGGTGTACGGTTAATCTCATCCGCCAGTACAATATTTGCAAACAGAGGTCCTTTTACAAACCGGAATTTGCGTTCCTCATCCAGAATTTCGTTGCCGGTGATATCGCCGGGCATCAGATCCGGGGTAAACTGAATGCGGTTGAAACTCATATCCAGCGCCTGAGCAACGGTTTTCACCAGCAGCGTTTTGGCCAGCCCGGGCACACCTACCAGCAACACGTGTCCGTTGCAGAAAATACTGGTAAGCACGCCCTGTACCACCGCTTCCTGACCCACAATGGTGCGGCCTATTTCTGTACTCAGTTTTTGTACTCCGGCCTGAAAACCGGCTACCAATTCTCTGTCGTCCATTAGTTTGTGCTCTCCCATTTCCATAATTCAGGGCAAGATATAAAATCGCGGTTTATGCGGATATACGTTTGTTTGCGGTTCTTTTCCACCCAGGTATCCAGGGCTTGCTGTTTCTTATCGGCCTCGGCCTCCAGTTGTATGCGGCTGTAATCCTGTATCAGATTGGCTTCATGCGGGGCTATCATGGATTTGAGATACACCATGCGGTACACCTGACGGCCATCCTGGGTCAGGGTAAGTTTTGCCTCGGAAAACTCACCCGGTTTCAGTTTGTCCACCACCTGTTTGATTTCCGATGGCAATGCGTCGAATACAATCCGCTGTAATCCGGTATTTTCATCATTCAGAAAACCACAGTACCCGCGATTGCTAAGCTCAGTACTGCCATATTTTTTCACCGCATCGCACCAGGTGATTTGCTTTTCATTCAGGAGATAAAAAATGCTGTCCATGCGGGCCATTACCACGGCATAGTCTGCACTTGTATTTTCTGCACGGATAAGAATGTGCCGCGCAATAACCCGTTCGCCCTTGCGTTTTACCAGCTTCATCAGGTGATACCCGAAACTGGACTCAAATACCTCACTCAGGCTGTCGGGTTTCATTTTAAAGGCCATCCGTTCAAATTCAGGCACCATCTCACCACGGCCAAATTCAGGCAATAAACCTCCATTGTCCTTGCTGCCCGGATCCATGGAATAGGCACGGGCCAGTTTTTCAAAACTCTCTCCCCTCTGTATTCGCGCTTTCAACTCCTGCAACTGGGATTTGGCAAAATCCTTTGCCTCCTGCGATACCGGTGGCTCAATAATCAGCTGGGCCACTTCCACTTCAGTAGGGATCAGTGGCAAACTGTCTTTGGGTATATTCTCGTAGAACTGTTTTACCTCCTGCGGACTGATTTTGATATTGGATGTCACCTTGGTCTCCATCTCCTGTGTAAGGAGTTGTTCCTTCATCTTCGGACGTATTTCTTCCCTGTACTCACTGATGGTTTTACCCAGGTAGCGTTCCAACTCAGCCTGACTGCCAGCCTGCCTTTGGAAATACCGCAACCGGTTGTCTATTTCCGCGTCTATACGGTCTTCTGCCAGTGGCAAACTGTCCAGTTCTGCCTGATTGAGCAACAACCGCTTGGTGATCAGCCTGCGCAAAATGAGACAATACAACTGGCTGCTGTCGCCGGCAATGGGCTCCCGCATAAACTGGGCTTTCTCTGTCTCAAAATCGCTGCGCAGCACAATTTTGTCACCCACCACCGCCAGTATGCCGTCCACATGTTGTACCTGTCCCTGCAGGGAAATACAGGACAATGCGACAGCGGTAAAAGCAATAAAAAATCTTTTCAAAGCAGGATTAATACGCAAAAGTACGGCTGAATGTTACCAGACCGGTTATTTCGCCAGCCGTTTCTTCAGTTCATTCAGTACCGGCTCGTTTACCTCCACGGTGTACTTGCTTTTCAGGGCATCCATCCATTCCTTTTCCAGCGTTTCCTGATATTTACTGGCAACGGGTCCCCGGGTCTCACTCAGGGTTTTGCTGCTGGCAGGCAAAAACTTCACAACCTTCACCACAACCCAGTCTTTGCCTATCTTATTCAGTGTATACACCTTGTCGGACTTTGCACGGTATTTGGGATCAGCAAACAAGGTTTCCAGGATACGCTTGTCAGGGAAGAGGAAAGAGTCTGCCAGTTCGTACTTACCAATACGGAAATCCAGATTCAGCTGGTTGGTTTTATTCTCAGCCCTGCGAATGCTGTCTGCCGCAATTTTCTTGCGTACAGATTTTGCTACCCGGTTCATGATATCCTGACTGGCACACAAATAAATTTCAGCGTCGAAGCGGTCGCCCCAGGTATAGTCCGTTTTGTGCTGGTTATAAAATTTATCCAGACCCACACTGTCCGTGTTCGCTTTTTCCCACACCAGTTCCTGCATGCGGTTGAACATGAGAATGCCTTCGCGGTATTCCTGATAAATGTTACGGAACTCGGCAGATTTCTCTTCCAGATGCGCATCCTGATATGTTACACAATTTTTGCTCACCCAGGCTTTGTACTGGGTATTCAGGTGTTCAGCCACATTGCCGGTTACAGGACGCGAAATGGATTCCAGTTCGGTGGCAAATTCTCCCACCGTATAATTTTTCCCGCCCAGAACATAGAGGTTCAGATCCAACAGTGGCTGTTGCAGGTTGCGCGTGGCTTTAATCGTTTCCTGGGTTTTTGCACCACGTGCATACATCGGCAATCCGGCTTTTTTAAATGTGCCTTTGATGTATGTGCTGTCCAGGCTGCTCTCCAGCGCTTTCAATGCTTCAGGATATTCTTTGAAACCGTTTTCAGCTTTTACCTTTTCTACCAGCGCGTCTACAGACTTCTGGGCACGGCGGTCACCCTGCACCTGGTTTTTCAACACCACACGCATTTGCTCGAACGGACCCAGAGGACGAACAGCCACTTTTTGCAAAATATGCCAGCCATAAGAGGTTTGGAAGGGTTCGCAAATGTCTCCGGGGTTGCTCAGTGAGAACCCTTTGTCTACCCATTTCTGGCGGTCCAGGTCACCAATGAACTGCGTGGCGGATACAAAATCCATTTCCCCGTCCTGATAACGGCTGTTGTAATCCTCACTGTAATTGCGGGCCATAGAAGCCAGTGTGCTTTCACCGCTTTTCAGGCGCTGATAAATTTCGTTGATTTTTGCCTTTACCGCATCTGCTGTTGCTTCAGGCGTTGTTCCTACGCGCAACATCAGATGGCGCATTTTGATTTCACCCCGGTTGGCGCGTTTGTCGGTCACCTTCAGAATATGGTAGCCAAATTCCGTGCGGAAAATGCGGGAAACCGAACCCATGGGTGTATTGTAAGCCATGTTTTCAAAGGGATAAACTACTTGCAGGGCGGTCATATAACCGAGGTTGCCTCCGTTGTCTTTGCTACCAGGGTCATCGCTGTTTTCGCGGGCAAGAGATTCAAAGGCCGAAGGATCTTTCAGCAACTGGTCTCCTATATTTTTAATTTTGTTAAAAGCAATCAGGGTATCGGCAGGACCAGCATCCGGGGCAATGGTGATTAATATGTGTGAAACAGCCAGTTCCCATTGCAGGCGGTCGTAGGCTTCCTTTATCAGGGCATCGGTTACCTCCCGGTCATAGAGGTAATTACGGGCCAACTGGTCGCGGTACATTTGCAGTTCATCGCGGTAGTTGCGCGCCGTATCCAGGCCTGCATCATGTGCATCCTGTATTTTCAGTTTGAATTTGATGTACAGGTCCAGATACTCATCGATCTGGGCAGCAGTAATTTTCTCGTCTTCCAGGTTGATGTTTTTCAGGAACTGACGTTCGAATTCATCTACCGTAACCTTGTTGCCGGCAGCTGTAAAAATAACCGAACGCGGATCCTGAGCCTTTAACCCGAAAGTGGTAACCAACAGAAACAATCCAATCAGTACTTTAAAAGCGGAGGTATTCATACTTTTTTTCACGAACCGCAAAAGTACACATATTGTACCAATCTCATTTTTGGCCAACCCAAGCCTTGCAAAACGCTGACATATTGACATTTAAAAAAGCTATATCCGGTTTCACCCCTTAGATACATTTCAGGCTTTCAGGGTTCAGTATCCATCAGGCTTCCACCATCCCCTCTTGAGAGGGAGAAATCCTCTGCCATGCTGCGCAAGGCAACCCGCCGGGGTGTGCTTGCTTCTTATTCAAATCACCGTTTCAATACCTCAGCCTGCCCTGCTGAAGCCTTTTCCTCCATGGCCATAGCTGCCCCTACTGCACCGTTGATGGGCGCCACCACCCAGTCCAGCACATAAATCATAGACATCAGGTTAAAGGCCAGTCCCATCCCCGCGAGTTCCCATTTGCGGCTGCGCATGAGCTGTACACTGGCCCCCATACCCAGTTTGCGCCGTTCGGCCACATAGTCATACAGACTGAAACCCATAAAATAACAATTGAATCCAAACAGGGCCACTGTAACCAACGGCGCCAGTACCGGGATAAAAAAGGACACAATAAATCCAAGAATCATGAGACCCAGTTCCAGAAACAGGTTGCGAAGGGTAATGAGCACCCCACGCCAGGCATCGTGCAGCAACTGGGCCAGTGAAAACGGGTAAGACTTGCCGGTGATGATTTCCTCGGTTTTTTCAGAGAGGTAGGCCAGCAGCGGAGAGCAGAGAATGAGAATTACATACTTTGTGATGCGGCCCAGAATGTACCACAGCATAATTTTAATGGCCACCGCAGCGGTAAACTGCAGTCCGGTTGTGAGCCAGCCACGCACCGTATCCCATTTGCCGCCCGTACCCGCAGGAGCAGCCTTACCCAGCAGAGTATCCAGCCAGCCTTCGATTACGGGCTGCAACAACCCGCTGATGCTGATGGTAAGCCATACCACCATGATAATCCATAACAACAGGGGCACCAGGTACCAGCCTGCCAGGCGGTGACGGAAGATGAAACCGAAGGCCCGGAAGAAGGAGGTAAAGCCTTTAAACAAATCCGACATAGTAGCAAAGATGAGAAAAAATCAGGGTTGCGCAAGGGGGGCATTTTCGTCCGAACAGTGACCTATCCGGTCAGAATATTAACGTGACTACTACATACCTGTAAAACAAAAATGGGGTCTTGGTTTATTACAAAAAGAATAGTAGAATCGTGTAAATTAAAATGATAAATATCTGTACAAATACGAATTTATTATTGATTCAGACCTGGTATGATAAACAATGAAATCAGATAAATTGCAGGCTTCCTATGACCCAAAAACCTATGAAAGAAAGAAAACCCAATCGTTTGAAGGGATTTGATTATGCCACATCTGCCCTGTATTTCATCACATCATGTGTTCAGGGCAGAATCAATTGTTTTGGCAAAATCCATAATGGGGAAATGCATTGCAGTCCTTATGGGAAAATTGCACAGAACCAATGGGAATGGTTGCAACAACAATACACATACATTGTATCTCATGCATTCGTGGTCATGCCCGACCATATCCATGCGGTTATAGAAATTACAAATCCGGTTCATCCTGTAGGGTCAGGTCGCGACCTGACCCTACAACAACCATTACGCGACCTGACCCTACAACAACCATCACACGACCTGACCCTACAGGATGAACCCACCAAAATAAAATCATTGTCGGAATTAATAGGTGCATATAAAACCACCACGTCCAAATGCATCCACCAGGCCGGATTTCCGGAATTCAAATGGCAGCGATCCTTTCACGACCACATTATTCGCAATGCGGCGGAATATCAACGCATTATCCGCTACATCCTCACAAATCCACAACGCTGGAATGAAGAAACTCTGAACACAACAAAATCCGGAATATCGGGAAATAAAATTCAAGCGTGAATTTCACGCTTAAACAGCTTGTTTTTTATTCAGTCCAAAAAAGAAAATTACCCCTCCTGAATCATCCCCCACAGCTTGTCTTTCAGCTCTGAGATGCCTTTTTCGGCGACGGAGGAAATAAAAAGCAGAGGGGTTTTGGTATCGAATTCAGCACGTATGGCTTGTTCCAGTTCGGCGTCCAGCATATCGCTTTTGCTGATGGCAATCAGTCGCTTTTTATACAGCAATTCCTCATTGAACAGTTCCAACTCTCTCAGCAGGGTTTCATATTCCTGACGGTGGTTTTTGCTGTCGGCCGGGAGAAGGAACAACAAGACGGCGTTCCGTTCAATGTGCCGCAGAAACCGGTGTCCCAGCCCTTTGCCGGCATGAGCCCCTTCGATAATTCCCGGAATATCAGCCACCACAAAACTGCGGTAGTCGCGGTACTTCACCACACCCAGATTGGGCACCAGGGTGGTAAAGGGGTAGTCGGCTATTTCCGGTTTGGCTGCAGAAATCACACTCAGCAGTGTACTTTTTCCTGCATTCGGGAAACCCACCAAACCCACATCGGCCAGCACTTTCAGCTCCAGTACAATCCATTGCTCTATGCCGGGGCCACCGGGCTGGGCGTGCGTTGGTGCCTGGTTGGTCGAAGTTTTAAACTGCCAGTTACCCAGTCCGCCCCGGCCGCCAGGAACCAGTACTTTCTTTTCTCCCTCTTCGGTTATCTCAAAGAGGTATTCCATGGTTTCGGCATCGCGGGCAACGGTGCCCAGGGGCACTTCAAGAATCTGGCTTTCGCCGTCGCGGCCGGTCATATTCGCAGCCTGTCCGTTCACCCCGTCTTCGGCAATGACATGTTTGCGGTACTTGAGGTGCAGCAGGGTCCACAGTTGGGGGTTGCCCTTAAGTATGATATCACCACCCTTGCCGCCATCTCCGCCATCCGGGCCGCCCTTGGGATTGCCCTTGGTGCGGTTGAAGTGCATGCTGCCGGCACCGCCCTTGCCACTACGGCAACAAATCTTCACATAATCAATAAAATTGGAATCGGCCATGCGGCTGCAAAGGTAGGGCAGAACAGGCAGCCTGCGGGTACATGGATCCACGCTTACCTTTGCAACTCTGCTGCAATGGCTGACATCAATTACCTCTCCGTAGAAAATCTGCACAAAACCTGGCACGACAAACCCGTACTGGCCGGCATTACCTTTGGTATCTCACAAGGCGAGAAGGTGGCGCTGGTGGCGGGAAACGGACAGGGTAAAAGCACCCTGCTTTCCATCATCTGCGGACAGGAACAACCCGACAGCGGCAAGGCCATTGTGAGGAAAGAAATCCGTATGGGCTACCTGCCACAGGAACCTGTGCTTAACGACGGAGCCACGGTGCTGGACAATGTGCTGCAGCAGCAAACCCCTGTAACCCGGGCAGTTGCTGCCTATGAAAAAGCTGTGGAACGCCAGGAACATGACCACAGTGAGGCCAGTATGGACGCCCTGCAAAAAGCCACCGAGGCCATGAATAATCTTGGCGCCTGGGACTATGAACACCGCGTAAAACAAATACTCACCCAGTTAAAAATCACGGATTTTGACCAAACGGCCGGCAGCCTCAGCGGTGGACAGCGCAAGCGGGTAGCCCTTGCCCGCATCCTTCTGAGTGAACCCGACCTGCTGATTCTGGATGAGCCCACCAACCACCTGGACCTTGAAATGATAGAATGGCTGGAAGGATACCTCACCCAGCGCGACCTAACGTTGTTTCTGGTAACCCACGACCGGTATTTTCTGGACCGCGTCTGCGACCGAATCGTAGAACTGGATGGAGGTCAGATTTACCATTACAAAGGCAACTACAGCTATTTTGTGGAGAACAAGGCCCAGCGGGAGGCAAACGCAGCCAGTGAGGCGGAAAAAGACCGCAATTTATACCGCAGGGAACTGGAATGGGTGCGGCGCATGCCCAAAGCCCGGGGCACCAAGAGCAAAAGCCGCACGGAGGCCTTTGACGAACTGGATGAAAAACTGCGCAACCGCAAACAGAAAAATGAACTGCAGATCAATATGCGTATGGAACGCATGGGGGCTAAAATCCTGGAACTGCACCACATCAAAAAATCATATGGAGACCGCAAAATCCTCAGCGACTTCAACTATGTATTCAAGCGCGGTGAAAAAATCGGCATCGTAGGTCCGAACGGTGTGGGCAAAACCACACTGCTGAATATGATTATGGGAATTGAAGCACCGGATGGGGGCAAGATTGTAACCGGAGACACCATGATTTTTGGCTACTACAGCCAGCAGGGCATGCAGGTGGATGACAGCAAAAAGGTGATAGACGTGGTGCGCGATGTGGCAGACTGGATCCCCATGGCGAACGGTAACAAACTCACCGCCAGTCAGTTGTTGCTGCGCTTTGGATTCAGCCATGACAAGCAATGGGATTTTGTGGCTAAGCTCAGCGGGGGCGAGAAGCGCCGGCTGTTTTTAATGTCCATTCTGATGAAAGCCCCCAACTTCCTGATTCTGGACGAACCCACCAATGACCTGGACATAGAAACACTGGGTGTACTGGAGGATTTCCTGCAGGAATATGAGGGCTGTGCACTGATTGTGAGCCACGACCGGTATTTTATGGACAAGGTGGTAGACCACTGTTTTGTATTCAATGGTGATGGTACGGTGAAGGATTTCCCGGGCAACTACAGCGAATACCGCGAGTGGGCCGACCTGCAGGAAACAATCCCGGAAAAACCCGGAAAAACAGAAGCTATGCCGACCCCAGCCGCACAACCCGCGCAGGAAAAACGCAAGCTCAGTTTTAAGGAGAAGTACGAGCTTGAACAACTGGAAAAAGAATTGCCGGCACTGGAAAAACGCAAAGCAGAAATAGAGAAGGAAATGGCGGAAAAATTTGACGATTACAATTTGATACTGCAACTCACTGCCGAGCTGGAGCACGTAAAAAACACCCTTGACGAAAAGGGCATGCGCTGGCTGGAACTGGGCGAATGATTATATCTGCATTATGGCGGAACTGCTGAACCTCAGCGAAGATGAAAAACGAAGGCGGCATTTGAAAACCACGCCAACAGAACGTTATCATATGTTCATGCATTTATTCAGGCTTGGCAAGGCCATGCAGCGGGCAGTGCCTGCAAAAAACAGTAAAAATGGATCTGCAAAATAGCAGCCTGTTGTCACTTTGGTCAACCCTACAGGCTGAAGGTGTACCGGTGCGTTTTCTCAATATCAACCAGCTGATACGCACCGAACAGATAACGAACAGGGCAAAAGACAAAATCGATATAGAGGAACTCGAAAAAATCCGAAAGAGTGGAATTTAAGCCCCCGGGTTGTGTGCCTGTGTAAAAATCTGATTGGGTTAAAACAAAACAGGGTATAAATTCGCCGCATGGCAAAACACGCATATGTATTCCCCGGACAGGGCAGCCAGTTTGTAGGTATGGGCAAAGACATGTACGAAAACCATGGCCTGGCTAAGGACCTGTTTGAATCCGCCAATGATATCCTTGGCTTCCGCATCACCGACCTGATGTTTGCCGGAACCGATGAAGACCTGAAACAAACCCGGGTAACACAGCCCGCCATATTCCTGCACAGTGTCATCCGCGCCCGTTTTCTGGAGAATTTCACCCCGGATATGGTGGCCGGTCATTCATTGGGCGAATTCAGCGGCCTGGTGGCCAACGGCACCCTCTCTTTTGAGGACGGACTGAAACTGGTATACCAGCGGGCCATGGCCATGCAGCAGGCCTGTGAACTGCAACCCTCCACTATGGCCGCTGTACTGGGGCTGGAAGATGGCAAAGTGGAAGAAATCTGTGCCGGTATTGAAGGTGTTGTGGTTCCTGCCAACTACAACTGCCCCGGCCAGCTTGTGATATCCGGAGCCATAGACGCAGTGAACACGGCCTGTGAAGCATTGAAAGCCGCCGGTGCCAAACGTGCTCTGGTACTGCCGGTAGGTGGCGCATTCCACAGTCCGCTGATGGAGCCTGCCCGCGAAAAACTGGCCGCTGCCATAGAATCCACCACCTTCAGCGACCCTGCCTGTCCGGTATACCAGAATGTAACTGCCAGCGCAGTGTCTGACAAGGCTGAAATCCGCAAAAACCTGGTGGCGCAGCTTACCGCCCCCGTGCGCTGGACCCAGAGTGTGCAGGCTATGTGGGCCGATGGCGCAACCCTGTTTACCGAAGTAGGACCCGGCAAAGTGCTGCAGGGACTGGTGAAGAAAATTGCACCTGAAGCTGAGACAGAAGGCTTTCAGTAATCCATGCTATGGAGGCCGAATTACACCCGGGTGTGGTTAACTACCTGCACCGGCTGCAACCCTGGCAAAAAGAGGTTTTCCTTCGCTTCCGGTCACTGATATTACAGGTCCATCCGCATATTCAGGAGTGTTTTACCTATCAGGTTCCATTTTATAAATTAAACGGACTTTACTGCTATTTTTCTGTATTAAAGAAAGGCCGCAAAACGGTATGGGGCATCTGCGATGGATTTGCATTGGATGATCCATACCACCTGCTTCGCGCTGATGAAAAACAAACACAGATACGGCATCTTGTTTTTGAAGAGAATGCACCGTTTCCGGATGAAGAAATCCTTATGTATTATTTGATATCTGCAGCAGAAATTAAGTTGAATAAAGGGCAGAAATAAATCAGCGGATGAGGTTTATGGAACCTGAAATCACCTTGTTTTTAGCGCTGCCTTTTCCTTTTTGTATCACCTGATAGAAATATGTTCCTTCCGGCACTTCCAGGCCTGTATTGTCTACCCTGCCATTCCAGCATTGGGCTAAATCATCGGTATAGAACACCCGTTCACCCCAGCGGTTGAATATTTTCAATTCTCCCCCATCACAGGCTTTGGATAAACCGTAAACCCTGTAGCATTCATTCCAGGCATCGGCATTCGGTGTAAAAATATTCGCCAGATAAATCTGGCTCAGACTGTCTGTATTGATGGTAATGGATTTGCCCAACGTATCTCTGCAGCCACTGCTGTTGTTTACCAGATACACCTTTATATCATATTTGCCGGGCGCATAGGTATGTTCAACTTTTTTACCGAACGCCACTATTCCGTCGCCCAGAATCCACTGCGCAGTATCGAAACCACTGCCACTCAACTGCATTTTCACTTTGCTATCGCAGAGATCGGTGTTTACGGTCAGCGAGCCATCCGGACCGGCAAGGGCTTCTACGTCCAGGGTCATGCTATCTGCTTTGTTGCAGCTGGCAGTATCCAACACACGCAATTTCACCGTGTACTTTCCCGCTGTCGTATATGTATGCACCGGATTGGGAAGATTGCTGGTATTGCCGTCTCCGAAAATCCATTCAAACCTTTTTCCGGCAGTAATTGCATTTTGCTGAAAAAAATTCATAGGCGCAGGCATACAAACCTTGCGGGGTACAACATCGAATTTTGCCTCCACTGCATAGGTTATTTTAAAATCAAGCTTAAAACTGGCATTGCTGCAGCGGTAACTTACGTTTATGGGAAATGCAGCTCCACTGGTGGTGGGAAAATCGTTCAATCCGGGCGGACTGTTCGGACAACTGCTGCAAACACTCTGATAAATCACTCCCCGCTTGTCAAACCGGCTGGTACCACCGTCTACATGGTCCTCACTGCTGTCTCCTCCGAAGAAGGTGGCATAAAGCAAGGATTTGGCATCACGGCTGAGGACGATGAGGTAAAAGTCATTGTCATCGGTTACGGGCTGAAATGCATTGGATGATACCTGCAAACCGTTTGTGGTTCCTGCATTACCCACTCCTACTGCAGCACCCCATCCGCTGAAGTAGATGTTGTAACATTTATCTACCATAAACGCACAGGGACTCAATTCCGGATTCGTGGTGCGGTTGCCAAAGGTGGTTGCCATATCCTCACCAGATAAATCATTCAGCAATCGTGCGATAAATTGGGTAGTGCCATTTTTCCCATATGTCCCTGCTGTGCGGTTCACACTCCCCTCGGTCTGCCCTGTAATATAAATTTTCTGCTCGTTGTCAAAATCAAGAAAATACACCTGGTCATAATCTGAAGTTCCCCAAAATGAACCAGCCTTAAAAAAACCGCTGTCGTAATTCAGTTTCATCACAAACCCATCGGCCCGGCCACCCTGATGCGCGGATATATAGCCCCCTGCCGGAACCGGAAAACCGGTACTCGCGGTGCCTCCCCCAATAAATACATTGAGGCTGTCATCCAGCCGCACACTGTAGGCTGCATCATCGGAGGTGCCTCCCATAAACGTAGACCACCGCAGGGCAGACAAATTGCTGTTGAGTGAAACTGCCACAGCCTCCAGAGCCCCTTTCAGCGACTTTTGCGGTGCGCGGGCAGTTACAGGAAAAGCGGCGGAACGGCTGCAGGTGGCAATGAAGATATTTCCATATTTATCGCAAACAATATCGCCCCGAAAATCGTCGGCATAATTAAAGTGCAGAAGCCCGGTATTGATGCCGTCATCTGCTGGTCCGCCCAGGTATGTTCCCGCCAACATTTGCTTACCATCTGCACTCAGTTTTACCACGTATAAATCGTGATTGCCATTATACCCCGTATCGTAAGCCGTTGTTTTGGGTATGGGAAAATCTGAAGACAGTGTAGTACCCAGGACCAGCAGGTTGTTTTTTTCATCTAAACCCAGGCTGTGCGGATATTCATTGGATTTTCCACCCAGGTAGGTTGCATAAATCAGCCCACTGCCATTGGGCTTGTACTTACTTATTGCCACATCGCAGGGCAGATAAACCGGTGCTTGTGCGGGCCCGCGGCCTCCATAGGTGGTTTGGAACGCACCCACTGTAACCGGGTAGATTCCCTGTGCATTGTCAACAATCCCCCCTGCATAAAGACATCCCCCGGTGTCATAGGTGGCGGTAAAGCCAAAATTATCACCCCGGGAACCACTGTAAGTGCTGAAAACCAATACCGGATCTATAATGAGGGGTTGAGTCTGATTCCAGATGATACCTTCTGGGCAATAAAACTGCAAAATATGCGGATTTTCAGCCTTGCGGAAACGAAATGGAATGGGCTGGTTTCCCTGTTTCCCATGGGGCTGTTTCATTACAAAATCTCCCACACTGGAAAGGATATGTATGTCTTCTCCTTTAAATACAAGGCCATTCTCACCCTGTATGAATAACCGGATCAAATCCGGATTGGCTCCGGGTTGTAAGACCCAGTCGTACTCCACTTTCTCTCCCTTCGTGTAGATGACAAAGTCAATTCCGGGGTATACGGATTTTAACCGCACACGGCTCACAGGATACACTTCGGTCTTCCATTGTGTGGGATTGTCTCCCAGATAATAATTCTCGTAATAAGGGGCTTCCTCCTCAAAGGAGACTCCGATTTTTTCGGCCGGCTGGCAATCCTTGAAGGAAACATCCAGGGTATGCCCATGAATGATATACTCACTGTCGGTATACCGGTTGTGAAACGCTTTGTGGATTTTGGGTAAATCCGCAGGATTGTACAATTTGACCCGGAAACCGTCCTTTCTGAGAAAAAAAGACCCACCGGCAAACACAGTGCGGGCCACAACAGGCTCGTCCCACTGTCCGGCATTGGGGGTAAAATACAGCCCCTGCCCGTGCAATTGAAATGCACAGGCCAGCAATCCCCCAAGCCAGCCTTTCACCCGATTCACGTTAATGCAAAGATATCTGATAGACGCATCTGATGGTGTTCCTGTTGCCCTGAAAGGACATAAAAAAACCGTGGCATGACCACGGTTTCACCAAATATCAAACAATAATCAGCCATTTCTGGCGAACTATTCATAAATCAGGGGCAACTTCAGTGCGAGTTTAAGGGTCTCCAGAATTTCTTCGGAACTGGTACCTGGTTTAAATTTACCTGTAAACTCCCTGTTTGCATCCATAGGCATATACTTCAGTTTTTTACCATAGCGGTGCTGAAGGGCTTTGGATACCGCTTCCAGTGTTGCTCCCCGGAATACCAGCATTCCGGTTTGCCACTGCACGGCAGAATCGGCCATTACCTGCTGAACACCACCGTCTGCAATTGACCGGGCGGCCATGCCACGGGTAAGTACCACATTTCCATTTCCGGAACTGAACTGCACTTTGCCATGACGGACAAGAATCTGCACCGTTTCTCCTTCATATGCCTGTAAATCAAAACCGGTACCCAACACCTGAACATTCGAATTGCCGGCAACTACCCGGAATGGATGTGCTTTGTCAGGTGCTATTTCAAACCGGGCTTCACCGGTCAATGACACCAAACGACTGCCAACTCCAAACCCTTCGGCGATGGTAATTTTACTGTTACTGTTGAGAACAACGCTGCTGCCGTCGGGCAGGTGTATCGTTTTTATTTCATTTGCTCCGGCCACTTCTGTGCGGGCAGGTTCCAGTGCTTGTTTTCCGCTTTGGCTCAGCCATATACCAGCACCAGCAACAGCGCATGCCGCAACGGCGGCGGCAGCATACCACATGCGGCGTGGTTTTGCAGCAACCCTTACGGGTGCTTCTTCTGTCATTCTGCTGCGAAGGCGGGCCCATGCTTCGTTGTCCGATGCAGATTCCTCATGCTTATACCCGGCAGACAGATTCCAGATCTTTTGCAACTCCGCATCTGCGGTGCCACCATCTCCGGTTTCACCCGTCAACTTTAGTCCTTCGAGGTCGTAATCAGGCTTTTTGTTCGTCTCCATGCTCTTTCTATACCCTGTTACACTGCCACGCGACCCTCAGCCACCACCATGGCATCCACTCTTTGTTTAATGAGTGCCACAGTCATGCGGTATTGGGGGTTTTTGCGCAACCATTCTTCAAGTCTGCTGGCCTCATCACGGTTCATTAAACCAGCGGCGTACTTGGTTATCAGATTGGATTCCAGTTGTTCTTTCATACAGTGAATCACATACACTACCCTTTTCCGGTGTTGTACCCCCAAAAAAATTGAAAAAAAAATGCAGGGGACAGGAATCCCCCTATGCCTTGCCTGCGGAAAGACGGTCTTTTTTGGTGCGGAACCAGGGGTTTTGCTGGTAGATATTCTCGATAATTTCCACCACTTTAAGGCCTTCCATGGCATTGGTGGTTGGCACGCCCCCGCGTTTGATGGCTTCGATTACATTGTCGAAAATGTAATTGTGATTTGCCGCACTGCCTTTGTATGGGCCATAATCATTGGCCGGGTTGGCCGGGGGCAGTTCGGGCATGGTATATCCCTGAATGTGGCAATACTCTACTTCATTCATGTATTGACCACCTATTTTTACCGTGCCATGGCTACCCATGATTGTAATTGAGCTTTCGAAATTGGTATCCCATACCGCAGTGCTGTAGTTGAGACAACCCAAACCACCGTCACGGAAGCGGAAATTCACGCTGCCGCTGTCTTCAAACTCTGTATTGGCCTGATGTGTAAAATCGGCAAACGTGGCTTTGATGTCATGTATGTCGCCAAAAAGCCAGTACATGATGTCTATAAAATGGGAAAACTGGGTAAACAGGGTTCCACCGTCAAGGCTCTGGGTACCTTTCCAGCCGCCTGACTTATAATATCTTTCATCGCGGTTCCAGTAGCAGTTTACCTGCACCATATGTATCCGGCCCAGGGTTCCGTTTGCCAGCAACTCTTTAATCCACACGGATGGTGGTGAGTAACGGTTTTGCATCACACAGAAAACCATTTTGTGGACTGCCATGGCCTGGTGAATTACTTTTTCACAATCGGCTTTGGTAAGTGCCATGGGCTTTTCAATCACCACATGTTTGCGGGCATTGAGTCCTGCCAATGCATGGGCAGCATGCAAACCATTGGGTGTTGCCACACACAAAACGTCGAATTCAGGACCGGTTTCCAGCATAGCATCCAGGGAACTGAATACAGGCACATTGAAAGCCTGAACCCCCAATTCATCGGCTGGACGGATATCCGCTATGGCAACCAGTTCCGCTTCGGGGTTGCGCATGACCATTTCTGCGTGGCGCTTACCGATATGCCCGGCGCCAACTACTGCAAATTTTACTTTCATGTGTGATGGGTAGACAGCCGGCCATTGTTCAAAAGCCAAACCTGGTCGCAAATTTCATACATTTCGGGACGGTGTGCAATAATGAGCATGGTTTTACCTCTGGATTTGAGCAAAGCCAATCCTTTTATCAGGTCCCTCTGTGTGTCAGAGTCCAATGCACTGCTGGGTTCGTCGAGAATGAGTACGGGAACATCCCTGTAAATTTCACGGGCCAAAACCAGTCTTTGTTTTTGCCCTTCGCTGAGCATGGAACCGTTCTCGCCTACCTGCAAATGCAGCAAATCTCCCTGAAAACCGGAAACCTGAAATGCGGCCAGCGCAAGGCACTCCTTCATTCTCTGCTCCTCTGATTTGCCCGGCTCAAGACCGAATGAAATGTTTTCTGCCACAGTTCCATTAATGATATATGGGTCCTGACCCATGTAGCCAAACAAAGGAAACCGGTTTGTCGTGGGTTCGATAACCTTATCATCGACCAGTATCTCACCAGAATCGGGATTGGTAAATCCCAACAACACTTTTACAAGGGTGGTTTTTCCAGAGCCTGATGCCCCCTGGAGACCAATCACCTCTCCGCGGTGAAATGACATGGACACGCCGGATAAAACATCCTGTTCCTGCCGGGGATACTTATAATGGATGTCTTTGATTGCAATGCTCTTCGAAAAATCAGAAACGGATTCATGTTTCGCATTTTCAGCGGTGATTGCCTTCAGATTCTGCACCGTATACCCGTTCATACGCAGGTGCATCAAAGACTGCAGCATGCGGTTTGCAGCCGGAATCAACCGAAAAACAGCAATGACAAACAAGGCTGCCAAAACACGCACTTTTCCTATGTTTTCATCGGAAAAAAAATAGGCATAAATAACCAGTATGATGATACCTACAAGTGCAACTACTTCATTGATGCGGCTGGGTATGAGCTGATAATGAATGGCTTTGATTCCATTACCGGCAAATTCGCGAAAATGAGACAACATCCGGCTCAGAAAAAACGATTCCACGCCATGTGTCTTGATATCGGTAAATCCCGAAAGCCCGAAGTCGATGCTCTGCAATGCTTTGTCCCGGCTTGTGCTGCCGGCCTCTCCCAGGCGGGCTATGCGGTTTCTTGTATACCTGTTTACCAGAAAAAAGGCAGTACCCAAAAGACCCACTATCAGGAGAAATGCCAGCGGCTGATACAGCGTAAAAACCAGCGTAAGCATGAAAATGACCGCAGATTCACCCATCAGATTGATAAAAGGCATGTATACCCCTGAAACAAAATAATAGGGAGTGAAAACCACTGTATCTCTGAATCCCAATCCATCGCGGGAAATACTGTCAAATGTATTGTGCTGAAAAGCCCATGAATAACTCAGGGATGAAAGGCTCTCTGCCACCGATGCAGCGGTTCGCCGTGAATACCGGTATAACCACAGAGCCAGCATGGTCTTGAGGATAAAAAACAACAAAATGACCAGGATGAGAAAAATGAGAAAAGCCGGTTCGGTATGAAAGCCGCAAAAGTCATAAATCGCACGCAGTTTGCTGCTTTTCTCTAAAAAACTATGGTCAATGGCCAGCATGAGCACAGGAACCATACTCCCCAGGCCAATAATATCCAGTGTGGCAATGCCTGTGCTGAAAAAAATCACCCACAGCGTTCGGCGAAATTGCGCAGGACTTAAAATGCTGCGGATTCCGTTCCAGGAGGTCTTTATGGTTTCGATCGAAGTCAGGCTCTGCAAAAGTACGTTCGGAAAGGCATTTTGATAATTGCATCCGATGATGAACCTTTGCAAAGCAATCATGACATCAGAAACTGTACTTGTAATAGGCGCCTGCGGACAGCTTGGCACCGAACTCGTAGAAGCACTTCGCGGCATATATGGCGATAACAATGTAGTAGCCAGCGATCTGAAAAAAAGTGATAATCCTGTTTTTGATGGCGGGCCGTTTGAGATTCTGGACATACTGGACAAAACACGTCTGCATGATTTGCTGCAGAAATACAAACCCACCCAGGTTTACCATCTGGCTGCCCTGCTTAGCGCCACCGCTGAAAAAATGCCTGAATTTGCCTGGAAACTGAACATGGACGGTTTGTTTCACCTGCTGGATGCCGCCCGTGATATGGGCATCGTAAAAAAAGTGTACTGGCCAAGCTCCATTGCGGCTTTCGGACCAAATACTCCCAGAATCAATACCCCCCAATACGGTGCCATGGATCCTACAACGGTATATGGCATAAGCAAACTGGCCGGAGAGCTTTACGCGCAGTACTATTTCAACCGCTGGGGTGTGGATACCCGCAGTCTGAGATATCCGGGGCTCATCGGATATAAATCGGCTCCCGGCGGTGGTACCACGGATTATGCCGTGGCCATTTACCACGATGCCCTTACCAGCGGAAAACACAATTGCTTTCTGAAACCCGGAACTGTGCTGCCCATGCTCTATATGCCAGATGCCTTGAAGGCCACCCTTGACATTATGCATGCACCGGCAGAAAAAGTGAAAATCCGCAGCAGTTACAACCTGGCCGGGATGAGTTTTGGCCCTGAAGATATCACCGCTTCCATACAGAAATATGTTCCCGGGTTTTCTACGGAATACAATCCGGATTACAGGCAAGCCATTGCCGACTCCTGGCCCGCGGTGATTGACGACAGCCGTGCCCGTGAAGACTGGGGCTGGAAACCGGATTACGACCTGGACCGCATGACAGTGGACATGCTGGAAAATCTGAAAAAGAAGAATTAAGTTGCACTAAGTTTTACAAACCGATGTTTTTTTTACTTTAGAAAATCAACATAAATAAAGACCAAATTAACCTATAGGTTGTTTCTTACTATTAAAATATATCCAAAATGTAAAAATAAAAACAATTATATTTATTACTATTAAAAAGTACATTGATGTTTTTTCTAACCCTCTTGGCTGCACTCCTGAATCGTACTTCAATATAGCATTATTGACAATTTTACTGCGCATCTCCAATTTATCAGACCTTGACAAATTGCCTTTTCCTGTCAATTCAACATGAGAGAAATTATTCTCTACCGGTTTGTGCAATAAAACAAATTGATTTGCAGCTTCCTGATAAAGTTTATTTGTAACTTTCACTTCTGCCACACCATAATCTTTCAAATATTCTAGTGATGGATTGAATCTCACCCAATGAGGCATTGACCAAACACTCCAATTAAATGACTGATCCGATCTTATTTCGGCTATACTAGGTAATTTATTTTGAGGGACTCTGTAATATATTCTGTAAATTCTTGGCCGATAATTAAAAATATTTTTAAATTTAATATTAAATAATCTAACTTTAAGTAGAACTGGATACTTCACGATTAACTTTTTGATTCATCCAATAATGTCCTGTATTAGGTTTTGGTAATTTGTATAATCATTTTTACTTGTAATTGAATTATTAATTGTATTTTCTAAGATATATGCAATTTCGCCACTATTGTAAAATTCACAATGTAAAATATAATTTTTCCGAAAAATATACGATGAATATAATCCCTCTTCAACAGTAATCCTAAGCTCCATCAAATAAATTAGACTTTTATTGAATTGTTTGGTAGTGTTAACAAAATTACTAATTGCCAACTCATTCGGTATATCTTCATCATTCCCTTTGTATTCTTGACTAATAGAACAAATCCGATCTCTCAATGACTTTTCATAAAATTCATCATCATTTCTTTTTGAAATTCCATTAGCATACCTCGGATATAGCCTTTCCTTAAACTCAGCAGCTGACTTAAACCTATCATTTACAGCAATATCAAGTGATTGACCTGCTAAAGGTTGTGGTTCACAGAATATAGAAGGAGTAAAAAAAAGCATTTTTAATTTTACAAATTAGGCAAAAGTGAATAAAATTCTTTTGAAAGAATATCATGAAAATCATTCAAATTGGATTCCATATCTGAAACATTACTGAACTTATTAGATCCTCTAGCGGTCATTTCTAAGCGTATCACATTGGAATTATCCAACTTCCGATTAGCACTATTTATGTTGCGATATAAATATGCCTTATTTTCTATTATTTCTTGTATATCAAACATTTCTAAATGCTTCGTTTTGTCGGAAAACTCAATATTCGCAAACAAATCTCCCGTGCCAAAGTTTGTTAGACCTCTGTATGTCAGGTCTATCATATCTACATAAGTTAATTCAATGAGATTCACACTGGAGCACAAATTGCTGATTATTTCTACTAATTCATTTACTATTGAAACCCACTCGTTCTTTATTTTATCATATCCCGGATAAACTTCGGTTCCGGTTGATTGCCGCCAATTATACCAAAATTTATTAGATTGCAATTGCAAAAGAGCATTATCCTTTTCTGATACAAATATTTTTCTGGTTCCTGGCAGCAATTGTTGATTATTAAAGTTAAAAATGTCATCCCTAATAATGAAAGTAGGAAGAGTATTAGATTCTTCAATACGTGTAAACTTGCTTTTGAATCTTTCATACAAAGTGAACAATTCTGCATTTCCAATCAAATTGGCATCGAGTTGAACACCTATTACTAATTCATTAATTGGCGGATTTGAATTAACCATTATTCAAATTTAACGAATTCAATCTTATACTTATCAACAATCATACCAAAAAGCGTATATTTTAGCACACAATAAAATAGTCACAACCATTCCACCCGTCCCACGGCCCGGCCCCGCAGCGTGGTGGTGCTTGCACTCTCCACCAGCACCTTCACCAGGTCGCCTTTTTGGTAATTTTCTTTGGGAAATACCGTAACAATATTCTGGTCATTGCGGCCCATCCATTCATCTGCACTCCGCTTGCTTTCTGCCTCCACCAACACTTCTACCACCTGACCAATGTAGCGCTGGTTCCTGGTTTTTGAAATCTCGTTTTGCAAAGCGATAATTTCCTGCAGCCTGCGCCCTTTCACATCTTCAGGAACATCGTCGGCCAGCTTTTTTGCAGCTGGTGTACCGGGGCGTTCGCTGTACTTATACATATAGGAAAAATCAAATTGCGACCATTCCATCAGTGAAAGGGTATCCTGGTGTTCATCCTCCGTTTCGGTGCAAAATCCGGCAATGATATCGCAACTGATGCCGCAATCCGGAAGAATATCCCGGATCATTTTCACCTTCTCCATATACCATTCCCGGGTA
Source organism: Bacteroidota bacterium (assembly GCA_016787485.1). Taxonomy (GTDB): domain Bacteria; phylum Bacteroidota; class Bacteroidia; order NS11-12g; family UBA955; genus JAEUUL01. Next base: position 21,828 of record JAEUUL010000022.1, read on the forward strand.
TAGTTGCGGCTCATCATATCCAGCACACGGCTGTTGCCGCTTTGCGCCGGCAGGTGTATGTAATTGCAAATATTTTTAAACCGCGCCATGGTTTTCACCACCTTTTCATCAATATCCCGCGGGTGACTGGTACTATAGCGAATGCGCATTTCCGGAACGGCCAGCGCTGTCATTTCGAGCAAATCGGCAAAGTCTACCGCCTGTGATTTTTCCTCCTCTGATAGGTTTTTAAATTCCTTTTTGGGTCCACCACCAAACCAGAGATAACTATCTACATTCTGCCCAAGCAGGGTAATTTCCTTATAACCTGCAATTGCCAGTTCTTTGGCTTCACGCAGAATGCTTTCCGGGTCGCGGCTTCTTTCCCTTCCTCTGGTAAATGGCACTACACAAAAACTGCACATATTGTCGCAACCCCGCATGATGCTGATAAAGGCAGAAACACCGTTTGAGTTCAATCGCACCGGATTGAGGTCTCCGTATGTCTCTTCGCGGCTCAACAAAACATTAATGGCCCGGGCACCTTCATCCACCTCGGCCACCAGTTTGGGTAATTCACGGTAACTGTCAGGACCAGCCACCACATCCACCAGTTTTTCCTCTTCCAGTAACTTATCCTTCAGTCTCTCGGCCATACAACCCAGAACACCGATGATGAGGTCACGGTTCTGTTTTTTGTTGGCCCGCAAATGCTTGAGTCTTTCGCGAATGCGCTGTTCGGCATTGTCCCGTATGGCACAGGTGTTCAGAAAAATCACATCCGCGTCAAATTCATCCTGAGTAGGCTCAAAACCATTTTCCCCCATAATACTGGCGATAATCTCACTGTCGCTGAAATTCATGGCACAGCCATAACTTTCAATGTATAACTTTCTCACTGCTGCGGGGGTCTGAACCAGAGTTTCCATGCGAACCGCAAAGATAGTATACAGTGCAGGGAGTACAAATGCACTGATTTTGTGTAAACTTGCAGGTAAATGCGTTTCTATCTGATCATCACCGGTATACTTATCTGTGGCAAACTGGCTGCACAGGGTTCCGGAGAAAGCGACAAAGGACATTTTAGCGGAAACCTGCTGCTGAACACTCAGAAATACATGCGCGATGACCGCATTGGCGCTACCACAAAGGTGTACAGGGAAAACAGCACCAGTATTGATGCCTGGCTCTTTCTCAATTACCGGATCAAAGGTTATAGTTTTTCCGTGCGGTATGACCATTTCAACTCATCTCCCCTTCTGAATCCACAGGGCTCATATACCAATCACGGCATCGGATTCTGGCAGGTATCCAAGCAAATAGACAATCTGGAAATTACTGCCGGATCATTCTACGATCAGTTCGGTAACGGTATACTGTTCAGAGCCTACGAACAGCGCCAACTGGGCATAGACTATGCCATACAGGGCGTACACCTTAAATACAAACTCGGCAATAACTGGACATTGAAAGGTTTCAGCGGCAATCAGAAAGGCAATATCGACAACCGTTTCGGGCACAGCAATCAGGTAATCAACGGATTCAATGCAGAAGGAATGATAGATCTGGGCAGCGGCGGGCAGTTTGGTTCCCTTTCGTTAGGCGGTAGTGCGCTGAACAGAGCCCTGGACCGTCCAACCATGGATGGTGTAGTTGCGGAAATCAACAGCTATGACTTAGCCAAACGATTCATTCCCAAATACAACACCTATGGTTTCAACGGGTATTTTACCTATTATCTGGGTGCGCTGAGCTGGAACGTAGAATACAACTATAAAACACCTGAGGCAATACGCAAGCAGGACAATACACTGGCGAGCAAAGATGGCCGGGTGCTTTACACATCTCTCAGTTGGGGCAATCACAATTTCCACATTATCGGAAAGAAAAAGGCGAGTATAGGCATATCCCTTCAGGCCCGCCACATTGCCCATTTCAGTATGCGTACCACACCCAATGAGATACTGCTGAACGGAGCCATCGCATACCTGCCATCGCTTACAAGACAGAATACTTACCGCCTGCTGGCAAGGTACAATGCACCCGCGCAGGAACCGGGCGAAAACGGTATACAGGGTGAAATTGATTTCAAACCCATGCCCGGAACCCAAATAACCCTGAATGGCAGTTACGTAAAAAGTTTGCCAGAAAACGGGATCGCTGGCAAATCCATCCTTCTTTTCCGCGAGGCCTACGGTGAGGTATTACAGAAATTGGGCAAACACATGAAACTGAAACTCGGCTTGCAAAGTATAGAGTACAACCAGGCCAGGTACGAGCAGGAACCTGAATATGAAAACGTAAAAACCATTACCCCCTTTGGTGAAGTTCTTTACAACTTCATGCATGGCCGGGCTCTCCGCTTCGAATTTCAGTATCTGCACACCGATAAAGATCAGGGCTCGTTTGGCAACGCAATTCTTGAGTATTTTTTCAGCAAAAATTTATCCTTTGCCGTAGGTGATATGGTGAATGTGAAACCCCACAGATACAGCAATATGGTGATTGCCAATCAGGTATTGCATTACCCATCCATTTTTACCAGTTACACCGAAAAAAATACGGTATTCACGCTGGCCTACTTAAAACAACAACAAGGTGTAAACTGCAGCGGAGGTATTTGTCGCGTAGAACCAGCCTTCAGCGGCGTGCGGTTCACCGTGAGCAGCAATTTCTAAGGAAAAAGAAAAACCGGGAATCAGATATCCCATACCCGGCGACGTTCGCGGGTATATTTTCGCAAATTGAGCCAAAAGGCGGCAATGAGGTAAAACAGCACCGGACTGCCCAGAGTAAGACACGAGGTATAGATAAAGTACAGCCTGATGCGGCCTGTGCTTACTCCCATCTTATCTCCCAGATAACTGCATACACCAAAAGCAGATTTTTCTATGGCATATTTTACCCAGCGCATATGGCAAAATTAACCATTTCCATGATTTTTACAAATCTGCTACAGGTGCAAATAGAAAGGAGCCAGAAGATCCGCAGCCTGTTCGGTATATTCACCGGGGGCATTGTATGTGGTGAGTATTTCCATTCTTATGTTTTTTGAAACTCCCTGTTCAAAACAGGCCACCATGGTATGCACAGGTCTGGACTCCAAAGACCGGATGGAAATGGATGCGGTTATCTCAAATCCCATGGGTTGCAACAAACCCTGCATTTGCTGCATTCCCTCAGGCGGTAAAAGCAGCCAGATTTTCCCGTCAGGTTTTACCCAACCCACCATCGCCCCCGCCAGACTGTCAAAATCAAGGCTCACGGTATGCCGGGCTTGTCTTTTACGCGCATTCACACTGGGAAGCTGGTTGGCAAAAAACGGAGGGTTGCACACGACCATGTCCCAAATGGAATTCCTGGGCAATTCCAGCACATCGGCCTGCCAAATTTCTATCCGGTCTGCAAAGGGAGAACTTTCTGCATTCGCACGGGCCTGAACTGCTGTGGTTTCATCCAATTCCACTCCGGTGCAGTGTATACCGGGATACCGCTGTGCCAGCATGAGACATAACAGTCCCGTCCCTGTGCCGGCATCGATAATGCTTTCATTTCCACTGCACTGAATCAGTGCACCGAACAAACATGCATCTGTGGTTACAGGCAAAGTAACATCACCCTGCTCAATGGCAAATTGTTTCATCTGAAAAGGCCGCCTCATGATGCAAAAAGTGAGGCTGCAGCAATGGCAGCTATCTGTTCTTTGCCGGAAATCCATTGCCATTTCCCTTCGTCGGCCAGAAACAGCAAATGATCGGCATACTGCAATGCCAACTCCAGGTCGTGGCTGCTGTAAACAATGCATTTACCTGCCCCTGTGCACAACTGCCGGAACAACTGCAGCAATTCCCGTCTGGATGGGTAATCGAGAAATGCCAGTGGTTCATCCAGCAGCAGCAATGGCGTTTCCTGCGCCAGACAGCGGGCAAGCATCACTTTTTGTTTTTCACCATCGCTGAGTTTAGAAAATTCCCTGTTTTGCAGGTGGCCTACACCTACCGTCTTCATGCATTTCAGGCACAAATCCAGATGATTGGATTCGTCCAGAGTCCACGGGTTTAACATTCTGTGCCGCCCGGTAAGCACCACCTCTATGGCCCGGGTAAGCGGCATGGAAGGGGCCGAAGACATCAGCAATGAAACACAGGCAGCCCTGGCCTCCGAAGACAGGGCATGTAAATCCGAACCTTGTATCAGTACTTTTCCACTTGCCGGCTCATGCAAGCCGCATAACGTGCGCATCAATGTGGTTTTACCGGCACCATTCCGGCCTGCCAGCAACACCAGTTCGCCAGACTCTGCCGTCCAGTTCATCCGGCTGTGCAACATCATTGTATTCCCGGCCCGGGAATAACCGGTGGCTAAATCTGCGAGCTCCAGGGTTGGCATTTCGGTGCAAAATTGGGACTTTTGTGTGGTGAATGTGCAATTTCGTACTGCATTGCCTGCAGATATTCCGGCCATCCATGACCTGGCCCGAAAAATCTGGAACCAGCATTACCCGGCCATCATCGGGCAGGAACAAGTAAATTATATGCTGCAGAAAATCTATAATGCCGACTCACTGAAACAACAAATGCAGGAAGGTCAACATTTTTTTCTGATAGAACTTGAGAAGAATCCCGTAGGTTTTTTATCCTTTTCTGTTCAAAATGAGAATATTTTTTTGAACAAATTTTATATTGATACCAGCTTACACAGAAAAGGTTTGGGCCGTTTGTCATTTCAACGTTTTCTGGGCATGATTCCTGATGCCTTTGAAATACGTCTGCAGGTAAACCGGCAAAATTACACCGCTATCAATTTTTATTTTAAAATGGGTTTTGTGATTGAGAAGGTGGCCGATTTCGACATTGGCGACGGGTATTTTATGAATGATTTTATTATGATCTGGCGCAGGACTGCAGCATCCATGTGACCAAAAGCATTGGCAGCCGGCAGAAAATAATTTACCTTGCAACCATGAGATGGATGGCAATTGTATTGTTGGGAATATATTTTTCCCCACAATCACAAGCTAAAATATGGCGTGTGGGACCGGCACGCACCTACACCAAACCCAGCCAGGTATCCACATTGGTGAGTCACAACGACACCGTGTACATCGATGCCGGAATCTATGACAGCGATGTGTGTGCATGGACAAAAAACAATCTGGTTTTGAAGGGAAGCGGCGGAATCGCACACATGCGGTCAAATGGATTGACATGGGGAGGCAAAGCCATCTGGGTCATTTCCGGAAAAAATGCATGGGTGGATTCCATTGAATTTTCCAAAGCCGCCTGTGTTGACTTAAACGGCGCCGGAATCAGACTGGAAGGCACCGGACTGACCGTATCCCACTGCTATTTCCATGACAATGAAAACGGCATTCTAACCGGAGTGGACACGCAAAGTCATGTATTGATTCAGTACAGTGAATTTTATAACAATGGTTATGGTGATGGTTACTCTCACAATTTGTATATAGGTCATATCCACACCCTCACATTCCAATACAATTACAGCCACCATACAAAAGTGGGGCATGAATTGAAAAGCCGCGCCCACAATAATTATATTCTCTACAACCGTTTCGACGAAGGCAGTACAGGCACCGCCAGTCGCAGTATAGACCTTCCAAACGGCGGACTGGCTGTCATTATGGGAAACGAAATCATCAAAGGTATCCAATCGCAAAACAGCAATCTGGTGGGCTATGGAATGGAAGGACTCAGCAACCCTGCTCCACACCAATTTTATCTTGTGCACAATACCCTTGTCAATCAGCGAAATACAGGCATATTTACTGCGGTAGCCAATGGAACGGCCCTTTGTTTTATCCGCAACAATATTTTTTCCGGTCCCGGCAGCCATACACTGAATACTCCATTGACCGCAGATACCGGTAACAATAAAACCGGAGCAATATCGGGCATGAAATTTTTGGGAACTGTAAACAAAGAATATTTTCTTACAGCAGTTTCACCCGCGGTAAATACAGGCTCAACACTGGGTTCAGCCGGAACGTTTTCACTGTCTCCGACACAAGAATATCTGCATCCGCAATCCTATTCAGCCCGCACAATATATGGCAATCCCGATGCAGGAGCACATGAATTTACAAACAATACAGGTGTAAAGATTACAAAAAAGAAATTAACCATTTACCCCAATCCCTGTCAAAAGTATTTCATGGTTCCATGGCAAGAAAAATGCGAAATTCAGTTTTATTCCATGCAGGGAGCAAGACTGTACCAGTGCGAATCAACGCAAGACGGAAAAGTTTATCTTCCGCCCCATTTGCAAGGAGTTCTGATGGTTTACCTGATAAAGGACAATCAGAATTACTTTGAAAAAATACACGTGGCCGAATAAATCACTTCTTCTTTTCCTCACACATTTCTGTAAGCACACCACCGGTACTTTTGGGGTGCAAAAAGGCAATGCGTTTATTATCTGCCCCATCTTTGGGCATTTTGCTTATCAATTCAAAACCTTCCGCTTTTTTGTTTTCTATCTGCCCGTCTATATCCTCAACTTCAAAGGCCAGGTGGTGAATTCCTTCACCCTTTTTCTCAATAAATTTTGCAATGGGACTTTCCGGATGGGTGGCTGAAAGCAGCTCTATTTTTACATTTCCAACCAAAAAGAAGGATGTGATTACTCCTTCCGATTCTACGGCTTCTCTTTTATAACTCTTTGTCCCCAACAATTTCGCAAAAAGAATTTCTGATTCTTCCAGATTCTTTACTGCTATGCCAATATGTTCAAGTTTCTTCATGTTTGCCCGGCAATCAGTTATTTATGATTAACCTCAAATTTGGTAGTGCCCGGATTACCAATTACATTCACCACATCCACATGATACTGCAAATCCTTTTTTGTTTTGCGCATGGAAGAATTACTGCAGGATTTGATTTTACCCGGAAAGTGAATAATCAGGTTGTACCTGGCTTCCTTCAATACGGCCTTCGTGGTTTCGTCTTCGTCCGTTTTTTCGGCAGTTGAGGATACGATACCAGGTATGCCGCCCTTAAAGGAGAGTTTCTTTTTTTCATAGGTAAAAAACTCCATTTGATTATCGTCTACCGGGAAACAGGCGTTTAATACAGCAACTCCGGTAAACCGAAACTGGACGGTGTAGATTTTTTTATCGGGAGAAACGAGCAAACTTGCCTGGCTCACACCGGGTACAGATTTGATTTTTTCAAATTCGGCCCGCTGCGTCGAATCGATGGATTTCAAAAAATCGCCAAACATGCTGTTGCTGTCTTCTTTTGATTCATTTTCAAACATCCTGGAAAAATCCGTTTTTCTTGTAAGCATACCACTGCCATCTTTATTCAGATAAATTTCATCGGTGGTTTCAAAGCAGGAAGCAAGAAAAAGACAAATGGGTGCCAGTATAACCAGTAAGAGGGTTCTCATAGGGTTCAAAAGTACGGTGATATTTCCGGCAAGGGAAAATTCCGGCAAGAATGGTGCCCATGATTCCACATAACCAAAAGGGGTTGTTCATAGGGGAAACCCACCATTTACTGCCTTATGCAAACATATTTCGCAGATAGTTGTTACTTTTGCAGTTTAGAATGAATCTAAATAGCATGTTGAAACTACCCATATACCTCGACAACAATGCCACAACCCGCGTAGATCCACGCGTTTTTGAGGCCATGACTCCATATTTTCTGGAAGATTTCGGCAACGCTGCCAGCCGCAACCACCCGTTTGGCTGGAAAGCCGAAGAGGCTGTGGATTATGCCCGCGAGCAGATTGCTGCACTGATAGGTGCCAATGAGAAAGAGATTATTTTTACCAGCGGAGCAACAGAGAGCAACAATCTGGCGTTGAAAGGTGTGTTTGAAATGTATGCAGAGAAGGGCAGGCATTTTATCACTGCGGTTACAGAGCACAAGGCCATTCTGGACACCTGCAAGCATCTGGAGAAACAGGGTGCGGAAATTACTTACCTTACCCCGGGTGAAGATGGCCTGATAACCGTGCAGCAGGTAGCTGATGCAATCCGACAGGATACTATCCTGGTTACAATAATGTATGCCAACAATGAGATTGGTGTAATACAACCCATCAGGGAAATAGGCGCCCTGTGCAAATCCAAAGGCGTGCTGTTCCACACAGATGCCACACAGGCCGTGGGCAAAATACCAGTGGATGTGATCGCCGACAATATCGATCTGCTGAGCATGACTGCACACAAGATGTATGGTCCCAAAGGAATAGGAGCTTTGTATGTGCGCCGCAAGAATCCCCGTGTAAAGGTTACTGCTCAGATGGACGGCGGCGGTCATGAACGTGGCATGCGCAGTGGTACGCTGAATGTTCCCGGTATTGTTGGATTCGGCAAAGCATGCGAACTGGCCCGGCAGGAAATGTCCACGGATGCAGCAAGGCTGAGTAAACTGCGGGACAAACTGGAAAACGCCCTCTTGCAGCTGGAAGAGAGCTATGTGAACGGGAACCGCGATCATCGCTTACCCCACTGCACAAACATCAGTTTCAAATATGTGGAAGGAGAAGGACTCATGATGGCGATCAAAGACATCGCAGTTTCTTCGGGATCTGCCTGCACTTCAGCCAGCCTGGAGCCCAGCTATGTGCTCAAAAGTCTGGGGCTGGATGATGAACTTGCCCACAGTTCGCTGCGCTTTGGCCTGGGCCGGTTTACCACAGAAGAAGAAATCGACTTCACCATTCATTGTGTAACCGATGCTGTAAACCGTCTGCGTGATATGAGTCCCCTGTGGGAAATGCACAAGGAAGGCATAGACCTGAAGAGCATTGAGTGGCAGGCTCACTAATCCAGCATACCGTTTATTGTTGACAGACCGGAGTAACAATCCTCAGCGGCGCGAAGTGATTCTCCGCACAGCATTGAAACCCCGAACAAACCTTTTTTAACCCGGGCACTTGTTTAGAATAAATCTAAATAGTAAATTTGCATAACACAACGAAGTCTTTTTCAAAAACCTCTCAAATTTCAAACAACCATGGCATACAGTGAAAAAGTAATTGACCATTACAGCAATCCCCGGAATGTGGGCACGCTGGACAAGAGCAATGCCAATGTAGGCACAGGCCTGGTGGGAGCACCAGAGTGCGGAGACGTAATGCGTCTGCAGATTCAGGTGAATCCGGAAACCGGCGTGATTGAAGATGCTCGTTTCAAAACCTTTGGATGCGGCTCTGCCATTGCATCTTCCTCCCTGGCAACAGAATGGCTGAAAGGAAAAACCGTAGATCAGGCACTGGACATAGACAACATGGACATTGTGGAAGAACTGGCCCTGCCACCTGTAAAAATTCACTGTTCTGTATTGGCAGAAGATGCCATCCATGCAGCCATTAATGATTACCGCGTGAAACAGGGACTTGCCCCTCTGGAAGAAACCAAAAAACACCATTAATCATTATGCTGGCTGATACCGGATCTATAACCATTACGTCAAAAGCACTTGAAAAAGCCCATAGCCTGATGCGTGAAGCCGGCATCACAAGCCCGGAATATTTTTTGCGCGTGGGGGTTAAGGGTGGCGGATGCTCCGGACTCACCTATGAACTGGATTTCGACAATGAGAGCCGTCCCGGTGATATGGAATTTGGCGATGAACAATTGCGCGTGGTATGCGACATGAAGAGCTTTCTCTATCTGTGCGGCACCGAACTTGACTTTACAGACGGCCTGAATGGAAAAGGCTTCAATTTTGTAAACCCCAATGCAACCCGCACTTGTGGTTGCGGAGAGAGTTTCGCTGTTTAAAAAACTTAGATTCAGTCTATATTATCGTCAGGGTGAAAGCCCTGACTTTTTTTTTGCTAATTTTGTACAGTTATGTCAGACCAAAAATACTTACACGAACTTCACGCCGAGCACAAACTCTGGATATCTGAACTTACCCTTGCCACCGATGAACTGAACAGTTTCGGTCAGCGCCTGCAGGAAGTGAATGCTGCAAACACAGCTACCGAAATCCGCGCCCAGGTGGAGCATTTCCAGAATCAGTTCATTCGCCAGAAAGAAGTGATTGATACGCTGAAGCATGAAATCAATGAGCATGAACGCAGCATTGCCCAGGTTGCAGAGGCCAACAACACAGCCAGCGACCACCGCAAAGCCAACGACCACAGCGGTGCCCGTGAAAACATGGACAGCTTCCGCAAAATCTTTGCAGATCTGAAGCAGGAATTCATCACCTTCCTGTCTAAAACCATGTAATCCCAAAAACATTTGAATACTGAGCCCCGGAAACGGGGCTATTTTTATGGTCTTACCGGTTTGAAAAACTGGGCTTTCTTCAGCGATGGATATGTATCGCCCGGAATCATCCAGGAATCACCCGTGAAACGAAAAGAATAGTTTTCCCGGCTGAAATCGGGTGTAAAGGACACCTCCAACCAGCCTGCAAACTGCTGCTGCACTGCCAATTTCCGCCATTGGCTTTTCGGATTGTTGCGGTAATATACCTGCAGCGGGCCAGAAAGAATCTGCAGTGCTTCACCACTTTCTTTGTCTTCAAATGTGCCGTTCATGGCCGGGTCGGACGGGCAACGGCAATACAATGGATTCAGCAAACTGGATGATTTCTTATAAGACTGAAAGGAATCATGGTGTACCCTCCCGGATGGCAGTTTATCATCCCTGTCAGTCCACCGGTCAGCAATCACCAACCCTGTACCATTGCACCTTCCCGCAACCACTGTGTCATAGTCGAGAGAATGAACATAAACCATAAACCAGCTTTGGCCAGGCAGCAATCTGTAATGTATCAGGCTGTCCGGAATATGTGCTTTTACTGTGTACGGTGACACAATATCACCCTCTTTGTATGATTCCGGTTTGAGTGCATAACATATTTCTGTCAGCGTATCCTTCACATAGATGCCGGAATGAACCCAGAAGGCAAGGGTATCGCCCTGTTCATTGCGCCAGTATTCCCATCCGTTCATCAGTCCCATTTCCCACTTCACAAAGCGCAGTTTTTCACAGAGTTCGCCTTTGGCGAGGTAAACGGTTTTACCATTGAGCTGCACTGTGCGGTCGCGGGTGCAGTCAGCGGGTAAGCCAGATTCAATCTGTCCGCTAAGGCTGCGGAAAAACAGAATGAATAAAAAAAAGATTTTGCGCATGTCCCCGGATTCCGGTCATTCTAAATCAAAATTACACCACTACATTCACAATCCGTCCTTTTACCAGGATGAATTTTTTCAGGGGTTTGCCTTCCATCCAGCGCTGTACGGTTTCATCGGCCATTACTGCTTTTTCGATTTCTGCTGCGTCCATGTCCAGCGGAAATTCAATATTTGTGCGCGTTTTTCCGTTGATGGAAATGGGATAGGAAAAACTGTTTTCCACCAGGTATTTCTCCTCGTGGGCCGGCCATGCAGCCTTGTGTATGCTGTCGGTGTTGCCCAGTTTATGCCACAATTCTTCAGTAATATGCGGTGCAAAAGGCGCCAGAACAATCAGCAGTTTTTTCAGAATCTGCCGCTTGTGGCATTTGAGTTGTCCCAGCTCGTTGGTGGCCACCATAAAGGCAGACACGCTGGTGTTAAAGCTCATATTCTCAATATCCCAGGTCACTTTTTTAATGGTTTTGTGCAATATTTTTAATTCCGCATCGGTGGGATTTTCGTCCGTTACAGCCCATTGATCATCTACATAAAACAAACGCCAGAATTTGCCCAGAAAACGGCTCACCCCTTCAATGCCATGCGTGTTCCAGGGCTTGCTGTCGGTAAGCGGACCCAGGAACATTTCGTACAGGCGCAGGGTATCGGCACCGTGGGCTGCAATCACATCATCGGGATTTACCACATTACCCCAGCGTTTGCTCATTTTTTGTCCGTCTTCCCCGCCGATCATCCCCTGATTCACCAGCTTCTGGAAGGGCTCATCAAAGCTGAGGTAATCCAGGTCGTACAAAAATTTGGTCCAGAAGCGGCTGTAGAGCAGGTGGCCGGTGGCATGTTCGGCTCCGCCCACATACAGGTCCACCTGCTTCCAGTATTGCAGCGCTTCAGGGGAGGCAAAAGCCTCGGCATTGTGCGGGTCCATATAGCGCAGAAAATACCAGCTGCTGCCGGCCCAGCCGGGCATGGTATCGGTTTCGCGGCGACCGGGATTATGAACTGTTCCGGTAGATTCTGCTTCCTTGTCTGGCTGCTGAGATGAGGGAATTACGACTTCATTAAAGGTGGGGATTTTGTCAAGGTCAGCCTCTACCCAATCCTTCACTGCTGCCAGCGGACTTTCCCCGGTACCCGTGGGTTTGTAGCTTTCCACCTTTGGCAATTCTACAGGCAGTTCTTCCGCCAGCAGAGGAATTCCATCTGTATTGTATATGATCGGGAAAGGTTCACCCCAATAGCGCTGTCGGCCAAAACCCGCTTCGCGCAGTTTGTAATTGATTTTTCGTTTGCCCAGATGCTTGTGCTCTGCTTCGTGAATGGCACGCTGTATTGCCTCCCTTACGGGCAGGCCGTCCAGAAAGCCGCTGTTGAAACAAATGCCGTCTTTGGCAGAAAAAGCTTCCTTCAGGGGCATTTCCAGCTCTTCGCCTGCGGGCTTGATAACCGGAACCACTGGCAGATGAAATGCAGCAGCGAACTCAAAGTCGCGTTCGTCATGGGCAGGCACCGCCATGATGGCTCCTGTACCGTACCCGGCTAGTACATAATCACTCACCCAGACCGGTATGGGCTTCCCGGTAAATGGATTGATGCAGTTCACACCCGTATACACACCAGTCTTGGTGGTATCCGCCATACGGTCTATTTCACTCCGGTTGCGCGCCTTGCCGGCATATGCCATCACAGCTTCGCGCTGACCCTCGCTGCATAAACCTGCAAGTCCCTCATACTCAGGCGCCAGCACCATGAAAGTAGCGCCAAAAATGGTATCAGGCCGGGTGGTGAATACTTCTATGGATGAAGGTAAATTCTCAATAGCGAACTGTATCTGTGCGCCTTCACTGCGGCCTATCCAGTTGCGCTGAATTTCCTTAATACTGTCTGTCCAGTCTATCCGGTTCAATCCCTCCAGCAAACGGTCGGCATAGGCGGTAATCCTCAGTGCCCATTGTTTCATTTTCTTGCGCACCACAGGGTAACCACCGCGTTCGCTTACCCCGTTCACCACCTCTTCATTGGCGAGCACGGTACCCAGTTCTTCGCACCAGTTCACAGTGGTTTCATTGATAAAAGCCAGGCGATAGTTGTTCAACACCTCATCTTTCATCTTTGGGCTAAGCACATTCCATTCTGTGGCAGTAAACTGCAAGGATTCCGGGCAGGCGGCATTCAGACCTTCGGTTCCATGCAGGCTGAAATGCTGTATGAGTTCGTATACCGGACGGGCTTTGTCTGCATTTCTGTCGTACCAGTGTGTAAAAAACTGTCCAAAAATCCACTGGGTCCATTGATAGTAAGCAGGATCGCAGGTACGCACTTCACGGCTCCAGTCATAGCTGAATCCCATAATATCCAGCTGACGGCGGAAAGTGGCAATGTTGTTGGCAGTTGTTACGGCCGGGTGCTGCCCGGTTTGTATGGCATACTGTTCTGCCGGCAGGCCAAAGGCATCGTATCCCATGGGGTGCAGCACATTATAGCCATGCAGCCTTTTGAAGCGTGCCACAATATCACTGGCGATATAACCCAGCGGGTGACCCACATGCAGTCCTGCCCCGCTTGGGTAAGGAAACATGTCCAGCACGTAATACTTAGGTTTGGAACTGTTGTTGTCTACCCGATACAGGCCGGACTCAACCCACTTTTGTTGCCACTTCTTTTCTATTTCCCCGAAATTATATGCAGACATACCCAGAATGAAGCCGCGAAAATACAGGTTTTTCCGGTGCCAATGGCCTGCTGGGCAATATGAAAAGACGGGCTGCAGTGCAGATGAAAACCGGCTTGTGTCCATTTCTGTGCACAGCTGTGGAAAAACAATTGTGGTTGTAAGCGGATTGAGCCTGAATTTTGTGACTACCGGGGGCGGGAACTTATTATCAATACATTTTGTAGTTATATACTGCAATGGGACACTTAAATGCAATACCCGGAATGGCCTTATTGGCTGCACTTACCCTTCAGGGGGTGGCGTACAGTTCGCGCGGTGTGCAAGGCAAATCCTATTATGTTGATGCGAATTACCGCAAGGTAAATACAAAGCGAAACGCCAGTTACCGTATAGAAATATCAGAACTGAGAGATACAGTGTACTTCAGCACGTTCAGTCTCCGGCCTAAAGGGTTGACTGAAATAGGAAAATACCCGCGAAAACGGGGATTCGACCAACGAAACTGCGATGTACAGATGATGTGGCCAAATGGCAAAGTCCGGGCAAAGGGACAAAGGGTAAATTCTTATCCTGAAGGATTATGGACATACTTTGACATGGATGGCAAGCCCTATTCAAGGGTGTTCTACATACGGGGGCAGGCCAGCGGATGGTGCGAACGGTTATACAGCAATGGAACACGGCGCATTTACAGGTACCAAAACGGACAAAAAGAAGGAACAGCGGTATGGCTGAATGAATCGGGAGATACCATGGAAACGGTGCAATACACGGCAGACCTGCTGCATGGCACAAAGGTGGTATACAACGACAGCCACGTCATGGTGCAAAAGACCACCTATTTTTATGGATTAAAGCAATCGGACAGCATATTCTACAAAGGCAAAAAACCCTGCCTTGTAGAGCATTTTGACTCCAGCGGAAAGTACCATGGCAGATCCATGCTTTTCAGCAGTTCGGGCAAAATACTCCGATTTGATGAGTTCAACCATGGTGAAGAGGTTCAGAATGCTTGCCTGCATCCCATCAAAATGTCAGACTGGCATGACGGGGATTGTTTCCCCAGACGCACAGAGCCGCGTTTTCCCGGAGGGGAACGCCGTTACGAAACCTTTATTCACGAGAATCAGGATTATCCGGAACTGGCCCAAACCTGGCGGGTACAGGGTGTTGTGGAAATTACCGTTCACATAGATGCGGAAGGAAAATTAGCAGATATGCAGGAAGAAAATCTCATTCCTGCCGGATTTGGCCTGGACGAAGAAGCCATGCGGCTTTTGAAACTCATACCTGCTTTTGAACCCATGGAACTGAACGGCGAACCCCGCAAATCTGAAAAGCAATTTTTATTTGCTTTTATTCTTTAAGCGGCAAATAAATCTGCGGGGAGTTTCCCCTGTTTATACTCATAAATCAGCGCTGCACCGCCATCCGAAGAGTTCTTTGCGTTCCGGAACGGAATTCAATAGGCCTTTGCAAACACAACCCGCTTGCTGCTGGGCTTTCCACTGAGTATGCAGGCACCCGTTTCCTCTTTAGCATCAAAAGGGATACAGCGAATGGTAGCCTTGGTCATTTCTTTGATTTTTTCCTCCGTTTCACCGGTCCCATCCCAATGTGCCAGCGCAAACCCTTCACGGTTTTCGATTACGTCCACAAACTCCTCCCAGGTGTTTACCTCCCACGTTTTTGCCGTTCTGTAGGCCAATGCTTTTTCATACAAGGCAGATTGGATGGTTTCCATCATCCCGTGGATGTGTGCGGCCAATCCGTTCAGCGGAACGGATTCTTTGGTTTTGGTATCGCGCCGGGCCACTTCAGCCACTCCATTCTGTAAATCCCGCGGACCCAATGCAATTCGCACAGGAACACCCTTTAACTCCCACTCTGCAAACTTGAACCCGGGTTTTTGTGTGTCTCGGTTGTCATACTTCACCGTCAAACCCAGTTTTTCCAGATCCTTCTTTATAGCAAGTGCCGTTTCAGTAACCTGATTCAACTCTTCATCCGTGCGGAAAACGGGCACAATCACTACATGAATGGGAGCCAGTGCCGGGGGCAATACCAATCCCTCATCATCGCTGTGCACCATTATCAACGCCCCCATAAGACGGGTAGAAACTCCCCAGCTTGTTGCCCATACATATTCCAGTTTGCTGTTTTTGTCCTGAAACTTCACATCGAAAGCTTTGGCAAAATTTTGTCCCAAAAAGTGACTGGTTCCCATTTGCAGGGCTTTGCCATCCTGCATCATGCCTTCAATGCAGTAGGTATCGTCGGCGCCGGCAAAACGTTCATTTTCAGATTTAACCCCGCGGATAACCGGCACAGCCATAAATCCTTCAGCAAATTTTGCATACACATCCAGCATCTGTTTGGTTTCTGCCAATGCCTCCTCTTTTGTGGCATGCGCAGTATGGCCCTCCTGCCAAAGGAATTCCGCCGTGCGCAAAAACAAGCGTGTGCGCATTTCCCACCGCACCACATTGGCCCACTGATTGAGCAGGATGGGCAGGTCACGGTAACTTTGAATCCAGTTTTTATACGTATTCCAGATAATAGCCTCTGAAGTGGGGCGCACAATGAGTTCCTCTTCCAGCTTGCTGTTCGGATCCACAATCAATTTGCCCGGATTGTCGGGGTCATTTTTCAAACGGTAATGGGTTACCACAGCACATTCCTTGGCGAATCCTTCGGCATTTTTCTCCTCCTTTTCAAACAAGTTTTTGGGAACAAACAGGGGGAAATAGGCATTGGAATGTCCGGTCTCCTTGAACATTTTGTCCAGTGCCTGTTGCATTTTTTCCCAGATGGCATAGCCATAAGGCTTTATGACCATACAACCTTTTACGGCACTGTGTTCGGCCAGATCTGCGTTCTTTACCAGGTTGTTGTACCACTCACTGTAATTTTCGCTGCGTTTTACTTTTTCAAAAGCCATGGATTACGGAATACTTTTTGTATATTTGAATGCAGGCAAAGGTACAATCAAAATGCGGGTTGTGCTTGCCGTAAAGAAACCATGAAAAAGAACCGATTGATTGCTCTGCTGGCGGTTCCCTTTATTTTGGGATCCTGTGCCGGTTTGAAGAAAAACGCCAACACTTCGCTTGCTGACGATGCCTATTTCCAGGTAAAAGATCTTGATTCGAAGGGCGTTTATGCCATTTCAAACGTGCCGGCCTTTAATCCGGATTATGTGCCAAACGGGCAGGCCACCGGCACCCGTTCTTACGGCCAAAGCTATACCGACAGGCTCAGGAATTTCAACAATGCGCCCATGGCTCAGCCATTCAGACCTGCAATCATGGTTTCACCCATGGTGAGTTACGGCATGCCCTTTCAATCCTTTGGCACACGCATGTATAACCCTTATGCCATGTACAATCCATACAGCATGTACAGCAACATGGGTATGTACAATCCATACATGAATCCGTATAATCCATACTTCAATATGGGTTACAACCCTTACTCAGGCTTTGGCAACGATCCATACTGGTGCTACTACAATCAAATGTACAATCCATATGGCTACTATGGTGGGTATTCCAACTGGAGTATGTGGAACAACAGCGGCACAGGAAGCAACTGGAGTCCGTCCAGGGCTGCAAAACCTGCCTCATCCAACGGGTTTAACAATTCAGGAACAAGGCGTACTTCATATACAACCGGCACACCGGCAAGCACCAGAAGCAGCGGTTATGGCAGTGGCACCACCAACAATCCGGTTCGCACAGGATTTGAGCAAAAACAAAACTCATGGGGCAGCGGCTCATCGGGCGGTGGTTTCAATACCGGCAGTTCAGGTTCACGTCAAAACTCATGGGGTTCAGGCGGGTCTTCGGGCAGCAGTTCAGGCTCTCAGTCAGGCACTTCGGGCCGCAGGCGTTAATTTCTGATCATCTCGTAAAGCATACCGGGTATGAGACAATTGTTTCTTGCAGGATTATTATTGACCATTCTCTCTGCCTCAGGTCAGGGCGCTATGGATGCCATAAGATACAGCATGATAGGTGCCGGGGGGACAGCACGCAGCTATGGCCTGGGTGGTGGTTTCAGCAGTATAGGTGCCGATGCAAGTGCAATCATGGTCAATCCTGCAGGTCTCGCTGCATTTCGCAGAAATGAATACAATTTTGGCTTCCAGTTTCTGAATACAGCCAACAAATCCGATTACCTGGATGAGAACCTGCGAGAAAGCAGGTTGAATTTCAATCTGCCCACAATGAACCTCATTCTGGCCCAAATTAAATTCGACGATAAAGGCAAACCCAGAAAAAAAGGCCTTACCAACATCAATTACCAACTGGGTATCAATCGAATGGTGAACTACAACAACCGGATAGCCTTTGATGCAACAAACCGCCAAAGCAGCATCAGCGACTTTCTGGCAAATATTGCCAGCAATGAAAATGCCGACCCATTCAATTTGCCTTTGGGCAGTCTGCCGCGTTTGGCCTATGATGCCGGCGCCATAAGCAATTTTACCAGCACTACCCAGTATACATCAGGTTATAAGGACAGCGTGCGCAATTCGCGTCAGACCGGAGAAATTGCACAAAAAGGAGGCATCTACGAATATCAGGTGGGATTAGGGGTAAACTTCAGCCATAAAATTCTTATGGGACTGGGGCTATACTATACAAGCCTCAGTTTTTCCGAAGAAATGAGTTTGCTTGAAACCGACCAGAGACCAGCCGGAACTATGGCACAGGCTGACATGTCCACCATTGACTACCAGGCCAAATTCATGGATAAAGGCAACGCATTCGGTGCCCGGTTCGGAATCATCGGCCGGCCGACTGAGCAACTGCGTATAGGATTTTCCGTACACACTCCCCGCACATATACCATCAACTCAGAATACGGTTATTCCATCGGCGTAACGCTGGACCCTCTTACCGGTTTTTCAAACCCGCCTGCCCAGTACAATGACCCTTTGAGTACTTATAAATACAAAGTGACAACCCCCGCCAGATACAACGCAGGTGTTGGCCTTGTGGTAGCCAAAACCGGATTGATCAATGCCGAATTCGATTTTTACGACTACACACAAACAAGGTTGAGTGCGACCGATGCCGTAAGCTATGCCACAGAAAACAACAATCTGCGCCGCAACTACCGGAATGTAATGAACATCCGGGTCGGTGGCGAACTGAATATACCCAATCCGGAAGACCCGGAGCAGGCTTACCGCTTGCGTGCAGGACTGGCCATTTATCAAAACCCCTTCAGCACCAAAACAGCTGGTACAGACGAAATACTGAAAAAAGCCAACACCCAGATGAGTGCCGGCTTCGGTTTCAGAGACAAAGATTATTATCTTGATTTCTCTTTGTCCTATGGCACCAACTCCTATTACTTTACTCCCTATCTCACAGGCAGTTCTTATTTTCCTGCTTCAACCATTACAAACAAACAGAGCCGTGTTGCTTTCAGCTTTACCGCTGGTTTCAACTTCGACTAAGTTGACCATGGTATGAAACACCGCTTTATCATTCTCTTATTTTCTGCAGCTTTAATCCTCACAGCTACCATTGGCGTAGGTAGTCAATTCAACCAGTCTGGCAATGCACCTGTAAAATCTGCTTACTGGTGGAAAACCACACTCCGGAGCACGGATTCTGTAAACGAGGCCATTAAAAAACATGGCATAAAAAAGTTATATGTCCGCTTTTTTGATGTCGGATATTCGGAATATTCAAACACCATACTTCCCGAAGCGGTTTTTGAAGCCAGCCAAAACGTGCAGGTCCAGGAAATTGTTCCGGTGGTTTTTATTGTTCGCGATGTATTGTCTGCATTAAAATCCCCGCAATCCATCGCCACGCTGGCCGGGGATATCGTGCGCAAAGCGGGTTGCACTCCTGAACTGAATACCGCAGCAACCGGACCTGGCAGGCCCTTTAAAGAGTTGCAAATCGATTGCGATTGGCGGGACTCTGCCCAGAATACCTATTTTGCCCTGCTCAGGGAAATCAAAAGCCGCATAGGAACCATGCAGTTGTCAGTAACCCTGCGTCTGTATCCGTTCAGGTACCGCCAGAAATGCGGCGTGCCGCCTGCTGATAAGGCAGCACTGATGCTGTACAACCTGGCTGATTTGAGAAATATGGCCATTGAACACGCCGTTTACAACCCGGCAGATGCAACCGATTATTTTCAGGGTCAGGAACCCTATCCCCTTCCGCTGGATATCGCGTTGCCATCCTTTGGTATGGGAAGGGTTTTCAGCCGTAATGGAGATTTTGAAAGGCTGGAAACACTGGAAGATGCCGACAACACCATACAAACCGGTGTGCGTGAAAAAGACAATTTATTCCGCATTCCTTTTTCCTGGTCCCGATGGAGTTCCACTCCCGATGATGCGTATTATTATATCCGCCGCGATGTATGCTCCCTTTCCGATCTGAAACACGCTGCCGGCTTGTCGGCCAGATATCTGAGACACAGTGGCAATGTCATTTTCTTCGAACTGGGCTCTCCCGTTTTTAAACAATTTAAACCCCATGAACTGGAAACTGTTCTTACTGAGTATCGCTAGTATTTTCAGTCCGGCAGCGCTGGTAAACAAAGCCGATGCCTGCGCAGGGGGTTGGGAAGAGCCAACCAATTGGTTCATGAATCCGGAACTGAGTGGTATGCCGGAACTGAGCCCCCTGTTTCTTTCCGACCTTTCATTTGGCGGCAAAGCACTTACATTGGACAACCCCTCGCAGGAAAAGCTGGTATTGCAGGACTGGAGCCGGTATACAGCCAACCGGTTCGACACCCTGGATATCAGGACGGTGCTGTTTCAACCCGGAAATCAGGGCAAAGAATCCGCTTTTCAAGACTGGCTGAGAAACAGGCCTGCCGGAGCCTTGTATCTGCAGTTCCTTTCGCGCTGGAGCCGCATTCATACCAGCAACGACCCCTGGGGAGATGTAGTCTGGCCTTGGACGGATAAAAATGGAATCAATCAAACCCATAACAATGACATTGCGGCTTGCCGGAAATTGTTAGTGGATATGGCGAAATTGAAACCAGACACTTTCCTGCTGCGTCGCATGGGATATCAGGCAGTGCGCATGGCCTGGTACTATCCGCAAAAAGGCGACCCGGGCACAAAATCCGTTTTTGAAAAATACTTCACCCATGGCAGCAAAGACTGGTTGTACCATTCGGCCATGCATTATGTGGCCCTTGCCGAAAATGGCAGTTCCAGAGCAGAATACCTTGCAAAATCTTTTGTGGGTACCCAGGATAAAATCATCCGCACTGTGCAGCTTTTTGATCCTGCCGAATTGCCGGGCCTGCTGGAATCTGCAACCCTGAACAACCGTGAGAAAGCTGCTGCATTGTGCATGGCATTGCTGCAAAAACCGCGTACAAGTCTCGCTGAGCTGGAAAAACTGATTGAACTGGAACCAGACAACCGATTTTTACCCCTGCTTCTGCACCGTGAAATCAACAAAGCAGACCAACTCCATATGGTTTTGCACATGCAGGGTTACAGCACCCTTGCAGATGATGAAGAAACCTGGGACACCCTGCCCGGCCATTATCCCGATTATGTAAAACTTTTCACCGATTCCCTGCGCGGTTTTATCATAAAAGCCAAACAAAAGCGCACGACCGGATTGGGCCATTTTGCCCTTATGGCAGGCTGGTTGAGCATGCTGAACGGTGATTATTCCGCTTGTTCTGAATATATCAGACAAGAAACAAATACCCCGTTTCGCAGAGATGAAAAATTGCAATGGCGGGTATTGCAAAACCTGGGTGAATTGCAAAAAGGATTGAAAATAAAACAATCCAATGCCGCACTGGAAGAAGATTTACTGCAAACCTGGCTCACATTCAAATCATATAAAGCATTGAGTGAGGGTGAAAGCCAATTGTTTGCAAACTGGCTGCGTTATGCGTCCTGGGGTCTGATCCAGATGAACCAGAAAGCCAAAGGCATATTGATGGGAATGAATGGCGATATGGGCTACGGCTATGGCTATGGCTATAACTACAGACTGGGTGGCAGCCACGACTTTTTATATTCTGAAATCACCTCATGGCTGAACGAACAGGGTAGCGCCGCCGATTTTGACGAGGCCTTGCAATTGGTTCAAAAGCCTGGCAAAACAGGATTTGAGAAATGGATTTGCCATTCCAACCAGGATCACACTCCCGGTTCTGCTTTGCTCACAAGGATCCAATTACTCAAAGGCATGTGGTATACAGGAGCAGACAGCCTGGAGGCTGCAATCAATGTGTACCGGCAATTGCCAGATTCTGTGCTTTCAAGAGATGTGAATGGCTATAGCACAGATATCGGCGATCCGTTTTTTGTGGATTATACAGGCCGCGATTATTCCGGCAAACCTACAGCCTGGATGAAATCCATGAATCGCCTCGAAGTTCTGCAACACATCGTGCGTCTGCACAAACGAATGGAAGCTGACAAGACCAATGAAATGATGTACCGCTATTTCCTGGGCAACGCCTATCTGAGCATGAGTTGGTCTGGCACAAACTGGGAGATGGTGAAAAACAGCCGCAGTTGGTATCCTCAATACAGTTCCACAGGATTGCAGGCCGGATATCATTATTGCAAATTTGCTGCACGGGAGTACAAGGCCGTGCTGGCCAAATCAAAAGACCCGGCCCTGGCAGTGCTCGCAGCACGGCAATTGGGTGCCATTTATGGAATCAGCCTTTTTATGAAAAACCAATGCAACCTGTACGAGATCAATTCATACGCCACCACCACAGAAAATCCATATTACAATTGGTTGGTGCAGTCCGGTGCCGGGCGCCATTTCAACAGGTTCTCGGCCGATTGCGATTTAGTGGTTGACTACTACGAAAAAGCATTTCCCCGCATATACCCTATGGGGATGTAGCGTGTAAAGAATACAGGGTTTTGAAAAGCAAAAGTCTGTATTCAATAATTTCTATTATCTTGGCCGTCTTACAATTGATAAAATTATGGCCAGAACCAGTACCTACCTTAACTTTTCGGGAAACACCGAACAAGCCTTTCTCTTTTACCGTTCCGTCTTCGGCGGTGAATTTGGCAATGACGGCATTGCCCGATTCGGTGACATGCCCGCGATAGACGGTGCACCTCCCATGTCTGAAAAAGATAAAAACCTGATCATGCACATTGAGCTGCCAATAACCGGCGGGCATATACTGATGGGTACAGATGCACCTGAAAGCATGGGGTTTCATGTGAACTTCGGAAACAACATTTACATCAATCTGGAACCCGACACCCGCGAAGAAACCCTCCGGCTTTTTAATGCTCTTTCCGAAGGTGGCAAAGTGATTCAGCCTATGGAGGATATGTTCTGGGGAGCTTACTACGGATGCTGCACAGACAAATTCGGCGTACAATGGATGTTTAACAACACTCAATCTTAATACAAAATGAACCTGAAAGACCCTATCCACACAGAAGTAACTATTCAGGCCTCCACGGCCCAGACCTGGGAATGTTACACATCTCCAGACCATATCACCCGATGGAACTTTGCATCAGAAGACTGGTGCTGTCCCAGCGCACAATCCGAATTAAGATCCGGCGGCAGGTTCAGCTCACGCATGGAAGCAAGAGACGGCAGTATGGGTTTTGACTTTGGTGGGGAATACAACGAAATTGAACCCTTGAAGCACATAGCCTATACCATGGATGATGGCCGTGGTGCAGTGGTTTCTTTTGAGCCTGCAGACAATGGAACCCGTGTAACGGTCGATTTTGAAGCCGAAGGCCAGAACCCACGTGAATTGCAACAAGGTGGCTGGCAAGCCATTCTGAACAACTTTAAAAAACATACTGAAGCGACTGCAGCACAATAGTTTGGAACAAAAAAACAAAATTCATCCCTGCCTGTGGTTTAATGGCAATGCCCGCGAAGCGGCAGACTTTTATTGCTCCGTTTTCCCGGATTCGGGCCTTATTTCAGAAAACCCCACGGTGGTTATGTTCCACATCAAAGGCCACACTTTTATGGGACTGAACGGTGGACCCCATTTCACATTCAATGAATCTGTTTCCTTTGTCATCCATTGCGATACCCAGGAAGAAATTGATGATTACTGGGAAAAACTCACCCGGGAAGGTCAGGAAAGCATGTGCGGCTGGTTGAAAGATAAATATGGGGTGAGTTGGCAGGTTGTTCCTTCTCAGATTGCTTCCCTGATGCAGGAGCCAGAAAGAGCAAAACGTGTGATGGCCGCAATCATGAATATGAGTAAGTTGGATTTGAAAGTGTTGATGGAAGCTTGATTTTCAGTTCACCCCGGATATGAATTTTAGAATGTTTTAAACCCATATTCAAAAGAAAAAAGGAGCTGTACAGACTCCTTTTTTTCTTTTGCCTGCACTCTGGGCAATTCGGAGTCAATGCAGCAAGCGTCGGGGGAAAGTCCCTGCTCTTCTTCAACATTCAGAATCTGAACCAAACCGCAAATTATCCGGAACATACTCTCAGGAAATAAAACATATAAAAGGGTTTTATCTCAATGGCTCAATCAGGATATCTGTAAATTGCAATCCCGCTGTGGCTAGCCATCGGATATATCCCGAGTTCTGCGCTGTTCAGAAGGAATGCATATAAATTATTCAAATATATTTACAGATAACAACCCTGCATGAATCAATCTGCTTTATCAGTTCTGCCATACCAGGAATCAGGTAGTTGAAAAAAATCAGCCCATAAAAACAGAATCTCCCGGCCATTTCCTAAAACATCGATTCCATTCAGACTCTGGTATAAAGATTATACCAAAACACACAATGGATATATGAACAATGAAATAACTTTATATTCTTCAAGGTGATTAAAATATTGACTCAAAATATAACTTTGTCAATGTTGGCTAAGTGTTCACACATATACCTGCTTACAGAGAAACGACACAGCTTTCTGCGAGGCCTGTTGTTCATGCTTTTTGGCTGGTGTGCTGGTTTATCCGCTTCCGACTCTCTGAAGATTACAGAATGGCGTTACGGAAAAGGACTGCCTGCAAAAGAGATTCATGCCATAGCCCAGGACCCAAATGGTTTGTGGTATGTGGGTACCGAACTGGGCCTGTTTCAGTTCGACGGTGTGTCTTTCACACCCTTTTTCCCGCCGGATGTCATTGACCCTATTGTTTCGAACACTCCGGTATTGGGACTTCTCACTGACAGTGTTTACCTGTATGCCACAAACAACAATTTTGCAATCAAAATATCATTAAAAACCCGCAAGGTAGAAAAGGCCATTCCCCTTCCGGGTCTGGCCCGTTTTATAGACCCCTTCGGGAAAAATGAATTGCTGATAGGAACTGTCTACCGTGGCTTTTTTTTAATTGATAAAGCAGAATTTAATATCAAAAAATCTTTTCCCGGAAATTACACACCCATCATCTTCCCACTAAATAACGGGTCCTATTTCATTGTACAGGAAAAACCACAATTGTTTCATCCTGCAACCGGAAATACCGTAATTAAAAACGAATCCGTTCGCGCAGAAAACCTGGAAGTTTATATTGATAACAAGGGCAAAGTAACCGGAGTGATGGAAGTTGGCAAAGACTGGTTGTATGGAAATGCTTCGGGGTCTATTGTTCTGAACAAATCTGTGATGAACTGGGATTCATACACTCGTCAGGAAGATTATTACTGGAATATTTATTCAGACAGATTCGGATTTTTTTGGTGCACAAATAAAATCCGTTTACTCATGTTCTCAAGATTGCATTTGCCTGTTTCACACCTGTTTAAAGGCAACAGTATCAGTAATGTGGGCCGAATGGGAAAAAACCTCCTGATTAATTCATATTCCGGCTCATGGATTCAAGCAGGTGACTCTGCTTTTTTTAAGGAATTGAATTTTCAAAAAACAGTTGTCTGGCAAACCATAAAGTCAGACAATAAGCCGGGTATTTATTGGATGCTTTGCGAAAATCAGGGCGTATGGGAATACAATGAAGCCATTAACAAATATGAGAAGGTCTCATTTGTTCCCAACATTCGTGCTTATTATTCTGTAAAAGAAGGCAACGACAAATATTTACTCTTCGGTTATGGTGTTTCCGAGGTAGATTTTAATGCAAAAACCCACACCACGCTGGATACAGGCAGTCTGTCAAGGGGAATCTGCTTTGGCGCACTAGATATTGGCAATGGAAATTATTTACTGGCCACAGACAAGTGCGCAGCAATTTTTACAAAAAAAAGCAGAGGGTACAGCATTTTGCGTCAGGGATCCTGGCGCTGGGTTATCAAAGCTCCCAACGGCCGCATTTTTCTTGGCTCCATGGGCAATGGAATCTGGGAATTTCTGGTCAATGAAAACATAGTGAAACCGGTAGAATTTCCTACCCCGGAAACCCAGTTAACCTATTTTTACTCCGCAGCAATCCAACCCAAATCTCATTGGATATGGCTGGGTACAGAAAGCGGTATTTACCGTTTCAATTCCAGAACAAATGACATGTATTGTATTCCTGTAGAATCCAGGGAATACAATACCGGGGCGCTTTTTTTCGATGGTGGACTGAATTTCTTTGCAGGCAGTGAAGACGGGGTTGACAAAATCAATCTGGCCTGGCTGTACAGATCATTTTATCCAAATGAAATCAAACCTTTTTTCAGTACGGTACTGGTGCAACAAAAAAATTTCCGCAGGTATGAAAAACGCATCATGTACGATACGCTGCTCAGATTCAATCCGAATGAAAGGCACGTCAGGGTTCATTTTAGTTCATCCCTTTGCCTTCTGCAACAACGGGTTCAATACAGATACCGTATTCATGGGGTAAGCGATGACTGGATTCTGTTATCTGTTGAAAAGGGAGACCGCCCGGGGGTAGATCTCAATGATCCCGGACCGGGGAATTATGTTCTTGAAGTGCAAACCCGGTGGATAGACGGTTCATGGTCCTCTTCAGCACATATTCACATCACATTGAATCCGGCCTGGCACGAAAGACTTTGGATTCGCATTGCTTTAACGTTTCTGCTTGTATGCCTTATTGCAGGCATTGTGTATTGGTTCTTCCGCAGGCGCCTGAAACAAATTGAGTCGCAGCGCAAAACAGAAGAGTTGCAGCACCGTTTTGCACAGTCAGAAATTAAAGCCCTGCGCAGCCAGATCAACCCGCACATGTTTGCCAATGCCATGCAGCGGCTGCAATACTACATATACGGCGAAATGCCGGACAAGGCGGCACAATACGTAAAAAACTACAGCAACCTGATGCGGCAAACCCTGAATATGAGTTCACAGGAACTCAATACCCTTGCCGATGAAATCAGCTACCTGCAGGTATTCTGTGAACTGGAGAAAGAAAGCAAAGAACACCTGGAATACCATATAGAAACCAAAGGCATTGATGACCCGGAACACATTCTCATTCCCGGGATGGTCATACAACCCTTTGTTGAAAATGCTTTTAAGCACGGATTCCGAAAGGTTGAAAAAAAATTCCTTTCCATTTCATTCGAGTTAACCCAGGGTATTCTGACATGTACGGTTTTCAATACCGGGCAGGTACAGACCGATCGATTGAACCAGCAGCGGGAATCTGGCAACAGCATTACCATGAACCGGCTGGAACTGTACAAACAACTGCTGGGTGTGGAAGCCACCATTACCTACCACACAGAGAAAGACGGCCTGAAAGTTGTGATTCAAATGCCCTACACCATTAAACCCTCCTAATTCATATATATGACTCAAAAACTATCTGCAGTATTGGTTGACGACAACAAACAGTCAGCCTTACTCATCGGTGAAATCATCCGGCGTTATATACCGGAACTGGAACTCATACAGGTATTTGATCAACCCACAATTGCGCTGGATTATATTCTTCAGCACCAACCGGAAGTATTGTTTCTGGACATCGACATGCCCGAATACAATGGCATTGAACTGGCCAAACTTTTGCCCGAAGACATTCGCAAAAGGGTAATATACATCACCGGCCATCAGGAATATGCCATATCTGCCCTGAAACTGGGCGTGCAGGATTATTTACTGAAACCCGTAACTGCCCTTGAAATTAGAGAAGCGGTGAACCGAATACTGGAACAACTCAAGGTAGCTGCACCCTCCTCCGCAGTTATTCCCAGGCTGGTTCTGAATAAAAATGACCGGATGTATTTAATCGATTTCGACGATATTTTGTATTTAAATGCTGACGGACAGTACACGGATATTTACCTGGCCGACGGCCGCTGTATGCGCAGCAGCAACTCACTGGGATACTACAAAACCCTGCTGGCGGAACGCAGTAATTTTATTCCCTTGCACCGTAGTTATATTGTGAATATGAACAATATTAAAGAAATAGAAAAAGACGAAAACAACGACGGCACCATCCTAATGTCAAACGGACACCAGCTTGTATTCAGTACCAAAATTAAAAACAAACTCATACAGAGCATTCAGGAGGCAATCAGTAAGAATTTTAAGGGTTAAGTATACTGCATAGCAATAACCCGTCTGCCTGTGCATGTAAACGGGATATTCCTGCGAAATCCATAATTAATCTTCCTTCCCTCACTCATCTTATAGGGTATCACCCTTTCTCGTCCCATCTTCAGGTTGATGCCCTCTCCCATCTTAAGGTTGATGCCCTCAAATACCTTGCGGTTGGTGCCACCACCAACCACCAACTCCCTTGCCCTTACTCCTTTGTTGTTGGTGCCACCCTCTCCTTTTCCTTTGTTGTTGGTGCCCCCACCAACAACCTACTCTCCTCTTCTCCCCCCACCAACAACCCTCATCCTCACGTCAATCCCCATAGCGTGAGAAAATCAAACTCTGCATTCCCGGTGGCATAACTTTTAGCCGAACTGTAAGGATACTCCTCAGGCAATTCACACAATTGCCAATGCCGCTGCAGCGGATTATTGTGCACATACCGGATCACATTCCTCATCATTTTATCATGCCGTATGCGCAACCAGTGTGATCTCCTTTCCCAGATATGATACCTTCTGTCATTTTGTGTAGACAGTACCGTTTCCAGCAGGTCCGGCTGCTCACTTCTCAGATATTTCAGCATGCGGTGCGCGCTGATGCGGGTAAAAGACTGCCGGAAATACAGCAGGGAATCTTCTGCACCACCAATAACAAAGTGCACATGGTTGGGCATAATTACAAAAGCATGAAAATGCAGACTATAATCCTTGCTGTACCGGCTCAGTGTTTCAAGAATGATGGTTTTATTCTCATCCGCGGTCAGCAGTTGAATCCAGGAATTGCAGGTAGCGGTAAACAGATAGGTATCCTGAATAACATTGTACATACGTTACAAATGTAAAAGAAACCCGGACCGCCACCCCACATATCCCGGCTACTACCCCCACCAGCCTCCGCTGTCTGCCCGAGTTTTCTTACAGTCCAATAAATCAGGTTTATAGAGTAAAAAACCGATAATGAATAGTTATAAGTTTGAATTTACTTTCCCCTAATATAGAAACTCTTATCAGTCAGGTTTCATCTTTACCTCACTGTAACGAAAACTTTCTTTAGGAGAACGTAAATCGCCATAAAACCAATCATCTTTGGCATCATTGCGTAAAGTCAAAACTGCAAAAATCGTTTCTTGATGTAAAATTGTGAACATATAATTATTCGTGTGTTTAACACAATAAGCTATTACCCTTCCCCATTGCTTAACGCTACCCCCTTTAATTTTTTCGTCAATAACTAAATCAGCTCCTGATAAATAGATTATAAGTAGTGAAGGGTCAGAGAAAGTCGAATTCGGGTCTACCTTGCCATAAAATTGCCAGGCCCCCACGAAACTCTCAGGATTAAAAAAATCAAATTTGGGTTGAAGCAAATTATTCAATTCGCCTATTTTTTTTCTATCTTCTTCTTGCTTTTCCAATAATTGCTTATTCAGCTCTTTTATATAATTTAACGATTCTATTCGTGATTCTAATCCAACGATTATTTCATCCTTTAGCTTAATATCTAATCCAGTATATTTTATGTTCTTACCATATTTAATTCTTAAATATATATTTCGTATTACCTTCATGTCAAAATAACTCTTTAAAAGATCCAAAAATGGCACAACAACACTATAAATGAATGTGACAATCAGCGGATAGCAAAGCATGTATTTCATCTTTAAATATCCAGACAATTCAATACATTGAATTATTCCACCCGAACAATTCGTATTATCATATGAAAATACAACGAGAAATAAACGCCAATTAACAATGCACCAAGAAAAAATAAAAGCGCCATAAAATGGTCTCTTTACCCTGTCTCGAAGTGAATTTAAAAATTCAAAGAATTGTTCACCCATAATATTTTTTTATTTGCTCTGCCTTAACATACTTTTTGTAGCTTTAGCCAACAAACCACTCGTATACTTCTCATACAACCCAAACAAATACTCTATCCGTTCGCGTTCATCTGCAAAGGGTTCTTTGCGGTAGCATTTGTCCACGGCTTTGTCCAGGGTTTGGTGGGCTTTGAGCAGGTCTGGCGGCATGGTGAGGGGATTGTACAGGGTGGCCAGGCTGCTGCCGGGGTATTTGGCGCGGGTGTCCAGCACACCCTGTGCAGCTTCCTCAACCGCCTTTTTCTGGGCATCGGTGGGGTTTTCCGGCCAGGGAAAATTATAATAAACCGAAGGCGAATAACTAAAATCACTTTTCATTTTTCCGCCTACTGTATATGCCCATCTAACGTGCATTTTAGATTGTAGTACACCGAAAATAAACACATTTGCTCCGGGTATAATTTGCAGTTTATTGCTACAAATGACATCTTTTGATAAATATCCAATGGGAATATAATCTCTATTTTCTGAACTAACCTCCGGTACAGCGAGATATTCGCTAATGGGCTGTCTATCTTGAGTAAACAATGAAGGTAATTTAGAATATCTTCTAACACTTGCAGTAGGACTGCTATTTCGAAATTCAGTCACTTTTTTAAGCCTTTCCTTTAGAACCCCATTTTTCAATAATAATTCAGATGGAGCTTCCTTTAGCCAAAAACAATATCGATATTTATTATTAATAAATTCGTATGCACCGATATATTTTTTAATAAATGGGATAAGTTCAGGTTCTGTTTGTGAAATAAAGTCGTAATCATCTTTTTCAAGAATTAAATGCCCACCATCAGTAGGCTGGCTCCCTTTAAACATCTCCGGCAATCCATGCAAAGGTTTCGATCTGCTAGAAAGTAAAATATCATTTGAAGCAACTAAATAACTATTTATATTACTAGTAGGTATTTCAATTGGATTATTATTAATTGAATCATATATAAATAGCCTAGAACTTTCTGTACGAAGAGCAGTAAAACCAATTATGACAACATGCACAGCCGCATTTCCGCGCGCTTCATTCGACCATTTAAAAGTTTGATGAGCAAAATAAATATGACATTTATATTTATTAAAAACATCTGAATACATAATTGGCACTTGCTCCCCTTGAACAATGCTATTTGTGCTAACAAATCCAACTTTAGTTAAACCATATAAATTTATATATTGGGCAGCTTTTCTATACCACGCAGCAACAAAATCTAATCTCCCAGCACGTTTTGAATCATTAAAAACAAAGTGCATATCATTTTGTTGTTCTTCATTTCTCCATTGATGTCCCAAAAACGGCGGATTCCCCATTATATAATCAAACACCTGTTCTCTCTTTTGCCAGGGAATGGGGTCTATCAGGCTTTGCCAGTCTGTGCGCAGGGCATTGGCATGTACAATGCGTGGCCTGCTGCGCAAGGGAAGGCGGGCAAAATACTGGCCAAACATGTCACTCACCCGCAGATTCATCTGGTGGTCCATGAGCCAAAGGGCAACCTGCGCTATCTGACTGGGGAATTCCTCTATCTCTATGCCATAGAATTGTGCCACATCGCAACGGATAAAATTGCTTACAGGCACATTCGCATAGCCAGCACTGTTTCCATCCTTTATGCTAAACTGGTCATTCAGTTGCTGTTTTATCACTTCCAGTTCCAGCAACCGCAACTCCCGGTAGCTCACAATGAGAAAATTACCGCAACCGCAGGCCGGGTCAAGAAATCGCAGTTCACTGATTTTGTCATGAAATTTGTTCATGGCACTGCTGCGTTGCCCCTTGTTCTTGTAAGCTTTTATTGCTTCAAACTCAGCCCACAACTCATCCAGAAACAGGGGTTTAATGAGTTTGAGGATATTCTTTTCACTGGTGTAATGGGCACCCAGGTTGCGGCGCTTTTCTTTGTCCATCACACTCTGAAACAGGCTGCCGAAAATGGCGGGTGAAATGCGGCTCCAGTCAAGGCTGCAACATTCCAGCAACTGTTCGCGCATTTTGCGGTCAAATGCGGCCGGTGGCAGGGTTTCTTCAAACAGCTTGCCATTTACATAGGCAAAGGCATTGAGTTGTTCATCCAGATTTGTCAGACGCTTTGCCGGGTCTGTGTTCAGCACATAAAACAATTCGGCCAGTTTGGACCCCAGATCGCTTCCGTCTGTCGCGGTGCGGTCTTCTATGTACGACTGAAACTGGTATTTCTCAAAAATGTTGCTGTCTTCAGCAAACAGGCAGAACAGCAGACGCACAAGGTACACTTCCAGGGCATGTCCCTCGTATCCGGTAGCCAGCATGGCATCGTGCAGCTTGCCCATCAACTCAGCCGCTTCTATGTTGGCGGGGTCCTGCTCTTTGTATTGTGTCTGTTCGTACCCGGCAATGAACTTAAACAGATCTACCTTTTCGGGCAGTTCTGCCAACATAATTTCGTGGCTGCTGTCATGGTCCAGATCGTACAGGCGCATGCGGGCAAAATCGCTGACGATGATGTAGCGTGGATATTCGGCAGCTTTGAGGCCGGTGAAGTAGTCGGCAGCCTGATCGTAGGCGCGGTCCAGGTTTTTGCCTTTGCTTTTATGTTCCACCACCAGTTTGCCGGGCCAGAACAGGTCTATATAACCCTGTTTGTCGTTCAGTTTCTTTACAAACTTCTCAAACATGGCCACCTGCCGGCGTTCCTGCCCGAACACGCGGAAAAAGCCATCCCAGAAGCTTTTGGCTTCGGCGTCTTCATCATAGGCATCGGCCCATTCACTGGCAAAGACAGCGGCGCGGGTGCGGATTTCGTTGAGGGAGAGGGGCATTGGGGTTGCAATTTACACAAGCTCGTTGTTGATTTTTGTCCCGTCTGCTATACACTCATAGATTAAATTTGCTTTTATGAGGCGTAATGTTGCAAATTTGCATAAAGATGAATCCTGAAATAGGCACAACAATTACAAATCAGGAATCTGGATTTGACCAGATCATAGATCAAGTTGTGGCATATGTGAAAGGCGAGGAACTGGAAATTTCCTCTGGTGTAGCCCCAAGGCATAAGCAAGAGATTTGGGAACAGTTGTTTAAAGGCAACTTGTTGCCCATGCTAAAATTGCAGCAAAATCAGAACAATGAAGTTTTGGGAGCACAGTTGGCCATTGGCTTTCTAAGGAGGCTCGTACTAGAATACAAGACAACTCCCCAAAAACTAGCCCTTAGTCAGAAAAACAATAAGGTATATGTATGGGCAGAAATTCAGGATGATGATGAAGCTTCAATGGATGCTATTCTGGCAGCTACAATAGACACCAACTTTGAGCATCGGGACAGTGGACTTACATTGTCTCCAATGATTGTTGAGCAACGAGAAATGATTCCTGTACCTCCGCATTACAAGCTTCTGACCAATTATGCCTGATTCTTCTTCGCACTTTCGACAGGCTGAAAGAAATCTTAAGGTCGTTGAAGTGCTGAATTCCAGCCCAGAACATTATTGGGATTGGCAGGTTACAGCCCTGTTTTACTCTGCATTGCATCTGATTAATGGCCACATCATGGAAACCGACGGAGGTTTTTACAATACACATGCCTCAGTGCAATCGATTATATATTTCAACAATACTGGCAGCAAGGCCAAACTGCCACGTGAGGTAGGTGTTGCATACGAAAAGTTGCAATTGCTTTCGCGCAAAGCGAGATATTTATATGATCCTGAGGGTAGAAACCTAGGAAATCCGCAATTTGTTGGTGCAGATGGATTTGAAAAAGCAGTTTATGCATATGAGATTGTTTGTAAGTATATTACCCAGACATATAATGTAAAAGTAGACAGCATCAATATTAGCTGCTTAAAGGCTGGCTGGGAAAAAAGATCCCTGCCACTCTGAAAACAATAATTTATCAGCATAATAAAAATCGAAAACTCGCCCTGGTTTACTTTTTTGGAAGCGAGTCTTATATTAGATATTTGATAAATTTTATCAATAAAACAAGAAGCCTAAAACAAGTATTGTTCCTAAGCAACCGTAAAGCAAAGTATTATTAATATCACGTGGTGAAGATCCAGGTACATATTCTTTTCTCTCTGTGACTTTAGCCTCTATCAGTTCTAAATCTATATTCTTATAAATTTTTCTTGAATTAATTTCTGCAGCCAATAAAAGTTTAATTTTCTCTCCTGGCTTCGGAAAAGAATCAGCACTTTGTGACTCTGTTAAATATAAATCCAATACGTCAATATTGCTTGATCTTTTTATATTGCAGTTAGGGAAAATAGACTCTGAAAAAGTGCTATTTGCAGGTATTACAGCATTTGGTTTACTTCTGGTTGCATCAATTAATAGGGTCTGTCCACTTGAAAACGAGGTAGCATTGCCGTAAATTACCATTGAAGAGGAATTCCAAATTAGTTCAATTGGTGATTCTGAAATGTTTCTAAATATACAGTCTAAACTTGATTTACCTACAGAAAACTTAACGGTCAATTCGGAATCTCGGTATTCCAAATTTGTGCTAATTGAATCATTAGCTCTAATCCCCCAGGTGTATTTACAGGAAAATACAGTCTTATACTTTGGCTTTAATGCTGCGCATCCTGTCAAATAAATTGAAATAAGCAAAATGATGGGTGTAAAACAATTCTTCATATCATGAATATATTTGATTCACTAATGACTGGTCAAATATAACGATTATCATAAATAATAAAAGGAGGCCATTAAGACCTCCTTTTTATAAATTCACATGATTGTATGTTAACTACATCCCAGACTGTTTCCACAGTTCAGGCATTTGTAGCAGGTGCCGCTGCGCACAGTGATGTGTCCGCACACGTTGCAGGCAGGGGCATCGCTTTGTACCTCACGCAGGTGGTCCTGCATGTTCTTCACTCCGCCACCGGTTTCCAGCATCGCTTCTTTTGACTCTATCACCGGAACGGGGTTGTTAAATACAGGGATGAACTCACTCACCACCGGCGCTTCCTGCGCATCGGGGCTGGTAAACTCGCTGGGTTTCACCTGCACCAGGTCTTCGCGGTTCAGGTATTCAAAGCCAAGCAGGCGGAAGATATAATCAACAATAGAGGTAGAATTCTTGATATTCGGGTGACCTTCCACCATGCCGCTGGGCTCGAAGCGGGTAAAGGCGAACTTGTCTACAAACTCTTCCAGGGGCACACCATACTGCAGGCCTACGGATACAGCAATGCTGAAACAGTTGACCAGAGAACGGAAGCTGGCGCCTTCCTTGTGCATATCTATAAAGATTTCACCCAGGGTACCGTCATCGTACTCACCGGTGCGCACAAAGATGGTTTGTCCGCCCACCTTGCCTTTTTGCGTAAAGCCTTTGCGCTTGTTGGGCAGGCGTTTCTTCTCTACAATGTTCGAAAGCTGGCGTTTGAATTTGGTGTCAGGGCTTTCATTCAGGATGCGCTTGGCGGCTTCCAGCACAATCTCCGGGGTCAGCTCTTCTGCAAAGCGGATCACCTTACCTTCCGTACCGGCTACTGCATCTGATTTGGCTTCTGCTTTCTCGTCTGCTTCTGCGGTTTCAGATTTATTGCTCAGGGGCTGGCTCAGTTTGCAACCATCGCGGTACAGGGCATTGGCTTTCAGGCCCAGTTTCCAGCTCAGCTCATAGCAGGCTTTGATATCGTCTACAGTGGCTTCGTTGGGCAGGTTGATGGTTTTACTGATGGCACCTGAAATAAAGGGCTGTGCAGCAGCCATCATACGGATGTGGGCAAAGGGGTGGATGTAGCGCACGCCAATGTTTCCGCACTTGTTGGCGCAGTCAAATACAGGGTAGTGCTCCTCTTTCAGATGGGGTGCCCCTTCAATGGTCATGGTGCCTGCTACAAATACGTTGGCCTCATTGATTTCGGCTTTGCTGAATCCCAGCGCTTCCAGCATATTGAAACGGGGGTCGTTGTACTGCTCTGCAGTGAATCCTATGCGCTGCAGGCACTCCTCGCCCAGTGTGTATTTGTTGAACACAAAACCGATTTCGAATGCCATTGGGGCTTCGGATTCCAGTTTTTCCAGGTCTGCCTCGTTAAATCCTTTGGCCCGCAATGATTCGTGGTTGATATGCGGTGCACCGGCAAATGTTTGGTGACCTTTTGCATAGTTTACGATTTCATCCACTTCCTCCGGAGTGTAGCCCAGGTTTTTCAGTGCAACCGGAACGGTGTTGTTTACAATTTTAAAATATCCTCCACCACTGAGTTTCTTGTATTTCACCAGGGCAAAATCGGGTTCAATACCGGTGGTATCACAATCCATGAGCAGACCAATGGTTCCGGTTGGTGCAATCACGGTTGACTGTGCATTGCGATAGCCGTAGCGTTCACCCCACTGCAGGGCGCGATCCCAGGCATTGCAGGCACTCTTCAGCAGATAATCAGGGCAGTATTTCTCATCAATGCAAACAGGTTTGATTCCCAACCCTTCAAACGCCAGCGGAGTGTTGTATGCCGCATAGCGGTGGTTGCGGATAACCCGCATCATGTGTTTCTTGTTCTTTTCATACATGCGGAACGGGCCTTTTACAGCTGCCATTTCTGCACTTGTAGCATAAGCAACACCTGTAAGAATGGCGGTAACCGAGCCACAAATGGCGCTGGCCTCTTTGCTGTCGTAGGGTATACCAGCACTCATCAGCACAGAACCCAGATTGGCGTAACCCAGACCCAGTGTACGATAGTCGTAGCTGAGCTGTGCCACTTCCTTGCTGGGGAACTGGGCCATAAGCACAGAGATTTCAAGAACAGTGGTCCACAGACGGCTGGCGTATTCCAGAGAGTTCACATCAAAGGTGCGTTCATCTTCACTGAAGAATTTGCGCAGATTGAGTGATGCCAGATTGCAGGCAGTATTGTCCAGGAACATATACTCACTGCAGGGGTTGCTGGCATTGATGCGGCCACCTTCAGGGCAGGTATGCCATTCGTTGATGGTATCATCATACTGCATTCCGGGGTCGGCACAGGCCCATGCCGCTTCACCAATGGCATCCCATACTTCCTGTGCAGGCATGGTATGCATTACTTTTCCGGTACTGCGGGCAGTAAATTCCCAATCCTGGTTGTTCTTCAGTTTGTCGAAAAACCGGTTGGATACACGGATAGAGTTGTTGCTGTTCTGTCCGGATACCGTGTTATAGGCTTCACCTTCGTAATCGTTGCTGTATCCGGCTTTAATAAGGGCAGCCACCTTAGCTTCTTCCCCTTGTTTCCATTTGATAAACTCCAAGGCCTCGGGGTGATCCAGATCCAGACACACCATTTTGGCTGCACGGCGTGTGGTTCCGCCGCTTTTGATAGCTCCGGCAGCACGGTCACCTATTTTAAGGAAACTCATCAGGCCGCTGCTTGTTCCCCCACCACTCAGTTTTTCTCCTGCACCACGTATACGTGAGAAGTTTGTACCCACACCAGAGCCGTACTTGAAAATACGGGCTTCACGCACCCACAAATCCATGATACCGCCTTCGTTGACCAGATCATCGTCTACAGACAGGATAAAGCAGGCATGGGGTTGCGGACGTTCGTAGGCAGATGTGCTTTTGGTGAGTTTTTCAGTCTCAGGATCCACGTAGTAGTGACCCTGAGGTTTGCCTGCAATGGCATAGCTGCTGTGCAGACCTGTGTTGAACCACTGCGGGCTGTTGGGCGCCGCTTCCTGGTTCAGCATGGAATAGACCAACTCATCATAGAACACCTGTGCATCCGTGCTGCTGGCGAAGTACCCATACTTTTCCCCCCATTGACGCCAGCAGTTGGCCAAACGGTGTACCACCTGTTTTGCAGATGTTTCACTCCCCAGTGAACCATCTGCCTGCGGTACGCCGGCTTTACGGAAATATTTCTGCGCCATGATATCTGTAGCCACCTGGCTCCAGCCTTGTGGTACTTCCACATTGCGCATTTCAAACACTACGCTGCCATCCGGTTTTTTAATGACCGAACTGCGCATGTCGTAAACAAATTGATCAAAGGGACTAACGCCTTCTTTGGTGTTCTGCCTTTTAAATTCAAGGCCGTTGGGGTTGAGGGTAAATTCTTGACTCATGGGTTCTGCTTTAGAGGGTTGGTGTCAATTACGTTTGGTAAAACGTTTGAGGGATTCAAAACTATTCAGGGTCTGTACTGATTCACGAATTGGTTTTTCCACAGGAATCCGAGAATCCCAATGGCAGTGCAGCCCCACACCTGTTGAAAACGCAACAAGCCCAACAGGGACGCGGATTCTGACGTAACACCCTGATTTACAAAGGCCGCAGGCAATATAGCCTTAACACTTACCGGTCAACCTGCTGTTTTACACAGCCGAATGAACTGTTTGGAAAACTGTAATTCCGGGTAAAGCCCGGTTCAGCGCGTACCTCTGCTCTATTTTCTTTTTCTTTGCACTTTAAATCATGTCTAAGCCTGTCCTTTCACGGCTGCAATCTTTGCACCAACAACACCGCAAAAGCCTTGCCGTACTCTTCGATCCGGACGATTCGGCAGAGGATATGACAGAAGTATTGGAAACCGCACTGCTGCATGGTGTTGAGTTGTTTTTCGTGGGTGGAAGTCTGCTTACCCGCGGAAGAACAGAAGCATGCGTGGAACTGCTGAGAAATGGCGGTGCGCCTGAGGTTGTGTTGTTTCCGGGAAATGAAATTCAGGTGGTAAAGGGTGCTGACGCCATCTTGTTTATGTCTCTTATCAGCGGGCGCAACCCGGAATTTCTCATAGGGAAACAGGTGAATGCTGCTCCATGGGTTCAGGCTGCAGGCCTGGAAGCCATACCCACCGGCTATATGCTCGTAGACAGTGGCCGGATGACCAGTGCCGCCTACATGAGCCACACACTACCCCTGCCTGCCGACAAACCGGATATTGCAGCAGCAACTGCACTGGCGGGCGCACTGATGGGTCAGGCGGTAACGTACCTCGATGCCGGAAGCGGCGCCCAGAGCCCGATACCCGCTGAGCTTATCCAGAGAGTGCGCAAAACAGTGAACACAGTACTCATAGCAGGAGGCGGTATCCGCACTGCAACAGAAGCCGCCAGTGCATGGGAAGCCGGCGCTGACATTGTGGTTGTAGGCAATGGGGCCTTTGCAAAGCCAGATGTAATCAGGGAAATTGCCGTGGTGTTGCAAAAAGTAAACACTGTGCCGGCAGTAGTGTAGTATTTATTCTTCACCCAATACATGCTTTACCCTTTTCAAACCATTTATCTGCGCACATCCCTCAACCGAAACGACGTGCAGGAGCAGTTGAAGTCTGTTACTTTCCTGCCCGAAGTACCCCGTACGCAGCAAAAAACCACAGGGATTTTCTATGGCAGCGTAAGTCCTGACCAATTCGACATTGAATATATTGGTGATAAACCAGGGTATTGCCAGTTTATTTCCGGCGAAATCAAAGGTCTGGAAGACGAAATATATCTGATACTGCGCATGGGCGCATTCCGCCATCGCCGCTTCTATTTGCTTTTGTGTGCTTTTTATTTCGTGTCTCTTGCACTGGTTGCGTCAGATTTCATGCAGAATGGCACCCCATCCCTCCAACGCTGGCCTGCGGTTGTTTTCGGCTTTGTATTCATAATCCTTACCGGCTATTGTACCACATATCTCTGGAGGTTTCAGCGCACAAAGGCACGCACCGTGTTATACCTGCGGGGCATGTTTCAGGCCGACGAAGTAACGGCATCTGATTTACCTGTTGTGTTTCGCCTTTAGGGGTAAAGCCCGGATTTGCGGTACTTTTGTATGTCTGCCATGAAAAAGTCATCCCTGTTTGCCGGGTTTATTCTGTTCAGTTTTTTACTGCAGGCCCAGGACACGCTGGTGCTGCGGGACAATCGCAGGGAAGTATGCACTGTGCAAAAGGTGCGCCTTACGGAAATTGAATATCTTCCCTGGGGAAAGGGAAACACGGCCCCATACGCCATCAACAAATCTCTGGTGCAATATATTATTTACAACACCGGCACCATTGATACCCTGAACCCCCTTACCGTGGAGCAAGCCAATGCCTCATCCCCGGACACCTCGGAAAAACAGGCGGAAGTAAATTACCAGCAAGGATTTAAAGAAGGTTACCAGCACACACAGGCAGGACCGGTTGTAGCAGCAGGCATAGCCTCCGGCTGTTTAACCCCATACGGTGGAATAGCGGTTCCCATCATTCTGTCCCTTTCTAAAGTGAAAGGCACAAAAATTTCGGACCCGGCCTATACACAAAGCAAAAGTCCGGCCTACAAGGAAGGTTATCTCAAAGGCGCAGGCCGCAAGCGCAGAACCGCCATTTGGTCGGGTTACGGGGGTACAGTCGGCGTTATTGCCGGCGCCATCATCCTGCTTACACTATAGGCTGGTTCGCAATATTTTCAGCAAATCAGATTCCAGCGTGCGCTTCGGAGTTTCTTCAATTTTACCCACTGTCTTTCCATTGCGTAATACATAGATTGCAGGAACGGATTGAATAGTCACTTCACACACAAATCCTGAATCTGCAGGTTTCTTTTCACGATTTACACGGTAATATTCAAATGCCCGGCTTGGGAACCCACTTTCGTCAAGCACTTTTAACAAACGGGGCACCTCTCTGCGTGTGTCCGAGCACCAGTTGCCACCAATGACCCTGATTTGCACGCCCGGCCAAAGTGATTGCAATTGCCTGCAATACTTCTTTTTCGGCTTATAACTGTAAAATTCACGGTATAATCTTTTATAAAATCCCTTGGCCCAAACTTGGGTAAGGCTGTCTGCCGAGGTGGTGTCTGCAATCAGTTTCTGAGCAAACATGGTCAGCAATCCGGACTCCAAAAGGACTTGCTGTGGTCTCTGAGCAGGCGATATTGCCGTACTTTCTGCAGAAAAAAGCAACACAATGAACAGCAGCAGGTATTTCATCCTGCGAAAATAGCCCACCAAATCCGCTGAAAATAGTACCTTCGTCCCAACTTCATGAGTCAGTCTGTTGCGCAGATTAAAGCCCCTATTTCCACCGAGCTGGACAAGTTTGAGCACATTTTCCGCAACAGCATGAAAACCAGTGTCCCTTTGCTGGATACCATCATGAGCTACATCGTAAAGCGCAAGGGCAAACAGGTAAGACCCATGTTTGTGCTTTACAGCGCCACCCTTTTCGGACCCATCAACGAACGCACTTACCGCGGAGCCGCGCTGGTGGAATTGTTACATACCGCTACGCTTGTACACGACGATGTGGTGGACGACAGCAATTTGCGCAGGGGATTTTTCAGCATCAACGCGCTGTGGAAGAACAAAATTGCGGTACTGGTAGGTGATTTTCTCTTGTCTAAAGGATTGCTTCTTTCTATTGACAACAAAGACTTCGATTTGTTGGGAATACTCAGCCATTCCGTGCGTGAAATGAGTGAGGGAGAGCTGTTACAGCTGGAACGCGCCCGTTTTATGGATGTGAATGAAGAGATTTATTTTGAAATCATCCGCAAAAAAACCGCATCACTCATTGCTTCCTGCTGCCAGATAGGCACAGCCAGTACACAACCTGATCCGGAAATTCAGGAATCCATGCGCCGCTTTGGCGAACTCATTGGCCTTGCATTTCAAATCCGTGATGACCTGTTCGATTTTGGCGACAACAAATCTGGCAAACCTTCCGGAATAGATATCAAAGAGAAAAAACTGACCCTGCCTGTGATTTATGCGTTGGCACAGGCACCTTCCTCAGAAAGACGGCATATTCGTCAGGTAATCCGCAGCCGAAAAGAAAAAGAAAAACTGCAGATTGTACTAAAGTTTATTCAGCAATACGGGGGGCTGGACTATGCCCGCAAACGAATGGCGGAATTGCGTGATGAAGCTTTTGAAATTTTGCACAGAGTAAGTCCGGAAAGTGAAAGCAGAAATTACCTGCAGAATCTTGTTAATTTTGTGATAGACCGCGAAGTATAATATGAAAGCCCGAATACAAGACAAAGAAATACAACTGGAACAAAACGACGGAAAGTGGGTGCCTGTACACGCACCCGATGCCGTTGTGGAAACCCTGGCAGACGGCCGCCTGCTAATTCAGGTTCATAACCAAACTTTTACTGCCCGGTTGGGTGAAGTAAACAAGGCTGATAAAATTGTCACTGTTTATCTGAATGGGAAAAAGGCAGAAGTGCATGTAAAAGAACCACTGGATGACCTTTTGCACGCCATGGGACTGGACCAGCTCACAAAACCCAAAGCGCAAACGATCAAAGCACCAATGCCGGGGCTGGTTCTGGATGTATGCACAGAGCCCGGCATGGAGGTAAAAAAAGGCGACAAAGTGCTGGTTCTCGAAGCCATGAAAATGGAAAATATCATCAAAGCACAGGGAGACGGAATTGTTGGCAAGGTTTTGGTAGAAAAAGGACAGGCAGTAGACAAAAACCAACTGCTGATAGAATTTATATGAAAAACGTTTTCATTATAGCATTTCTCAGTTTTCTGCCATCATTAATTATGGCGCAGGATACCCTGGCCCGCCCGGCCAAAGTGATACTTGACAAATCGGGCAAGCTCACTTCTGCACAGATAAAAACACTAAGCGACCTGAGTGAAGGGTTGCAGCGCACACGCAAAACCATGGGCTGGGTGCTGGTGGTAGATACAGTTCCTGCCGGGCAGACAGTGATGGCCTATGCAAAGGGAATTTTTAAGAAATGGAACCTGAACAATGACAATGATGGAATGAATTTTATCATCATTTATGTGCGCAAAGAAAACGGAATCCGGATTGAGGCCAGTGATAAAATTGTAACGCTGGTTACCAAAGATTATATGCGGCGGGTGATTGCCGAAAGTATGATTCCACTCCTGAAACAGAGCAAAGAGTTTGAAGCCCTGAAAAAAGGCATGGAAATGATGGTAAAGCAAATCGTGAATAACGAATAGCTTTTTACTGCAAACATCCCAACCTGTCCTAAATTGCAGCCCGGTGCGGGTTGCAGATAACACACGCGGAGCTTACCGGATTTTTTACCTGCTCGTTGGGGTATACCTGCTGTTGGGATTGATTAATCTGGCCTATGTGCCGGTACCCTGGCTGGACGAAACCGCCAACCTGGAGCCCGCCATTATGTGGCACCGTACCGGTCATCTTATCAGCAAAGGTTGGCCCAACCCGGGAGCCGATAAAGCCTTTCTCAGTTACCCGCCAGCCATACATGTGCTGCACTACTGCAACCTTGCCATTTCTCCCTGTACCGTTTTCAGAATCCGGCTTCCGTTTCTTCTTCTCCATACCGGCAGTATTTTATTGCTTTATTTTTTACTCAGGAAACTGGGATCTGCCACCTGGCTGGCTGCAACTGTCTCTGCACTGTTTATGTTTGACAAAGTCGTTTTTGAAATTTCGAAAGCGGCCAGAAGTGAAACACTGGAAATTTTTCTTCTGCTGTTGCTGCTTCATTTGTGGTTTGCAGGCAAGCGTGGATTCATACTGGGTGTGCTGTGTGGCGCCCTCGTTCTTACCCACCTGAAAGAATGGCCTGTTGCTGGTCTCATTGCCCTTGCAGCATTGTATCATAACGCCCCAAAAATCAAACTTGCATTCCTGGCTGGCATAGTTCTTCTTCCCCTGTGGTATCTTCAATTCATCCACTGGGATATTCACGGACTTTACCAGCAATGGTTTCTGCAAAGCACGGAGCATGCAGCCCATGGTTCTGTTTTGCAACGAATCCTGGATTTTTTATTCACCCGTTTCTGGCCCGTTTACAAAGAACAACCCTGGGTGATTCCATTGCATATGGTACTGCTGTTTATGTCGTGTGCACAATTGAGACACTGGAAGAAAACCGAGACCTTGCCCGCTATCCTGTTTGCCGTTGGAAGCATCGCCTGGATGCTGGTTTTAGGCCCTCATTACCGCTACTGGCCACCCATGTACTTGCTGGGTCTTCTCTCTGCAGCACCATATTTGTCTCAAAAAGTACTGCGCTGGAAACCCTGGATGTGGGGAATTACAGTCCCGGTTGCAGCCGGACTCGCTTTTCCATTTGTAACACGGCACACATTGGGCCTTGTGCAACGTGAAGCCCGGGATCCTCAGGCCGCGCTCGCATTTATTGAAAATTTCATCCCGCGTGGGCCGAAAACACTGCTCATAGGGGCTGAAATCGGACAATACTATATGGCGGACAAACCGGAAACGGAATTCTCAACCCTGCTGTACCCGGACCATTTCCGGTTTGAAGATTACCAGCAGGTATTTCTGCTCACTGACAAGCCGGTGCGTTGGAAGGCCTTAGCCATTTACAATCCAGGGGAGCCCGCCTGGATACGCCATTATCCTAATCTGGGCAGGGCAGGTACTTTTCAGGGAATGGTCCTATATCGGATTCAGTCCAGGGAACAATGGGACTCCATTGCCCGGCCTTTTTTCCCGCGCTGAGTCAGCGCTTTGCCTGGGCATTCTGCAATCCATAACCAATGAGCTCATCGAATCCCATGGTTTGGTTGCGGTGGTACATCAGTACCATGTAGTTGTTCTCGGTTTCAGAATGCGCCCCTTCAAAATATCTGGTATCCATTGCACCGGTTGACGGA
Organism: Bacteroidota bacterium; assembly: GCA_016787485.1. Classification (GTDB taxonomy): domain Bacteria; phylum Bacteroidota; class Bacteroidia; order NS11-12g; family UBA955; genus JAEUUL01. Next base: position 66,485 of record JAEUUL010000022.1, read on the forward strand.
TCCTTCACTGCATACACATAATTATAATAAGCCTGTTTCAGGGGTACAACGGCTTCGTATGCTTTGCTGTCCGCATTATAATACATGCGAAAATCGTCCTGTGTGCGCCAGTCACTTAACTCACCATAGATATATATATCTTTCCCTTTCAGCTCCTCATCGCTGCGCAGCGTAAAATGCACAAAACAATAATCGCTTTCTACTGGTATACCACTGGGCAGGGGTATGTCTTTGCTGTAAATAAAATAGCGTCCATTATAGTCTTTCCAGTTCATGTACCTGTCAAATCTGCGTGTATTGTCATTGACCAGCAAAACATGCTTCTGGTTGGATATATTGAATTTCTGCTTCACGTTTGCCCCGGTCTGGCGCAGGCTGCGAATGTCGAAAAAGCGGTATTCATTCAGCCCGTCCACATTATTTCCGGTTTGATATTTATAGGTGTAGGTGTTGCCGGATACAAACTGCGGTGCAAGATCTGTTATGGCCGTGGACCACTCTCCGTTGCGAAGAATGACAGATTTCAGATCCTTGTAGGGATTGGGAAGAAAATACCCAGACTCATTCAGCGTATATGCAAACTGCACCTGCTGATGCGTGGGGCGCAATTCCACCTGATTGCTCTGGTTTATCGTCACATCTGTGGTTCCTTTGTTATCCAGAACCAAAATCCGCCGGCTCAATACGATGTCATTTTCGTCAAAATTGCGGTATACAAGCAACAGAAAGTTTCCGCTTACCCTGGGTATGGTATTGTTTCCCGGCACCGTAACCTGATAATGGGTATACTGCATGAGTGTGCCGGTACTGAACATGGCATTGTCTATGTTATCAAATCCAGTACCACTCAGTGCCTGCCCCTTCTGCAGCCCGCTGGGCTCCCAGTTTGCATTGCAATGAATAAGGGTAAACTGGTAATAGTCTCTTTCGCTGCTGAATTGGTCAAACTCAAGATTCAGCGTTTCACCTGTACCCAGATTCAGTATTGGAAAGTTAAAGCCCGAGGCGGTCTGACTGATTTGTGCAGAATGAATATCCTTTTCGTAGATATAATTGGTGTATTGCAGCGTGCTGTCGGCGGCAGTTGCAATGCCGGCAAACGAAACAAGTATACAAAGCAGAAATGTACGCATGTGTGGCAACATGTAACGCCAAATGTATGCCAAAAATTGCTGGGGAACAAAGAAAGTATGGTTTACTATATGTCAATTTCATGTCTGTAATCCCATCAACCCCGGTTTTCAAGTAATCTTGTAAATCTGAATCTATGAAAATCCCGTTTTTACCTGTTCTGCTTCTGTGTTTCGGTGCATGCACCCAGGGTGCAGCTGTGAAGACAAACCCAATGGATACACTGGTAAAACCAGCGGATACCCCGGCTCCGAAGTATCCTTTTCGGGACAGGTACAGGACAGCAGGCAGGTATGTGGACTCAATGGTCAATGCATTTCTCAGACAATTTCCGGATACAGGCGCTGAATCGGAAGATTACAACGCAACCCTGTTGCCGGAAAATCAGATCAATGCTTTTACAGACGTGCAATATCTGGCCTTCGTAATCGAGCATCCCGAAGGACATTTGCAGAATTGCAACATCAGCGTACCCATTTTTGTTGCCGGAATGAAACACCGGTTATACATGAGAATTCCGGGAACAATGGCGGAGGAGTTTCCCACGGATATGCGGTTGAAAAAATTTAAAACCAAATTTCCCGGCTGCTTCATCCTGCTGGATTCCTTGCTGCAATTGCCCCTGCAGGACAGCAACCTCATATGCAAGGCAGTGGAAGTATACCGGCAAATGAATGCCAAAGCCTGTATCCAGCGTTTGATGCTAAAAGTCCAACAAGATGCCCATGGTTTCTGGGGGTCCTGCCTGATGTATGTCTGGTATCAGCATTTCACAAAAGACTGCCTGACCTCCGAAACCGGGAAATCCGTTGCTGCGCTGGCCGACCCCGCAAATCCGGAAGCCTCACCCCATCTGAATTACACCAGCAAACGACGTGAAAAACTCATACAGGAAATTCAGGATTGGTTGAAAAAGTTGCCCGAATGAAATTGTCTGTTGTTGCCTGCATATTTACCGTGCTGCTCTTTGTTCATTGTCAAAGCCAGGAATTGGCAATCCGGCAGGCAGACCGCGTTTCCATATCATCAGGCCATTGGAAACTCGGGAAAAAAGGACATCGTATCAACCCTGCACATTCCGTAAAAAACAATCCGTTTGCGATAGGCCGCTATGAAGTTACAAATGCAGAATTTGAAAAATTTGTAAAAGCCACAGGGTATATCACTGTAGCAGAGAAAGACCACAATGCGCAGGTTTACTGCGACAGCCTGGGTGAATTTATCTGGTGCACGGATACGGCAGCCAGCTGGCGCTTTCCGCAGGGCAAACAATTTGCGTACTACACCCACAGGCTGAACGAACCTGTAACCTGCATATGTTTTGATGACGCCATTGCCTATTGCCAATGGGCTGGTGTGCGCCTACCCACTCTGGATGAATGGGAAATTGCCGCCCGTGCCGGCAGCCGGGGCACCTGGTTCTTTGGCAACCGCTTTGATTCCATTGTGCGGTATGGCAACTGCTGGCATGCACGAAGCCATTACAAACCCGACAGCAGTGACGGATACCCCTTTACTGCACCCGTGGGAAAATATTTACCCAATGACTGGGGTTTGTATGATATGTACGGCAATGTATTTGAATTTTGTGCGGACAAACCTGCCATTTTTGCATCACACCCGGAATGGGCCAGTGCAAGGGGTGGCAGCTGGTGGTGCAGCAAATATTCCTGCAATTTTGTCAATTCTGTGGATATCGGGAGGGTGCACCGCAGGGCCAGTTTTTCCAATCTTGGGTTTCGTGTTGTGTATGAGAAAATGAAAAGTGAAATATGAAAATACCCATGCAATATCTCCTTGTCCTATTGTTAATATCCATGCCGTTGCAATTGCTCCGGGGACAACCCAATTATGATTCCATTTACGGTGAATGGACACAGACCCAACTGCCCCGGATTCCTGCCATGCAAGCTTCAAACAGTGTGCTGCACACCTTGCTGGAAGGCAACATGCCCCGTTCGTTGTACACTGAAAAACCTCTTCCGGACAGCATTCTGACCGAAATGGATGTACATGAAAAACTGATGTATGTGCTTCAGTATCCTTCAAAAATCAGACAAAACTGCTATTACCTGAACCGCAGTAAAATAAAGCCGCGGATCTATTTCTGGCTGGAGGGTGATGTGCGTTATTTTTCACCCTGGCAGGACAGTTTACTGAAAAAAAATAAGGATACCCTGTTTGCCATTGCCTACGGAATACTCAGTAGAAAAACAACCTTTTACAATGACCTGCAACGGCTGCAATCCATTGCCGGCAACTGGGAAAGTCCAAAGGGCTGGATCCCCCTTTTTAACTGGGCTTGCCGCACACATGACAACAGCCCGGAATATTACACCTTGCTCAATTGGGCTTTGTTTAAAGACACCAACATTCGCTGGGATAAATGCATCAGAAAAAAGCATAAAAAGTACGACAAAATGCTGGCGAACGGGAGTTTTACCGACCGGTATTATCCGTTTCGCAGGAAATACAAAAAAGCCCTTTTACATGCAGCAGATGCCTGGATGAAAGCCCACCCCTGAACTCAGGAATCCTGCAGCCCCATCCATTCTTCCATCACGGCATCATAGGTCTTTTGATTGCTTGCAATCTGGCCTTCAATTTTCTGAAACAATTCAGTTAATTCCTGAATTTTTTGAAAATCTACCGCCACTTCTGGTGACTGCAATTTTTCTTCCACCATGGCCTTTTCATGCTGCATTTCCTGTATGGCTTTTTCCAGATCCGCCATTTTACTCTCCAATTGGTGCAGCGTATTTTTACTCGCCTTTTTCTGGTCCGGCGAAGGCTCGCTTTCGGGAGTTACGGTCTTCTTTACATTCTCCTTTTTTGTATTCTTTGGCTCCGGGGCACGCTTGCTGTACCACTCTTCCCATTCTTCATAGGTTCCCGGATATTCGCGCAGTTTATGGTCTTCAATCCACCAGATTTTATTGGCAACCTGACTCACAAATGTGCGGTCGTGGGAGATCAGGATAAATGTACCCTTGTAATTGTTCAGTGCATCCGCCAATACGCTGGTACTGAACATGTCCAGGTGATTCGTGGGCTCATCCAGCAACAGAAAATTGGATTGGGTAAGCAGTGTTTTGGCCAGTGCCACTCTTGATTTTTCTCCCCCGGAAAGCACTTTTACTTTTTTGAAAACCTCATCGCCGGTAAAGAGAAAACAACCCAGTGTGGTGCGCAGTTCAGACTCGGTATATTCACCACCTACCGTAGACAATTCATTCAGCAAATCATTCTTGAGGTTCAATGCTTCCAACTGATGCTGGGCAAAAAATGCGGGTTCTACATTCCAGCCGGTTTCTATCTCACCATCATAGGGTTCACTGCCAAAAATCATACGCAGCAAAGTACTTTTTCCGCGGCCATTCGCCCCGATCAATGCTATTTTGTCACCACGCATGATTTCTCCGGAAGCGTGATCCAGAATCTGCAATGAACCATAACTTTTGCTTACATTATTCAGTTTGCTGATCAGTTTACCAGGCGTAACCCGAATGTTAAACCGGATGTTCATTTCCCGGGTTTCATCCTCCAGCACTTCAATTTTCTCAATTTTCTCGAGCATCTTCACCCGGCTTTGCACAGCTGTCGCCTTGCTGGCCTTGGCTTTAAACCGCTGGATAAACCGCATCTGCTGCCGGATAAAATCCTGCTGATTGTCATACCTGCGCTGCATCATTTCATCGCGTTCTTCCTTTTGTTCCAGGTACTGACTGAAATTGCCCTTGTACTGGAAAATCTGCTGATGCGCCACTTCGGCGATGCGGTTTACACAATTGTCCAGGAACAACCGGTCGTGACTCACAACCACAAATGTGCCTTTGTAATCTTTCAGATACTGCTCTATCCATTGAATGGTTGGTAAATCCAGATGGTTCGTCGGTTCATCCAATAACAGCAGGTCGGGTTGCATCAGCAGCAACTTGGCCAGCATGGCCCGCATACGCCACCCACCGCTAAACTGATTCAGGGGTTTTTGAAGTTCTTCGGTAGAAAATCCCAGTCCTTCCAGCAGCTTTTCCGCCTCAGCATGCCAGTCGTACCCACCCAGGGTGCCAAACTGGTCCTGTAATTCGGTGAGTTTTTGAATGGTATCCACATCATGGGTAACTTCAATCTCTGCAAGTAATTTATGGATCTGCCGGTCCAGGTTTGCAAGGTCTTCGCGGCCCTGCAATACCACATCAAGCACAGGATCGGCATAGTCTATACTCAGCAAATCCTGGTTCAGAAATCCGATTCTGAGGTCGGCTGGCTTGCTGAAAGTACCTTCCCGCAACTCGTATTCACCGGAAATAACCCGCAACAATGTGGATTTCCCGGTTCCGTTTAACCCCACCAATCCTATTTTCTCTCCGGGCTTTATATGCCACGAAGCATTGCGGTACAGATATCTGCCGGCAAATTCAAAAGAGAAATCAACTAAAGCAAGCACAGGTTGCAAAGGTACAACTCAGGCTTCATTCCTGCCCCGGTGAATCTAACTGAATAACCCGATGGAATTGATTATACTTGAACTCTCATGCCAAAGCCTGAGGTTATTTTGTTTTACAACCCCCGTGCAGGTCGTTTCCGGCTGCACAAAGTGCTGCACATCCAACATGAACTGGAACATCTGCTGGGATCATGCCGGGCCATATCGGACATACACGAATTGCAGGAGGTGAAGCAGGCACATATTGTCATTGCCGGCGGAGACGGAACCGTACACACTGCCATCAACCATGCTGATTTGCACACCAATACCTTTTCGGTCATTGCCATGGGCAGCGGCAATGATTTTGTATGCAATTTCCCCGTCCATTCTCTGCGTGATTTGTGCCGGAATATCCTTGCAGAAAAAACAACACAGGTAGACTTACTGCAGGTGAATGATACCAGGGCCGCAGTATTGGTGGGCGTTGGCTTTGATGCTTTTGTGTCCGATAAAGCCAGAAAAAACCGCATCAAAATTCCATCGCTGAAATATCTGATTCCGGTAGCAAGATATATGTTCTTTTACAAAGGCATCCAAATGCACATTTCTGGTAAGGATTTACAGTATTCCGGAAGGGTTTTCATGCTTTCCTGTGGCAACGGATACCGCGCAGGCGGTGGGTTCAGGTTGTTTCCCAAAGCCAGTGTTTCAGACGGAAAGATGGATGTACTGCTGATAGAACCACCTACATTCTGGCAAAAATTAAAATATGCAGGCCTGGTGAATTTTGGAAAACATCTCAATCTGAATATTGTAAAATATATCCAAACGGATTCCATCACCGTGCGACTGGACAATCCTGATTTTTTCAACACAGATGGCGATGTCTACACCGCTGCAGAAATGCAGATAACCATACTGCCCGGTGTGCTGAAATTGATTCAGTAAATGAATGCCGTGAAATACGGTGGCTTTATTCTTTATTTACTCCGTCAGCAAGCCCGGAAAAGGTGCAATCTCACAACAAAATGATCACTGAGCCGGAATCCCTTTCAACCCAGAATTCCTTTTGCCAGCAAATGCAAACCCACCAAAATTAAAGCCGCAGCTACCACAGAATCCACCCTTTTTAAAATCACCGGTTTGATAAATTTTTTCAATTTATCTGCTGCTACGGCAATTCCGATTTCTGTAAAAAACACAGTTCCTACAGCACCTATTGCAAACACGATTTTATGGGGTGTGGTATAATTCAGTGCCGGAGGTATGCTGTACAAACCCAGCCACCAGGCCGCATTTGCAGGGTTCAGCAAATTGATAAAAAAGGGTTTGATAAAAAAATCACGGGTGTGTTTCATGCCTTTCAATGGCTTATCGGTTTGATTCAGTTTGCGTTCCTGCAGGTAAGTAAATACCCCCATGATAAGCAGTACAATGCCACCTGTAATTGATACTTTATCGCTGTGCTGTGCCAGAAAACGGCTGATATAGCCCGTAAATCCTATGGCAAGAATCACGAAAACAATGTCACCGGCAATAACCCCGCTGGCAATGGTAATTCCTTTCTTATATCCATGCTTTACCCCGGTCTGAATAAGCATGAAGAAGATAACACCCAGCAGCACACTCATCAGAAATCCGGTGAGAATGCCGTATCCCAGAGGTGCAAGCCAACTCAAATCAATATGGCTTTAATTGAAACTCCAGCTGTGATTGTTTGTTCCGGATCCAGAATTCCTTGCGGGTCATTTTGCGGATTTCGAACAACTGTCTTTCGCCGTCATCGTAATCGATCACAAAATCCTTGTCAGATGTCATGGTTCCCCATACTCCAAGCCTCTTTACCTTATTCACCTGCACGATAACAGAATAATTGCGGGTAAACTCCCAGATATAATCTTTATAGGCACTGGTGCTGTCTGTGGTATTGTAGGCCACCTTGGCTGCAACCCATTTGCCTTCGATTCTTTCCTTACGGGGCCACAAAGAAACGGTAGGTCCCTCTTCGTACTTACGGCAACCGGAAAACAAGAATACCGCCAAAAGGCCGGTGAGCAGATACGTTTTCATATCGGTACAAAGGTCTGAATTATATTCGATAACCTGTGTCCACTGTCTGTTTTGGTAGACGAAAGCCCCGTTTTTCACTACCAGCGCGGGCTATTGCGCAATCAGGCGCGACAGACTCCAGGGATTCCACAGGTTCCAGTTCACCCTGAAATTCAGCAAATGATACCATTTGATCTGTTTCACACCTGGAATCTGGTTGCGGGTATCTATGGCAGTGCGCAACGTTTTGCTATACACCAGTGGAAGGCTGATTTCAAAGTGGGTCACGTTTCCGGTATGGGTCCTCAGTGTAATTCCACCCACATAATCAAATTGCATTACTGAACTGCTTCCAGGGTCCCACAGCGCTGCATCTACATAAAACTGCAGCGGCAGAAATGGCAGAATGTGGGACTGTACCGTACCACCACATACCCAGTTGCTGCTCATCAACCGCGGGTAAGGCATGCGCAGGGCATTGCTTTCATTCAGCATCTGGTAACCGTAACGCCCTTCTGTCATAAATGTGGCTGTGCGGCCGGAAATGATTTGGGTAAATCCATAATCGTTATATCCGTTTGCCCCGGTAACAGGGATACCAAAACCGCCGGCATTGCCAAATTGAAATTGTTTAAATGGCAGCGCACTGAACCAGCCCCGCAGACGCAGTCCGATATTCTTCCTGCTTTGATTGGGGTATAAGAAATAGGTTTCTCCATGCAGGTTCAGTTTGAGAAATTTCCCCGGCACAACTGCTCCCGTGCTCAGTGTTCCTGCCAATCCGCCAAACTCTGCATCGGCCTGCAGATAACCGGGCGCCAGTTTGCGCATACTCTCCCTGCGGTAGTAAACCCTCAGAAGATCATTTTCCAGATAGGGATGCGCTGTGGCATAGCGCAGATAACCATCAACCGCGCCGGTTGAATCGTAATGCGGGCCCGTATAACTGCCACGATCCATGCGGTTGATGATCAAGGAAACACCCAACTGTGATGAAGATTCTGCTTTGGTTCTTCTGAACCGGCTTACCCACTGCAATGCAAGATGGTTAAATGCATTCCGTTCCGGATCTGCAGCATCGGGGCTGAAATGAAAACGGGATGTACGCAGACTGATTTCTGACAGTTGAAACCTTCCCGCATTATGAAACAAATTGCGCTGAATGCCCGCGGTACCTGCAATCTGTTTGCTCTTCAGTCCGTAGAAAGGGGTTACCCACCACTCCCAGTTTCGTCGAGGAAACGTAATGTTTGTGATCAGCAATCCCGGCATCCAGCCATCGTACGGATTGAAGGCAAATGGCCAGGGAAAGACACCCAGATTGTTCTGTCCACGGGTATAAAAATACGGCAGCCCAAAATGGGGCTTGGCCCAGGTGCGAAAAATGCCATGCGTTCTGCCATCGTTGTTGGCCAGGTTCTTTTCAGGCAACCAACCGTTGCTGTTCAGCGAAACTTGCTCTGCATCCCGCGAAATCAATACTTGTGTATCCCTCCCATTCAGCCACAAATCGCGACGCACTTTGCCTGCAGTATAACTGAGTCTTACCGGCACTTGTATCGCACCCTTGTTTCTCACTTTCACCAGGTAACCCGCATTCGATTTTCGCACGGAACCCAGGGCATAATCCGGCAGAGTCCCTCCCATCAGATCCTGGAAAAACCACTTTAATGATTGGCCGGCTTCTGCCTCAAACGCATCCTGAATATCTCCGGGCAAAGGATGTCTGTATTGCCACTGACTGAAATACCGTTGAACACAACTGCGAAACAATTCATCACCGAGGTAGCTCTGCAAATAGTTCAGCCGCAGTGGATTGATGCCATATACCATGGCTCCGTAATTGAGTTGGTTATAGGTTCCCGCAGCAAGATTTCCAGGTTGATATACCCCAACATCATGCATAGCCCGCATACCGGCGTAGGCTGAAACCGGCAGTATGGGCTCTCCCGGCAGAAATTGCTTTGGCTCCTCTCCACTTACTTTTTGCTCGTAAAATGTGTTCAGACTCTCATCCATCCAGGGATAGCGCCGTTCCTGACTGCCCAGCATACCCTGAAACCAGTTGTGTCCCACTTCGTGAATAGTGGTGGTGGCGTCCGCATCGGAACAAATGGTAATCATGGGATATTCCATGCCACCGGCACTGGACAATCCACCTACAACCACGGTGCATTGCCCGTATGGATACATCCCCGCCTTCGCTGAGTAACCCTTAAGGGCTTTGGCAATGTTTGCAGTAATCTGAGTGTATGGAGAACGGTCTGATTGAAATGGCCTGCGTAATTTCTCACGGATAAAGAAAGCCCAGGTAGTTACCGTATGGGTGCTGTCCAACTGCACACTGCCTTTTGCCACCTCAAATTCCGGGTGGGCAAACCATGCAAAATCGGGCACCTGTTTCTGAATATAATGCAATGTTTTGCTGGCCGGTTGGTCAGCAACCCCTATATCATCCGTGCCGACCCCGGCCAATTCATCCAGCCAGAGGAGTTCATTTGTGTTCTGAAGCATCCCGGTGGCGGCAACGCGCATATTTCCGGGAAGGGTGATTTGCACATCATAATCACCAAACTCACTGTAGTACTCGCCTTGCTCCAGATAGGGCATGGTATTCCAACCATTCACATCATATACCGCCGGTTTCGGGTACCATTGTGTAGCTGCCACCAGTCTGCCCTTGTGCCCCATTCTGCTGAACAAATAAGGCAACTTAACCCTGAACGGAGTTTGGATGATATGGGATTTGCCAGGCAGAATGGGTTCCGGCAACCAGACCTGTACGATATCGCTGAAATCCGGGTGATAGGTAAACATGGCGGGCTTCCCATTCACGCGAAATGACAGGGAATCGAGTGAACCACGGTTTTCACCGGGGGCATTCAGATATTTTATATTTCCGTTATAAAGCGCTTCTTTCCCGTATCCGCTGTTTCGTGCGGAAAATGCATTGGGCCAGATGTGAAACCACAGCGTGGACAAGGTGTCTGGCGAATTGTTTGTATATACAATCATTTCATCCGCATGCAGCGTAAAAGTCTGGGTGTCCAGTGTCACCCGGATGGTATGGTCCACCTTCTGCTGCCATGAGGCTTGCCGCATTTTCAGGGGCACTTTCCCCGAAGATTGTGCAAAAAGCGGGCAACCGGATGAAATGAACAGCCCCAAACCCAGCAAAACCGCTACTGCTTTGTATTTTCGCATTGGTATAAACTGTGCAAAAATACAGGGGCAATTTCCAAAGCAAGTGGAAAAAGGTTGTGAACTATGGATATTTTTGACCCCAATGAGTTTATTTCCTTCCGACTGGGACGATGAAGAGGACGACGAATTCGAGGGCAATATTGAAGAGCTCGTGCGTGAATTCGAAGGAAAACAGCGTGAGGATTTCACCTCGCGTGAATTGCTGGAAATATTCCGGTACTATTCCTACAACACAGGCATAACCGATGCTGCCCCCGGCTTTACCCGCATAAAGCGTGTGCTGGAACTGGGTATAACCCAATTCCCCTATATGCCAGTTTTCGCTATTCATCTCGCTGAGGTGCTTATACGGGAAAACAATTTCCGTATGGCCCGCAAATACATTCATCAGGCGAGGGAATACAATGCCTTTGAACCTGCCCTGTTCTTTATCGATGCAGTCATTTTTGCCCTGGAAGGCCGCACCGAAAAGGCAAATGACATGCTGAACCGCGGATTGGAACTGGCAGGAAACGACGAAGCCGTGCTTGAGGATTTACTGGAATTGCTCATCTTCTATGGTCAATTCGACATGGCCCTGCCTGTGCTTGAAAAAAGCCTTGAGATAGGTTCCGATGTAAATTATATCATGGAAAAATGGCTCAACCATACCGAAGACAAACATCTGGTGGCAGCTGTGATTCCCATGCTCGAACGAATGGTGGATCAGTCACCGTATGCCGAAGATACATGGTATCTGCTGGGGTCGGCTTTTATGGAGCTGGAAGAACATGCCAAAGCAGAATGGGCTTTTGACTACGCGGTTACAATCAATGACACTTTCCACGAAGCCTGGATTGGGTATCTCGAGGCCGTTTATGAAAATGAAAAATACAAAGAGTTTCTGCAACTGCTGGCAGAGCAAACTCCCCGGTTCCCGGCAGGTGCCTTTGATGAACTGCAGGGGTTACAGGCCTGGAGCCTTTATGAAACAGGAGATATAAAAGGCTCACGAACCCACTACCGTGAAGTTCTGCGCAAAAACCCGCAGGACAGTGAGAGTTGGTACAGCATGGGACTTACCTGGCACTATGAACAAAACTTCAGTGCCGCCCTGCCCTACCTGGAAAAAGCATGGGAACTCAACCCAGAGGAGGCGGACTACGGAATTGTTCTTGCGGCAGCTTACTTTGGCATGCATGAGGCCGAAAAATGGGAGGCCATCTATGAAACGCTGGCGGCCGAACATCCGAATGAAGAGGAGGTTTGGCTGGACTGGAGCCTGGCATTGTGGGAGACAGGACAAACAGACCGTGCGCTTGAAACCACACAAAATGGATTGAAACATAACCCCGGCAATGCAAGAATCATGTACCGGCTCGCTGCCATGTGCTATCTGACCGGACAACAGGCCGCCGCAGAATATTTGCTTGAAACAGCCCTTACCTTTCATGCAGAAGACCACACACAAATGTTTATTTTTGCACCGGAATTGAAAAAGGCGGCCTCGCTGTTGCGAATCATCGCCCGATTTACCAACCCCGGACTTTCTGCATGAATAAAGAACTTTTTAATCTGACCCAATTACCCGCCCGCACTGCCAAACCCCGCCAAAACGGCCTTACCATGGTTATGGATAAAGGGCTGAGCCTGCGCGAAGTAGAAGATTTTTTAAGCAACGGAGGAGCTCATACCGATATGGTGAAACTGGGTTTCGGTACCGGTTTTGTAACCCCCCATCTGACCGATAAAATCAAAATGTATCAGTCCGCCGGTATGGCAGTGTACTTCGGTGGCACTCTCTTCGAGGCCTACATCATCCGCAACCAGTTTGACGATTACCTCCGTTTGCTGGAAAAAACCGGCATCACCCATTGCGAAGTGAGTGATGGCAGCATAGACATGCACCATGATGAAAAATGTGAGTACATCCGCAAACTGGCCAAAGTATCCACAGTGCTTTCAGAAGTTGGCAGCAAGGATGCAGAAAAAATCATTCCGCCCTATGAGTGGATTGAGCAGATGGAAAGCGAAATCAGCGCAGGGGTTTGGAAAGTAATCGCCGAAGCAAGGGAATCCGGCACGGTCGGTATTTTTCGCGGAACAGGCGAAGTGCGCAGCGGCCTGGTAGCCGAAATCATCCGCAAAATTCCCCTCGAAACCATCTTGTGGGAAGCTCCACTCAAGGCTCAGCAGGTGTGGTTTATCAAATTGTATGGAGCCAACGTAAATCTTGGCAACATCGCACCCGGCGAAGTGATTGCACTGGAAACCCTGCGCCTGGGACTGAGGGGAGACAGTTTTGACTTCTTCCTCAACAAGCCGGAAACAGTTTAGACAATTATCCCTCTTAGTTAAACTGTCGCATTACGCGCAACAGATTCGGGTAGTCCTGGTAGCCGATAATATTGGCAAGTACCGAACCGTTCTTGAAACAAATCACAGTGGGATAGCCTTCCAGGTTGTATCTGCCGGAGATTTCAGGCTGGGCTTCCGCATCCACACTCAGCACAATCACACTGTCGGCTTTCTCTGTTTTCAGCCGGGCAATAAAGGGAGCCATCCGCTTGCATGGACCACACCAGGTGGTGTAAAAATCCACCATAACCAGTTTCTTGCCTTTAATGGTTTTATCGAATTCTGCCAGGGTAATCGGCCCGTCATGAGCAACGCTGTTATCTGCGGTTGCAGCAGTGGTTTGTGCAGGCTCATCGTTTACTACCTCTTCACTGCGCTGGTTGCAGGCATACAATACATACACTCCTGCCAGGGCGGCAACTGCCATTCCGGTTTTCAAAATCGGGTTTTTCATGGTTTACAAAGTTACTTGGTTCAAATGCAATAATTTTGCCATAATGTCAACCCCACCGGATTTGTCCATTGTCATCCCCGTGTATAACGAGGAAATGAACATCAATAAGCTATACCAGCGGCTGGCTTCCGTATTGTCTGGCATGACATTGTCTGCAGAGATTATCTACGTGAACGATGGCAGTAAAGACCACTCTCTGGCCGTTTTACACAGCCTTGCCGCCAGCGACCCCCGTGTTCACTTTATCGATTTCAGCCGCAATTTTGGCCACCAGCTCGCCATTTCTGCCGGTATAGAAAATGCCCGGGGCGAGCATATCGTCATTATGGACGGTGATGGACAGGATCCTCCGGAATTAATACCGGAATTGCTGGCCAAAGCACTTGAAGGCTATGAGGTAGTGTATGCACGCCGCCGAAAGCGGCAGGGTGAGAACTTTCTGAAGAAATTCACAGCCCGCATGTTCTACCGAATCCTGGCCCGTATTACCAATATAGAAATACCGGTTGACACCGGCGATTTTCGCATCATTCACCGTAAAATTCAGCAGATTCTGAAACGCATGCCCGAACAGCATAAGTACATCCGCGGACAAATCAGCTGGATTGGATTTAACCAAACCTGGCTGGAATACGACCGGGAAGAACGCATGGGCGGTGAAACCAAATTTACCTATAAGAAAATGATGCGCTTCGCCCTGGATGGCATCAGCAGTTTCAGCGTATGGCCCCTGAAAGTCGCCACCATCAGCGGTTTTCTTGTTTCGGGGGTGGCTTTTGCGCTTATTGTATACAGTCTCTACGAAAAATTCTTCGGTACCACAGAACCCGGCTGGACCTCTCTGCATATTTCTGTGTTGTTCATAGGTGGCATACAACTCATCGGCATTGGCATTCTGGGCGAGTACCTGGGCCGTGTGAGTGAAAATGTAAAAAACAGACCCCACTATATCATCAGGGATACCAACCTGCCGCATGATGAAACTTAAGCCCCACTGGTGGTTCTGGGTCACCTGGCTCTTGCTCTGCAGTTCTCTCGGGTTCTGGAAAAATCTGCAAAAACCGCCCTACAGCATGCATCAGGGAGCACAGGCCGACCGCGCTTGTGTTGCCTGGAATTATTACCATGAAAGCATGAATTTCTTCCTGCCCCGGGTCATGGAATCACGTGCCTGGGATGGAATTGCAGGGATGGAATTCCCGGCACTGCCATACACATCTGCCCTTTTGTACAAAATTTTCGGATTTCACGATGGTATCTACAGGGCAGTGATGTGGTTCATCGTCTCATTCGGTGTTTATGCAGCCTGGCTTATTACCGGATTCTTTGTCCGGAGAAATCTGAACAGACTGTTGCTGGTATATGGCTGGTACCTTTCACCGGTTCTGGTATTTTATACCCCCAATTTTCTCCCAGACCCGGCTGCTTTGTCTTTTTCCATGCTTGCCTGGTATTTCTTTTTCAGGTTCTATTTTCAAATTCAAATCCGAAAATCACTCTGGCTTTATACCTTATTTATATCGCTGGCGGGACTTATTAAAGTGTCATTTCTAATCACACATTTTGCCATTTTCGGATTGTGTGTACTGCCTCTCATTCCGCGTTTGAAATTGCCCCTTTCCGTACCGGTAAAGCCACGCCATGTGTTGTGGTTCATTGTTCCCCTCGCATGTGTGGGAAGCTGGTATTCATACAGTGCTGCACTCACACGTAAAACCTGGAATGTTCATTTTCTGCAACAACCCAATCCTGCAAAAAGCTGGGCACAGCTGACAGACAATACTGCCTATGCTTTTAACACGTGGTACGACAGCATATATGCCGGTTATTTGCTGTATTTCGTCATCGCTTTTATTCTTATCACCATTGTCATTCATTACCGTAAAAACCCGCTGATAGCTGCCATTTCAGGGTTTCTCTTTCTGGGGTTTGCAGCAGCCTTTATTTTATTCAATACACAGTTCAGATACCACGATTATTATTTCATCCTTTTGTTTCCATTTTTATTTTTCGGATTGTTACTTATGCAGCAAACATTTGTGGAAAACCGCACCGTCTTTATCGGGCTGGTGCCCATCATTCTCATGCTTGGATTTTATTATTTTCCTATTCGCAATTTTTTCCATTCCCGCCACATGCAGGATAGGAAATACGGTGAAAATGATTACTACAATCAGGCATTGATACATAATTATTCCGCATATGATTCCATGGCAATGTATTTGAATAAAAACATTCCTGCAAACAGCCGGATTATGCTGGCTTTTGACCCATCACCCAACACCGGATTGTATTTACTGCAGCGCAAAGGGGTAAGAATTGCAACGGATTTTCCTGCGGAATTGGCTCAGTCCATTGCGGCTGAACATCATATAAAATATGTCGTCATCAACGATTCAGCCCTGTGGAATAAAAATTTCACAAAAGTATTTGGTTCAATTCCGAGAATACGACAACAGTATAACAATCTGTACCTGCTGGAATATGCTGAAATAGAAAAGCAATAACCTACCGGTTCAATTGTAAGATTCTATCCCGGGATTTGAAATTCCAGAGATTCAGTTTAATTTTGAATTTGCATGAAACGACACTTACTTTGTATAGCTTCTGTACTATTTGCCATAACGGCTTCTGTTTCCGGACAATCCAGAGGATTTGTTGCCAACTCAGGACAGATTGAAGACCAGGATGGGAAACCCAACCTTAAAGTCCGGTATCAGTATGCCTCTGCAGGTGCAAACATTTCCCTTGTACCGGGTGGGTTTGAATACCACCTGTACGAGGCAGTATTTGAAAAGGATTTTAAAATGCCCGGCTTTTCAGACCCTGAAAAAAAACAGCCGGCTCCGCCACAAATGAGCTACCACCGCATTGAGGCACAATTCATCAATAGCAATCCTGCTGCCCGGTATATTCCGCAGGATGCCATCCCGGTGTGGTACAATTATTACACGGGCAACACACCAGAATCCGGCGTTACAGTCCATTCCACCAAAAAGGTATTATTGCAAAATATTTACAACGGAATTGATATTCTATTTTCGGCAGACAATGGATTTAAATATGACATCATTGTTCATCCCGGTGGCCGTTTGCAGGATGTGGAACTGAGATATTCGGGTGCTGACGGATTGAAAATTGCGGCGAACGGCGCGCTGATATTACAAAATTCCATCCGTGAAATATCCGAGACAATTCCTGCCAGTTTTTTAATTCATCCCGAACAAAAAACTCAAACCCCTGCAGAGGTAAGCTACCACTTGAATCCGCAAACAAATACGGTCACCTTTGCCACTACACCCTATGACCCGTCCATGGAACTTGTGGTGGATCCCTGGGCCACCTATTACGGAGGAAATGACATTGAATACGGAGAACGGGTTGGACTGGACCCTGCCGGCAATGTCTATTTCAGTGGGTTAACCCTGTCCATTGCAAGCATAGCCACCACAGGGGCTTACCAAACCACACGGGGTGGAGACTGGGATGCATTTGTGGCGAAATTCAGCAAATCGGGTTCCATCATTTGGGGTACCTATTTTGGTGGCAGCACACTGGAATACAATTATAGCCTGGGGGTTGATTCCACCGGAAAAAGGGTGGCCATCTGCGGCCATACCCAATCCACCTCGGCCATAGCCAGTTCCGGCGCACACCAGACCAGTCTGTCCGGCACAGGCACCTGGGATGCCTTCATTGCTGTGTTTAATGACAGTGGCAAACGACAGTGGAGTACCTATCTTGGCGGGACAAGCAATGATTACGGGAACTCCCTGTGTTTTGATGGTGCAGGCAATGTCATTGCTTCGGGGTATACTTCCTCCTCTTCGGGTTTTCCAACATCGGGCGCACACCAGAGCACAAATGCAGGATCTTTTGACATGTTTTTATCAAAATTCAACAGCAGCGGAGTATTGCAATGGGGTACATTTATCGGTGGCACTCAAACCGAAATCGTACTAAACAGTGTATGCGACTATAACCGGGATATTCTCCTGGTTGGCTACTCAGCATCCTCCACGGGTATCGCGACTTCCGGTGTCCACCAAAGTGGAATTGCCGGATCGGGAAGCACAGATGCCATTCTGATTAAATTTAATACGAACGGGCAACGTTTGTGGGGCACCTATTATGGCGGTACAGGTGGTGAGATGGGTCTGGGAATCAGCCTTGACAAAAAGAGCAACATCCTGTTGTGCGGATCCACTGGTTCCACAAGCAATATAGCCACCAACGGGTCCCACCAGATTTTAACGGGTGGATCAAATGATGCATTTCTGGTAAAATTCAATAAAAACGGAACCCGCCAATGGGGCACATACTATGGCGGCAGCAGCAATGAGGAATTCTATGGCACAGGGGCTGATTCCGCTGGCAACGTGTATGCGGGAGGAATGTCCTACTCTACTTCCGGCATTGCCACAACCGGTGCTTACCAAACCACAAATGCAGGCGCAGAGGATGGCGTGATTGTGAAATTCACAGATTCCGGTAAACGGGTTTGGGCTACCTATTTTGGCGGCACTTCTACAGACAGGATTTATGGAATGGACGTAAATCCAAACGGTGATGTTTTAATTGGAGGATACACGGGCTCCAACTCCGGAATCGCTACCACCGGCGCACACCAAACAACCAAAGGCGTTGGCGAAGATGGTTTTCTGGCTTTGTTCAACGGAAAAGGCAGCCTGAATTCATTGGACAACAATACCATCAGCGGCAATACGGAAGTCTGTTACAACCAGTCACCCGGGAAATTGACCGGCAGCACACCCACCGGGGGCACGGGCAGCTATACCTACAAATGGATGGTGTCCACAACCTCCGCCACATCCGGATTCAGCACCGCCTCAGGCACCAGCAACCAAAGCGATTATACACCGGGTGCACTCACCCAGACCACCTGGTACAAGCGGGTTGTAACCTCCGGCAGCCAGAATGATACAAGCTCCGCCCTGCGTATTTCAATTCAAACGGTTTCTGCCGGTTTCAGCATCAATGACACCAGCCAGTGTGAGGGCGCAAATCAGTTTGTTTTTACCAATTCCAGCACCACAAATACAGGAGGAATAAAAATCTACAACTGGAAATTCGGAACCGACACTTCTACTGCAAAATCCCCGGTCAAATCATTTACTACCGTGGGTAAAACTTCGGTCAAACTGCTGGTTGTAAGCTCAGGTAACTGCAAAGATTCGGTGACCAAAAACATTTACATCGATCCGGATCCGCAGGCATCATTTAAAATCAATAACAATACCCAGTGTTTGCCCGGGAATCAGTTCAATTTTACCGGAACAAGTACCCTGAGTACAGGCACCATAATGCAGACCCAATGGGATTTTGGGGATGGCAGCACACAATCGGTGGCGAACCCGGCAAAATCCTATGCCAATGCAGGAAGTTTTTCAGTCTCACTGGTGGTTACATCCGATAAAGGATGCACAGATACAGCACGAAATTCCGTAACGGTGAAAAAGAATGCCACAGCAGATTTTACAATCAATTCCGATGCACAATGTCTGGCGCAAAACAATTTTATTTTTACCGATGCAAGCAAAAACAATGGTGAAACCATCAGCCTGAGAACCTGGCATACCGGCGACGGGAACCAATCCAACAGCCAGAATCCATCTTACTCCTATTCGGCGCCTGGCAACTACAAGGTAAAACTAATTGTGCGCACATCTTATGGCTGCCAGGATTCCCTTGTAAAAAATGTAAATGTGTATGCCATGCCAACCGTAAAACCCCGGGTAAATGAAAAAACACAGTGTTTTACCAATCACCAGTTTGAATTTACAGACAGCAGCACCGTACAAAACGGCACACTTTTCAAACGGACCTGGTATGTGGACGATGGAACCAAATCCACATTTTTGAAATGGAACAAATCGTTCACTTCTGTTGGAATACACAAAGTAAAACTCGTGGTAGAATCCAATTATGGTTGTTCTGATTCCGGCGAATTACAAATTCGTGCGGTGCCGGATGCCATTGCTAAAATCGGGCTAACTGCAGTAAACACCTGTCTGGGGAACAATCTGTTCCAACTGGCAGACAACAGCACCATCACCGGAGGCAGCATTGCAAAACGCCGCTGGGATTTTGGCGACGGCACATCCGCCACACAGAAAAACACATCCAAAACCTACGGCAATGCAGGTACTTATACAGCGCGACTGGTGGTGGAATCAGACCAGGGATGCAAAGACAGTGCTGAGGAGGAAATAACGGTATATCCCGGCCCCACCGTGGGAAACATCAGTGGCTTGTTTCAGAATTTAAATGCAGGTACCCCGTATTTTTATATCATTACCAGCCAGCCCAACACTACCTATACCTGGAAAACAATTAACGGAACATTGCTGTCAGGCCAGGGAACTTCCACAGCCAGTATCAGTTGGACTGCCATGGGGGCCGGCAGCGTATCCGTTGTGGCTTCACAATCCAATGGCTGCAAGGATTCAACCCAGAAACTTGTGGAAATTACAGGTATGTCCGGGATAAAATCAACCGGGAAACATTCAACAGAAATATATCCCAACCCTGCAGATGATTTCATTTATATCAATCCGTCCAATGCAGAACTCATGCTGGTTTATTCCTCAGGCGGACAGCTCATATACAGGGGGAATCCACTGAAAATATACAACACAAGGGATATTAGGGATGGTGTATACCAGTTGATACTGATGTATAATTCCGGCAAAACAGAAAGTGGGAAATTTATTGTTTCCCATCACAAATAATCAGTCGATTCAGGCATTTTCCGAGGCGGGAGTATCATCCCCCCAGAAATCGCCGGGTTCCTGCTGGCGTTCGACCATGCGGCGGTAAATTCCACTACTCCGCGCCATCAGTGCTTCATGACTGCCTTGTTCTGCAATGTGTCCGCCCTGCAGCACAATAATCTGGTCGGCATTCCGAATGGTGCTGAGCCGGTGTGCAATCACAATGCTGGTGCGCCCTTCCATGAGGTGCTGCAGCGCTTCCTGCACCTGCTGTTCACTTTCACTGTCCAGGCTGCTGGTGGCTTCATCCAGAATCAGCAGGCGCGGGTCCTTCAGCATGGCACGGGCAATTGCAATACGCTGCCGCTGCCCCCCGCTGAGCTTGATGCCCCTGTCGCCCACCACGGTTTTGTATCCCTCCGGAAAGGCCATAATAAAATCATGCGCATTGGCATTGCAGGCTGCCTGTTCTACCTGCGCTTCCGTGGCCTGCGGATTGCCGTACAGAATATTTTCATAAATACTGCCTCCAAAAAGAATAATTTCCTGTGGAACCAGAGCCATGCTGTTGCGCAGCGTAAACAGGTCTGCATTTGCGATGTCTTCCCCTCCTATGCAGATTCTGCCCGACACAGGTTCATAAAAACGGTACAAAAGATTGACCAAGGTGCTTTTCCCTGCACCACTGGGACCCACCACCGCAAGGGTACTCCCGCTGGGCACCCGGAAATCAATATCTTTCAATACCTCAAATCCTGGTCTGCTGGGATAATGAAATGCCACATGCTCAAATGCCACATCCCCCTGCAGTTTCTCTTTGGGTTCTCCTGCATGCATTAAGGGTTCGGTCGGTTTGTCAATTAGTTCCAGTACCCTGTCCACCGCGCCGATGGTCTTCTGTATCTGTACAAACTGTTCTGCCAGTCCGCCAATACTGCCACCCACAAAACCGGTAAACATGATAAAACTGAATAATTCACCGATTTCCATTTCACCCGTGCGCACCATTCCCAAGCCCATAAAAATGAGCCATACTATGCTGCCAAACAGGCAGATGATGATGAAACTGCTGAATGCTCCACGCAACAAACCACGGAAAATACTTTGCCGTCGAAGGTTCTCCACGTCGGCTCCAAAGCGGTTCAATTCATACGTTTCATTGGAAAATGCTTTCACATTCTGTATTCCCGTAAAAGTTTCCTCGGCAATCACGCTATTGTTCCCGGTTAATTCCTGCACCTGACGGCTCACCTTGCGTATGTATCTGCCAAAAAACAGAGAAATAACGATAACAACCGGGACAGAAATAAGCATATACAAAGCCAGTTTCTGACTTGTAATAAACAACCAGGCGATACCACCGAAAATAACCAGAACCTGACGCAGAAACATGGCCAGGTTTGTACTGAAGGTATCCTGTATCTGGCCGATATCAGCGGTGAGCCGGCTGAGCAAATCTCCTACCCGGTTCTGGTGAAAGAAATCCATATTCTGCAGCAGCACAGAACCATACAATTTCTTTCGCAGAGCAAATGTCAGATTTTCGGTTACACGCACATACAATCCAATACGCAAAAATGAAAATACGGCCTGCGCTATGAAAAGGTACACGAAATAGATGGCAAGGGTTTTTAACTGATTTACGTTTGTGCGGGCATCCACCAGTTTTCCCAGCAGAGCCGGAAACAACAGAGAGGTAACTGCGGTGAGGGCCAGAAAAATGGTTCCGATGCCAAACAACCAGCGGTCGCTTTTGCGTATCAATGAAAAAAGGCGCAGGGAACGCTTGATAGAAGGCCAGTTGATGCGGGCTTTGGGTATATCCCTGTCGTTGCGTGCAGACATGTGGATGCAAAATTCGGTGTAAATGCAGACGAATGAGATTCCATTTTACCTGAAACCGGAAAATTCCAAAGGTCATGGTAGTTTAATACTATATAAATTGAGCATAAAATACCATGTTTTTGCCCCTTTTATTTACTTCCTTGAGCCCTGTTTCGGAGGGGTAAATGAAGGCATGGATAAAGTCGGCAGGAAATCTGTTTTTTCCGGTGGTATGCCAGTCTTGCGGCAGTTGGCTGGTTCAGGGTGAAAATGCGCTTTGTATGCATTGTGTGGATGAATTGCCACGCACCGGTTATTCACTGCAACCAGGCAATCCCACAGAACGAATTTTCTGGGGCAGGATAGACCTGGCGCTGGCAGGCAGTTTTCTTGAATTCAGAGAAGGAGGCGTGGTTCAGGATTTAATGCACCGCATCAAATACAAAGGACAGAAAGAACTGGCACATGCCCTGGGGCTGTTATATGCTGAAGAAATTAAAAGTCGTTTTCAATCTCCGCCTGATATTCTTCTGCCGGTTCCATTGCATCCCCGGCGGGAGAGACAGAGGGGTTACAACCAAAGTGAATGGTTTGCCAAAGGCATGGCAGAAATACTTGAGTGTACTGTCAATACGGATTTGTTAAAACGCGAGATTTACTCACAATCTCAAACGCGCAAGGGCAGATTTACCCGCTGGGAAAATGTGGGCCACATCTTTATGGCCAGAAACAAGCGGCTGCTTGAAGGCAAAACCGCAATTCTGGTTGATGATGTAGTGACAACCGGTGCCACTCTGGAGGCCTGTCTGCAATGTCTCAGGGACATTCCCGGCATAAGGCTCGGGGTGCTCTCCCTGGCCATCGCAAACGGTTAGTATATTGTAAAAATCGTGTAAGGTCGCGGTCCTATGGCCATTTTCAGATATTTTTGCCCTTCTCTATACTAAGATGATCAAGAAAATACTGTTCTCATTGCTCGCAACCCTGTGCCTGAATGCCTATGGCCAATACAGCACCAATTCGGTTGCTCCTGTTGTTTTGCCTTCATACATGGCTGGTTCCCAGGGTGGAAGCCATGCCCTGCCCGTACTGTTTAAACTGCGCATCATTGGCATGGCGCCAAACAACAAGTACAAATATGTTGTGCGTGGTATGTCTGCCGCCGACATGGCCAGTACCAACCTGTTTGCCGGAGCCGGAAACGGGCTTTATCCCGACACCGGTGGTATATGGCGCTATGTCAGCGGCACACCTTCATTTGCCAACAACAACCACGATACATTTACCACAAGTGGTGGCGGGGAATACGAAGGTTGGTTTGGCCTTGTAGCCACCAATGATTCCCGTTTCAATGCAGGAAAAGCCATTTATCCCGGCCTTACCATTATCGGCATTGGCAATACCGACACATTCAGGGTTGCTTCCATTGATTCCATGCGGGTACTCAGCTTCAGCACAAGCAACGCTGCAGATACATCCTGCACAGGCATCTACGGCAAGAGTATGGGCACCGACCGCAATCTGGTTGCCCTCTACAACAACAACACCGGTATGGGACGTCCCTTAAATGTAACCTACATTGAAAATGAAAAAGTAAACATTCCGAATCTGGTTTCCTTTTACAGCAATGTGGAAGGCAAAAGCGGATACTGGGCAGCCATCATGCCAAATACGAATTCTTTCGGTATTCGCCGCATTGAGCAAATCAGTCTGAAAACCAACCTGATTGTGTACGCCAACAATGATGGAGATGGTATCTGGGGACCCTCCTCTAAATCCACCATAAATCCCACCGGTGGTCGCACAAGTCCGGTTTCTTTTGATGAAAACGACGCTGCCCTCACCCCTCCCATGGTTGAATACTGGACCGGAACGTCAACAAAAAAAGAGAATGATGGTGCTGTAGAAGTGTATGTTGTGCGCAAATACAGCAATGACCAGGCTCAATCTGTGCGGATTTTTGTAGCAGGCAATACCGCTACCAAAAATGCCGATTATACCATTGCCTCAGACCCCAAAACCATCACATTTAAGGCCAGTGGCGCCCAGGCCAATGATACAACAAAAATCACCATTACAGATGATCAGATTCATGAAGGCGATGAGACCATTGTGCTTTCCATGGACAATGCTTCAAACTGTGTGATTGGCGCGAACAAGGCCCACACCATGACCATCAAAGACAACGACACAGCCTATATCTCTGTTAAAAAGAAAACAGAAATCGTGAAAGAGTCGGCTGGCAAAGTGGGGATCACTGTAAAAATCGACAAAGCGGTAGGAACACCCAGTCAGTTGCGCTTGAGGGTGAAATCCAAAGGTTTTTTCACCAATATTCCGGCAGAATACAAACTGGGACAAAACAACACGGACTCGGTGATCACCCTGGGCAAAACCACAGGACCCGACAGCGTAACCATTTATGCCAGAGTGATTGATGAAAGCAATCCCGATGCAGATGATAGTGTGATACTGGTAGTTCGTCCCATTACAGGTGTTGCCAGACTGAAAGATTCACTGTGTACCCAGATTATGCAGGACAATGACGGACCGTGCCACATCAAATTCCTGAACAAAACCGCTACAGCAAAAGAACCCGACGGAACCCTGAAGGTGAGAATATTGCTCGTGAAAAAGACAGATGCCGGCGGAGACTTCTCTCTCCGTTATATCTCCAGTGCTTCTTCTGCACAGGAGGGAGTTCGCTTTACCTATAATCCCACAAGCAAAATTTTCAACATAGACAACACAACTCCGGATACAATCGATGTATCGGTTCCATTAATCAACGACAACATTTACCAACCCACCCAAAACATCATGTGGGGTCTGGGCTCTCTGAACAATGTGACTATCCTGAAACCCGACAGCTTCAATGTAACCCTGTTGAACGACGACTTGCCCCTGTATAAAATCGGAACCATCCGCAGCCAGAACAGCACGGCAAAAACCCCGGACTCAAGCGGTGTGCGATGCCGGATCTCGGGCACAGTTTACGGAGGTAATCTCAGTGGCAATGGGGTAGAATTTACCTTGCGTGACAATACCGGTGGCATCCTCGTTTCAAATCTTAAAAAGTATGGCTACAACGTTACAGAAGGTGACTCACTCCTGATTTCCGGCACAGTGCTCCCCAACAATGGCCTGCCCATGTTTGGCACACTCGATACCATCATCAAAATAGCTGGCAGCCGCCCGCTGAATGCGGTGTCTGTGGTTACCACACTCAATGAAAGCACAGAAAGCAGACTGATTCAAAAACGCCGTGTAAAACTGGTAAACCCTGCAGAATGGCCTTCATCCGCCCTCAGTGCAAATTCAGGCAAATATGTGCGGATTCAAACCACTTCAGGAGTTACAGACAGTCTGTATATAGATGCAGAAACCGATCTGGACGGGACTACAGCACCGACCGGATATTTAAACGTAACCGGCATAGGCGGGCAGTCTGACCCCACAGCCCCTCACACCGTGGGCTACACCATTTGTCCGCGCAAACTCACAGACATTACCCCTGCATCGCTTCCGGTTGTAAAATTTGCCAAGGTGCGTGACACCATTACAGAACTGGCCGACTCCTTCCGCATGGATTTCAACATTGCACCTACCGATGAAAACTTCAGCTACGATATCGCTATACAGAGCAGCAGTACTGCACAAAATCCGCGTGACTACAACTGGACTACCCGCACCATTAATGTGATTAAGAACAACTCATTCTATACCACAAAATGCAATATCAGCGATGATGTGGTATCGGATGGTGATCAAACCCTTGTGTTTGTGATACGGAATATCAATGGTCCCGGTTCTGTGGGAACAGATAGTGCACTTACCCTGGTTATTCTAGACAATGAACCGAAAATCGGGGTGAAAACCTTTGCGGACGGCCAGATAAGAATGTATCCCAACCCAGCTGCACAGAAAGTGTTCCTGCGCAGCCCGGTTCAACTTGGCCTGGCAAGAATATTGGCGATAGATGGCCGTGAAGTGGCTGCATCAAACATTGCCGGGAACCAGACTGAAATCAACATTCAGCATTTGAAACCGGGTATGTATATGGTACAGGTTACCACACTTGAAGGAGATACTTATACAGAATCCCTGATGATCCGTTAACGGATTGAATCTGTTCATAAAAAAAAGCGCTGCTTTCATGCAGCGCTTTTTTTATGTGTGATAAGTCACATATATTATTGATAAACAATACCATATTCGTGTGTATATGAAATCATTGGCTCGATTGTTCGTGCTTAATTTTTTTCTGGTCTTCACTCAGGCCTGGGGTCAGATTCCAAATGCAGACATGGAACTATGGGATTCCTCTGTATTGCAGCACCCCACAGGATGGCGCCAGTATGGCTTCGCAAACAAGGTTGCAGGATACAAAAGCAGCTATGCAGCCAAAGTTTTTCGCACATCGGCACAAAACAGCGGACCCGGAGCCCTGATCTACGGCAATCCGGAAAATAATTTCACCGGAGGAATCCCTGTAAATGCGAGACCCGATTCAGTAGTGGGTTTCTTTAAAACCCATATTCCCACCGGTGATACGGGCTGGCTGCTGGTCTTTTTCAAGCGAAATGGACATACCATCAGTCAGGATATTTTTTATCTGCTGGGAACAGATTCGGCGCAATTCAGGCGCAGGGCCTTCGGAATCAATTACAATGATACCGGCATAGCCGACAGTCTGATTATCGGGTTTGCCTCTACCAATCCGGACAATCCAATTGATGGGGGCTTCGTAGTAGCCGACAGTCTGCACTTTACCGGCGGTACAGGTCAGGTGCAGGTTCCCAATTCCAATTTTGAATCCTGGTTTCAGACTGTTGTTCAAACCCCTTCGGGTTGGAACACATCCAACAACGCCGGCCTGCAAACCACACAACCTGTTACACGGAGTAACGACCACGTTTTCGGAAACCATTCTGCCAGAATTCAGAACGTATGGTACGATGGTCAGCTGTCCTATGGATTTATTATGGCCGGAAGACAAAGCAATCAGGGGCCACCCGCACCGGGATTTGCCCTTACGGGCCGGGATTCTGCCTTTTACGTAAACTACAAGTTCTTTCCACAGGGTGATACCATGCAAATCGCCATCATCATATACGACTCTGGTCAGATGATCACCACGGGCAGTTTGTCGCAATCAGATTCAGTAAAAAACTGGACTCAGGTGAAAATCCCCATTCATTACCCCCAAAATTATACCGGAACCCCCGATAGTGCAGCCCTTTTTTGTGCCGCTTTCAAAGGCGGAAGCAATCCCCACGGTATGTCTGTACTTTATGTAGATGGCTTCAGATTAAATGTGCCTATGAACCATGTTCAAAAATGGTCAATGCCTTTGCGGCTGTATCCCAATCCGGCAAATACAAACCTGAATCTGACCATGCACCATGCTTTGCCAACAGATATGAAACTTCGTGTAACTGATCTGACAGGAAAGGAAATTGCTGCAGGATATGCGATAACCGGCAGGAATACGCTGAAAATCGAAACCGCGCAATTGCCTGCTGGCACCTATCTATTCAAAATCAGCGGTACAGGATTACAAAACACAGGTCGTTTTCAGGTAATTCATTAACACAAACCGGGCTCAAAAAATCAATAACCAAAGAGTTCTTCCATACTCAGTTCTTTTACCTTGCCGTAGCGTGCCAGATCTTTCAGGCCCACTTTTTCCCTGCTGCCTGTCACGGTCATGGCATATTTGCGGTTTGCAAAGTGTTTTTGATGAAAGGCCATAATGTCCGACAATTGGATCGTGGGCAGTTGCTTATATACCTCTGATCTCGGATCTGTTTTCAACCCTTTTTCCTGCAGGGCAAAATAATATTGCACAAGCCCGGCTTCTTCTACCCGTTCTGTCTCAAGTCTGCTCAACAGGCTCTGGCGCGCGAGTTCAAACACATTGGTATCTGCCGGTATTTTTTGAAGCAATTCATTCATAGCGGCTGCGGACTCATGCAATTTGTCAGCTTGTGTGCCCACCATGGCTATCAGGGTATTGGGTTTACCCGCCCGCGATGCCAGATTGTAACCAGCATACGTGTTATATGCCAGTGCCTTGGATTCCCTTATACTTTGAAAAACCACACTGCTCATATCACCCCCGAAATACTGGTTAAACAAACCTGAAATGCCTTCTTCAGACGGTTGATAAATCTCATCTGTTGCCACCCAATATACCGTGGCCTGAACCTGATTATAGTGGGCAAAATACACTTCGTTTTCAACAATTTTACGGGGTGTAAAATCCTTAGGCACAGCAGTTGGGATAAATTTGGCTGGCAACGCATGCCTCTCCTTCAGTGTGACTTTCAGTTCGGATATTTCCCGCTGACCATAATAATTGATTGCGTGAGATATGGTAAATAAAGACTGAATGATTTTTACAATTTCTTCTGCCTTTATACTCTTCAATTCTTCTGTACTCAATACCCATTTATTTGGATTGTCACTGCCATACATTGCATAAGCCGTAAGCATAGAACCTATGCTGCGGCTGCTGAGTTTGGCATCTGTCCTTCTTTTCTCAATACCCTGAATCATCGATTGAAATACCTGTGGTTCTGCAGAGATATTTTTCACCAGATTTTCGAGCAAAGAAATGGCGGTATTGAAATTTTCCTCAGGTCCATTCAGTGTAATATAACTGCGGCGGTCTTCGCTTCTGGCACTGAAACTGCAGCCCAGGGAATACATTCTGCGACTGATGGCATCAGCGCTGATATCCCCGGTTCCGGCCAACTTCAGATATTCCATAGCCAGGGGCATCAATTTGTTGTGAAAACGACCGGATTCAATTCTGAATTGAAGTGTAAACAACCGGTTTTGTGTGTTCTGAACATAATACAGCGTAGCAGGCCCCATTTCGGTTTGCACAATGTCTTTCCCAAAGTCACAGAATACAGGTTGAACGGGATTTGTTTCTTCCTGCAGCCATTCAGTTACAAATGCGGATTGTTTGTCTCTGTTTAATTCAACCGGATGAATTTCAGGCTTCACAATTTTTTGAACGCCGGAATCCTGACCACGACGCTTAAATACCTCTACCCGGTCTGAATTGAGAAACTCCATGGCAAACTCCTGAATTTCTGCTTTGCGGATACGCGACATCTTCCACAATTCATTAAACGTTTCCTGGTAGCCCTGCTTTGAAATAAATGCATCCAGCAAAAAATAGGTGCGGTTCTGGTTGCTGTTAAATCCGCTGATACGGCTTATTTCCTCATTCAGTATCACCGCACGCAGCATACTGTCTTCAAATTTACCCTCCCGTATCAATTGCATCTGACCCAACATCAGGTCTCTTACCTCCTCAAGAGACTGGCCGGCCCTGGGCCTGCCCGTGAGACTGAAAACACCGTAATCGTTCATCTGGTCCACACTGCTGCCGGCACTCAGCACCTTCATGGATTTGACAAGATTCAAATCCATCAACCCGGCCTGACTGTTGCTGAGCAACATATCCACCAGCCTTGCAATGCGTGCATTCTGGCTCCCTGCTTCAGGGGTCCTGTAACCAATGGTTACCCATTCAGCATCGGGTCCTTTAATCTCTATCTGTTTTGGTGCTGCGCGCAGCATTTCATACGTATACGTATACTCCGGCACTTCAGTGGATGTCATCCAGGCAAAATGCTCTGCAATGCCATCTGCTGCTGCATCAGGATCGAAATCCCCGCACATAATGATGGCCATATTATTGGGTACATAATATTTTTTATAATATTCCCTTATCGCGGTCAGGCTCGGATTTTTCAAATGTTCTACAGTGCCAATGGTTGTTTGTTTCCCGTAATTGTGGTTGCGGAACAATTCGGCCATCAACCGTTCATTCACCTTGCTGCCGTCCCTGTCCAGACTCATGTTTTTTTCCTCATACACGGCCTCAAGTTCGGTGTGAAACAGCCTGAGAACCGGGTAACGGTATCGTTCACTTTCCAGTTCCAGCCACTTGTGCATCATGTTCGAGGGAATATCATTTACATACACAGTTTGGTCTGTGCTGGTAAAGGCATTGGTGCCAGCTGCCCCCATGGCCTGACACATTTTGTCATATTCATTGGCTATTGCCCACTTCGCTGCCAGGGCACTCACACTATCTATGCTGCGGTAAATCCGTTTGCGGGCACCTTCTTCTGCAGTATGATTGTACACCTCATACAGGGAATCCACCTGTTGCAAAAGGGGTTTCTCCTTTTCCCAGTTCAGGGTACCGTATTTGTTGGTTCCCTTAAACAGCATATGCTCCAGATAATGTGCCAGTCCTGTATGGTCTGCCGGGTCATTCTTGCTGCCGGTTCGCACTGCAATGGCTGTATATATTCTGGGCTCCCGGTTGTTCGGACTTGCAATCAGCGTAAGCCCGTTTTTAAACGTGTAAACCCTCACATTCAACGGATCGCCTTCAAACCGGCGCATGGTCCATTTGGGTTCTTTATAGTCAGCATAGGTAGCCAGTCTTTGCTGTGCGTTTGCAATCAGTGCTATGCACAAGCCAATTCCCAGAAATACTTTTTTCAGCATATAATCGTACAAAGTTAATTCCTGCATGGCAAAAGCCGTGCCTTAACAGAAATCCCGATTAACGCGATCTGGACGACTTTTCCAGTTTTCTGAAATAACGCCTGAAGAAAATGCTGTGTTTCAATGCCTCCAAATCCGCGTTGAGCAAGGCGGTACCTTTTTCCAGATTATTCACAGCAGATTCCAACTGTCTGCCTGTGGCTGTGTCTCTCAGCAGCTTGCCCAACGGGCTGTTGCGGTCTGCTTGTGCAGATTTCAATTCGGTCATCATCGCGCTTGCAGTATCAGCAACGTTCTCCAGCCTGGATACAGCATTTTTTACAGAAACTGACACGTTGGTGTCCCCGATCAATGTCTGCACCAGGTTGCCGGGAGTACGTATCTGCGTACCCACATCACTGGCAGAAGCCAACAGACTCCGTGCATGTGCAGACGCAACCCGCAAATCATCCACGGTAGCCAGCAAACCTTCGTACAATTCATCCTCGGTAAGCAACCTGCCGGCTGAACCCTTTCCTTCGGCCAGTTTTTGGGTCAGTATTTTTAAATCCCGGGTAATGGCCAGCAAATTGTCATTGTTCTGCTCCAGGGTGCGCATTACGTCTTCAGTACGTGTACCCTGTAAAAACCGCAATGTATCCCCTTCCTGAAGGGTGCGGACTCCGGGTGTGCCACCAAAAATGACCAGAATCCGGTTGCCGATAAGCCCATCCTTTGCCAGCTTCACCATCGCATTGCTGTATATATATGGCTGTACTTTCTGATCCACACGCATGGTCACTTCCACTGCACCCGGTTTGAATTCAAGCCGGCTTACTGTGCCTATTTTCACCCCGGAAAACCAAATATTGTTGCCTGCCTGCAAACCTTCAACATCCGCAATTCTTGCATAAATTCTTATTTTCTTCACGAATGTCTCATGTATGTTGCCCACCATAAGTATTCCTGCACAAAGAATAAGTGTGCCGGCAAGAATAAACAGACCCAACCGTATATTTTTTTTTCGTAAATCTGCGTCCGTATTCATTGAATAAAATTATAAGCGTAAAATCCGTTTATCCGTTCATCACTTCCATCAAAAACCTCATCAAAGGTACCTATTCTGACAAATTTACCATCAAGCAGCATGGCAATTCTGTTACCGGTATTTCTGGCACAGGTTAAATCATGGGTGATAATGATGGAGGTGGTTTTATATCTTTCCTGCACCTCAAGAATCAATTCGTTAATTTCATTGGAAGTGATTGGATCCAAACCACCGGTAGGCTCATCATACAGCATAATCTCCGGCTTCATTATCAGGGTCCGGGCCACGCCTACCCGTTTTCGCTGTCCGCCGGACAATTCTGCCGGCATCTGGTGTTTTTTATCCTGCAACCCTACAGCCTCCAGCACCTCATCTACGGCCAAATCAATCTCTTTTCTCGACAGGTTTTTTATATTCATGGTCAGTGGAAATTCAAGGTTGCCTCCCACATCCATACTGTCGTACAATGCGCTGCTCTGAAATGAAAACCCCAGGCGCAAACGCAATGCATCCAAACTTTTTGAATCCAGTGTTTCTACTTTTTTCCCCAACATTTCCATGCTCCCAGAATCCGGTTTCAACAGTCCGGCAAGGAGTTTAATCAGCACCGATTTGCCACTGCCCGACCTGCCAAGCACAATCATATTCTCTCCTTTCCATACATCCAGATCTATCCCGTTCAGCACCTGAAGGGAACCAAATGATATACACAATCCCCGGATAGAGATCATCGGCAAATCACTGTGTATCTGATTTTGCATATCTTAATAAAACCGAATCCAGTTGATCATCTGAACCAAAACAATTTCCTCCATGAACACGAGAAACATTCCTGTCACCACTGCCGAATTGGCTGCCAATCCCACACCCTGTGTGCCCTTAGATGCCCGGAAACCTTTGTAACAACCTACAATACCTACAGTGAATCCATATACAAAACTCTTGGCGGCAGAAGACCACAGATCGAGAAAAGTAATGGTAGAAAATGCATCCTGAAAATAGGAAATCAGGCTGGTAGCCTCGTTCGCATGTACATTAAAATAAGAACCGATAAGCCCGACAAATGCACTGTACATAACCAATACAGGAATCATGAGTGTACAGGCCAGTGTGCGTGTTACAACCAGATATTTAAAAGGATTTATGGCAGACACTTCCATGGCTTCAATCTGCTCAGACACTTTCATACTGCCCAGTTCAGCCCCGATGTTTGAGCCAACTTTGCCTGCACAAATCAATGCTGTAACAAGGGGTGCCAGGGCGCGGATAACAGCAATGGCAATCAGCGACGGAAGCCAGCTTGTGGCACCGAAACTCTCCAGAGAAGGCCGCGATTGCTTGGTAAAAACAATACCTGTAACAAATCCTGTAAGAGAAATCAATGGAAGAGACATATATCCCACCATATAACATTGCCGCAATAACTCTTTGAAATGCCATGGGGGCACGAAGGCCTCCCTGAAAAACCGGAGCACAAACATCCAGGCATCATATACCCCGGCTCCCAGTTCTCCGAATCTATCTGCCAGGCTGAGGCTGCCTTTCTGTCCTGAACCACCCACACTCACAGGGGCAAATTACTTATTTATCCCCTGCTTTGCAACTTTATATCAATTCCTGCTGACAGGCTTACTTTTGTACCCCCAACATGGATACCAACCGCATTTTTCTTGGCATTGGCAGCAATATGGACAATCGCTTTATGATGCTTTCCAAAGCGGTGGAAGAGATAGGCAAATACGCAGGAATTATCATTCAAACATCACCCGTATATGAAACCGCTGCATGGGGAAACACCAGACAAAATGCCTTTCTCAATCAGGTGGTTGAAATCAAGAGCAGACTGAGCCCAGCTGACTTAATGCAGAAATTGTTGCAGATTGAAAAATCCATGGGGCGTATGCGGGACCTGAAATGGGGTCCCAGACGGATTGATATAGATATTCTCTTCTATGGCCAGACCATTATAAACAATACCGGTCTTCTCATACCACATCCACATATTCAGGACCGTCGTTTTGTGCTGCAGCCGCTGCTGGATATTGCACCGGGTTTTGTTCACCCGAAACTGAATTTAACAATAGAAGAATTGCTGCATCGTTGTCCGGATTCTCTGCCGGTTACACGATACAATGAGGAAGCATAAACATGGACGCTTTTCTCCTTCCCCCCTGCCTTTTTCCGCCAGTGAGCTGGTATATTTCAGGACTGCAACAAAATCATTTTCGCATTGCAACCAACCTGATTTACAGCAAACGCACCCTGCTGAGTCGTTACGAAATTGCCGGGGCAAACGGAATGCAGATTTTATCTGTACCAGTAAAGCATACAGACCAGAAACAGGCATTAAAAGAAGTACAAATTGCTTTTGTTGAACCATGGCTGAAAAATCACAAAACTGCATTGGAAAGTGCTTACAAAAAAAGTCCTTTCTATGAATATTATGATTATAAAATATTGCCCGTATTGCAGCAGGAAACTGCTTTGCTCCAATTGGCTTTAATGGGGTTAAAAACAGTACACCAATTGCTGTATCTGGAAGATATTCCATTGCAGTTTCACAATTCTGAAATTATCAGATACCATGAAGATTTTATACACCCGGTTCCGGAATATCCCCAGGTATTTTCGGACCGAAACGGATTTAAAAACAACATGTCTGTTCTCGATTTGCTTTTCAATCTGGGACCGGATGCAGGGGATTATTTGCGGGGTGCTATATCAAAATGATACATACGGTATTCAACAGACTGGTTTTGCACCGAAACCGGCCTGAATCCCAGTCGGTATATCACTCCTCCACTTGCAAAATATCTTTCGCTTGTATTGTCTGCACTGAATTTAAATGAAACGCCGAATTGCTGTTGAAAATTCAGCCGCAAATCAACCACAGCCGAGGTATTATTCTCATCAGCAACCTGCAATCCCAGGCGGAGATAAGAACCGTTTCTGAGTCCCATTCCCGTTCCGATTCCCATCTCAGAAAGAAACATTGCTCTGTGAAAACTCAGGTTGCGTTCAAAATCTCCGTTGCTCTGCAAATAATAATAGAACCAGCGGGGGTTCCCGAGCCTGAAAGAATACAGAGGTACAATTCTGAATGTGGGATACTTCTTGCCTTCTGCTGTATTCTCGTAAATCCGGTGGCTGGGGTGGTACATACCGGATTGAAATCCCAACCCGGCACCCAGCCATTTTCCATCATATCGGTACATGCCACTTACCCCACCAATCCAATCTATCCGCGGTGGCACTGAACGGTTTTGCATAAATACGTATTTTCCTGCATTGGTATCCCCCTCAAACTCTGTCACTTTTCCGAGGTTGGCACCAAAAATCCACTCCTGTTTCCTGTAATTTCCGTATTGCAATACCCGGCCATAATTGAATGCCCCGGTTTTTATCCTGTTCTGATAAATGGGACCATCTCCCACAGTATGCCATCCGGGGGTGCCGCAGCCACTGCTGTATACAGACTTGTGCGCATGGTAATGTTCCAGTGTTTCACTTCCCATGCCGGCACTGAACTGATTGTAAATGTAGCGTCCGGTATCCGGCAATGCCCACAGATTCGCATGGGGATGTATTTGCGCAATCAATGGAAAACCCTGCTTCAAATACAGTACAAACAATGAGGCCAAAGCTATCCGGTACCAGCGAAATCGCAACTGTGCAAATGGCAATACTGAAAACAATACGAATGGCAAGGCATTCACCCCAAGTGCATACCAATCTTCTTTATTCCATGCAGATCTGAACAGAAAAACCGCAACCGTGCAAAACCCGATAAGCACAATTCTGCGATACCGGGGTACATTTACCGCAGTCAGATCTGTAACTCCGGTTTTTTTCAGGTAAAATACCAGAAAAGTCAGGGCAAGTATTGCTTCTGCCCATTGAATTTTTTTTAGCCCGACAACTTCTTCACCAAAAGCGGTCTGATTAAAACCCACCCTGACAAAATCCACCAAAAAATGCAGTACAAAAAACAGGGTCAGTCCCAGAAATACAGGCCTGTGAATTTTTGATCCGTGGCGATACATGAAATGCATAAGGACTGCAATTCCGACATATCCTGCAATCAGCAAAAGTGGTACGGGAACAACGGCAAGTGACCACGTATCCTGCATACTGAGCAATCCAAGGTCAATCTGGCTATGGCCCGCGGGACTGCATGCAGGATAAATCACCCCCGGCCAACCTGTCTGTGACTGACCAAAACAGCAGCCCACAGCCAGACAACCCAGCCTTTGCACAGCCAGGGCAAGGGGCACTGCAACCGCGAGCAAGTCAATTCTGCACCATCGGGCACGATACCACCATGATGCCAGTAAAAAACCCCCTAATCCGAAAAGCAGTCCGCCTGCAACCGACCTGCCACTGGTAAAAATTCCATGGTTCAACCAGGTAACCCACCCATCGGCAGAAAGTGTACTGAGCCGGGTGGCGAGCAAAAAGGACAGGAAGGAAAACCCCATGATTTCAGACGCTGCCGAAAGGGGCAGACCCTTGCCTGCACAGGTTTGTAAAAAAATCCATGACCGCACTGCAATGGCTGCAACAAATGCCGCCTGAT
Organism: Bacteroidota bacterium; assembly: GCA_016787485.1. Lineage (GTDB taxonomy): Bacteria > Bacteroidota > Bacteroidia > NS11-12g > UBA955 > JAEUUL01. The sequence goes on from JAEUUL010000022.1 coordinate 102,791, forward strand.
AGATGAATTCCCCTTGCTCATGGCTGAGACCGATATAAAAACCCCATTGATTCACTGGTTCATGTGTATACGAATGTAACACAATGAATGACGACTCAAAGTGTTACACCGGAAAAATCCACTGTAACTTCGCAGACAATCAAATCGTAATAGAAAAACATGTACATCACCCTGGACATAGGTAATACACTGATCAAATTTGCCACCTTTAGCCATGAAGGTGAAATGCTTGATTGGGGTCAGTTGGACCAGGCATATCATCTGGGCAGAACATTTGAAAGTGCCACTGCTCTTGGGTTTTGCAATGTGCGCGGACAAAGGGTTCCTGATTTTGGAGGTTTTACGGGTGCCATTATGGAATTGGCCCCCGGCATAAGACTTCCGTTTGAAAATGACTACAAGACTCCAAACACGCTGGGAACTGACCGCCTGGCAGCTGCCGCCGGTGCAGTGCACCGGTTTCCCGGAAAAAATGTAATGGTTTTGGATGCAGGAACCTGCCTGAAAACAGAAATCATTACTGCCGGCGGCCACTATCTGGGAGGCTCTATTTCCCCGGGAATGATGATGCGTTATGCAGCCCTTCACCACTATACAGGCCGGCTTCCGGAGGTAGAACACAAAGATTTCGATGCCCTGATCGGGCAGAGTACAGAAGAGAGCATTCTCTGCGGAGTGCAGGCAGGCATGGTTGCAGAAGCCACAGGACGCATTGCCCAATTGGAACCGGGATTTGATGATTTGCATGTGGTGATTACCGGTGGCGATGGTCCCATGTTGGCCGGTAAGCTTAAAACACGGATATTTGCAGAGCCTTTGCTGCATCATTACGGAATATTCCACTGTCTCAGATTAAATGGATTTTAAAACTCGACTCCCCTTTTTACTCCTATGGGTATGCTCCCTGCAGGCAATGGCCCAAAGCGGACAAAATTTCACAGCCTCTCCATACAGCAATTTTGGATTGGGAGAGGTATTAAACAACAACTTCACACAGGCCGGCTATTCCTCACAGTCTCACAGCGGCGCGTACAGCTACTCACTTCTGAACCCCGCAACCCTGGGCAATCTGCAATATACCACCCTGGACTTTGGACTGTCTGCCCGAACCGGCAGTGTGCAAAGCGGCAGCAATGTACAGGGCTTCAGAGGTGGCTCTCTCAATTACCTTGCTATGGGATATAAGAGCTGGCATACGGCCCTGAAAATCAGGCCCAAATCCAATGCAGACAGCACAAAAAGAATAAAAAAGTTGCCCCTTGAGTGGAACAGTGCATTTGCATTGTACCCTTCCACTTCAGTAGGATATAATTATGTGTTTGAATCCCAGAATCCCATTAAAACACTCACTGCCCACAGCGGAATCGGTGGCATTAATGTGGTGGACTGGGCTCACGGATTGCGTATAGGAAATCACGTCAGTTTTGGCTATTCCCTGGGCTATATGTTTGGCCAGCTGACAGACAACAGCATTTTCAGTTTTCCTGATAGCGCAGAATACAATTTTGTGGGAGACGAAAAACGGGTACTGTTGCGCGGTTACCAGCACAGGGCAGGTGGGTTGTTTCAATTCCGTATGGACAGTACTTACCACAAATTGGGCTTCAGTTTCGGGTTTCACAGCGGCATGAAAGGAAATCAATCCAGGTTGACCAGAACCCTGGAATATTCCAGTGGAGGAAGCCTCTACGCCATAGACACCGTGGTACTTTCCGAAACGGGTTATCAGAAATTCAAAATGCCTTCCAGCCTCGGACTGGGCTACACCTTTCAATGGCGCCGCAAATGGAGTCTGGGCCTGGACTACCGCTTTACCCGCTGGGGCAACTATTCTGCGTTCTTTTCCCACACAAGTCAAATGGCCAACCGCAGTGACTTTGGATTCACATTCATTCTCAATCCAGCAGACGAAAAATTGTCCAAGCAAAAACACCAGCCCATTCCCATTCGTTTGGGTGCCCGGTATAGCCAGACGCAGAATGTATTTACCAGTTCGGGCGTGAAAACAACCATAGAAGAGCAGGGGGCATTCTTTGGATTCGGGCTTCCCCTCACCCGCAGATATTTTGACAACCGTGTTCTCCGCAGCGTAATCAATGTGCAGATAGACTATATAACCAGGGGCAAAAACAGCAATGGACTGGCCCGTGAACAATATGTGGGTGCCACAGTCGGGTTAAACCTTGGCGACATTTGGTTTGTGCGCCGCAAATTCGGAGACTGATGTGGAAGTTCATTGTATTGCTTACAGGATTTGTATTGCTGACTTCCTGCAACAACCTGAAAACAGACACCTACCGAAGCAAACGAAAGGACAGCATTGCCACACGCGAAAATGCCGAGAATGTAACCATTGAGTATACAGATTCGGGCCTGTTGCGGGCCAGAATTCAGAGCAAGCTGATGGTGGCCGTTAAGCATGTGCGTGAACCTTATATAGAGATGCCCAAAGGCGTGGAAGCTTGCTTTTTCGACCCGGATGGGACTGTGGCCAGCTACCTTTCTGCCGAGTATGGGATCAGTTATCAGGAAAAGAAAATGGTCCTCCTGCGCCGCAATGTGCAGGTAATGAATGTAAAGGGTGAAAGACTGAATACAGAAGAACTGATTTGGGACCAGAATTCAGGACGCATCCGCACCGATAAATTCGTACGCATCAATACCCGCGATCAGATCATCATGGGTGAAGGCATGGAAAGCAACCAATCCTTTACCGACTGGGAAATTCTGAATGTACGCGGAACCATAAATGTAAACAACCATGATTCAATATCACGTAATGGCGCTGCTCTGCCTGGTAGCTGCGGGCGTGGCCGGCATTGAGGCCCTTTTCCGCTTTACCATGACACCCGAAGGATTCAGCAATCCTCTGGGCTGGCTGATGACAGCGCTTACAGCAGGTGCATTCCTGCTCTATTTCAGGGTACGTAAACTGCGCAAAAAAGCCGGTGGATTCTGAATTCTCCGATATACAGGTTGTATTTTCAACAATTGGTATATATTTGCTTAAGTAACAATGGCAGACCCCCTCACGGTATCCGCGCCTCTCACTCACACATTGCTACAGGCAGGTGGCAGCCCTGCTTTTTCCCAAAATGCAGTGATTGTCTTTTTTTGCCTTCTGGCCTGTGCCTTCTTCGGCGGCATTGAGATTGCATTTCTTAGCGCCAGCAAACTCCGCATAGAGTTGCGAAGCAAACAAGGCAACTTTACTGCCAAAATACTCTCCAGATACCTTAAAAACCCCTCTGATTTTATCAGTACCGTGCTTGTGGCTAACAACCTGGCCCTCGTTATCTATGGTATTTATATGAATGAAATACTGATGGAAACCGGTCTTGCACAGATGATACAAAGCAAATTGTTGCGGTTTCTGGTGCTCACAGTAATCAGTACACTCATTGTACTTATTACCGCAGAGTTTATCCCCAAATCCCTTTTTCGCATCAATCCGGATTCTCTTCTTTTTGCGCTGGCTATTCCTTTCCGTTTCTTTCATGTTTTGCTTTGGCCGCTGATTTATCTGGTAAAAAAATCCAGTGCATTCTTATTGCGCATATTTACCCGAACGGTTGTTACTGAAAGTACGCCTGTATTCACCAAGGTAGACCTGGACAACTACATCACCTCACTGGAAAATTCCGGGCATCAGGAAAATACTGAAATAGATACGGAAGTATTTCGGAATGCACTGGATTTCAGCGATGTAAAAGTGCGTGATTTTATGGTTCCCCGCACAGAACTTGTGGCGCTGGAAATACAGGAAGGAATAGGTGCACTAAGGGATTTATTCATCAGCAGCAGCCACTCTAAAATTCTTATTTACCGCGATACAATTGACAATATCATCGGATTTGTACACCACAGTGAAATTTACAGCAAACCAGACAGTATTCAGCAGGTTTTAAAGCCGCTTTTAATCATCAATGAGAGCATGCAGGCACACGATTTATTGCGCGAATTCATTCAGAAACACCGCAGTATCGCAGTGGTGGTGGATGAGTTCGGAGGCACCGCCGGTATTGCTACCATGGAAGATGTGATCGAAGAAATATTCGGCGAAATTGAAGACGAATACGATACTGAAGCCCTTACAGAAAAAGTACTTTCAGAAAATCATTATTTATTTTCTGCCCGTCAGGAAATTTATCACCTGAATGAAAATTACTATTTGAACATACCCGAAGGGGATTATCACACCCTGGGTGGTTTTGTTATTTCCATCTGTGGCAAAATCCCCCGTCAGCGGGAAATCATCCGTCAGGGCCGCTTTGAGTTTATCATCACCAAAGCCCGCGGCGCCCGGATAGAGGAAATGGAATTAATTCTGCACGAAGTGGAGTAAATATGCGGAGTGCATTCTGGTTTAACCTGGCTTTTATTGCATTCTCCTTTCAAAGCACTTCCGCGCAGCAATTGGGGTTGGAAATGACACCAGTAGGAGAGTATTCCCAATGGTTGCTGAAATGCAAACCGAACCAATTCATTAAAGACCAGACCAAAGTAACAGGTGGCAACTGGGGGTTTTATTTCGGTGGCCGGTATTCTTCGCGGGCCCTGTCTGTGTCGTGGGGAATTAGCCAGCCTTTTATCAGAAGTGCAGCAACACTGAAAATGCAGTACCCCCGCGTATACAAAGGAGACACAACCTATTCCAAATACTCTGCGTCCTTTAAAATCCCCTCTACCCGTTTCCGATTTGAATTGGCATATGCCAATCACAACCGGCGCTTTAATCCGGGGATTTTTGCCGGCCTGGAATTCCTGCCGGGTGAATGGATCATGCTCAATGCCGCAAAAGTTCCTGAATCATTGAAATCCGCCACCAACGTATTAGTAAAGGATCTGAACGAACAAAGATTTCGACTGAACACCGGCATTCTGATAAATCAATTATTCTTAAAAACATCACACAAATCCGATCCGGGAATTATCCGGCTTGGATATAGTTTCAGTACCGGTAAGCATGCCTTAATACAATCCGGATATATATATTTTCACTATACACTTTTGTTAAATATGGGAACCGGATTTTCACAAAAATCTGTTTTAAAGGCTTTTGAAGAATGAAATCCCTGATTGCCTGTATTTGTGCTTTGATTTTTTTACCTCTGGGAGCACAAAAACCCAATACTGTAGTACAGGCAGGCAATGGAAGCAAAATTTCACTGATTGCCGGAAGTTACAACGGACTGATGTACGCTGCAGGTGACAAGGAAGGTACGATTGTGGTGTGGGATGCCGTGAATCAGGGGCAGGTGGGCCATTTTCACATTCCTACGGACAGCAGCAGAAGTTCACGTCCGGGCCTTAATATGCTGATTTCCGGGCCTGATGTAGCGCATGCCGGTTTGGAAGATTTTCAATTTGTGGATGCAAAGGGTTTGAATGAGGTTGCAGCTATTACCTTTAACCCGTCCAACACTTACCTCGCAGCGTCAGACCAGACGGGTCGTGTATTCTGGTGGGAAATTGAAACACGCAGTTTAAAAGGCTCTTTGCCTCCTTTTAAGTCAGGAAAATCTTCCCTAAAAGTGCGTAAACTTGCGTATGACAGAAGCGGAAATTATCTGCTTATTCAGGGATCCCAGTTTTATATCTACAGTTTATCCGAAAATCGCGTTGTCTATAACAACCCCGACATTGTGGCTTTCGACCGGGACATCGCGGCAGATATACTGTATTTTATTGAAAAGGGAACCAATAAAAAAGAGCAACCCATCCTGTCTCTGAGCCGTTCAAAAAAAGGCATTGTAGATTTTATGAAAAATTCCAAAACAGAACCCCTGAAAAGCAAACTGTGCCGCAGCCTGCACGGCAGGCAGGGTTTGATGCCGAAGTTCAAACCTGAAAATCTCAATTTGATTGTCGCAGACAGCCACATGCGGGGTATAAAATACGGTCAGACCCTAGCCTGGGAAGAAAATGGCCGCTACCACCTGCGCACCACTGGGGGCTTTGTAAATGATGGTGCGGGGACTTTTGCCATCACCCCAAGACATGAGGTGGCACTGGCACAGGGAGAGCTCTACCTGTGGAGGGGTAAAGACGCCAAAAACCTGAGTAAAAAATGGAAGAATTTTGTGCGCACCAATGCCGTTTCCTGTGATGCCTTGCGTGATTTATTGCTTGTCAACAATGGAAATTCGCTGCAGGCCTTAGACCGATATTCCGGACGCACCCTGCAGTTTGGCGGGGGCGATTTTTCTGTTATTTCCATGGAAAAAGGAGCCGCACAAACCTTGTACAACCGCATGTCCAGCGTATATGACGGATGGGTTTCTGGCATACGTACCTTCAATTATACCCAGGTGCCCCCGGTCTCAAATTATATTCCGGGTACACACAGATTCTATTCAGCGGTTGCTGAGCAACAAATTGCGCTGACACGACGCAACCGGATTCAGCTGCGGGATGCAGATAACCGCATTCTCCATCAGAAGGTGACAGACAATCACACCATGTTTACGCAACCCATAATGTGGTTTGTGCGAGGCATGTATCTCATGGGAGGAATGTATGTAGTGGCCAGAACCAGTCATTGGTCTGTGGCTGTTGTAAAAAATGCAGCCTACAGCCAGAAACACAATCTCCTTTTCTATTACACCCAAAAAATACCCTATGGCGGACAAAGAATTGAGGTATTTGATGTAACCCGGAACAAAAAAAGACCGGGCATCAAAGTATATGGAAAAGATATCTCAGCCCTGGCCCTGTCTGGCGATGAAGCATACCTGACCAGTGCGGGAAAAAACTGTGTACTGTGCGAAAAAACCAGCATATCTGTGCACCCCATAGAAAATATTGGTACCCGGAAAAACAAACCGGTATTACGCATTGCAGACAGTGCCAGCCGCACAGCGGAACATCTCGCCTTGTGCAGGAACTGGCTTGCCGTGGGAACAAGGGAGGTAAAGGAAGTTTTTGAAACCCGAAAAAACAAAACCATTCTGATTGGTGCCAGGAAAACCCAGTTTATCCGGCTTTTTCAATTTCCTTCCGGTCAGGTATCAGATACACTCTATGGCACTTCGGGTCCGTTTGCCTTTACCCACAATGGTAAAATGCTTTGCTACGCACGCAAACAATCCCTGGTGTTATACAATCCTGAAACCCGCACTGAGGAAGTCACCTGGCCTGCCCATACCGCACCGGTGACCTCCGTAGCCTGGGACAGCGCACATGGGCAGATTATTACCTCCTCCATGGATGGCAGTATCATTTTTTGGGACGGAGACACGCACAAAAAACTTGCATCCCTGTTTCAGGGCAAAAATGAATTCGTATTGCTCACCCCCGACGGATATTACACCGCCTCTGCCCGCGGTACTTCTGCCGTAGGCTATGGCCTGGGTACCCGCTTTATTTCATTTGAACAATACGACCTGCAGTATAACCGACCTGACATTGTGTATGAAAGGCTTGGGTGGTACGGGCCTGAAGTGACCGGTATCCTGCGCATGGCAAGGGAAAAACGGCTAAAACATTTTGGGTTTGACAGCAGTCTTTTCAAACCCGACCCTGCCATGTTGCCTGCAATAGAAATTCAGAACAAGTGGCAGATTCCCATGGAAACCACACAACAGGAATTTCTTCTCAGATTCCGTTCTTCCTCTGGCGCCGATCCGGTAGAAAGGTTGCGACTGGAAATCAATGGTGTTCCCTTATTTGGCTCACACGGATTGCTTTACCCTAAAAATGGTTTGGACAGTCTCCGGTTCCCTCTGAATGCCGGTGACAATGAAGTCAAATTGTACCTGGTAACCCGGCGCGGATTTGAAAGTATCCGCGAAGTGCTGCGCATTCGTTATGTACCCGAAAAGAAAGAAATTCCGCAAACCTGGACCATTCATATCGGTGCCGGAAAATTTGCCGACAGCAGCATGAATTTGCGTTACGCAGCCAAAGATGCCAGTGATTTGAAGAACTTCTTCCAGACCCGCAAAAATGTACGTTCCCTGCTGCTGACTGATGACCAGGTTACCCGCAAAAACCTGCTTGCCCTGCGTGATACGCTTTTGCGCACCAAGCCGGGTGACAGGGTCATAGTTACTTACAGCGGACACGGTGTGCTGAGCAGGAATTATGACTATTTCCTGAGCACCAGTGAAACAGATTTTGAAAACCCGGAAAACACCTGCATCTCTTATTCAGATCTGCTGGGCATTCTCGACAGTATCCCGGCGCGCCACAAATTGCTGTTGCTGGATGCATGCCACAGCGGGGATATAGACCGGGAGGGAACCCAGTTGATTCAGACAGAAGACACTGCGGGAATACACGGAGGTTTTTCTGCCCGCGGCGCCCGCCTGGGCAATGCAACCGAACAGAATACCGCACAGGCTTTTGCCCTGATGCAGAATTTGTTCGTGCAGGTAAACAATGGGAATGGCACCACGGTGTGTTCAGCATCAGCGGGTACAGACTACGCGCTGGAAAGCACTGCCTGGGGAAACGGCGCTTTTACCTATTGCCTGTTAAAAGGGCTGCGGAAACGCAAGGCGGATAAAAACCACAACAAAACTGTGGAACTGTCAGAAATGAAAAAGTATTTGCTGAAGGAGGTACCGGCCTTAACCCAGGGAAGGCAGCAGCCCGGCTTCAGAATAGAAAACCTGCAGGACGACTGGGTGGTGTGGTGAGATTATTCACCCCGCATCAGAACCCATCCCCGTCAAACAAGTTCCCGATACCCCCAAGTACTGAGCCTTCCTCTTTGCGGCGACCGGTTCCGTAACTCAGAATGCGGCTGGCCAGGCGGCTTACCGGCAGCGTCTGCAGCCATACCTTACCCGGACCGCGCATCACGGCGAAAAATAGGCCTTCTCCCCCGAAAACAGCATTGCGGATGCCTTTCACAAATTCAATATCAAAATCGATGTCTTTGGTATATGCTACAACGCAGCCGGTATCTATTCTCAGGATTTCACCGGGTGCCAGGGTGCGTTCCATGATATGGCCGCCGGCATGTACAAAAGTCAGGCCATCGCCCTCCAGTTTCTGCATAATGAAACCTTCACCCCCAAACAAGCCTGTTCCCAGTTTTCGCTGAAATTCGATTCCCACACTTACACCCTTGGCTGCACAGAGAAACGCATCTTTCTGACATATAATTTTTCCTCCCAGTTCATAAAGGTCCAGGGGAATAATTTTTCCGGCATACGGTGCGGCAAATGCCACCCGGCGCTTACCCCCACCCAGATTTGAGAAGGCGGTCATAAAGAGACTTTCACCGGTAAGCAGACGCTTGCCCGCACTCAGCAGTTTGTCCATAAAACCACTTCCCCCGCTGCGGCTGCCGTCACCAAAAATGGTCTCCATCTGGATGTCGTTGTCCATATACATAAAACTGCCGCTTTCTGCGATAACGGTTTCCTGCGGATCCAGTTCTATTTCCACACATTGCATTTCTTCGCCCAGCAGGCGGTAATCGATTTCATGATTGCTTCTCATAGGTTTCAGAATTTCCGGCTTCAAAAAAAAAGAACATGAGGGTAAGTTGCATGAAAATTGTATTAACGGAGTACAATTTCCGATGCACAGACGTATTGCCGTGATTTTCACCCTGATCTGCAGTTTTTCGCTGCAGGCGCAGATAACAGATCAAATAAAGAAAGAAAGCAAAGAGAATACGAAGAAACGAAGTTCATCATCCTCTTCTTCTTCGTCCTCTTCTTCTTCGTCCAACTCAGACGGCAGCAGCCTTGCCTGTGATTTCTGCGGCTGTTTGCTTCAATCCCTCTTTTCCGGCTCTTCATCGGGCAACAACAGCACCAATGCATCAACCCGGATACCCTCCAATACCCTTACTCCGGGACCTGATGTGGTTGCACCCCGCGGCCCCGCCGATACATCCACAACCCTGGGGGCGGTTGCCGGAAATGGAAATACCTCATCGGTCAATTCCACTGGTATACGCAAAAAACAACCAAGACAATTTCTGGAACTTACCAGCACCATTGGCGGAATTCCGGTAAATCAATATCCTGTAACTGTGGAAGCCGGAGTAATCAGGGGCATATATTCTCCCTCCATTCGCATGTATACCTTGCTCGATCAGCGACCAGGACGCACAGACCAAATCAGTTACTGGGATATGCAGGTTTTCAGAATTGCATTTGGCAATCAGGGTCAACCGATCCGCGTATTCATTGGCGGCGGCCCTTTGCTCGAGGGTTTCAGCGGAAACGTATTTGCCTGTTTTTCCGGTCGGGCAGACCTGATGCCCACAAAGAGAATATTTACCAAACTGGAAGGCCGCATCGCCCTGGATGGTAAATCCGAATCTTATGTATGGTCCGAAGCCAATCTGAGTCTGCTTTACAGACTCAATCCAAAATCAAAAACAGCCATTTACGCCGGATTGTATGGCATCACGCAGCGGTTTTATGAAACAATCAAATTGAATTCACTGGGTGCCAGTGTATCCATAAGATTGTAAAATTTACTCCTGCTCGTGATAATCCGGCAATTCAGTATCAGATGCCGGAGGAATTTCGTGTTCGCGGCCCTTGCGGTTTTGCGCAGCCAGAGTCTCCCCGTCGCTATGGGTGGTTTCCAGCCACACCTGACCCGATTTGCGAAAAACCTGCACATGCAGACCGGCAGCGGTTAAAAACCAACCCTCCAGTTGTTTCACTGTCATTTCTGCATTTACTTCCCACGCAACAGTTTCGGCTACACCTGCCGATTGGTTATAATCGCTGATCAATGCTGACTTGGGTGTGCCATGACCGGCTTCGTGACCGGCTTCGAAAAATTCGAGTTTCAGGTATGGAAAATGGTTATGAAACTCCTGACGAATTTCACGTAAAGTGGTATTGGGATTGATTTGAAATTTCATGTTGTTTAAATGGATTTTATTGTTCTTGTGAAACCGTTTTTTTGTTCTTTAATATAGAAAAATCGGAGGCCTCTTTTACAATGGAATTGCGAAGTACACCCAATCCGTCAATTTGCATCACTACCTCATCTCCGGGCTGCAACCACTGTTCCTGGTAGTTTGGATCATTCAGCCTGCCTGTTCCGTTCAGTTCCAGAAAACAGCCCGTACCCACTGTACCACTTCCTATTACATCTCCGGGGTAAACATCCACGCCATAGGCACAGCGTTCAACAATTTCTGCAAAAGTCCAGTCCATGTCACCCATATTTCCGCGGCTTACTTCCACTCCGTTTACCATACAGGTCATGTTCAGGTTGTAATTGGCCCCCACATGGCCCGGTTTGGCAGGAATGCGGTATTGCTCCAGTTCATCAGGGGTTACCAGCCACGGACCGATAACAGTGCTGAAATCCTTGCCTTTGGCAGGTCCCAGATTTAAAAGCATTTCCTCCATCTGCAGTCTGCGCGCACTCATGTCGTTCATAATCATATAACCGGCTATATAGGCATCGGCTTCTTCTGCTCTGATGTTACGTCCTTTCCTGCCTATTACAATTGCCGACTCCAATTCAAAATCAAGTTTTTCAAAATGGTCCGGCATACAGCGGATTTCACCCGGACCCTGTATGGCATTGTGGTTGGTGAAGTACATTATCGGGTACTGATCAAATTCCGGGATCATGGGCACTCCGCGGTTGCGGCGGGCAGCAGCTACATGCTGCCTGAATGCATAACCATCCCTGCAACTGGTGGGGTGTGGAACCGGGGCCAACAGGTTTTTTTCATCATATGGAACAGCCAGATTACGGTGAGCTCCGCCACGTATCTCCGATTCAAGATCACGTGCAATGGCGCTGTTTTGTTCCCAGTTCTGCAGGAAAGTGGTCATTTCAGCAGGCAGGTTTGGGTTCATTTTGGGCAGGGAATAAATGTGATTCTCAACCAGCAGGCCGGTTTGAACTTTTCCCTGATGTAAAAAAGATACCAGTTTCATTCACCGGCAAAAATACGATGAACTGCCCCTTCAGCGGGTAAGTACGATATAATCATTCACAGCTTTTCTCAAAAACCGCTGTGGGTCGGACGGTACGGTATGTAATTGCAACAAACCGGCAAGGTGCAGCGCCGCTTCCCTCACCGCCGAATTATACACATTCTGGCTGTATTCACTCCGGCTGTTCAGCAGGTTCTTTAACAACAGGATATGCTTTTCCTCTATATGCTTTATTTCCGGATACTCAACGGTATCGGCGGGATTGGTTGCATGGAGGTTCAATATATTTTCCAGGGTAAAATGCACGCTGGGTTTGTTTTTCACCAGCACAGTGCCTGCCAGTAAATCCCCCAGACGCTGGCGGTTTTCGGTTCCCAGCATCATGAGCAAACCCAACGCCCCGGCAGAAAAAGTAAGATCCAGGGGTCGCATAATCCAGCGAAGAAAATAATCTGGAAAAGTAAGGCTTGCTCCATCGGTGCGCATCACTCGGATCCCCAGTATGAGTTTGCCCACACTGCGGCCCCTCATAAAAAATTCGCAGAACAAATGATAAAAGGTAAACCCAATGAACAGAACCCACTGAAACAGGAGTCCGCCACCGGAAAAACCCAAAAACAAACTCAGCGCAAAAGCAAAAAGACCCAGTACACAAAAATCCAGCAGAGTGGCTCCAATCCTTTGTATAACCCCGGCGAGCTCATAAGCCACATCCACGCTTTGGGCCGTGCGTATTTCTATCTGTTTTACCGCCATGGTGGGTCAAATTTACAGAATAAAACAAATGCGGCAACGTGGTCTTCAGTACCTTTGTATCATTCTATGTCATTTGCCGGTCTCAATCTCAATACTGCCCTGTTAAACGCACTGGATGAGATGGGGTATTCCCGCCCCACCGTCATTCAGGAAAAAGTATTTTCTCCGGTTATGTCTGGCCGTGATATTCTGGCCACTGCGCAACCTGGCACCGGCAAAACCCTGGCTTACCTGCTTCCCATGCTCAGGCAACTCACCTTCAGCAAGCAGAAAGACCCACGCTTACTGGTTCTGGTACCTACCCGTGAACTTGTACTGCAGGTTGAAGAAGAGGCCAACAAGCTCACACGGTATATGAATGTGCGTATAGGAGCTGTGTATGGCGGAACAAATATGAACACTCAGAAACAGCGGGTTATGGAAGGGCTCGATTTGCTGGTGGCTACACCGGGACGCCTGCTGGACCTCTACCTGAACGGCGCCCTGCGATTAAAATCGGTGCAAAAACTGGTGCTGGATGAAGTGGATGAAATGCTGGGGCTTGGGTTTCAAAAACAACTGACAGACATACTGGAAATTCTGCCTGAAAAAAGACAAACTCTGCTGTTCAGCGCTACCACCAATGAAGATGTAGAAGAAATTTCTGCCGTCTTTTTCCGCAACCCGGTCCGTCTGGATGCAACTTCTGAAGGCACACCCATAGAAAAAGTAAAATTCCGTGCCTATTGCCTGCCCAATTTTCTTACCTCAGTAGGTCTGCTTTCTCTGCTAATCAAAGAAAATCAGGACATGAACCGGGTACTCGTATTCTGTAATTCACGCAAACTGGCTGACAGACTTTGGGAGCATATCGCTGAAAAACTTCCGGGCATTTGCGGCCTCATGCATGCCAATAAATCACAGAATTTCCGGATTCAGTCACTGCAGAATTTTGAGTCGGGCAAAACCAGGGTGCTTATCGCAACAGATTTGATCGCCAGAGGTATAGATGTACAAAACATCAGCCACGTGGTACATTTCGATTTACCCGATGACCCGGCACAGTTCCTGCACCGCAGTGGACGAACCGGCCGCGCAGATGCCAGCGGAGAGGTCATTGTCTTCCATTCTGAAGAAGAAAAAGAATTGCTGGATAATATTTCCCGCACACTCAGAATCGAATTGCCGGAACAACCCTTGCCCGGAAATCTCATGATGATTCAAAAGCTGATGCCGGATGAGCAAGAGCCCGATTCAAGACTGGGTGCAAGCCTTAAAAGCAATTTATTGCCTGAAACTCCAACCGGTGGGTTTCATGAAAAACATGAAAAAAACAAAAAAGTAAATCAGGGCGGTTCCTATCGCCGTAAACTGGCAGAGAAATACAAAAAACCAATCAGCCGCGGCGCCAAACGCAAAGGAGGCAAATAGCTGCCATGTCTGTTCATTTGCTGATTTCAGTCCCGGACATGCACAATTCGCAATGTGCCCGTATGATCGAATCAGTTTTAACGGAGTTGGATGGCGTGCAAAACTTTTCAGCCAATCCGGCTGAAAAATGGCTCCGCCTGGAACTGGAAGACAACACTGTCCTTGCCGGTGTAGTTCAGAAATTGGATGCCATTGGATATCCCGTTCACGAAAAATCCGGCAGATTTCCGGTTATGCATATGACCTGTGCCGCCTGCGCTGTAAGTACCGAAAGCATGCTCCGCTATCATCCCGGGGTAATTTCTGCAACTGTTGAAGCCGCCGGACATACCGCTTTTATCCGATGGATTCCGGAAATCACCAATCCTGAAGCCATGGCTGCTGCCTTAAGGAGTATTGGTTACGATCTTAACCTCAACACTGATTCATCCGATGATTCAGAATCGACTGAGCACCTGAAAAAATCAAGATTGAAATCGTTGATTTCACTCACCCTGGCCATACCTCTGGCCATTGCAGGCATGTTTTTTATGCATCATGCCTGGGCGCCATGGATCATGTGGCTGCTTTCCACACCCATCGTTTTCTATTCCGGCAGCAGCTTTTTTATCAGGGCCTGGAAACAAATCAGACACAGACAAACCGGAATGGACACGCTGGTTGCTCTGAGTACCGGAACAGCCTATCTATTCAGCATCTTCAATCTGTTTTTTCCTCACCTGTGGCACAAATCGGGTATACATGCCCATGTGTGGTTTGAATCTGCAGGGGTTGTAATTGCATTTGTGCTGCTGGGCCGATGGCTTGAAGAAAAAGCCAGAAATAAAACAGGTGCTGCCATTCAAAAATTAATGGGATTGCAACCCAATGAAACGGTGCGCATAAAAAACAATGGTGAATATGAAACCATACCCATTTTCCGTGTGATGAAAGGAGACCTTTTGCTCGCCAGAAAGGGAGAGAAAATCTCAGCAGACGGTGTAGTGGCAGAAGGAAACGCATGGGTAGACGAAAGCATGATGACCGGTGAGCCAATCCCGGCAGAAAAATCAGCAGGTTCCCATGTTTTGGCAGGCACAGTCGTTCATCACGGAAATTTCACCTACCGGGCGGCCCAAACAGGGGATCAAACACTATTGGCCGGCATCATTCAGGCTGTGAAAGTAGCGCAGGGCAGCAAAGCTCCTGTTCAAAAACTGGTGGACCGTATTTCAATGGTATTTGTCCCGGTAGTCGTGGGCATTGCCATTGTAAGTGCACTTGTCTGGGGGATGGCAGGGGGAACAGATGGCTGGCTCTATGGCCTGCATGCCTTTGTTACTGTCCTGGTGGTGGCCTGCCCCTGCGCACTGGGTTTGGCCACACCGGCAGCGCTTTCAGCCGGAATTGGAAAAGCCGCAGAATCGGGCATTCTTGTCCGGGATGCAGAATCCCTCGAAAGGATTGCAAATATTCAGATTCTCGCGCTTGACAAAACAGGCACATTGACTGAAGGCAAACCCCAGGTGGTGAGAATGCTGCCTTCTGATCCCGACACCCCTGTTCTGAATGCTTTTTTCACCCTCATGTCACTGAGTTCACACCCCCTGGCCTCAGCCATTGCAAGCCAGTTGCTGAATTGCAGTAAAAGGGATGACCTTACCGTGGAAGAAATCGCCGGAAAAGGGATAACCGGAAAAAATGACCGCGAATTCTGGATTGCCGGCAACCGCACTTTCCTTCAGGAACAAGGTTTTGCTGTAGATTCGATGCTTGAAAATCTGGAAAAAGACTGGGATAACCGTGGAAACTCTCTGGTATGGTTGGGATTCAATGGAAAAGCCATTTTACTCACCGTTTTGCAGGATTCACCGAGACCTTCGGCCCATGCCGCTATCCAGGCGATGAAAGATGCGGGAATCCGGTTGTATCTGCTTTCAGGTGACAATATTTCATCTGTCTCCAAATGGGCCGCAGAATTCGGAATCACAAACTTTCAGGGTGAGCTGACCCCTGCCCGTAAAGCAGAAATTCTAACAACATTGAAACGGGACCATAGAATGGTGGCCATGGCAGGAGACGGGATCAACGACAGTGAAGCTTTGGCTGTCGCTGATGTTTCTATAGCCATGGGCACCGGTACGGATGTTGCTATGCACGTGGCAGGCCTCACTCTGGTGGGCAGCGATCTGCAAAAAATTCCGGTCGCTATTAAACTGTCCCGGTTTGTCAGTGCCATCATCCGGCAAAATCTTTTCTGGGCTTTCATTTACAACGTAATTGGCATTCCGGTTGCTGCCGGAATCCTGGTCCCGTTTACAGGCTTTCAGATCAACCCAATGATTGCAGGCGCAGCCATGGCCCTGAGCAGTGTTTCCGTTGTGCTGAACAGCCTGAGAATTACCCGGTTTAAGACCCTGTGATTTCGCATGATTATCGATAGAAAACCAATATCACAGGTTTGCGCTGTCTTTACAATTGCCGTATTCTTGTAATCCCGATGCGCGAATCCAAATTCATCGACCAAAACCGCGAAAAATGGCAGCAATATGAGCAGGGTATTAAAAACAACACCCTTGATGCTGAAAAGATGGAACGCGCTTTCATCGAGCTCAATGATGATTTGGCTTATGCCCAGACTTTTTATAAAAACAGATCCGTCCGTGTATTTCTCAACAATCTGCTGAGCCCGGTTTACAACCGAATTTACAGGGGCAGAAGTCTGAACAGAAAATCCGTAGCCACATTTTTTATCCATGATGCACCTCTGATGAATTTCCGGGCCAGACATTTCATGCTCATCAGTCTCATCACAGTGATGCTCGGTTTCTCCACCGGATTTTTCGGCACCCGGCACGACTATCAGTTTGCGTATACTGTGCTGGGAAACCGATATGTGGAAATGACCGAGAAAAACATTGAAAAAAAAGACCCCCTGGCGGTTTATAAATCAAGCGATGCCGCAGAAATGTTTTTCAGAATTGCCACTAATAATCTATCTGTAGCGTTCTACTTTTTTCTGTTCGGGGCACTTTTTTGTGTCGGTACCCTGTATCTGCTCTTTATGAATGGCATTGTACTGGGTGTTTTTACTTACATGTTCACCTCCCGCGGTTTGGCCACAGAATATCTTCTCACAGTATACCAGCATGGCACACTCGAGATTCTGACCATGGTAATAGAAGGGGCTGCCGGACTGATGATGGGGGCCGGATTTCTGTTTCCCGGCACCATCAGCCGGCTGCAGAGCAT
This sequence comes from Bacteroidota bacterium, assembly GCA_016787485.1. Classification (GTDB taxonomy): domain Bacteria; phylum Bacteroidota; class Bacteroidia; order NS11-12g; family UBA955; genus JAEUUL01. The sequence goes on from JAEUUL010000022.1 coordinate 120,067, forward strand.
ACAGGAAGCTGCCCGCAGAAGCATTATCATGTTTCTTGTGTGCATACCCATCATTATCCTGGCTGCGTTTATCGAAAGCTATCTCACCCGGCACACAGAAATCCCCAATGCTGCCCGTTCCATGGTGCTCATTCTCAGTTTTCTTTTTATGCTTTATTACTTCGTCATCTATCCATGGTGGCGGTTCCGCGGCGATAAACAATATCTTTCCCAGAGTCCGGATGTAAAAGCCGAGAAAAACAATGGTTGGAAGCCCGGAAAATTGTACCGTCTTGGTGAAACAATCCTGCTGAGTTTTCAGTATCTGAAATCGAATGCCGGAGCACTTCTTACCGGTGGCGCAATAGTTTTGTCTGCCTGGTGGGGTCTTTCACATTTTATGGGCGATGGCGGTGTGGCCGAAGATGTGGAATTCCAACTCAGACGATACGCCACTGTTACAGACGAGTCCGGATACGATGGCAACCTTGCAGCATCCCTTTTAAGTCAGCTTGAAGCAGGTGCAAAACTCATTTTCTTTAATCTTTACGCCAGCAATTACCTGCTTGCCCCCGGGCTTTTCAGCGTTTTTTTCTACACCTGGGCGGCATTGTTCACCGCATTCCTTCTGCCAGCGGCAAATTTTAAACACTTCCATTCCGGCAATAACAACACAGGTACTTACAAACGTTTGGTTCTATCCGCAATGCTATCGCTGGTTCTCAGCCTTTTACTGCTCGTCAGTGGCTCCCTGTGGTGGCTTACCCTGCTATTGACCCTCCCCATTTTCGCGGGCTATATTGCCATGTTTTCTGATTCAGAAAAACACTCCTTTTCGAAAACCACCGCAATCGTTTTTGAAAATTACTTTGAAGGTTTTCTGCGAATGATGGGCGCCGTTCTGGTCTGCCTTCTCCTCTATTTCCTCACCATGTTCGGCATATGGTTTCTTGTTACCATTATCCTCGCATTTTCCTCCGCAGTACATGGATTAAACAGCTTTTCAGACAACACCCTTCTGTTTTTTGTTCGTGTCAATTATGTCATTCTGCCCGCCATCATCAGCCTCACCACATTTGTCTTTGTTTCCATTCATTTTGTACTCAGGGAAAAACTGAAAGGAAGGCATTTATTAAACAATATCCGTTCCATATCCTTTAAGAAATCAGCTTATGGCGTGGAAACTGAATAAAGCAAATCCCCGCATAAAAGTATCGTGGCAAAAACTCCACGCTTTTTTCTGCATTTTCATTTTTTTTCAGCACACCATTCATGCACAAAATTTTGTAGAAACTGAACCGGCTCTGGAAACCGGGCAAAAACAACCCACAAAAGGCACACTGCAAAAAACCTATGAATCCAACGAACCCGGCGGTAAAAACATAGACCAGGACGCTGTAAAAAAAGAGGTGGATAAACTCCTTTGGCAACAAAAAGAAAAAATTGCACCCCAAAAAATCAATCAACAGCGTATAACGGCACCCAAACCCAGTGTACCGGCATCGGGCATTTCCACCACTTTTATCTACATCCTTGCCATAGGTGCAATAGCTGCATTGCTTGTTTGGATACTCCTGAAAAGTGGCAAAGGAAACAGAAAGATAAAAAAAGAACCACTCGCTGCTCTTTCTCATCTGGATGACATAGAGAAATTAACAAATCTGGAACTGAATCCACTGCTTGATGCAGCACTGCGCGAAGGAAACTACAGGCTGGCAGTGCGCATTCTCTATCTGCAAAACCTGCAGCTTCTGTTCAAAAAAAATGTGCTCGTCCCGTCCAATGAAAAAACAAACATGGATTATTTACGCGAACTGGGTACTGCTCCGTACTATGACCTTTTTCAGTATCTTACCCGTGTATTTGACTATGTATGGTATGGAGAAAGCCATATTGATTCAGAAGGTTACAAAGTCATTCTTCCCTCTTTTCAGAATTTACACGCAAAAATTGAGTCAAGGCAGTGAACAGTCGCAGCACCATATGGATCGTGAGTATTACAGCCATTGTGCTGGCACTTCTGCTATACTGGCTCCTCAGCTCCGGGGCTGAAACAAAATGGGAACCCCGCTTAAAAAAAGAGGGCACAGAGCCTTATGACCTGAGTGTATTCCATCACACCCTGAAAAACACATGGGGTACACAATACACAGAAATTGCCGAAAACAGCAGTCTTGAAAAATCCATCTCCCGCATGAATCCTGCCAATGGAGATGTGTATTGCTATGCAGGTAAAAACTGGTACCTTACCAAAAAAGAAACCGAATTACTGCAAAAATTCGTCTCCGCCGGCGGACATGTTTTTGTATCAACTTATGGTTTCTCTTCTGATTTAAACAAATCCTTTCAGCCGCTGAAAAATTACGAATTATCTAACTTCACAAGCCAAACCGCCCTTTCCGTTTTCCGCAACAAAACACTCAGACAGCCCAATACCAGTTTCACATTCTTCAATGGCCAGGATACTGTAAAATTGATGGACTGGTTTTATTTCATAGAAACAAATAAAAAACCCCTTTTATCTGAACAAGATTTTGAAGATGCTCTCTCGGAATCCGATCCGGATCTGGTGGTAACCCTGTCTGAATTAAACAGCAAAGGTCCTGATTTTTTACGGGTACATTATGGGGCCGGAACAATGATGCTGCATACCAATCCACTGTTTTTCAGCAACTATTTTCTGAAATCGGAACAAGGCAGGCAATATCTGGCCCAGTGCATTTCACATATGCCGGCAGGCAGGCTTTGGTATGACCTGAGTGGTGGCATTCAAAAACCGGAATCCCGCACTGGCTATGCACGCAGGGATATGCTGGATTTTATCCGCAGCAGCCGCGGATTGAGCATGGCTTGGAACCTTATGCTGGCAGGTATTGGCCTGTTTTTATTGTTCAGCGGGCGGCGTTTGCAGCGCATTATCCCTGTGAAAGAACCACCCGCAAACAGCACCCTCGCATTTGCCGATGCAATAGGATATTTTTATTACTCAGAAAACGAAAATACCGTGGTTTTTCGCAGAGAATGGAATCAATTTGTTCAATTTCTGCGTTTTCATTACCGTATCCACGAACCCAAAAACACGGCTGAAGATATAGCCCGGCTGAGTGAAAAAAGTGGGGTCCCCGAGAGGGTTATTCAACACGTATACAATCAATATGAAAAATTCAGGTTGTTAAGTGCATTGAATCAGGATGACCTGCTGGAAATGAACATCGCCCTTACTCAATTTTATACATCTTGCAATAAAACACATGGAAAATTTAGATAATCCGATTCCGGGCCTGCCGGAACATCAGGCAGAACTTTCCACTTTTGCCAACGCAGTGCAGCAAATCCGCACAGAGGTGGGCAAAACCCTGGTGGGACAAACCCAAATGGTAGACCTCATTGTCGCTGCACTGTTCAGCAACGGGCATGTACTGATTGAAGGAGTACCGGGTATTGCAAAGACACTGACCGCCAAATTGCTCGCACGCTGTCTGGACCTGCAATTCAGCCGCATTCAGTTCACCCCGGACCTCATGCCTGCCGATGTAACCGGCACCAGTATCTTCAATGTAAAAACCCAGGATTTCGAGTTCCGCAAAGGCCCTGTATTTGCCAATGTGGTTCTCATCGACGAAATCAACCGGTCACCGGCAAAAACCCAGGCTGCCCTTTTTGAAGTTATGGAAGAAGGGCAAATCACCACCGATGGGACCCCAAGAATGGTGCCCCAGCCTTTTATGGTGCTGGCTACCCAAAATCCCATTGAACAGGAAGGAACCTATAAATTACCCGAAGCACAACAGGACCGGTTTATGATGAAAATCATCATCGGTTATCCCACCCTGGAAGAAGAGTCAGAAATTCTGCAGCGATTCAGTCAGCCCGGTTCCGGTCATGCACTTACGGATATAAAACCGGTTCTGAATTCCAGGGAGATACAGGACATTCGCGATACGGTCAGCCAGGTGCATATTTCCAAAGAACTGATGAAATATGTGGCCGGTGTGGTGCATGCAACACGGTCGCACAAAGACCTCTATCTGGGCGCATCTCCCCGGGCATCACTGGCCATTATGCGATGCAGTAAAGTGATTGCCGCCATGAACGGTCGCAATTTTGTAACACCAGACGATATCCGTTTCGTTACCTTCCCTGTACTCAATCATCGCCTCATTCTCACACCAGAAAGCGAAATGGAAGGCGTTGAAATCAGACAGGTTGTGGATGAAATTTTAAAAACCGTAGAAATTCCCCGTTGATACGAAGACTGCTATACCGGTTTGACCTGTTTCTGAGCAAACGCCTGTTCTGGCTTCTGGCAGCGCTTGTCATTGCCTTTATCCTCTCTTATCCGTTTGGCTGGTTATTGGCCCCTGCCCGTGTAGCACTGATTGCCCTTGCCATTGTCACACTTACCGATGGTTTGCTGATTTTCCTCTTTGCAAATCCCATTAAAGTTGAAAGATTTACCACAGAAAAATGGTCACTCGGTGATGAAAATTCCGTTCGGATTGAACTGAAAAACCGCTTTCCACTGCCATGGTATGTACACATTGCAGATGAACTGCCCTTTCAACTGCAGGAACGCAATTTTCTTATTCGTCAATGGCTGCTGCCCCTGGCAAAAAAAACAGTTCCGTATACCGTGAAACCACTTTCAAGAGGAGAATATGGCTTCGGTGCCATCCGCGTTCTCCTGCATAGTCCCCTGGGTTTGCTGGCAAGAAGAATCACTACCCCTGCCGAAGAAACAGTGGCAGTATTTCCCAGTATTATTCAGATGAAAAAGTACAGCATTTATACGTCACAGCGACTTGCACAATATTATGGCGTAAAAAAAATAAGGCGACTGGGACTCAGCTTTGAATTTGAACAAATCAAAGACTACGTGGCAGGCGATGATATACGCCATATCAATTGGAAAGCCACCGGTCGTACAGCTTCCTTAAAAACCAACCATTTTATTGAGGAAAAATCACAACCGGTTTATTGTGTGATTGACAAAAGCAGGGTAATGAATCTGGCATTTAACGGACTCACTCTGCTTGACTATAGCATCAATGCATCACTGGTTATTGCCAATACCGCATTGCAAAAGGGTGACAGGGCGGGACTGATTGCTTTTTCAGACAAAATGGGTGCGGCTCTGAGGGCAGATAATTCCCCCGGCCAGTTGCGGCGAATAATGGATGCTCTTTACAATCAAAGCTACAGAGAAACAGAAGCAGATTATGAATTTCTGTACAATGCAACCCGTCGCATTACTGGTTCAAGAAGCCTGTTGTTTTTGTTCACACATTTTGAGAGCATGTATGCATTGCAAAGGGTACTGCCGGTATTGCGCAAATTGAATAAAAGCCATTTGCTTATTGTTATTTTCTTCAGCAATTCCGAAGTGGAATCTTATGCCTATGCACCGTCTGAAAACATGAAAGAAATTTACAACCGGATGATCGCGCGCCAAATGGTGGCAGATCTGCGGCAAATGGCCATAGAGCTAAACAATCACGGCATACAGTGCATCGTCACAAAACCACAGGATCTCACCATTTCCACCCTGAACAAATACCTGGAATTAAAAGCAAAAGGAATTGTATAAACCATGATACTCATTACAGGATCCAACGGATTACTGGGTCAGAAACTAACCGACCTGTACCTGCAACATCCGGATATTCCCTTTGTTGCCACCGGCAAAGGACCGAACAGACATCCGGTAAAAGACGGCTATATCTACGAAGAGGCCGACATTACCGATCATACCCGCATGGCAGAACTGGTGCAGCAGTATACACCCGGGGCTATCATCCATACCGCAGCTATGACCAATGTAGATGCCTGCGAAACGCAACAGGAAGAATGCAGGACATTGAATATCGATGCAGTGGAAAATCTGGCCAGACTATCTGCAAAGTTCAATTTCCGGCTCATCCATCTGAGCACAGATTTTATTTTTAACGGAACACACCCCATGTATACCGAAGATGAAACAGCTGAGCCCCTGAGTTATTATGGCTGGAGCAAATGGGAAGGGGAAAAACGGGTGATGGAATTTGCCAAAGACTGGGCCATTTTACGCACAGTACTGGTGTATGGCGTAGTGGCCGATATGAGCCGGAGCAATATTCTGCTATGGGCATACAACACCCTGAAAAATGGCAGCTCCGCCAAAGTGGTGGATGATCAGTTTCGTACACCCACACTCGCAGAAGACCTGGCCATGGGCTGCTATCTGGCACAGTCAAAAAATGCACAAGGCATATACAACATTTGCGGACCCGACTATATGGGCATACACGAATTCGTTAATAAAGTTGCGGCACATTTTCACTTTACCACCCACAATCTGCAGTTTGTAAAAAGCCGGGACCTGAACCAGCCGGCCATGCGGCCACCCATTACCGGACTGGATATATCCAAAGCACAGAAAGAACTCGGATATAATCCCCACACTTTCACCGAAGGACTGGATATTGTGGCCCGTCAGGCCGGATGGAAGTGACCGTGTATTAATTGCAATAAGGCGGGCAGGTTACCGGCTTTTTAGGAGGCAATATATAATAATACCTTGTTTGATTGTCCTTACACCCTTTAGAAATAAACATCAGAACCGGCTTCTTAAAGGGCAGCTTTTTGGGCATACCCCAGCGCCAATGGACCTCAGTGCACGCACTGTCGCAAAGAAATTTCAGAAAATCCTTTGGCAATAACGAGCCCATAGATCCTGTATCCTTGCTGGTTATCCCCATTTGATTCCTGTATGTTTCTGACCAGGAATTAAAAGTCGATTCTTTCATTTCGGCGTAAGATATCGGATCAGAAATCAACTTGTCCTTTTGGCCCTTTTTCATGTCTGTCACTGGTGTTTTGGTCGTGTCGGCCATCACAGACTGCCCCTTTGTGCCAAACGGTTTTACCCCTGCATAGGCCAGCGCAAGGCAGATACCTGCAGCTGCCACAAATCCCACAATAAAATTAAGGATTCCTGATGATTTTTTGTTGTTTTCCATGGATGATTGATTAAGTTGTATTTTCAAAACTACAGGATTCTATCACATTTCCAAACATTCTGCGCAGGTTCGCAGACCATGCATTTGGCAAAACACCAAATTTGCTGTAACATTGTTTCAATTCCGTGAAATCCTCTGCATCCAGATTGTTGCTATGCTGCCTGTTTATCACAGCCAGCAGTCTGCATGCGCACGCGTTAGACAGTCTTTTGCAGAAAGCCCTTTCGTACCCTGATGACAGTTTGAAAATTGAAGCCCTTTTCAAACTGAATGACAGGTTCTGGAATGGAAGCGCGGATTCTGTGCGGTTGGGCATGAAATACCTGCAGGAAGCCCAAAAAATTGCTGAAAGAAATGGAAACCGGAGGATGCTGGTGAGAACCTATCAGTGGATGGCAACGAACAGCAATGTACTGGGTAACCCGACACAGGCTGTAACCTATTTTTACATCAGTCTGCGTGAAGCTGAAAAAATCAGATACAAAGACGGAATTGCCAGATCGAACAAAGGGATAGGGGTAACACTGTATTCTCAGGGTATGTACAAACGGGCACTGCAATACCTTCAGACAGCGCTGGATTATCAGGACAGTCCTGAAATCTCGTGGGATGGAATCACCTTGTTTTATCTCATTGGTTTATGCCGCATGGAAACCAAAGATTATATCAATGCACAGCATTATCTTCTCCGTGCACTCAAAGCAAGTGAATCTGAAAACTACATACAAAGGAAGTACGAATGTTGCATGGCACTCGGAGAACTCAGCAGGCTCCGCGGTGAACTGGAAAAAGCATTGGAATACTGCAACAAAGCACTACCCTACCAGCTTGCCAAAAAAGAATATATAGCCCTGAGCTGGATTTACACCACCATGGGTGAAGTGTATTTGCAAAGAAACCAACTCACTGAAGCAGAAAAATACGCCGTGCTGAGTTTGCACAATTCCCGGATGCATATTTATAAACCCAGAATTGCCGTTTCCGCCGGATTGCTGCATAAAGTGTATGCCAAAAAAGGCAAATACGAACTGGCCTATAAATATCTTTTTCTCAAAGACAGCATACAAAAGATTGTCAATGCCAATGAACAAGCCATAGATATTGCCATCATTCAGGCGGGGTTTGAATTTGAAAAAAAGGAAAATATTCTCAAATCAGAACAGAAATATAAAGAAGCCCTGCTGCAATCAAAACTGGAAAAACAGGAACGCCGCAGGAACCAGGCTCTGGTTCTGGCTCTTCTCGCTTTACTGGCTATAGTTATTATTGCATTCGCTTATAGATTTGTTCTGAAACAACGCAGAATATCGGAAAAACTTTTGCTGAATATTTTACCCAAAGAAACTGCTGCCGAACTGAAAGCTTTCGGCCGGGCCAAACCCCGCGTTCACCCGAGTGTTACCATTGTTTTTTGCGACATTAAATCATTTACCGTTCTGGCTGAAAGTCTGGGTCCTGAACAATTGGTGGATATGCTGGATTTTTATTTCAGACATTTCGACCAACTCATGGAAAAATATCAGCTCGAAAAAATAAAAACCATTGGCGACGCCTATATGTATGCTGCCGGCCTGCACAATCCTGCATCAGACGATGCCCACCGGGCACTGATGGCTGCCATGGACATGATTACCTACAACAAGTCTGCCGAAGAGCAAATGCAGACAAGGTTTGGTTGTCATTTTCAATTCCGCATAGGCATTCATACCGGCACTGTCATCAGCGGAGTGGTGGGCCAGAACAAATATGCCTACGACATTTGGGGCGACGCAGTAAACATCGCAGCACGGATGGAACAAAGCTCAGAACCGGGCCACATCAACATTTCCGGACAAACCCATGCCTTAATCAAAGACCGGTTTCAATGTGAATACCGCGGGAAAATTGATGCAAAAAACAAAGGTGCCATTGACATGTATTTTGTAAAAACAAAATAATTCAACAGCACCTGTGTTTCGCGAACAATTCCTGACTATCTGCCGGGTCTTGGTATGTTGCCTGATGGAGTTTCGCAATTCAGCGGACACATGCTTTCCGCCCCATTGTTACGGTAATACATTCTTGAGCTGGTGGCTTCAATTCCTGTGGTAAACATCATCACGGTTTCTTCACCCATCATACCCAAACGGAAATACAAATACGGGTCCCCGCCGTTTTTGGCATTGATTAGGAGATTCTGAATGGCGCCTCTGCCTATTCTGCCACCATACAAACCCAATCTCCGGTCAGTTGCAGTTACCGGATACTTGTTGGCAAATTCATCAGAAAAATGGTTAAAATCACTTTCCGCGATTTCCTGACCCTTGTCCGGCTCAATAACCACAATGCGGGGGGTATCGCAGGGCGGACATTCCGGGGTATCTGAATGATCGTGGGTAACAAGTGGCATTGTATGGGTGTAGCAGGCCAGCCAGCACAGGCCCAGACAGATGCAAAATCCCATTAAAAATGCGAACAATTCACGGGCCTTTTTCGATTGAACAACGGGTTGTAAGGGGGTACTCATTTTCTTAGTTGTTTATGGTTATACTCTGCAAGTTAAAGCAAGATTTGAAAATTGCAAATAAATCTGCTTTGCCCATCCCGGCCTTTGGCCGACATTTGCACCGCAGATGGGTGTAAAGGGACAGAGACTGGAGGTGATGCGTTCGCTGGAACCGGCGATTGAGGGATATGTCCAAAAGTACCTGCTCCCGGTAGACAACATATGGCAACCCGCCGATTTTCTGCCGGACTCCAGACAGCCCGACTTCACCGAACAGGTGAAAAACCTGCAGGGCGAGGCCCGGGAACTGGATTACGACTTCTGGATCGTGCTCATAGGCGACATGATTACCGAAGAAGCCCTGCCCAGTTATGAAAGCTGGCTGATGGGAATGGAGGGCGTGGACCAGCATGGCAGAAACCCCTGGAGTGACTGGGTGCGCCAATGGACGGCTGAAGAAAACCGCCACGGCGACGTATTGAACAAATACCTGTACCTGAGTGGAAGGGTGAACATGCGCGAGGTGGAAATAAGTACCCAATACCTGCTCAGCGATGGTTTTGACCTGGGCCTGGACAATGACCCCTTCCGCAATTTTGTGTATACCAGCTTTCAGGAACTGGCCACGCATATCAGCCACAAAAGGGTTGGCGAACTTGCTGCTGCAAAAGGCATTCACGGTCTGGCCCGCATGTGCCGCACCATTGCTGGCGACGAAATGCGCCACCATCTGGCATACCGTGAATTCGTAAAACAACTCCTGTCTGCCGACCCTTCGGGTGTAGTGGAAGTATTTGCGGATATGATGAAACAAAAAATCGCCATGCCGGCCAATCTGCTTCGCCAATCCGGTGAAACGCGGGGACAATCTTTCCCGGCTTTTGCCGATGCGGCCCAGCGGTTGGGAGTATACACTGCCTCAGATTATATCGATATCCTGAAAATCCTGTTGGCTCACTGGCAGATAGACCGCATCACCGGACTCAATGACAAAGCCGAAAAAAGCAGGGATTACCTGATGGCACTGCCCGCCAGACTGGCCAAATTGTCAGACAGGATGAAAGTGCCTGCTGAGCCCACCCGGTTTAAATGGGTCGACCCCTGGGGTAAATAAATTCACGCCACTCCTCCGGTCGTTTCAAGCGGTTTCTGTATTTTCACGTACTTTTACACCCTTCACTTATGGCTGAAAAGAAACTCTTTCTGCTCGATGGCATGGCCCTGATTTACCGGGCTTTTTTTGCCTTTAACCAAAACCCCCGCATTACCAGCACCGGCCTCAATGCCAGTGCCATGTTCGGCTTTACCAACACACTGCTCGATGTACTGAACAAACAGAAACCCACCCATATCGCCGTGGTTTTCGATACAGACAAACCCACAGAACGCCACCTTGAATACGAGAAATACAAGGCACACCGTGAAGAAATGCCGGAAGATCTGCGAAAAAGCATTCCCTACATCTTTCGCATCATCGAAGGATTTGGCATTCCCGTAATCACACACGACGGGTATGAGGCAGATGACATCATCGGCACATTTGCCCTGCAGGCTGCCGACCTGGGTTTTGATGTTTACATGATGACCCCGGATAAGGATTTCGGCCAACTGGTGCGCGAACATGTGTTCATTTATAAACCCGGTCGTATGGGCAATCCGGACGAGGTGTGGGGTGTGCGCGAGGTACTGAACAAATGGGAAATCGAGAGGGTCGATCAGGTCATTGACATTCTGGGTCTCTGGGGCGATGCCGTAGACAATATACCCGGCGTACCCGGTGTGGGTGAAAAAACCGCCAAAAAACTCATTCAGGAGTATGGCACTGTAGAGAATATTCTGGAAAATACAGACAAACTCAAAGGGGCCATGAAAGAGAAATTTGAAAACCACCGCGAACAAGCCCTCATGAGCAAGCGGCTGGCCACCATCAATACCGCTGTGCCGGTAGAGTTGCACCCCGATGAGCTGATACTGACCGGAGTGAGGGATGAAAAACTGCGGGAAGTTTTCAATGAACTGGAATTCCGCACCATGATGAAACGCGTATTTGGTGAATCAGGTGGAAACCAGGCTCCGGTAAATGGACCCGTGCAGGGCAGTTTGTTTGACCAGCCGCCGGCAGAAGCCAAACCGGTAAGCATAGAATACCGCACCATAGAAAACACAGCACATACTTACAAACTGTGCGATACAGATGCATTGATTGCGGAAGCCATAGAGGCCATGAATCAATCCGCAGAGTTTTGTTTTGATACAGAAACCACAGGCCTGATTGCCTTTCAGGCAGACATTGTGGGGCTGGCACTGAGCTGCAAAGCCCGGGAAGGGTATTACATTCCTTTCCCTCCGGAATTTGAACAGGCCAAAGCGTTGTTCGCCCGTTTTCAACCGCTTTTTGAAAGCGATAAAACAAAAATTGCACAGAATATCAAATATGATCTGATGGTGCTGAACCGCTATGGAATTGATGTAGCGGGACCCTGGTTCGATACCATGCTGGCCCATTATCTGATAGAACCGGATATGCGCCACAACATGGATTTACTGGCCGAAAGCTACCTGCACTACCATCCCGTTTCCATTGAATCACTCATCGGGAAAAAAGGTCCGCATCAATTAAACATGTCGCAGGTGGAAGTGGAAAAAGTAAAGGAATATGCAACAGAAGACGCGGACATTACTTTTCAGCTGAAACAAAAACTGGAACCCGAAGTAAAAAACAGAAATGTAAACAGTGTATTTACCGAACTGGAAATGCCTCTGGTGCCCGTGCTTGCCGCCATGGAAACAGAAGGGGTGCGTATCGATACCGGTTTTCTTACCGAATACAGCAAAGAACTGGCTTTGCAAAGCAGCGATATTCAAACCCAAATATTCCAGTTGGCAGGTGAAGAATTCAATATTTCATCACCACAACAAGTAGGTAAAATTCTGTTTGATAAATTAAAACTGATTGACAAACCCAAGACGACCAAAACGGGACAGTACCAGACCGATGAGGAAACCCTGCTTACCCTGTCCGGTGAACACGAAATTGTGCAGAAAATTCTCGATTTCCGGCAATTGCAAAAACTGAAAGGCACTTATGTAGACGCTTTACCCCAACTTGTCAATCCGCATACCGGAAGATTGCATACCAGTTTCAACCAGGCTGTGGCTGCCACGGGAAGACTCAGCAGCCAGAACCCCAATTTGCAGAACATTCCTATCCGCACAGAACTGGGCAAAGAAGTGAGGCGCGCATTTATCCCGCGGGACAACAACCATGTGCTCTTAAGTGCAGATTATTCGCAGATAGAATTGCGTGTGATTGCCCATGTAAGCAAAGACGAAGGCATGACCGAAGCCTTCCGGCAGGGACTGGATATCCATACGGCCACAGCGGCCCGGGTTTGGGGTGTACCCCTGGAATCGGTGGATAAGGACATGCGCAGAAAAGCCAAGACAGTCAACTTTGGAATCATTTACGGCATTTCAGCCTTCGGACTAAGCCAGCGTGTGGGCATTCCCCGCAAGGAAGCCAAAGAAATCATCGACAATTATTTTGAAAAATTTCCCGGCATCAAATCCTACATGGACAGCACCATTGACTTTGCCAGAAAACATGGATATGTAGAAACCCTTTTGGGCCGCAGACGTTACATCCGCGACATCAACAGTGCCAATGCCACCGTACGTGGGTTTGCGGAACGCAACGCCATCAACGCACCCATACAGGGCAGTGCAGCAGACATGATCAAAATGGCCATGATTCATATTCATGACTGGATGAAAAAAGAAAAACTGAAATCACGCATGATTTTGCAGGTGCACGACGAATTGTTGTTTGATGTAACCCGGGATGAGATTGACATCATCGCGCCCAGAATCAAAGCCCTGATGGCCACAGCCATGCCCCTGGAAGTACCTGTTGAAGTGGAATACGGCACCGGAGAAAACTGGCTGGAGGCGCATTGAGGCTGCTCCGCATGTCATGGTGAGCCCGCCCCTTCCAGGTTAGGGCAGGCCTGTCGAACCATGCATGCGGCGCCACAACCTTTTTTATAAAAACAGGGCTCCCCTCTTGAAAATTATTGCTCCGTAGACTAAATTGCACTGAGAAAAGGCAGCTGTGTAGTTATGTTATTGCCAGAGGGGATTCCTGTTCAAACAAGGAAATATCTTTGGTTCCCGGAAAAGCATTGAGGAAGAGTATGTGGCAGACTGGTGCAAGTTCAAAAGAAATAAGGCGCTATAACATAGCGTGTATACAGCCAGATTGGGCAGATTGGCGCTATTTTGTAGCGCATATAAGCTAGTTAGCTGTAATGCTATGACGACCACCCAACACTAACAGACAAAGACAAAAAATGAAAATATTACTTGCAGGACCTGGGACAGGTAAAACGACAAAGATTAAGCAAATCATTGCAGACGAATTTCCAAAAGCGGAGAAGATAAAAGTGGTTTCTTTTACTAATGCCACAGTAAAAGACTTGACAGAAAGTTTCAGCAAAAACGAAAGTGTCTCTTGTTCAACGTTACACAGTTTCGCACTCAAATTAAATCATCTGCCTGAAGTTCACATCATAGACAACAAGATTGAATTTAAAATCCTCTTCTCATTATCAACAAAGTTAGAAATTGACTTTCCGACAATATGTGAGTTTGTTAGATGTATAACATTTGACGGAATGATAGCAAGTTGCGTTAGTTTCATTAAAGCCAACCCAGCATATGCGGAAGACAAAATCGGAAAATTAGATTTACTACTCGTTGACGAGTTTCAGGACTTTAACCCTGACGAGCAAAAACTTGTAATGCTGGCTTCTCAATTGGCGACAGAAACAATAATACTCGGTGATGACGACCAATCAATTTACGGTTTTAAAGATGCTGACCCCGATGGAATTATTGCACTTTACAATGATGCGACAGTTGAAAAAATACCACACGAAAACATTTGTTATCGCTGTCCAGACGAGGTTGTAGATTATTGCGTAAAACTTTTACAGCGTAACAAGAAAAGAGTTGAGAAAGAGTGGAACAAATCAAAAAAGGAAGGCAAAATATATTTCAACCAATTATTAACTCAAGACCAATGTGACGAATATATACTTGGTATTATCGCCAATATCAAAGCCGCAGACCCGCAAGCAAGTATTCTTGTTCTTAGCCCGTTGGGGGTAGTTGTAGAAACACTCAAAGCAAAGTTAGGACAACAAAATATTGAAATAAATGACTGTTGGAATGAAGATTGGGACAAAGAACTATTGGCTAAAATTTGGTGGATGAACGCCATCTACAGCAAAAACAAACTCCCTTACATTCTATTTTTATTAAAGCATTACGGACACTTTCAAAAGGCTAAACTCATAGGTTTATTAAAAACAAAATTCCAGACAGGCTTCAAGGAAGCCGATTTAATTATTGAACTATTAAATTTAAAATATCTGCCTGACCCATTAGCATCATTCATTTCCAACCCACCGACAATTCAAGATTTTTTTGCCACACAAAATGACTTTGAGATATTGAAAGAGCATATAGACGAAAACAACATTGAGGAAAGTATATCTTACTTAACAAACAAAGTGAAAACCAAGAAAGAGTTTGAAAAAGGCAAGATTAACTTTATGTCAATTCATAAATCCAAAGGACTTCAATCGGACTTCGTAATCATTAATGGACTTGTTTCAGGCATTTTGCCTAATGAAGCGAGGGGTTTAGACACTATAGAAGCACAAAGACGTTTACTCTTCGTTGGTATGACAAGAGCCTTGAAAGAATTGCATATGGTTTCTACAGTTGAGTGGCAAGGCAAAGACTTAATGGGTAACAACGCAGATATGGGAGAGTTCAAGTTTGACAAGTATAAACGTAAATACAGCGGCAAGACATCAAAATTTGTTGAAGAAATAAAAGCGTAAAACGGTGGACAGAAAAAGCACTACAGCTAACAAGGGGTTTGCGATAGCGGGGGTTCCGTGCTTCGCAGACACATTTGTGCAAGGTGGAAGTTCAGTTCTCCGAACAAGGTTTAGTGCTAAAACACCCCGCCATCGCAAACCCCCGAAACGTTAGCCGA
Source organism: Bacteroidota bacterium (assembly GCA_016787485.1). Lineage (GTDB taxonomy): Bacteria > Bacteroidota > Bacteroidia > NS11-12g > UBA955 > JAEUUL01. The sequence goes on from JAEUUL010000022.1 coordinate 135,596, forward strand.
AATCCAGAAAAGATTGTGAACAAAATAAAGAACCAACATTTTGTACCAAGATTCTATCTTGAGAAATTTACTGATTCAGATGGTAAAATTTATGCTTTTGACTTTAGAACGAAGAATCAGTTTGAAACTTCAGTTGACAATATTGCGAATCAAAAATACTTTTATGATTACGAGCCTATTGATAGCATTCTTGGAGATCAGACAATAGAAAAGCTTCTGTCTAAATTTGAAAGTGACATTGCAATTGTATTTAGTAGGATTATCGATCAACTAAATAAAGGCAACATAGAGGATCCAAGCCATAACAATCGAATAGAACTAGCACGGTTTATACTTATCCAGCAGAGCAGAACTGAAGAAAGTAGAACTTTAAGTCGCCATGCCTTGCTAGAGGCAGAAAGACAATTATTAGCTAAGAGTGCTACAAAGGAATTTATTGGATCTTATGGACTCACGCCAAAAAATCATGACGCGAAGTTAGATCAAATTAGATCCTTCATAACCCTTGACAATGATGATGTGGTTAATGAGTTGTGTGATAGATATTGGGTTTATTGGAGAAATAATACCGATTCGCTATTTTATACATCAGACCATCCAGTTGTTGGACATATACACGAAGATTTAAATATGAATGCCTATGAAATATTTTTTCCACTTACTCCGACATTAGCAGTAAGTATTCTGTTGAAAGATCAATTCCCTACTTGGGCGGGCATGAACAATAAAATTGTTGAATTGAATAATCCTGAATTTATCAAGTTTTACAATGGATTAATAATACACAACTGCAACCGGCAAGTTTATAATTCATCAAATGAACTTGATTTAGCAAAAGCTATACTGTTACAAAAGCCTGAATTATCAAATCCTGACAGACAAAGATTTGCAAAGATGTAAGACCTCGACTAACACAAGCTTAACAATAGCAGGGGTAATTTCCTCGTTATAAAGATTAAGGTATATTTGAGAATAGACAAGTTTCTTTTAAAAGTAAGAGTAAAATCCCTGCCCTCCTTAAGCCCGAAAACGTTAACTGCCATTTAATGAACCATCCAACTCTTACAGCCAAAGTAACATTGGAACTTGATGACTACCTCAGATCTCATAATTATTATGACGGCAAAGAAAATAATAGAGTAAATCAAGAAATCCTTGATTTGTGGGATCCAAAATTTAAATCAGCAATTATCTATGATATAAAATTAAAGTTTGAGAATGTCGAAATTGATTTTGAAACTTCTGCCTTTGAATTGACTTCTGACAATCAAGGTGCGACTATATTTTTTCACAAAGTAATTATCACCGACAAAATAAATTCGGAATCATTAAATGCTTATATAAAAACTTTGGTCGGTTTCAACAAAACAAGCGTTTATCTTGCAAGTAATTATGCGAACCTCGAAAAGTGGGGAGGCAAGAGTAAAACTCTGAATTGGATTTTTGGTAAACTTAAAAGTGCGGACGAAAAATTTGGATACTTCAACCCATTATCATTGACTGAATTTTTGAAATAAACGGCAGTTAACAGCGGTTTTGCAATAGCAGGGTGAAATCAGTAACTTCGGTCAGTCGCCCCGCCCTTCGCAAATCTGCAAACCGTCACCCCCATCAATAAAAAAACTTCCAACTCAGCCCTATCCGCAGCCGGAAGGGTTCCAGCGGATAGTGCAGGGCACTGAAGTATTGGTTGTTAAAACCGTAACGGGTGAGGTTGTTGTTGATATGCTCCAGTTTTACAAAAATCTGCACGGTTTTTACTTCCCCGCTTACATACACATCCAGCATGGGATAATTGCCGGCTTTGCTGTTTGATTTTACAGGATAAAACGCAGCTGCATCGGCCCGGTACACATAAGGGTCATACTTCGTCGTGTACCACACATCTGCACCCAGCCTCGCCAGCATGGCTCCCTTAAACACACGGCCCTGATAATACCAGGAAGAATACCAGAAAATGGCCGGTGCACTGATGATTTCTGATTTGTTGAACGTTTGCCACACCAAGCGGTAATCCATATGCCAGCGGCCCAACCGGAACATGGCAGAAACTCTTGCCTGGGCAAAATTCAGGTTTGCAGCTTGCTGATAATTCAGGCTGCCATAATTGTAAGGCAAATGGTTTGTAGTGCCTGCGATGATTGTACCCTCAGCACGGATATGAGAACCCGATGTGGCAACCCCGGCCTGCAATTGCTGCAGATTTGCCGGTGAGAAACCCGCGTTTGAAATGTCAAATGAATTGTTCCAGAAGCGGTTTACCATCAGCGGCATATGGTATTGTTGCAATACAAGTCCCGCATGGGCTTTTAATTTCCCTGCCGTATACCGTGCATTGGCTGCCAGTTTGTAATCCCCCTGTGCGTAACCCGACAGGTAATAGTCTGCCTGAACATGGGCCTGCCAGGATGGGGCATTGGCGATTACACTGCCATGCAGCGCCTGTGTTCGCTGAATGATGGATTCATACAAATATTCTGCAGAATAACGGGACCATTCATAGCCCCAGGTTCCGCGCAACAGGAGTTCTGTACTTCCGGCAACTGCCCGGGCTCCGATGCCTGCTTCATTTTTCAGAAACGACCAGGCAAAACTGTCGTTTACAAAGCCCGTTGCATATTGCGACCAGCTCCCGTAATAGGCAGTGTCTCTGCGGGAATCTTTCAACTGATATTTGTCTTTGTTCCAGTCCAGCCGGTGCACAAGCCACAGGTTTTTCCCACGCACGGGCTGAAACTGATGCTCCACCAGATGATACCGGCTGGCATAGAAAGATTTCGCTGCGGCAAGCATGGGATCATATTCCCCTTCCACCCGTTTCAATGGATTTTTTTTGCCAAACAGGGTACCGGTGTCGTTGCGAAAAAACAGGGAATCGTCAGACAGGCCACCGTTTTCATTCCGCCTTGCGCGGTTCCACGAAACCACCAGGTATTGGCTGAACCGGCCGTTTTGCGTTTTGAAGCGACTACCGGCTGTGGTGCTTTTGTGCATGTGTTCCTGCAGGCTGCCGGCATAAATTTTATTGTTGCTGATGCTGGAGAAATCGGCCGTCACATTCCAGGTGGGCGAAAAATTCTGGGTATGGGTTCCATTGAACGCAGTGCGGCCATTTCCACCCTGGGCGTAGGAAAACCGGGTAAACGGCACAGCGGCTTTATAGAATATAAAATCGGGCGCAAATTTGTTTTGAAACGGATAGGGATTGAAACCCGACTGCAGTCCGGCTGCCTGTTCTGCTGAGAAAAACAGGTTGCGCTGGGGACTGCCTGCCACCCCCAGATCTGCAAAAGGCATAGCAGATGCAAGTGCCGGAACATAGCGATGCACAAAGGGAAAAGCACTGTCCCAGGGAACAAATGAATCGTTGCCCATGCTCAGATTCCGCAGGGATTGCGAGCCCGGACTGCTGCGTTTGCGGGTGATTGCTGTATCGCCAGAATTGTCATCCTGCGCATTCAGCACAGAACTGCAGAGAACCAGAAGGATTCCGGTGAAAATATGCCTGAGGGGGTGGAACAAAAGCACTGCAAAATTGCGCAAAAGCAGGCATAACGCCAGCAAGGTTCTTTGCAGATTTGCGAAATCCTTTGGTTTTGCGGAACTTTGATGCAATCTACCCTTGTCTGTCGGTGCTGCGATTCTGGTGTTTTTATGGAGTACATTCAAATATGTGCTCGGGGTAGGCTTTGCCCTTACCACCCTGCCCAATCACTTCGCAGGATTTGTGTGTTGCACCACCGGAGCCATGGTGGGCGTAAGTGTTTTTACGTATGGTGGCCTGTGGCTGAATGAACGCATGCGCAGATTCTGGAAAAAAGGCAGTCATTTCAACCGCCGCAACCGGCTTCTCATCAAAATAAAACACAACGGAGGGCTGCCCTTGCTGGCCATTCTCACACCGGTTATCATCAGTATACCTGTGGGCTGCATTCTGGCAACGACCTTTGTACACAACCGGCACAAAATCGTGCTGTGGATGTGGGCAATGGTATGGATTTACAGCCTGGTCATTTTTGGTTCCATGTGGCTGTTCAACCTGAATCTTGCAGAATGGATCATGCGCCGTTAAGTCCGTATTCTGTCAGGTTTATTCCTGCACCTGCTGTAAAACTCTGAGATTTACCTGAAATTTGAAACTTATGCACCCTCGGCATTTCACCCGGAACCATTTCACCCTGATTCTGTCCGGGCTGCTGGCCATTTCGGCCTGCTCCCGCAAACCCGCCCGCTGGGATACCCGTTTGGGTGTGCCGCTTTTCAGCACAGATATGGATCTGAATGGGATAGACAACACCTATCTCAGAAACAATCCCGGAGATACCAGCTACACGCTGGTGTACGACAATCTGGTGTACAGCGGCACCCTGGCCCAGGTAAAAGTTCCCGACACCAGCATTGGCACAAGCTTTACCCTGCGCCGACTCAAACTCAGCGACCGGAGCATTTCACAACGGGTAACACTGGCACAAATTAATCCTGCCTTTGGGTTGCTGAACGGACAGACCGTGGATGTGCCAGCCCAGGACCAGAGCAACCTGAACCCGGTGGATATAGATGCAAGCGCATTTTTTGAAACGGCAACCCTCGACAGCGGTTGGCTTGATATTTCCATACACAATGAATTGCCGGTTACCGTGGGGCTTGTTGTATTTGAACTGAGAAATGCCGACGACAACAGTCTTGTAGCAAAAGACTCTTTCCTGAACATTCCTACAGACGGGGCTGTAACAAAATCCATAGACCTGCGCAACAAAACGGTGCGCAAAACACTGAAAGGAGTAATTACCCGATTGATGACCAATGCCAGCTCTGGTCCGGTTCTCATCAATACCGCCAAAGGGGTGGAGCTGATATTGTCTGTACGGAAACTGAGACCCAGAACCGCCGTAGCGGCCTTCCCCAACCAGACCGTACTGGATCAGGATGAAGGGCTTACCATGTATATGGGCGGACCTGAAGTAAAATTCTTCAAAGCCAGACAGGGCCGGTTGCGCATAAAAATTGAAAGCACCATACAGGAAAACATGACCATGTATTTTGCCATTCCCAGTGCCACGCTGAACGGAGTACCCATAGAGAGAACCGTAAAACTGCCCGGCGCTGTAAATGGTGTGGCGCAGGTAGATGAAACTACGGTGGACATGAACGGGTATTTGCTGGATTTCAGAGGCAAAAACCCGACAGTGAAAGACACGGTGAATACCTTTCACCAGATTCTCAGGGTCTCACTGGACAGCAGCGGCAGAAAGGTTCAGATCACGCTGAAGGACAGCATACGTATTTTTTATAGTCTGGAAGATCTGAAACCAGAATACGCCATAGGGTACCTGGGAAACACCCTCAACCAATCCGGCGACCAATCGGCTCCGTTTGAGTTGTTCAAAGGCGCCAGTGGTAACCTCACACTGAAGGATTTCAAAGCCTCGGTGCTGGTGAAAAATTACATTGGTGCCGAAGGCCGGATTAAAGTGAATAAACTACAGGGCGAAAATGTATTCAGTACAGACAAAGTTACCCTGAATGCCACTCCTCTGAACAGCGATATATTCATTGCCGCCCCGCCCTTTGTGCCCAATGCATTTACCGAAAAACAGGTGGATTTAAATGCATCCAATTCCAATATCAAGGCTTTTGTAGAGAATTTGCCCCAGATGATTCATTACAATCTGGATGTGGAAACCAACCCGAATGGAAACAGCAGCAACTGGAAAGATTTTGTATTTGAAAACAGCAGGGTGGATATTTTTCTACGGCTGGAAACCCCTGCCACATTTGCAGTAGGTGGGCTCAATCTCAGGGACACACAGGCGCTGGACATGAGTTCAGTAAAAGACATACAACGCATAAAAAGTGCAACCCTTTTATTTGACATATTCAATGATTTTCCATTTGATGTAACGCTGGAAATGCAATTGCTGGATGCGAATGAACAGGGCATAGAAAGCATAGATTTAATACCCGACGGCCGCATAGCACCCGGGAAAACGGATGGTTCGGGAAAACCCGCAGGAGCTGCGCGTACACAACTGAAAGCGCAAATTCCACGCAACAAAATGGAGGCATTGAGAAAAGCCCGTTTTATTGCCATAAAAGCCCATGTGCAGGGCAGTGGTGCACAGCAAAAAATATACAATTCGTATAAACTGAAAGTAAGAGCCAATGCCACATTTGAGTATGAAGCGAATTTGTAATATTTTATTTTTTGTAATGTTATTATTTGTTGCAAACGCCGGGGTACAGGCAGGCGATTCTGCCTCCCGCGTGAACAGAACATCCCTAGGGATCCGGTATTACAGACCCCTGGTTTCCTTTGATCTGCAAACCGGCAGCAGCGCGCTGAACGCAGCCATCATGCGCAAACTCGCGTTTGGAGGCTATATTTCTGAAAAACAGATTACAACAGGTGAAAAACGTCAGCAAAGCACCAACCGATTCGGTTCTTCTGTTTCGTTCAAACTCCTGTTGTATCCCTGGAAATTTTTATCAGTAAATCCGGATAATAAAATTCATTTGCAGGGGATATCCGTTTCGCAAACCAATCTGGTAGGGGGCACCTATTCCGGCGACCTGTACCGCCTGGTTTTTCAGGGCAATGCGCCCTATGCCGGGCAAAAACTGGCACTGAACCATACCCGCATTCAGCAGTTTGCCACACGCGACTGGAAATTTCAGTTTCAGGAAATCAAACTGGACAGTGCCCGCAAATGGTTATTCGCACCTTCGTTTCAGGTTTCCCAGTTGCTGGCCTTCCGGCAGTTGCGCATTTCAGACAGCTATTTGTACACCGACACCTTTCTGAATTACCTCCAGGCCGACCTTACCGCTGATTTTTTGAACAGCGGGCGCAATAATTGGTTGGGCAAAGGTATCGGTGCCGGCTTTTCTTTTTGGCTGCATGGGCAAACCGGACCCAAATCCTCTGTACATTTTTCGGCGGATAATCTGGGTGTATTTTATGTTCCCGGCGTGGAAAAAAACAGCCGAAACCTGCAAAATCCCGAATCTGGTTTGCAATCGTTCGAAAAAGGAAATCTGGGATCCGCACAAGTTTATCAGGCAGATATTCAGTTCAAAGACCTGAGCAATGGAAGCTGGTTCATCAGCCGCAGGGATACTATATGGAAACAAATGCAGATTGATTCGCAAAAACTATCAGGCTATATTCCCATGCCCTTCCGATTGTCTGCCAACTACAGTTTCGGTAAAAATGCACTATCACTACAATATTTGCATATTCCCGGCTACATACCCAGATTAGGGTTCAGCAGAACCACGCGTATTGCCTCAAACAACTGGCTGCGGAATCTTTTCATTACCCCTTCCCTGGCCATTGGTGGTTTTGACACCTGGGATGCCAATCTGTTTCTGGCATATTATAACAGCAAAATCGCAAAGAAATCCTTTGGCTGGCAGGTGGAACTGCGTGGACTGGAATCCTGGATTCTGCCGGGACAAACGCATGGTTTTGGAGGTTTCGCCTCGCTGATGATTCCGTTGCAAATGAAATCTAAATAATTTTTTTCTCTGCAAATATTCTATTTTTAAACACAAATGAAATATTCATTTCGTCTCCTGCTGATTTCCGCCATTCTGCTGCACACAGCCTGCAAATCCGGACCCGGCACAAATGAACCCGATCCGCTGCTCTCGCACATTGACTCTACCGTAAACCCGGGGGATGATTTTTTCCTTTATGCCAACGGGGCCTGGTTTAAAAAACACCCCATACCCGAGAGTGAACAGAGCAATGGACTGTGGCAGATGATACAGGACACCATCAATGCACAGGTGCAGCAAATCTGCATGAGTTCGGCCGCACTGAAAAACCCGGAAAAAGGCAGCGCAAAACAAAAAATCGGGGATTTTTATTTCAGTGGCATGGACAGTGCCGCCATCAACCGGGCAGGAATAACAGCCATAAAAGAAGAATGGGAAGCAATAGGCTTGTCAGCCGACAAAACAGGCCTGATGAAAATTGCAGCAATGTTGCACAAAACAGGTGTCTCTCCCCTGTTCAATTTTTATGTGGGACAGGACGACCGCAACAGCAGCAAAAATGCCATATTTATCGGTCAGGGCGGGCTAAGTCTGCCCGACCGCAGTTATTATTTCGACAAAGATGCAAGGGCCATGGAAAACCGCAAAGCTTTTGTTGCGCATTTGAAGAAAGTACCCGGCCTGTATCCAGAAAAAACGTTTTCCAGTGTAAGAACCTTTTTCCATGAACAGGTTATGGAACTGGAATCGGCTATGGCACAGAACCACCGCAGGCGGGAAGACACACGGGACCCGGTGAAAAATTACAACAAGATGTCTGTAACCGCACTGAAGAAACTCACACCGGGCTTGGACTGGGATGTTTTTCTGAATGAACTGGGATTGAAAAATGCAGACTCGGTGATTGTGGGACAACCTGAATATCTGGTTTCGTTGAATAAACTGGTTACAGAAAAATCTTCCGAAGACTGGACGAATTATTTCAAATACCAATTGCTGCGTGGAATGGCACGCTATCTTGATGACAAAACCTACACAGAATTCTTTTCATTTTATTCCGGTGTATTGCGGGGTGTAAAAGTAGCCAAGCCCCGTTGGAAAAGGGTTGTGGAGCAAACCAACGGTTCACTGGGCGAATTGATTGGACAGGTATATGTGGCAGAATATCTGCCAAAAGGAACCAAAGAAAAATTACAGGAAATAGGCGAAGCCATACGCACTGTATACAGAGAACGGATTAAAAAACTCGACTGGATGAGTGCGGAAACCAAGCAAAAAGCGCTGAAAAAACTGGATGCCATTGTCATGAAAATGGGATATCCTGATAAGTGGAAAGATATGGGCAGCCTGCAGTGTGACCGCAGTTCCTATGCCCGCAATGTAATGGCCGCCAACCGATGGGCAACACAATATATGCTAAGCAAATATGGCAAGCCCGTAGACCGCAGTGAATGGGGCATGCAGCCCCAAACTTATAATGCGTACTATAATCCTTCCAACAATGAAATTGTGATTCCGGGTTGCAACATCATGGTGCCGGGATTTGAACGCAAACTGGCCGATGATGCCATCCTGTATTCCATCATTGGCGGCAGTACCATCGGGCATGAAATCACACACGGATTTGATGATCAGGGCAGCCAGTACGACGAGAAAGGCAACCTGAACGACTGGTGGACCGATGAAGACAGGCGCCGTTTCAAAGAAAAAACCGAATCCATCGTAAAGCAATTTGATGCATTCATCGCTGTGGACAGCCTGCACATCAACGGCTCACTTACACAGGGTGAAAATATTGCGGATTTAGGTGGAATTGTGATGGGTTTCGAAGCATTTAAAAAAACAAATCAATTTAAAAACAAAGAAATCATCGCAGGACTCACTCCGGAAAAACGGTTCTTCCTGGGGTATGCGCTGGCATGGATGATCAATGACCGTCCTGAGGCAATTGCAAACCAGGTGCGAAGCAACGAACACAGTCCGGCCAAATTCCGCGTACTTGGCCCGCTGAGCAATATGCCTGAGTTTTATGCTGCATTTGGCATTAAACCCGGACAAAAAATGTACAGAAAAGAAACAGATCGGATTGTTATTTGGTAATTTAACATAGCATGGCACTCACAGCATATTTAAAAATCACAGCGGCAAATAGCGGCTTAATCAAAGGCAATGTGAAAATAAAAGGAAGAGAAGATACAATTGCCGTTTATGCATTTGATCATAGTATAACTTCTCCCAGAGACCCTGCCAGCGGATTACCTTCCGGCAGGCGACAACACAAACCACTCATTATCACTAAGGAAATAGACCCAAGCACACCGTTGTTATATCAAGTACTGGTGAACAATGAAAATATTTCACGGCTGGAGTTGAATTTCTGGGCACCTGCTGCCAGTAGAATTGCCGGGGTCGCCGGAGCCGAAGTGAATGTACTGCGCATAGTGCTGACCAATGCAAACATTGCAGATATACATGCAGAAATGTGGAACAACCGGGTGGCAGAAAATGCAACGATTCCTGTACTTGAAACGGTGTCCTTTTCTTACCAAAAAATAGAATGGACATGGCTGCAGGGAGGCATTACAGCCATGGATGACTGGGAATCTGCACAGGTATAGCAGACCATGAAAAGACTTGCCTGGTTCATTTTCAAATCCCCCCAGCGAAAATGGGTGGGCTGGCACAGTCTGTTTACAGATTTTACAGGAAGCACAGAATGGCTGCTTAATGGTTTGTTGCGTCCAAACCGCAATAAAACAGTATGGGTTTGTGTGGGAATCAAGGACCGGACGGAGCCATTTCTCACCCATTTACTGCCTTCACTGGCTGCACAGGCCAGGGAACAAAATCTCGCATTGTCGGTATGGGACTGTGGCAGCATTGACGCCAGCCGCATTGAATCTGCCATACAGCAAGTCTGGCCCACACAATGGGTTTTCCACTCCAGCCCTTCTCCGTTTGCGCGCAGCATGGCATTTAACAAAGCCATGAATCTGGCCGGTGGTGAACTCCTTTTTGCCTGCGATGCCGACATGACAGTACCAGACAAACTAGGCGAAAAAGTGCGCAGGAATACAGGGCAACGTTATGCTTGGTTTCCGGTATGCCAGTGGCAACTGGATCCGGAAAAAGAAGCCTGGAAATGGTTCAGCGCCGGTACCGGCTTGTTTTCAGCCACCAAAAAGCAACTTGAATCGACCGGCGGATACGATGAAGGTTTTACAGAATGGGGCAAAGAAGACTGGGATTTGTTTTTCCGGTTCTACGCTAAAGGAATCATGCCCCTGCGCACCCGGTGTGACGGATTGTACCACCACTGGCACCCCTCTTCAAAACCCGACAATTTTATACCCATGTTTTGATTTACCTCCGGGCATTTTGTGTAATAAATCACTGTCACAGAGATTCGGCACACCATTTGACAATTGATAATCGTTAAATTTGAGGAATTGATTGCAATGAAAAAAATATGGGCACTGCTCGCCACAGCTAGTATGGCGCTGTGTGTATTTGCGCAGCCTGCAAGCACGGATAAGCTGGCCACCCAATATTTTGAGAACGGGGAATATGAAAAAGCATTGCCCCTGTATAAGGAGTTGGCAGAGGATAACCCATCCAGTTTTTACCATTACGAACACTATCTGCTGTGCCTGATTGAAACCAAAAACTTTGACCAGGCTGAAAAGTTTGTAAGAAAACGGAGTAAAAAATATCCGTCAAACCCACAATTCAGGGTAGATGAAGGATATGTGATGGAAAAAAAGGGCAATGGCAAGGATGCAGAAAATCATTATAAAAAGCTGATAGACGATTTAGGCACCCAGGTGGATTTATACCCACCCATGGCTTCGGCATTTCAAAAACGGAAACGAACCGATATGGCTATCGCAGCGCTGGAAGCAGCTGAACTGAAAACCGGCGGAATGGCAGATTTCAGCACCCAACTCGCCGGCCTTTATATGGAAACCGGAAACCGGGAAAAAGGCATTGAAAAATATGTTGCACTCGTGTTAAGGGCAGGTTACCCATACGAACAAAGCAAACAGCTGTTTGAGATGAACATTACAGACAGCACCGATTTTGTTTTTCTGCGCAAACTCTTGCTGCAATCGATAACCCGACAACCCGACAGCTATGAACTTGCTGATTTGCTGAAATGGACTTTTATCAAGCAGAAAGACTGGCAGGGGGCTTTTGTTCAAACGCGTTCGCTGGATAAGCGGCTGAAGGAAAAAGGGCAGCGTGTGGTGGAGTTGGGCGAGTTGTGCATGAGCAATGAAGCCTGGGATGTGGCAACCCAATGTTTTGAATATGTAAGAACGTTGGGCGCAGACGGGCCCTTTTACGATGATGCTGGTGCCGGACTGCTGGAGACCCGGTATTATCAGTTAAAGACGCAGACCACGACCGACCCTGTTGCCATGAAAACTCTGGAAACCGACTGCCTCACATTTCTTCGGGACAGGGGTTACTCTGACTATACCTATCGCGTATGCAACCGGCTTGCCGAATTGTATACCCAGTATATGCACACACCAGAGAAGGCTGTGGAAATGCTGGAAAACTTTGTGAAAAGCCCGGGATTGAGCCCGCGGGTGCTGGCTTTGGGGAAACTGGCATTGGGCGATGCATATACCATTGACGGTGACGTTTGGAGCAGTGAACTCCTCTTTGCACAAGTGGAGAAAGATTTTCCTGAAGAAGCACTGGGGCAGGAAGCCAAATTCCGCCGGGCCAGACTCAGCTACTACAGGGGAGATTTCGATTGGGCTATGCTGCAACTGGATGTGCTGAAGGCAGCCACCACACAACTTATCAGCAACAATGCCATACGGCTTGCCCTTACGGTAACAGAAAATCTCGGATTGGACAGCAATTACGATGCCTTGGAACGTTTCGCAATGGCCGAACTGCTCATTACGCAAAATAAGCTGGAAGAAGCAACAGCCACATTGGACAGCATACAACAACTGTATTTAACCACTCCATTAGCAGATGATATTTTGATGCAAAAAGCCATCATCTCAGAAAAAAGGCAAAACTGGCCTGATGCAGAGAAATATTACAAACAACTCATTGCCGGCTATGGAACAGATATTTTGGCAGACAACGCCTGGTACAGACTGGCAATGCTTTATCTGCAGAGACTGAATGACCCTGAAAATGCAAAAAAGGCATTTGAAAAAATCATTCTGGACTATCCGGGCAGTCATTTTCTGCCGGAAGCAAGAAAACAATACCGAAAATTACGGGGAGACCAGGTTTAAAGTCCAAATGTGTATTTTCGCCCTGTGAGGCGATTGTGCATTCTTACTTCTCTGCTGATTCCGGCCTCTTCCGTCATTGCCCAGCTCAGTAACCGCAGTTTTCTGTTGCAACCGTCTGCACCCACTACCCGATGGGGAATGAGTCTGGATGTACTTCATTTCATCAAAAACAACGAATATTTCAGCAACCTGAACCCGGGAGCAACCTTCATTGGTGTGCAGGGACAGGGCCTGATCCATTATCGTCTGAATGAGCAGAATACACTTCGGACGGGAATTTTTCTGCAACAGAATTACGGGGAAAGCAAACCCATAGCCCGACCGGTTTTTCAGCTTGACCTGAAAAAAAAGAAATGGAATTTCCTTTTTGGCAATGTATTGCCACATGTAAACCATGGATTGCCTGAACCTGTCTATAATTACGAAAATGTATTTACCCACCCGCTTGAAACCGGGCTTCAGATAAAACACCGCAGTTCCCGCATAGATTACGACCTTTGGCTCGACTGGCGGCAACGGGCCAATGCTGAAAAAGGCCGTCAGGAGCAACTGTTTTTTGGCCAGTCAGCCGAAATCTCATTGATAAAAACCCATACACTCAAATTCAGTGTACCTGCATTTGCCACCATTTTTCACCGGGGCGGACAGGCATTGCAAACCAATTACATACCCATGGCCACCCGGATACTGGCAGGAGGCGGCGGACGATTTTACCTTGCAGACAGTGCACTCATTCTGGAGGGGCTTTGCTTCCAGAGTCTGGACAACAGTCCAACACCCAGTCAGCCATTTACCAATGGATGGGCAGGAATGGGAAATATACGATTGCGTCTGCACCACTGGCACGAGGTGGCACTGAGTATGTGGTATGCCCGTGAATTTACCAGCACATTTGGTGCACCTATGTTTTCAAATGTAAATCTGCAGGATGTGTATTTAAACCGGAACACCCGGTATCTGGCCATGCTGAGGTATGTCGTAAGCCGGCCATTGGTAGAACGAAAACTATGGATTGACTTCAGGGTTGAGCCCTACTACGATTTCCAGTACAAAAAGACTGAATTCTCCATGGGCCTTTATTTCAGGTATCTGGGCAGCAACAACCTGCGCATTCCCGGCCGGTTGTTCTGATTGTTTAAAAATTCAGGTGCGGGGGCTTTCGCCTGAACGGACTGCCCAGCCATCGTAAACCCTTGCCAAATCCGGGATTTACCCCACGTCTTCCATTGATGGAATAACAAATACCCCATTCAAAAAAATCTGCAGAGGTGAGATGCGCTTTCAACCGGTTCATCACCACCAGGTGATCATTGACATAATACCGCAAACCCAGGGCTTCGTAGTATGCCCGCTTGGTCCGGTCGGGACGGTAAACATAAACACCCAGATCGCCGGTAAACCCGACTCTGCCGATGCGGTACTCTTGTCCGCCGGAAATGGCAATTTCACTTGCTCTGTCCAGTCTGGCTCCGGGCATTGGCTGAAACTTGGTATACTGGTAGGTGCGGTCGTAATAGTAACAGATGCCCAAACGCCAGCGGCGCACCGGATTCTGAGGGTATTGTATCATCAAATCGGCGATGGCAATGGTGAAATTCATTTCATCATCCACACTGATTTGCCTGAGTCCCAGCCGAAAACCCAATTGCCATTGTACTGTATGCACCCGTGTGGTTCCCAAATCCGGGTTTGAGATCTTTCTGGCGTAATCACTCAGTTTGCAACCCACAAACAGACTGGGTTCGTTTACACCCAGATTGGGTTGGCTGAAATTGCCATTGCTGTGATGACTTAAGCCCAATCCCAGTTGAAAAGCGAGTCGTTTCGAGGGCTGATATTGCATATAACCCAGCACCTGCATAAACCCGTTGAAATGGCTGCCGATAGCCCGATTCATGGGATTTGCCTGGCTATACATTTTGGTCAGATAACCCGTGCCAACTCCCAGTCTGCCGCGCAAACTCCACTTTTGTGTGCCCAGCAGGCCCAGGTCGTAGCAGGCAAAGAAAGTAAAGGCTTTTCCATTGATGGAATTTCCGAGGTCCATATAATTCAACCCAAGGCCTACAAAAGGATTTCTGTGTCTTTTGAAAAGTATACCGGAAGAATCCAGTCTCCATTCCCGGGTTAGTTCAAACGCAGTGGTATGCGCCATCATGGCCTGCATATCCTCATGGTGTGGCACCAAAAACCCCGGCAGGGTGCGGAAACCCCAGTTATGTTGGCCATAGGCTAAACTTATGCACCCTAAGACCAGACCAAGAACAGCCGGGCGTTTCACGTGTTGTAATGAGATTTATTTCGACTTGTCTGTTGCAAGCACCATCTTGATTCCAAGATTAGCCCCCACCTGCATGACGTCTACCAGATCCTGAACTTTTAGTTCACTGTCTATGCGAAGTACAATATTCAATCCACCATCTTTGGAATCCGGATTTTTAAATTGCTCTTTCAGTTTCTTCAATTCAGCCTCCAGTTCGTCATATGCCACTTCCCTCTGCTCAATATACACATGCAAATCTTTGGTCACGGTAAGCGGGACTGTCTTGGGCAATACGCGGTCTGTCTTGTCTTTGCTTTTGGGCAAATTCACGGGAAACACATTGGGATTTGCCAGAGTGCTGGCAATCAGGAAAAACAGCATGAGAAAGAACATGATGTCATTGAGTGATGAGGATTCAACCTCAGCTTCTTCACGTCTTCTCCGTCCTATGCGCATGTGCTCTGGTATTAGAGGTTAGACTTGTTCAACAGTTCCAGAAAGCCAAGACTTTGTTCCTGAATCCGTTCGGCAAATTTGTCTATTTTCCGCTGCAGCAACTGGTATCCGATGAAAGAAATGATACCAACAACAAGACCTGCTAGTGATGTAACCATCTTGATGTACAAACCCTCGGAGATACCACCGATTTCCAGATTCCCTTTTACAGAAATGGTGTAGAAAATGGTAATTACACCCCAGATTGTACCTACAAATCCAATCATAGGGGCAATGCGGGAAATAAGGCTCAGATAATTCAGATTGCTTTCCATCGCACTCAGTTCCACATTGGCCCTGGTTTCCATCGCCGATTCTATTTCGCGCATATTACTCCCCAAAAACCGCATACCGGTGGCAATTACCTGTGCCTGAGTAGTGGGTGTACGTTCACAATAACTCAGAGCCGCGTCGGGCCTGTTCTCCTTGAGGTTGTCTTTCACTACATTCAGCACATTGGGGTCAATTTTGGCCCTGCCACTGATGTACATAAACCTTTCAAATATGAAGAAGATGGCTGCTATCAGACACAAAGCGAGCAGAATCATGATACCGCCACCTTTGAACAACATATCAATCAGTGGTGCACTTTCGGCGGCAATTTTTTCTCCGGTCTCTGCGGCTGCTTTAACCGTTGAATCTTTGGTGGTTGCTGCAGCATCCAGCAATGTGATGAGTATATGCATATTACAATGTGCGAAAAAACAGGATTTTACCTACATAACGTAGCATCTGAAAGTAAAATTATCCCCAGATGCAAAGTTTGCACTATTTGCCATCCAGGTTTGCAACCCCACCACTGATGACAAACTTGGTCACGTGGCTGCTGTCTTGCGTAATGTGCCTGATTTTACTGGTCTCCACAATCATCATTTCCCCACTCAGTCCGTAACTGTAAGGAAAGTAAACAGCAGCAAAACCCGGCATATTGATAATATCCATGCTTTCCTGGGTAAGAAAGCCCATTTTGAACACACCTTCCGACAATTCAGCAACCACCGGCTTATTAAATTTCTTTTTTTCACCCACGAAAGCTTCCGTCATGTCGCGTGTGGTTCCGAATATAAAACTGAGTCCGGGTGCTTTTTCAATGATTCCTTCAAAGAAATCGAGAATTTGTGTGGCTACAACACCGCGGGTTACAAAGCCTACGAAAAAGATGAGTGCCAATACGGCAATGGCCCAGAAAAAAAACTCTTTCGCAGTCATGCCATCCTGGCCTCCTATATGCAACCAGCCACCAACCAGATTCACCAGCCATATAATAATACCGGCCGTTAAAGCGATAGGCAGCAGTACCAGCAAACCACGCAGGAAATAGTTAAGCACAATCTGCCAGGAGCTGCGTGCCCGTTGGCGCTGATGTTGAAGCAATGGGTGATTTTTCATGGATTTGAATTTTACATCAGGTCTTGTCCTATGTCCCGACGGTAGGTTTTCCCTTCAAAGGTAACGCGTTCTGCCGTGGTTAGAGAGTTTGCCACAGCGGTAATTATATCAGGTCCGAGTGAGGTGATGGCCAGCACCCGTCCCCCATTCGTTACGATTGACCCGTCTTTCTCTGCCATTCCCGCATGAAAATAAACCGAACCCTCTGCGGGTGCCGGCAGATGAACCGGATATCCCTTTTGTATTTCTCCCGGATAACCCGCTGATACCAAAAAAACAGTGGCAGCTGTTTGTGGGTTGAGTGAAAATGCTACTTTGTCCAGATTTCCATGCGCAATGGCATGCACAAGTTGCACCATATCCGTATTCAGACGGGGAAAAATCGCTTCGGTTTCCGGGTCACCCATGCGAACATTGTACTCGATTACACGCGGATCTCCACCACAATTCATGAGTCCTACAAACAAAAAACCGCGGAACGGATGTCCTTCCTCTCTCAAGCCTTTCAAGGTGGGAAGCACAATTCTGTCCTGTACTTTTTGCATAAATTCCTCATCTGCAAACGGCACTGGACTGATGGCCCCCATCCCTCCGGTATTCGGGCCGGTGTCCCCTTCGCCAATGCGTTTATAATCTTTTGCGCTGCCCAGCATTTGCCAGTGCTCACCATCACTCACCACAAAACAACTGATTTCTATTCCATGGAGAAATTCCTCAACCACCACCATACTTCCGGCTGCCCCAAACCTGCCACCTGCCAGCATATCATCAAGAACTGTCTGCGCCTCTGCCAGATCCGGGGTAATGATAACACCCTTGCCGGCAGCCAGCCCGTCTGCTTTCAGAACATACGGAGGTTTCAGTTCAGAAAGAAACTGTTTTCCTTCTGCCAGGGTTTGCAGTGAGAATGATTTGTATGCCGCGGTTGGTATGTTGTGCCGATGCATAAAAGCTTTTGCAAAATCCTTACTTCCTTCAAGTGCAGAGGCATAGGTGTCTGGTCCCGCCACAGCGATACCTGCATTACCAAGTGCATCAGCAATTCCTGCTACCAGCGGATCTTCATTTCCGGGCAGAACCAGATCCACTTTATGTTCCGCAACAAATTTCTGAATGGCTTCAAAGTCCAGCGGATTCAGGGCCACATTTTCCCCGCACTGTGCGGTTCCTGAATTTCCCGGAGCAATATACAATTTGGTGAGAAGCGGGCTTTGACTCAGTTTCCATGCAAAGGCATGCTCTCTTCCTCCCGAACCCAGCAGTAATAGAATCATGATGGCAAAGGTACAACCGCAAATCCTGTCTCTCAGGTCTTACGAAAAGAATCCTTCCCGTGTGTAATAACCCACTTCATTCCGCGTTATTACATCCACAACAAACATGAAAAACCTCTTTTTCTGCCTCACGTTGTTCAGCGCCGCAGGCATCAGTGCACAGGGACACCTGCCGGAAAAATATGGCAAAGTAACCCGGATCATCACGCCGGTATATCATTCCGCAGCGCCGGATTCCCTCACAATATGGCTGCCGATGGGATTCAACGGGTCTGTTCCGAAAGAAAAACTTGCCGGAATCAACATTGAGGAGATTCAAAGCGTTACACTGGTATATACCCAGTACCGGTTAAGTGAAACATTTAATCAACTGGAACTGAATGCCGCCCGCACAATGGAGTTGTATAAACAACTACCCGGTCTGAAATCCGGCACAGGCATTCAGTGGTACTGGACAGAGCAAACAGGGTGCACCAGTGCCAGCGGGTGCCAGGGGTTTTTTCACGGATTTGTCATTCATAAAAAAGCACCGGCTGAAGTATACAAAGCCAAAACCGAAGTAGCACTGCTCGATTATTATATCAGCCTCTATGAAGGAAAACCAGATACAAAGGTTGTGGATTCCCTGATTAAAAAAGGAAACCTGAAAATGGTCAAAATGTGTGATACTCTCATGTATATGGCACAAAATCCGGGCAATAAACTGGCCAAATTAAGGGGTTTAAATTCGGGATTTAATACCGGTATAAAAAAGTTATTGCGCAAAGAAATCAAAGAAGAAGGCAGCGTTCAATTGTCTTTGCTTTTGACGAAACGGGGAAAATGGGAATGGGACGAAGATGCAAGCGAACTGCCGCATAAAAAGCGCATTTTACAATTGTTGCAGGAAAATGTAAAAGCCACACCGGCAAGATATAAAAACAGAAAAATCCCTGTAAAGGCAGACATGCACATTATGCAGCAAGGTGGAAAAATCCGCATTACCTGCGATCAGGAACCTGTAATTCCGGACACTGTACATATGACCACGGACGAATTTCTTTTTCATCCTGTTTACAATATTTCATGCGAATACCGCGACACAAGCCTGAAGACATATAACACCGGATGGAGGACAGAAGCGGTTGTAACCAAAGTATTGGATCGCAATACACAATGGAGCAATTGCCTTGTGGTTACAGATGTTACCGGAAGTATGAGTCCATATCTGGCTCAATTTTTACAATGGCACAAATTGCATTTGAAAATTACCGGTGGCAACCATGATTTTGTTTTTTTCAATGATGGGGACAACAGACCTGACAATACCAAAAAAACGGGTGAAGTAGGAGGCATTTATTATATAAAAACAGGACAATATGAAGACCTGAACAAAAAAATAAAAATTGCGATGGCAAACGGAGGAGGTGGCGATGGACCGGAAAACAATATCGAAGCTATATTGGAAGGACTCCGCAAATACCCGGACTGCAAAGAAATCATCATGATTGCCGACAACTGGGCAACACCCCGGGATCTGTCTTTGCTCAAACACGTTAAAATACCTGTGCGGCTAATTTTATGCGGCGCAAGCCTTGGGTACAATTCCGCTTATCTCAATATGGTAAGACAGAACGGAGGCAGCATACATACCATGGAAGAAGATCTGTATCAGCTGAATACATTGGCTCAAAATGCAGAAATCACCCTGTCCGGGCTGAAGTACAAATTGCAGGGGGATGATTTCGTACCTGTAAAATGAATTTGCAACTGCGATTAATGGTGCACGACATAGGCAGCCGCCACCGCCATAGCTGCTGTTTCTGTGCGCAGCACGGCACTGCCCAATGACAGATTCCTGAATCCCGCTGCGTGAGCCCTTTCTATTTCCTGGGCCGTAAAATCTCCTTCGGGACCAATGAGTACCAGACAATCTCCTTTTAAATCTGCAGAGGAAGCAGATAACAATTCATCACCTGACTGACAGTGACAAATCAAACGCGATTCTGCCGGTTGATTCAATACCTCATTAAAAGAAATCAGCCTGATATGCGGCAACCGGCACCCATGGCTCTGCTTCAGTGCAGACACAGCAATTCTCTGCAACCTCTCTTCATTGATTCTGTTTTTAATGGCATTTGTTGTCTGCATCAGCCATAATTTTTTTACACCCAATTCCGTACATTTTTCTACCATCCATTCAAGCCGGTCAGCATGCTTCAGCAATCCCACTGCCAACTGCAGTTCAGGTAAATTTTCGTCGCTTTGAACGGAAACTACAGCAGCTGTAAATCCATTTTTAGAAATTTTTTCAATATTTCCGGTGTACCGGTTTCCAAACCCATCTGTAAAGTGGATGGCCTGTCCTGCTGTATAGCGCAGTGCGGTAATGGCATGACGTGCCTCCTGCTCATCAAAAAATGCCAGGTTCCCTTCCAGTTGTCGGGTATAAAAGGTAAAATGTCCGGGCATGCAACAAAGTTAATGGGTGTTGCAGAAAACTGATTCTATTGCTTTTGTTTTCCTTTGCTTTTCATCAACCTTTGAATATCCGCAGCAAGCAACTGCCACACAGGCCT
Source organism: Bacteroidota bacterium (assembly GCA_016787485.1). GTDB lineage: Bacteria > Bacteroidota > Bacteroidia > NS11-12g > UBA955 > JAEUUL01. The sequence continues at coordinate 156,342 of JAEUUL010000022.1, forward strand.
TCCCATAGAGGGATATTTCAATTGCAACTGCAGCCCGGTTTCTGTTGGCAATGCTGAAATCTCAGAGCATAGCATTCCCTCGGGGACGGCCCATGGAAAAACGGTCTGTTTCAGGGTTTTTTGCAACCTTGCAGTATTCAGATAAAACAATCCCGGCACAGTTGTCGCTTCCCTGCGGGATTCTGATTTACCGGCAACCTGCACAATGGCAAAGGATTGCTTATTCTCTATGCCGCATGGCCAGCCAAACAAATTCCTGAACTTCATCTGGCCTGGCTGACTGTCACTTTTCGTTTGGGTATACCACCCGGAATTGCGGCAAGTTGCACTCATTCTGAGTCCTGGCAAATGTTTTACCTGCCAGCTCACTTTTTCCACCCGGTTAAATTCTTCATCGTAAGCATAACTGATGCTGCGGGTAGAATGATGAACCACCCCAGCAAGTGCAAGATTGAACAGCCCCTTGTCAGCCAACAATCCGCTGGTGTCAAGACCTTGTTTTTTGATCATACCCAGACCCTGTTGTTTTGCGTCCGGCCAAAACCGGAACCAGCTTAACGGAAGCGATAAACTCACATCTGAACCCGTATCGATTCCTGACTCCGGCATATGAAATCCATGAAAAATCAAACGCAGCGATTCCGCATCAGACCAGAGGGCAAAAACAGGATTCCCGTGCCATTCGGGCAGTGGGGAATTGAACACAGCACCTCTGAGCAGTGTATCTCCCAAATTGCCCTCCAGACGCTGAATAATGCCAGCCCCAATGCCTGAAGCATTCTCCAAAACCGGACTGCCTTTCAAAAAGATATAAAGCAATCCGCCCTGGAGAAAAAAGGAATTTTCTGCAACCTGATATCTGCCGCTTTTTTTCTGATAAACGGCTTGTAATTCCGTTTTCAAAAATTGTTTTAACCGCAGGGAGTCAGAAATTTTCACTGCCAGTCCGTAAAATGCTTTTTGTTTTGAACCAAATACCCAGAAAGGGGTAAGCACGTCAATGCCGCTTTCACGCACCCAACGCTTGAGCAAGGTGCTGTCCCCCTTTACATTCATTTTACTCCCAAGTGCTTCTTCAATAACCCGATGGGTATTTACTACGCCGAGAATTTCTGTACCTGCCGGCAACCAAAAACCCTGCACAGCCCTGGGATGTTTCCACTGGTACCAAAACCAGCCTGCTGCACCTGCAATAATGAGTAGCGCTGCAGCCAACAGCAGTGCTATGCGGCGCCGCATCATTTACTTCCACATTACATCAGCCAAATCGAGCAATTCAATAAGGCTGTTCTGACTTTTGTTGCGGAATTCTATTTCCACTTTCGTGCGCAGAATGCCATCTGCACTCTGGCTGGTAGCTTCGATTTGTTTAACCGCATCGGTAAGGCGGCTGGTTTGAGACAATGCAATGGGACTCATGTCTGCTATACCTCCAAGCATTTTACCGGCAGCTTCACTGTTCATGTAGCTGTATGCAGCCAATGAAGATGCCTTGGCCACCAGTTCAGGAGACAAACCGGCCGGTCTGCTCAGATAATCTGGATTGGTATAAAGGCTGTCGTTTGTAAACAGCAATACATTTCCTTTTTTCAGCATGTTCAACCTGAACCCCCATTCACCGGGTACATCAAATACCCAGGCATTTTCGCGCATTCTGGTGATAAAATCATACCGCAATAAAGGGGCCATTAACCGGTCGAGATTCGCAGCATTCTCCACTTTCATGGCAAGCACCAACGCAGGTATAGGCCTCACTCCGGTCTTCTGAATCCGGCTGTAATTGCCCTCGGGATCGTAGTCATAGGTGTAATAGCTGTACTTGCGGTAGGTAACTCCTGTGATTGCACCCACCATTTCACCGGTAAAAGTGTGATGCAATAAATCCTTATCCACCATACCATACAACAATTCAGCCATTGCAAAGCCATATTGCTCACTTCGTTTTTCAATTTCCGGATGATTGTTCATGACCAGTTTCCGGGTTTGGTAGCTGGTTTCCATGGCTTTTGTAAAGAGACCCAACATTTCTGAATAATTGGAATGCTGAGCTATCATTACAGGAATATCAGGGGTTTTTATTACGTCAAACAATTCAGCAGACACGCCCTGTGTCATAACTTTAGACACAAAGGGTTTCACAGAATCGGAGAATAAACTCTGATACTCCAAACGGATTCTGCCGGCATCAAAATCACCGGTACCACTCATGGCCAGATTGCCAAAAAACTTACCTACAGGTGTTTTCTCATAAGGAATGCTGTCATATCCGCTGTTGTAATTCCCCGCAGAATCTATGGAATAATACCGCAGTTGTGAATTGGCCATTTCACGCGGTATAAATGAATAATCAACCCAGTGTTTCAAATCAGACGGAACGGCCATTTGTCGGGCAAACTCAGCATTTTTCGAGACAAGTCCTTTCCCGCTGCCAACGTTGGCGTACAATTTTTGCATATATGCAATAAACCTGCTTTCTTTTTGCTGCCAGTATTTATTGCGTTTTACCACTTTCTGACCCTCCCACCATTGACGGAATGCAATCATCAGTGAATCTGAATCATAATCATAATAATCTTCAGGATAATAGGTTTCCGTTTCTTCCTCTTCTCCTTTTTCCTCGTCAGACCCCTCCTTATCTTCAGGATTAACTTCTACTGGTGTTGCAGTTTCCCGCCTTGACCAGCGAATGCTGTCGATAATCGACTTTATACTATCCTCCGCACGGTTCTTCAAATAATCGTCCTCGTCATAATAATATTCATAGGGGCTTTCTGCAATTACAGCCAAATCTTTAAAAACAGCGCAGGCAACCTGGTTTTTACTGTTCATGAAATAGGTGCCTTTCTTGTCTGAGGTTTTTTTCAACCGGGACTCCTCCCAACTGATTTTATTATTAAACCCTTCCACTGCCTGAATGAATTTTTTATCGGATGCAAGTGGCAGCAGATACGCGTTTACACGATAAGGGTAGGAATCTTTAGCCTCAAACAGGAAAACCTTTCGCTTAAGATCCACTCCGTTGCCGGTGAGTCCCGAGATTGCCGTTTTCGCCAGTTCCCTGTAATACGAATAGTTTACTGTGTCCTTTGGTTTAAAAAAGGTGTACTTGCCAATGGTTTTTAAATCCATTTTCTTTTCCAAACGGGCCAAATCGAACACAGAAACTGACAGGGCTGTAGACGGTACATACTCCTGCTGAGCCTGCAAAGAACCTGCAAAAAACAAGGCTCCAACAATCAGATATAATCGCATAAACCGCAAAAATAGGTCAAATATTGCCATAATAACAGCCGGATAGAATCTTACATGGCGGGTATGGCGCGATTGTCTATTTTTGTCGCTGAAACCCATACAATCATGGACAGAAAGGAAAGATTGCTGAAAGCGGTGCTGAAATACACCCACAAACAAGGGTTGCATAATCTGGCTATGGGCAGATTAAGCAAGGAAACCAAAGTAGCCACAGGAACCTGGTATCATCATTTCCAAAACCGGGAAGACCTGCTGGAACAGGTGTATTTATATTGCCGGCACAACCTGGCCCAAAGTTTTCGCATGAATCCCGATACAGAAAAGTCTGTCAAAAATCAGCTTCAGACTGCTATTCAAACCGCCTGGGAGCATGTGTGCAAAAATCCGGAGGAGCTGCGGTTCATTGTTGAAATGGAAGCCGGGAGTCACACGTCATCTGCGGCCATGCGGGAGAGCATCCTGTATTTCGAAGGACTGCACAGGTTGTGCGAAAAAGGTACACACGAAGGCATATTGAGAACCATGCCAGCTCACGAAATGGTTTTATACATACAGCATATGATATACAGCGCACTGCGAACAGCAATGAACAAGTCTGCAAAACCTGCTGCAGAATCAGGCCCTGTTTTGTCTGAAATGATCTGGCAGGCGCTTAAAGCCCGCAGGTAAATCCAATCAATGCAGGGCTGCACGCAGCGGCATACCGGCCACTATCCGGCCTTCTTCATCTGCAAATTGATGCAATCGGGAATACACCGTTTCTTCATCAAAATACATCAAAGCCATTTTTACAAAAATGTGCGCATGCTTTGCCTCGGCAGCCCATAAACGGTGATAGAACTTTTTGAGGTCACCCTCCGGCAGTCGTTCCCAAATCATTTTAAACCTTTCCATTCCCCGGGTTTCAAAAAGAGAAGCGAGCAAAAGTCTGTCAAGAAATCGTTCATTGGTGCTTGTTCTCACAAATGCCATGAGTCCCTTTATATAAGGATCCTCTCCGAATGGATTTTCCAATTGTCTGCCCCGTGAATGGATGATGGCAGCGACATCGCGGAAATGCTCCAGTTCCTCCAGCGCGGTATCAATAATTTCAGGAATGATTTCTGTCCGGTTCGGGTATTTGGCCACCATGCTCAGCATCATGCTGCTGGCCTTTCTCTCACAATCGGCATGATCCTGCAGGAAGGTATCAAAATCAGCCATCACCGTATCGGCCCATTCAGCCCGGGTGGGATTGCGCAAATCAATGGATAGTTTCATACACAGATAGGTTCAAACCATTATAAACTCCAACTGCTGCCGTCTTTACCGTCTTTTATGGTAAAACCAAGGGCGGTAAGGCGGTCGCGGATAGAATCGCTGAGGGCATAGTTTTTATCCTGCTTTGCCTGCACACGCATATCCAGCAACATTTGCATTACTCCGTCCAGTGCGCGGTGATCACTGCTCTCCTCGGGTGCAATTCCCAGAATCTGCACCAGCCAGGTTTCGAACAATGCATTCAGTTCGGTTATCTGTGTTGCGGTAAGTTTCATCTTGCCATCGTTGACCAGATTGGCAACCCTTGCCGCTTCAAAGAGTCTGGCAATTACCTGCGGTGCATTCAGGTCATCGTCCATACTCACACGGCATTCTTTTGCCAGCGCCTGCACATCGTATTCGCCAGATTCGGAAGCCACCAGGTTTCTGGCAACCTTCACCGCGTTCCACAAACGTTGCAGACCTTTTTCTGCAGCGGATAGAGCCTCATTGCTAAAATCCAGTGTGCTGCGGTAATGTGCCTGAAGGATGAAAAAGCGCAGGGTCATGGGACTATATGCCTGTTCCAGCAGGGGATGATTCCCGGCAAACAACTGATCTACAGTGATTCCATTGTTCAGGCTTTTGGCCATTTTCTGCCCGTTTATGGTAATCATATTGTGATGAATCCAGTAACGTGCGGGATTATGACCGGTGCAGGCCGTACTCTGGGCAATTTCACTCTCGTGGTGCGGAAACAACAAATCCATACCACCCCCGTGAATATCAAACACATCTCCCAAATATTTACGGGCCATGGCAGAGCACTCGATATGCCAGCCAGGAAACCCTTTGCCCCAGGGGCTGCTCCACTGCATGATATGCTCGGGGTTTGCGCGTTTCCAAAGTGCAAAGTCGTTCGGATTCTGTTTCTCGTCCTGCCCTTCGAGTTCGCGCGATTCATTGCCTGCTCCTGCTATCAGATCATCAAGCACCCTGCCACTGAGTTTGCCATAGTCGTAGTTCTTGGCATAAGCAAACACATCAAAATAAACAGAGCCATTCACCTCGTAAGCCAGGCCCGCGTCCATTACAGCCTGAATCATTTCTATCTGCTCGATGATATGTCCGCTGGCCCGGGGTTCAATCCCGGGAGGCAACACATTCATCTGCCGTATCATTTCATTGTATGACAATGTGTAAGCCTGAGCAATTTCCATAGGCTCAATCTGTTCAAGCCTTGCCTGTTTTGCCAGCTTATCCTCCCCTTCATCCGCATCACCCACCAGATGACCCACATCGGTGATATTGCGCACATGGCGCACCGCAAATCCTGAAAATTCCAGATATCTGCGCAGTACATCAAACACCACCGGTCCACGCACATGACCCAGGTGGGGCGGTCCGTATACGGTAGGACCACACACATACATACCCACTCTGGATGGATGCAATGGACGAAATTCTTCCATGTTTCTTGAATACGTGTTGTATATGTGCAGTGTAGACATAGGTTGCAAAGTTAATCATTCTGTTTCAGGGATGGAAAGACCCTGACGGAGTGCAAAATTTCCCCGTTGAAATTTATATCCGACCTCCTAAGGATACAATGAATTAATATAAATTGAATTATATTTACATTTTGTTACAAGTTTATTGATCATGCACGTATCCATCACAGGCTTAAAACCCAAAGGGTTCACCGGTTACATCCGTTTCTGGCTTCATGCCGTACCCACTTTCCGGCAGGCCCAAACTGCCAAAGGCAATCTAACCATGCAGTGAAACGCATACATGGGCATCAGTGCACCCTCACTGCCTGGGAAAGCCGCGAAATCATGCTGGAATTTATGCGCAGCGGAGCTCACCTGAAGGCCATGAAGAATTTTCCAAAAATTGCAACAGGAAAAATCTACGGGTATGAATCAGCCGAGATTCCCGCCTGGGATGAGGCTTTTGCTTTGCTGATGGAAAAAGGAAGGGTATATTAACTACGAGGTTGCACATTCCTACAGGCTCCACCGTGGCGTTGCTCCGGGGTGTAAACCCAAATCACAGATTCGGAAGCAAGCAATGTGAAAGCCCCGAAGCTTGGCTACCTGCGTGTCATTCCATCATCATGGGTCTGAAAATTCCGTATGAATAAAATCTATTTTTTCAGCCAGATTTGCTGATTCTTAATATCAAATCCAAAAATGGTTTGCACCGGCTGCAGCAAATTACACTCCACCCCATTGATTTGAATTCTCCGGGCCAATAATTTTTTCCCGGAACAACCATCTTCATACTTGTACAAATCCGGACGGGAAACAAAGGTCCACTTCAAATGCCGCGTGTTTACCCAAACAGTATCGGTTTCTGAAACATTGCTCAGGTAAAAATTCAACGGAACAGCAGTAGTGTCTCCTCCAGTGAAAAAATAACCAGTGGTGCCCGAATGCCTGAAAAGTACTGTATCGTGTGCCCGTTTCCAGGCATGGGGATAAAGGCTGTCCTGCCATATTCTGATTCGCGTGATATGAACTGTATCCACATCAGCAGCAGACAATCCGGTATGAAGGGATGTGTCGGGATAAAGGGTGTAATAAGAAAAGGGCGGAGGTCCGTCTACCAATATTTTGCAGCATGATGTGAGCATATAACCCATACCTGCACATAAAACAATCAGCAATAATGAACAGCGGTGAGATTTATTTATCATCAATCAATCACCCTCTTTTTGCATACATATGCTCGTAATATTTCTGGTATTCACCGCTGGTTACATGGTCCAGCCAATCCTGATGATTCAGATACCAGTCTATGGTTTTTTCAAATCCCTCGTCAAATGCCACTGTGGGTTTCCAGCCCAATTCATTCATCAGTTTTGATGCATCGATCGCATACCTGAAATCATGACCCGCCCTGTCTGTAACGTAGGTAATCAATTGCTCGCTTTCGCCCGGATTCCTGTTCAGTTTACGGTCCATAATTTCACACAGTTTTTTTACCAGATCAATGTTTTTCCATTCATTGTTTCCACCAATATTATATGTTTCTCCATTACGCCCACGGTGAAAAATAAGGTCTATGGCTTTGGCATGATCCTCCACATATAACCAGTCTCTGACATTTTCTCCCCTGCCATATACCGGTAAACTTTTTTTATGGCGGATGTTGTTAATCATCAGCGGAATCAGTTTTTCAGGAAAATGATGGCTCCCGTAATTGTTGCTGCAATTGGAGATAACCACAGGCAATCCAAAAGTTTCATGATAGGCCCGCACAAAATGATCACTGGCGGCTTTGCTGGCGCTGTAGGGACTGTTCGGGCTGTACGGGGTGCTTTCTGTAAACTTGCCATCATCGCCCAGTGTACCATAGACTTCATCTGTACTTACATGGTAAAAACGCCCCTCCACTGTATTTCCATAAGTTTTGAAATTGTTCAGCAAATTCACCGTTCCCACCACATTGGTCATTACAAATTCTATGGGATTTGATATACTCCGGTCCACATGACTTTCAGCAGCCAGATGAATCACCGAATGAAAACGGTGCTCTGCAAACAGCGCTTCCATAACTGCGGCATCGGTAATATCTGCACGCACAAAACTGTAATTGGAAGCATTTTCCACGTCCCGCAGATTCTCAAGATTTCCGGCATAGGTAAGTTTATCTACATTCACAATCTCATACCCCGGATAGGTATTTACAAATAACCGTACCACATGGCTGCCAATAAATCCCGCACCACCGGTTATGCATATTTTTTTACTCATTTTTTGTTTATTTTCTGAATGTTTTTAATCTGAATGACCAACGGTGCATAACCCGGCACTCCTATTCTGCCACGGGCACCAAAGCCCAATTCCGAAGTGGTCACAAAATCTGCACTCTCTCCTTCTCCCAGATAATAAGGCAACACATCCAGTGCAGGCAAAAAGAAAGCCGGTTTTCCCAGAAGTGCGGTGTATCTTCTGCCCTCCTGCCGGCTATCCAATACCAAAACACCGCTTATGGTGTGAACGGTTACGTCATATTCCACTTCATCCCCATCTTTAAACCTGTCAGTGTTTTTTGGGGTTGTAATACAATATTTAAAATGCCGCACACTATCCAGTACCCAGTTGGCCTTATGCCGGCTGCAATACTGGTCCACCAGACTGTTTTCTGCCATCATCCGTGTAAGCCGTTTCTGGTTGATATAGGCCGCAAAATCTTCATCGTTCAGCACCTTTTCCACGGATACCACAAATTTTGCCCAGTCATTTTCCTTCATCATCAGTATTTTTGGATGTTTGGGAATTTTCTTTTTCAGACTATCCGTAGAAACCCTTACCTCAATGGTACTGCCGGCGCCGGTTATCTGCAGCGCCTCCATCAGTTCATTGTGGGCTTCTACCGGATAATCCATTTCCATGAGTGTATCCGAATTGTATGAATTTGTAACTGTATCCTTATCCGGACCGATTAACAAATAATTAAACAACATATGGTTTCCGGGTCCAAGATTTTTTGTTAATCTGGCACCTTTTAAAAATCTGTATTCCAGACCCGAGGCAGTGGTGCTGTACCCACCCAGCCAGGATGAAAGTGGTTTTTTAAACACCAGGAGCAATATGAGTGCGGCACCCAGGCCCAATCCCAGAAGGAGTTTCTTATTTCTCAGCAGATTCATATGGCATTCAACTCTGTTGCGTACAGTTTTATTGTGTCCTTAAAGCGGGTTACAACCTCTTCCAGTGGCCTGTCACTCTGTCCGCCAGCTGCGTTTCTGTGACCACCACCGTTAAAATATCTTGCGGCATACTCATTTGCTGCAAAATCCCCTTTGCTGCGAAAACTCATCTTCACCAATTTGGTCCGGTCAATGATCAATACACTCAAAACAATTCCTTTCAGGCTCAGACCAAAATTGACCAACCCCTCGGTATCTCCGGTGCGCACATTGAATTCCTTCAGCTCATCAGCACTGAGATAAATCAGAGCTGTTCTCAGTTCCGGCAATACCTCCAGTTTATGGTAAAGGCAATAGCCAAATAAACGGCTGCGGTCCAGACTGAAAACATCGTAAATCTGCTCATGTATTTTTACATGGTCCGCACCTTTGTCCAGCAGTTCTGCAGCCACCATGTGGGTGGTGCTGTTTGTATTGTTGTGCTGAAAGTTTCCGGTATCGGTCATTAAACCCGTATACAAACAGGTAGCACCATCCTTGCTTAAATGCTCAATCCCGAAATAGTGTTTGATAAAATGGAACACCAACTCACTGGAACTGCTGCTGTGGGTATCCCAAAAGGTGTAATCTTCAAAACATTCAGGCTCAAGGTGGTGGTCTATCAGTACTTTTTCAGCACGGCAATTCCTAACCACCTCGCCATACTCATTGATTCTGCTGAGTCTGTTAAAATCCAGGCAAAAGACCAGATCCGCCTCATTTGTTATGCGGGCTCCTTCTGTCTCATTGCCTTCGTAGATAAGCACGGTATCATTGCCCGGCAACCAGTTCAGGAATTCCGGGTAGTCTGTGGGTGTAACCACCTGCACATGGGTAACAAAAGAGGTGAGAAAGCTGTATAAACCCAATGCGCTGCCCATAGCATCCCCGTCGGGCTTATGGTGTGTGGTTATCACGGCTTTCTGGTAATTGCGGGCTTTTAGTTTTTCTACCAGTGGCCCTGTGGTATCGGTAAGCATTTACTGCGCAAAAATACGGCTTCAGTAGGGTAAATTTGCCGGTAAATGACCCGCGAAGATTATACAGTGCACACTTTACCTAACGGTTTGCGAGTTGCGCACAAGAGGGTAAGCGGCACCCGTCTGGTTCACTGCGGTTTCATTATCCACAGCGGCAGCAGGCACGATGGCGACCATCCCGGTCTGGCTCACTGCCTGGAGCATATGGTGTTCAAAGGCACCCAAAAACGCAAAACCCTGCAGGTGCTCAACCACCTGGAAGTGGTGGGTGGTGAAATGAATGCATTTACCACCAAGGACCTTACGGCCATATACGCATCCGTTCAGTCGAGCCACTTCGCCAGAGCCATAGATATCCTTTGCGACATTACCCTCAACAGCAATTTCCCGGAGAAAGAACTGCAAAAGGAAAAACGGGTCATCGCCGAAGAAATCCTGATGTACCAGGATACGCCGGAAGAAAATATTTACGACGAATTTCAGGAAATGGTGTTTCGCGGACACCCGCTGGCCCACAACATTCTCGGCTCGGTAGATTCCCTCGGTTCCATCCGGCAGGAAGACCTGTTTGCCTTTACCCGTGCACATTACAATGCTTCCAATATGGTGCTTGTGGTGATTGGCAATGTCGGGCTCAACCGCACCCTGGATCTGGCAGCACGGTACTCATCTGCTGTTCCTGCGGGAAAAAGCCGCCCTGCATCTGTAAAACTTCCTGCATACACGCCGGAAAGCCTAACCAAAGAAACGGACCATGTGCAGTCCTACTCTATTTTTGGCGGACCCGCCTATGCCGAAAATGACCCGAGACGATGGACCCTGTTGTTGCTGAACAATTTGCTGGGTGGTCCGGGACTTAACAGCAGGCTCAATCTGGCCATCCGCGAAAAATACGGACTCACCTACCATGTGGAAAGTGGCTACCAGGCGTACGAAGAGACCGGTTTGTTCCATTGCTATGTAAGTTGTGAGCCGGCACAGATGCAGCGAAGCACAGAGCTGATTCTTAAAGAATTAAAAAAACTCTGTGAAAAAGAACTGGGACCTTTGCAACTTTCCGGATACAAAAACCAACTAAAGGGTCAAATGATAATGGGAGATGAAAACCGCAGCGGGCTGATGGTGCATATCGGCAAAGGAATACTTCGCTATGGCAAAGCCCACTCCCTTCAGGATGTTCTGAACGAAATAGATGCCATCACTTCGGATAAACTCCTGGAAGTGGCAAGGGAAATTTTCAATCCGGACAAATTCAGTTATCTCAATTACATCCCAGCCCCGTGATTCCGCCGCCAATACAGAAAATGCTGGCACAAGGCGAGGGCATCAATCTGGATTTTAAACAAACCGTAAGCAGCGCCGCCAAAATTGCCAAGACCATGGTAAGTTTTGCCAATACACGTGGCGGAACATTGCTGGTAGGGGTCAGAGACAACAAAAGCATAAGCGGTGTTCACAGCGAAGATGAAAAGTATATGCTGGATCTGGCTGCAAATTTCTTTTGCAAACCAGAATTGAATATTGATATACAGGAATGGAATGCTGAAGGGAAAACCATACTGCAGGTGGTTGTGCCCGAGGGTACACACAAACCCTACTATTCAAAAGATGAAAACGGTAAATGGTGGGTATATGTGCGGGCTGAGGATAAAAGCCTGCTTGCCAGCAAAACCACAGTAGATTTTTTACACCATCAGAGAAGTGAAATACGACAACCCGTTGAGTTTGGAAAAATTGAAAAGGGAATATTGGAATACATACATCTGCATGGCAAAATCACATTGCCGGAGGTGTGCAAAAAATTCAATATCGGGCGCCGCAGGGCCTCCCGCATACTGGTAAACCTGATGAGTCTGGATGTGGTACGCAGCCATACCACCGAAAAAATGGAATATTATACCGGAATCAATCCCCAATGAAAACATACGATACCCTGCAGGAAGCCGTGGCAGAATGGCAAAAACAAGGCTACACGCACAATTTCAATGTGCAGGATGCACAGTTGACAGCGGCAGAACACGGCGAGGTTTTGCTGCCTGAAGATTTTCACATCGAAGCGGTATTGCGGTTTGAAGGAGACGCAGACCCGGATGTCCAGGATGTGCTGTATGTGCTGGCCAGCGACAGATTGCAGATGCGTGGATTGCTGGTAAATGCCTTCGGTGTTTATGCCGACGCAGAAACAGAACATATTATCAGCAGGCTCAACTGGAGGCCCGGGGTCAATACCCCACCACACTGAGTACAAAGCGGTACTGCATGGTGCCCCGGTCCAGATCCCTGCCCACCTGAACACCCACATTGAATGGTACCAGAAAGCGGATAAAATTCAAATCTGCTGTTTGTTCAATACCCACTGTTCTCCATGTTTTCCATTGGCCTGCATCTGCATACCCGGCTGGTGCTCTTCCGTAGCCAAAATCACTGAAAAAGGCAGTACGCAGGCGCTGAATAAACAACATGCCCCCAACATTTAAATCCGGAAATGCAAGGGGTAAACGATATTCTGCAGAGGCTATATACATTTCATCTGCCAGCATATTTGGTGCACCCCGCACCATAATGAAAGGATTTCTGAAATAATAGGAAGAAGCAACATTATACTGATACAATCCTCTCAATCTGATGGCATGGTGCCTGCCAATTCCCGGTAAATACCATTCCGAATTCAGGGCCAGTTGTTTTCCCTGCAACTCTGAACCGAAAGGTGTATGCATATACGACACATCTACAGAATACCCCAGTCTGGGTGCCACATCCATGATGCTTTGTCTCAATTTTACTGCGTAAGAAAATCTGTATTTCACGCCGTGAAACCCAGCACTGGGTGCAATGGCATAATCCTTACTGAGTATATGTGCCTGAGAAATGCGTGAATAAAAGGGTGAAAGACCCAAATGCATCTTTTTCATAAATCTGGATTTTGAGAAATTCAGCGGCACCCCTATATCCAATTCTGTGGTTTGGTAATAATAATCATGAAAGGGTGGCTTAAATACATGACCATATCCCTGAAATGAATAAAAATCATTGCGGCTGTTCTCGGTCCAGCTCAGTGTCAACACTGGATACCAACCCAGGTATTTAGCTTCGAAAAACCGCCCGGTACGGCGTTCGTTTGCATCCCAGGAGACACCGCCATTCAGCATGGTGCTCGAGATCAGATCCTGCGAATGAAATCCCAGGTGTAAATCTGACGAGGAAGTGGTGGGCTGGTATCCCCAGCCGTAAATATTGATTGAATTGTACAGTCTGCGGTAACGGGATACCGGATATTTTTTCTGAGGAATATTTTTTAAAAGATTGCCACCCTCTTTGTGTTCAAAGCCCGCAAAATAATTGTATTTTTTTTCAAAATCTCTGACCATTTCTGCGGGTTTCCAATTCGATGAATCCAGTTTCATTCTGCATAGCCGTGCCCCATCCAGAGTGTAATTGTGGAATACGATTTCTTCCCTTTCCGGACTGACTGTGGCGTGAAACGCGCCGTAGGGAACACCAGTTATAGGATACGTTTCACCATTGGTATAATCGAGGGCATAGACATTGTCAATTCCTGTCTGTGCAGAATTAAAAATCACATAATTTTTGTACAGAACCGGTGTTGCCAGATTTTCCGGTACCCAATCCAGTAAAACTTCCCAATTTCCTGTCTCAGGATAAACACGATGGATGCTTTTAAATCCCGGTTTTGCCAGCAATACGCACAATGATTTTCCATCTTCTGCCCAATGGGGTTGCAACATGAACAGATTTCCCGGACTGGGTATTCTCTGTATTATGCTGCCGGTTTTACTATCTGCAATACACAAATTGTACATGGAATTTGTGGTGAGCTCCACGGCAGCAATTTTATCTCCCTGAACCGTAATATCAGGGGCATGCAGGCGCTGTTTTTTTGTCAGCTGCTTTTTGCGGTTGCGCTGTACGTCGTATATAAAAATATCCGTATAATTTCTGGCACCCCACCTTGGATCCCAGGTGGTTTCTGTCCACACTACTTTGTTGCCTCCGGCACTCAATTTGCCGTTGTCGTCCAGCACACCGGTCATACAGAGTATTTTCTCCCTGCCGGATGTGTCCACCAATACCAGTTTCGAGATATCCTGTATGGCACTTTTGTGCGCAACCACCCCACCGGTGCCCATTCCTGATTTGAATGCAACCATTTTACCGTTGCTCAGATAACAGGGAAAACGGTAATTGGTAAAGTGTTTCGGTGCGGGTGTGGGTACAGCTCTGGCAGGCAATAATTCCGCTGATTGAAGTTGTTTGCTCCAGCTATCCTTTAGTTCCAGCGTCATTGCCCTGTACAGCGCCGGAAGCCCCATTCCCGTGTACTTTTTTACGCTGCGGGAAAAGGTATGCGGCCAGGGGAATTTCCTGTAGGAACGGCTGAGGATACTATCCCAGGTTTGTATTGAATAGTGATTTTTTATATAGGTGGTTATAAAATATCCCAGCACATAATGATTGGAAACAAAATCATGCATACTTCCGCAGGTGGCCTTTTCATAACCAAATGCTTTATTTTCCAGCAAACGCATGCGCAGGGTTACATCAAATGAAGGCAATCGCCCTCGGCCACCATAGCCCATGGCAGTTTCACAACCCACTGCATCTCCTTCCCAAAACCACCACGGATTGGTAAGTCCTTCGGCCATGGTAAGCCCGGTATTTCCAAAGAAATAATACAATCCTTTTCCCCAACCCATCATGGCTTTGTCCAGTTGCACCACATGCCTGTATTCATGTACACACAACTCTTCCAGCCAGTCATTCAAACCCAGACCATAAGGGTTTTGTGGGGGCGTAATGTAAAATTCTGCACGGCGGGCACCGCCGGTCACAAATGCATTGTTGTCGGTATTCTGATTCTGAATCACAATGGCAACCGGTCTTACTTTGCAATTCAAAGACCGGGTAACAGGATCCCTGATATGCATGAGTGTATTCAACGCTTTCTGTGCAAAAGAATCTGCCCCGTCCGGGTAGACCACTCTGAAACCCGTATCGCTGATTTCATGCCACTTTATACGGGGTGGATTCTGCCCGCTGAGTTCGGCCAACTGTGCACGCAGTGAGACTTCACAAGTAAACACACTCAACACAAGCAGCAAAAACCTGCTTATATGTCCTATTCCATAGCAACACGGATATTTCACGTACTTGCAAAATACCATTTATGATACCAGATATACAAATCTGCTCCGGAAAATGGAATAATATTGCAACATGAACAATCAACGGGTTTGGTTTATTACCGGTGTATCAGGCGGATTGGGCAGAGCCATTGCCCTTGCAGCGGCGGCTAAGGGTGATCTGGTTTATGGAACAGTGAGAAAGCCTGAACAAATGGCAGATTTTGAATCTCAGATCCCCGGCTTTACCAAAGCCGTTTTGCTGGATATAAATAACCATGAAGCGGTTAAAAAGGTGGTTGCTGAATTGCTGGAGCAGGTGGGAATTGATGTACTGGTAAACAACGCCGGGTATGGATTGTTTGGAGCCATTGAAGAAGTAACGATGGATGAGTGCAGAAAACAAATGGAAACCAATTTCTTTTCAGCGCTTCATTTATGTCAGATTGTATTGCCATATATGCGCAGAGCCGGCAAAGGACATATCGTACAAATCAGTTCCATTGCCGGCTTCAGGGGTACAGAGGGGCTGGGAATTTACAATGCCAGTAAATTTGCACTTGAAGGCTTCAGCCAGGCATTACAAAAAGAGGTAAAACCCTTTGGTATACACGTTACACTGGTTGAACCCGGACCCTTCCGCACGGAATGGGGAGGCAGCAGCAGCATAAGAAGCCATAAAACCATGCCAGAATATGCAGATACAGCGGGTTTACGCATTCGCACAATTCATGGTTACAGCGGCACACAACCAGGTGATCCGGCAAAAGCTGCAGACGTAATCCTAAGTGTTGTGAATCATCCTGAGCCACCCATGCATTTGCCTTTGGGCGCTTTTGCCATAGAGGGTTTCCGCGATAAAATGAAAGCTTTGCAAGCAGAAATCAATGCGTGGGAAAAGCTATCCACCGCAACCAGTTTTTGAGGCAATGTTGTCATTTATTTCTTTAATTTCTGACGCACAGTCCTTTGCAGCTTTAACATATTGCAAATGCGGGTTACCGGCAGCAATGCTTTGAAATGATACACCGGTACATTTGCTACCGGGGCATTTTTGTATTTTAAATTGTCAAAACCCAGGGAAAGCATACCCATTTCTATGGCCGCACCAAAACCATAAAACGGCGTACTTCCATTTACCAGTCTTGCATCACTGAAAGTAGTATGGGCAATATTTTTTGCAGCATACAATGCATCCATTTCTGCCATTCCCTGAGAGTGCGTAAACCGGGCACTGGATTGGAATTGCGTCATACCATACTGGAAATTAACAAATACACTGTAAAAAGGCAATTTGCCAAAAATAGCTCCCCCTTTTCTGTTGGTACTCCCGGTCATATTTTTAAAAAACCAACCCAGATTAATACCTGTTGTGGCACCATATTGCAGCGCATCTATCTGCGAAGTAAAATCCAGATCCTGATTGGATGGTTTATACCCTCTGATTTCTGAAAAATGCACTCCATTGTTCAGTCCCATCTGGCCCTGTCTTACAAATCCCTCAAGACGAAACATGCCGAATTTTGCACCTGCATTGAGTCCGAACATCCGGGTATCTGCACGCGTGTCATTGCGGGGTGTAAAGAGGTATGAACCGCCTATGCCCAAATACGGATTGATCTGATAAATCATTTGCTCAGAACTGCTTCGGCTGCTTTGATAAGTAGTTACTGTTGTAACCGTTCTGTCGCTGTAGTCCACATATTCCCGCTGACTCAGCTCCCTGCGGATGGAAACACTTTGTTGAGAACCAAAAGCGGAGGGTGCCAGTACATCCCATGCATTGTCTATGGCCAGTGAAACCACCGGCTGAAAAATGAGTCCGGTGGCCAGATTATTCACCCGCCGGCTTTTGTGCATAAAGGGTATCCAATTTGAAAGGCCATGCACTTCAGCCATTACAGTGAGATAAATGGAAGACAAACGCAGTGTAAATCCCGGACTAACATGGAAACCAAAGGACATAGGAATATCGTCACGATCAGAAGGAAAACTGTCTTTGGTCAGTCTCATATAGGTCACTCCCATATTGACAAACGGAATGGCTTTAATACTGTTGATCACCAGCCTTCTTTCATGGAGTGGATCTGCACCGAGGGTCACCCCCCATTGTCCGAAAATACCAGTGGTATGAGGCACAGACGGGTCGGAATTTTTCCGCTTGGTTTGCCCCATGGCCAGTGACCCTCTCATTTTCCCCGACCGTATGTTCACACCCTGCCACAATCCCAATGCATGGTAGGGTTTGCCCACAAAAATGGGGCTCTGCCATTGGACACCCAAACTGCCTGTGCCTGTATATCCGGCATCGGACTGTGCCCTTGCAGGGTTGAACCCGGCAAACAGCAAAGTGCTGAAAAGGATAAAATACCGATTCATAAATAATTGCTGAGAATAGTTGCAAAAATGATGCAAATCTAATCAGTATAAAACAAAAGGATGTCAGCGGCTAACTACCCGCTGCAGCTGCCAATGGACCAAGCAGGGTATAGGTTGACATTTGCCCTTTGCCTTTGATTTCCATCATGCCACGCGGTTTAAAATGGTACTCATTCTGCAGCTTTTCCATAAAATCGGGTGAACAATGTATGGTACCTGCTTCTCCATGACTTTCCATTCGGGCAGCGGTATTAATTGTATCCCCATAAAAATCAAAATGGTACTTGCCACTGCCGATTACACCACCTACAGCTGGTCCGCAGTGCAAGCCTGCCCGCAATACAATTTTTACCCCTGACGGTATTTTGTCTTTCCAGAACGCCTCATCGGCAATAAGATCCATCAATTCAAGGGTGGCATTGGCCATCGCTTTTGCATGGTCCGGATTGGTAATGGGTGCTCCACTTACCGCCATATATCCGTCGCCCAGCGTTTTAATGGGCTCACAACCATGCTTGCGCATAATCTTGTCAAACTCGCGGAAGAGAGCATTCAGCAACATGATCAAATCTGCCGTATCCATAGAACTGGCAAGAGGTGTAAAATTCACAATGTCTGTAAATATTACACTGATTTCATCATAATAATCTGCAATATACGTTTCACCCGCCTTTAACCGTTGTGCGATACTGGACGGCAACATATTCAGCAACAAACGTTCGTTTTCTGCATACAAATTGCTCAGTTCACGGGTGCGTTCCCTCACCTTACTTTCAAGGTCTTTGTTGCTTTCCTCCAGTTTGCCATAGAGTTCGGCATTCTCCACAGATATTCCAATCTGAGAGGCTAACAGCAAAATCATCTCCTGCACATCTTTACCAAAAATATGGTTCGACAAGTTATTTTCCAGGTACAGGATTCCTTTCAACCGTCCTTTGTGCCTGATGGGTGCGCACAGTACACTCTGTGACTTTTCATGGATAAAATATGGATCATTGCCAAATTTTTCATCTTCCACAGCCTTTGGCAATGCCAGCAATTCACCTGTGCGTTCTACATATTTGATTACACTGTGCGGAAAAGTAAATTCCGGATCAGAACCGGCATGCCATTCTCCCATTTGTGTGGCAACATGCCATTGCATATTGTCGCGAAGCAGAAAGAGTCCGCGTTGTGCCCCTGCATTTTCATTGCAAATGGTAAGAAATTCACGTCTCAATACCTCGGGATCCATTTCTCCGGAAAGCAATTGAGAAGCTTTGATTACGGTAAGGTAATCCAGTCTTGCGGCAAACTTCTGCGTATTGCTCAGTGTGGACTTCCACTCTGCCGGCGCATCACCCCGCAGATCATACAGAAGTTGCGGATGCTGCTTGCGCATGGCTTCTGTTTTTCTGAATACACCATACTTTTCATATGCCAGATGCGAATCAGTGAGATATGCCTTTGACAAGGATATTTTACCAGATGTGAGGTAAAGCTCACCCACTATTTCATTGGCAAGACCCAGCATCATATAATTGCGGGAATCCCGCGCCACTTCTATCACCTTCTCCATGGCATCCAGGCAGGCATCTGATCCATTCAGTGCCCACTTTTCCATGGCATTCATCCATGTACATATATTGTTAAAAATGCGGTTATTGGACGCATTTTGTGCGTTTGTCTGGGCACATAGTTCTGCAATTCTTTTTGCATTTTCTTCGGTAATGTTGCCCGATTTCAGCCCGGAACGGGTAAGGGCAGTTACCTCCAGAAAACGCATATATACACTTACCAGGTTTGAAAAAAATGCGTCTTTGTACAATTGGAATCTGCCCACGCAGGCCAAAACTGACGCATCATCTCCATTGATTAAATGCATGGCCCCGCGAATGCTGTCGTATACTCCTACAGGAAATATAAATCCTTCGGCAAACATTTTACCCACCCATTCCTCTTCAGTGACCTCTTCAATCCGCAATTCGGAAATGCTGGGATCCATTTCATAAACCACTACGTCACGTGAGCCGTGTAATGAGGATAGTACATCTCTTGCACCCAGACTTTGTGCCAAAGGAATGGCCTGATCCAGTGCAGAAACAAAATCGCGCAACGGGTAAAAATTGTAAAAATAAAATCCTGTTTTTACCTGCAAACTGTAACCCGCATAAATCAAATCTCCATACTGTAATCCGCTGGAAGTTGATTCATCCAGACGGTCTATGCAAAATTCAGGGTCTTTAACCCATGAGGACAGGAATGCACCTGATACAAATTTGAGTTGAGAATCCCTGGTAGGGTCATCCAGTTTTTCGGTAATGGCGATTGCTGTTTCTCCGATATCGTGGGCTTTCTGTGTATCTCCAAGAATCTGTCCCACCATCATACCGAAAGAAGCAAGTCCGAGAGCTCCGGGTTGTGTAATGCCCTTTTCCAGCAGCAAGGAGGTCATCTCAAGCACACCTATGGTCCACAAATTGGATTGTTTGCTCAGGAATGCCGCTGGCAACAATATGGCGAGAATATTATTCACCATAATCATATTGGGATCAGACATGGCTTCTGAATCCACGATGCTTTGCACATCGCGGTTGCCCAGCAATCCAAGTGTTTTGCCCATGGCATTCGGAATAGAATCGGGCAATTCCGGATTGGGTAAATCAAATCCGAATAATGCGAGACCCTTGTGCGCCATGTCTATTGCATCTCCATACCGGCCCGAATAAATGTACAAAATCATTTTGAGACAAATTGCAGCTGCCTGCTGATGCAGATCCGTTGCCTCTTCTAAAATATGATTGTAAATATTCTCTGACTCCGGGAAATTTCCGTGCAAAAATTCAGATTCAGCCAATAAAATATTGGCACCAAATGCAAGTTCATTACAGGTTTTCCAGGCATCTGGGGGCAAAAGATCTATGGCTGTTCTGAAGAGTTCTATGGCATGGGCATATGCATTGCTTTCCTTTGCTTTTTTACCAGCGCCCACATTCATTCCTGCCAGTGCCATCCTTTGTTCGGGAACAGTAATCATTGGAAGAGCCTGATTCAGGTGACCCACCACTTCCATCAGTTCCACTTCTATTCCTTCATTCATCCGACCGGCCAGAATCCAGCCCAGTTGCAGGTGCATCACACTGCGTTCTTCATCGGCGGTAAGAGAGTACAATGCCTGCTGAATGCGGTCATGAACAAAGCTATAGGTTGCATTCAATACAGCACTGGACTGGCCGATGTACTTGTAGTTTTCGCTTACCGGAAAAATAAATTCCTCCCGGATGGCCAAATCCAGATTATGTGCAATTTCTTCCCGACTGATGTCTGAAATCAACAGTCCAATTGTTTCAATATCAAATGTGCGGTTGATGGCGGCTGCATTTTTTAAAACCCGCACACAAACCGGAGACAATTTACTGGCACGCGCCAAAATCAGATCCACCACATTGTCTGTAATGGTTATCTGCTGGATCCCATCCTGATTCCAGGTCCAGCATGCAGGGAGTCGGGTTATATCATAAACAAGCAGATTTTTTTCGCATAATGTTCTTACAAATTCTGAAATAAAAAATGGATTTCCCCGTGTTTTTTCAAACACAATATGCGAAAGTGGCTGCACCTGGCTCGCGGTTTGTCTCAGGCCATCAGCAAGCATTTCTGTTACATGTTCTTCTTTCAATGGCTCAAGAGTAATGCTGTGAAAACCTCTTGCATGTTCTGCCACTTCATGCAACCAGGATACAAAAGGACTTCTTTCATCCAATTGCTGATCGCGGTATGCGCCAACGAACATAATAAATCCGGATGTACCATTTTCAAGCAGCCATTTCATGAGATTAAGGCTGGCCTGATCCGCCCACTGCAGATCATCCAAAAAGATAACCAGTGGGGTTTCTGTGTTTACCAATGAGGAGATAAACAGACGTATGGCCATACGAAACCGGTTTTCCGCTTCCTTGGCGGTGAGTGCAGGAGGTGGAGGTATGCTCCCTACGATATGCCGGGTGCTGGGAATCAATTCCACAATCAAACCCAGATTCGGACCCAATCTTTCATGCAATGTTTCATTGATGATTTGCAGCTTTTGGTCAGACTCTTTCAGCAATTTCCCTACAATATCATCGAAGGCCTGCAGCATGGCGCTGTAAGGAATATTGCGGCTGTACTGATCGAACTTTCCTTCTACAAAATACCCTTTGGAGCCTGTTACATGCTTTTTCAATTCATGCACAAAGGCCGTTTTACCTATACCGGCAGTACCCTTTACTAGCACAGTGGTGCTGCTGCCATTCATCATTTGTTGAAAGGCACTTTCCAGTTTCAATAACTCTTCTGTGCGGCCATATAATTTTTGCTGTAAATTTAATTCACCTGAAAAATCGTGAACACCCAGTGAGAAAGCAGGGATGATTCCATTGTGCGCGTATTCCCGCAAACAAAATTCCAGATCAACAAGCAAACCAGCGGCACCCTGGTATCTGTCTTCGGCCTGTTTGGCCAGTAGTTTCAAAATAATTTCTGAAACCATTTCCGGAATCACAGGCCTTATATGCGATGGCGATTCCGGTTTTTCCGCCATATGTGCGTGCACCAATTCCAGCGGATCGGTAGCCAGAAAAGGAAGTCGCTGTGTAGCCAGTTCAAAAAGGGTTACACCCAGAGAATACATATCGGCCCGGGTATCCAGGCTGCGGTTCATTCTTCCGGTTTGTTCAGGAGACATATACAGCAAGGTACCTTCCATGTCTTCACTGCTGATCAGCCGGTTAATTTCGCTGCGTTTTCCTGTAGAAATACCAAAATCAATAATGCAAATCTGCAGCGTATTCGGATCAATTAAAATATTGGCCGGATTGATATCCTTGTGAATGATTTGTCCGGCATGTATTTGCTGCAATGCTTTTGTAATACCCATTGAAATTTCCAAAAACTGGAGTATTCCAACGTGCTTGTGGTAAATGAAATTTTTAAGAGAAATTCCCTTAAAATCATCCATAATTAAAGCATATACACCTTCTGAATCGATAAATTCAATGGGATTTGGCACTCCGTCTGCTTTGAGATTGCCAAGAATTTCGAATTCATGGCGGAGTGATGCGATTTCCCGTGGCATGGGAATGGCTTTGCGGAGAACTTTGGCCACTACACTGGCATTGCTTCCGTTCCGCACGGCTCTGCAAATGGTTTTGGTGTGGTCGTTATAGATTTCTTCTACCACAGTATAGCCCGGTATCTGAATCATTTGTCTGCCTCCTTTCTATAGTAAGGATAGACATGTTTTTCAAAAAGTTTTTCCATCCTTTTATTTCCTATCAATTTAAGTCTTCTTCTGAATTCCTTCTCTTCATTTACGTGATAATCAGTACGTGGTCTTTGCATTGCATCTTCAGACCAAGCCGTATGCAAAGACATGCCAAAAATAATTTCCGGATGACCCAGTTTACATACCGGGCCTTTTTTTAAATCTCCTGCGTCAAAAATCCATATTTCGGACCCGCCGCTTTTGGGAAGATGCGGATGATAATCGCTGTATACTGTGCACACGATATATCCGTCGAGTTCATCCTCAGTTCCTCCCTTTCTGGGCACAAATACCGGTGACATGCCCACTGTATTGCCAGGAAAAACAAAATAATCTGCAATCTCCATTTTGTTATTGTCCACACGAATGATATTGCTGGGCTTGCCGGTTTTTGTGTGTTTTTCAAACAATTCCAGGGGTATTAAACGATACTCATAGTCCTTGTATAGTTTATAAATAAAATCCGTGAGTAATTCAGGAAATAACCCTCCGCACATCCAGAAAATATGGTTTATTTTCTCGGGCAATTTGTCCACCGGTGATTGACCCCGATAAGCATAAAAACTCAGATTAAATGTGTTCGGCAAGGTTTCACCGTGGTCATTTTCCGGAGCTAAACCAGAATTGAGAGATGTCATCAGCCGAAGATCCTGGTCTATGGAATTGCCCATGCTCATGAGGGAAAATGCGCGCTTGGGATTTCCTGTGGTAGGATCAATCTGTACTTTTTGAATGCGGCTCACATCCATTTGCCCGATGGACATCATTCCCAACAATTCCTGATTGGCCTTGAGCCGTTTCAACCCAAACAAGCGATCGAACCAATTTCGTTTGCGTCCTGTGTACTGATAATCGTAAGGCCTGAGCCATTCGGCAGCACATGCCGCATTGTTGTGCGCCAAATGCAGGGTTATCAACCCGTCTTCTTCTTTATAATCCGACAGGAAGTGAAGGGTTTCATAAGGCAATTTAAAAGGGACAACCTGAATGCCATGCACACAATTTTCATCTTTTTCAATTTTTTTATCGTCTCCTGTATCCAGTTTTCTGCGGTCAAGGAGATAATAATTGGTGTCCGGCTCCATGGGGGCGGTAAGAAACCCCCGCATGATTCTTTCCAGTGTACGGCTAAACCAGTTGTCGTTGCTCCGGAAGGGGCTGAAACTGTCCATCATCTGGTCTGGTGTGAACTTAAAACTGGCATCCATAAGCAGGATATGGTTTTCAGTTACAGCAATCTGATGCAGCGTTTGTTTAATGACCACAGGCTCACCACCTGGCAAATGAAGGGAATACTTGCGCAGTTTGCCCTTTCCGTTCCAGCGGATCAGGTGTGTATATCTGTCTGTGCTTTTCCCGAAAAGCCATGCTTTTAACACATTTTGCAGCAAAAGGGGTAAACCCAGAACTGTAAGAAAAACATATTTTGGCAGGGTTGTAATAAAAGTCAGAATCAGTTTGCCATAATTCTCTACCCCACTGTTAATGACCAGCGCATTGCGCACCGTATCCAAAAAGGACCGACCGTAATTGACCGTAAACAACTCTGCCGTTTTCGGATCAAATACAGGATGGGCGCAGGCCATAATCAGGGGAAATGGCTGCATGCCCAGGTGCATACCCAAAATTTTCACACCGTCGCCCATCATGGTGTTCCATTCATTGATTTCACCCACAGGGCAAATGGTATCAAGAGTAGCCGGATCGAATTCATGGGGTCTGCCATCATCTGCACACACGAGAATGCGGGTATGCGGATCCCAGGGAAATTTCATGGGTGTAATGGCCGTATTCAACCGATTGCGGATTCCCAACTTGAAATTCATGCGCCCCAGCCCAAAATCTGAAAAGGCAAATCTGTGGAACGGGTTTCTCTTCCTTTTTTTCTTTGCCTCTTCAACAGACTCACTTTGTGGCTCATCTGTATAGCGGTTCCAGGTAGCTTCATCCACCAGAAAACTGGCTGTTTTGCTGAATTTTATGGTGATTCTGGCAGAATCAGGGTTACTGAAGTTCACTCTCAGAACAAGGCCATCACCGCCAAGAACCGGTTCTCCGGCTTTAGAAAAATCCCCGTCTTCGCAATCGCCGGCTGGCACCATGAAGTAGGCAAATCCTGTAAGGTCATTTGGCAATGTGCCTTCTTTTACGTTCAACTCTAGTTCCGAGAATTCCCGCCTGCGGGAACGCATCATGGAACGTGGAACTTTCATTTTCATCGCTGAGGGTTTACTGGAGGGTAATTTTCAAGTTTACACAAAAACAATGAATAACCCGTGTTTTTTGCCAATAATGTACACTTAATGCCCTGTTTTTCATGTAATTGCACTTTTTTCTCATTTGGTTTTTGGAAGGCTTAATGTACGCCAATGGTAGAGCCCATAGCAGGCCAAAAGTGCAAAAATGAAGTACAAGATGGCCGTGACCTGATATCCCAACAGAAGATACAGAGGCACATATAAGAGATCAGTAACAATCCATACATACCAGTTTTGGATGTACTTTCTGGCCTGAAGCCAGGTAGCGAGCAGACTGGATACGGCAAGTGCCGTATCCCAGGCAGGATAAGCAGCATCCGGCTTAATTTTCCGCAAGGCAAGGTACCAGCCGGCACCAACAAATACAGATAAAACACAGAGGAGGACGGTATAGAAAGACTTCAGGTGTTCGGGCACCATGGTGGAAGAATTCCTGGATGTATATTTCCAGTTCCACCAGCCATACACCTGAGATATAAGGAATACAATCTGAAGGGCAGCATCGGAGTATAACCTGATTTGATAAAAAAGTAAGGCATAAATAAGGGTGGAAAGGATAGCCACAGGCCAGTTCCAAAGACTACCCCTGGCTGCCAGCCATACGCACAGCAATGCCAGTAAAGCACCTGCCGGCTCTAACAACACAGTAGCACTGCTTAACTCCAGGCCCATATTCATACCGCCGAAAATACCACATTCTGCCAGTTTGGCAACTCTGTGCAATTGGCTTTACATTTGTTGTAGTAAAACCTATAATCCCTAAAAATATGTTTGAATTACCACAACTCCCTTATGCATTTGATGCACTGGAACCGCATATTGATGCGCGCACCATGGAAATACATCATGGCAAACATCACCAGGCGTATGTTACAAACCTGAACAATGCCATCAAAGACACAGAAGCTTCAACAAAAAGTCTGGAAGAAATTCTGTCACAAATCAGCAAATACCCGATGGCGGTGCGTAACAATGGTGGCGGACACTGGAACCACAGTCTTTTTTGGCAAATCATGAGCCCGGCCGGCGGCGGAGAACCTGCAGGGAAACTTGCCGAAGCCATTCAGGGCACATTTGGCAGTTTCGCTGCCTTCAAAGAACAATTTGCCACAGCAGGTGCCACCCGGTTTGGCAGTGGCTGGGCCTGGCTGCTTGTGCATGATGGCAAACTGGTTGTGAGCAGCACACCCAATCAGGACAATCCGCTGATGGATATTGCCGAGGTGAAAGGCACCCCTATTCTGGGTATGGATGTATGGGAACATGCCTACTATCTGCACTATCAAAACCGCAGGCCGGATTATATTGCCGCCTTCTGGAATGTGGTGAACTGGAACAAAGTCTCTGAACTATACGAACAAGCAAAATAAATGAGTCATAAAAAAAATCCCGGAAAATCATTCCGGGATTTTTTTTATGACTGCTCAGATTTATTATTTGCCTGAAGCGGCAGCTTCTGCCTGCATCAGTGCGCGTGTGGTTTTAACAGTCACCACGGCATTTTCTTTCGCATCGAGAATATCGAAACCGGATACAGACAAATCTTTTACTTTGGCACTTTGGCCAATTTCCAACTTGTCAATATTTACGTCGATATAGTCCGGCAAATTGGCCAGTAAACCACGTACCTGCAATTTGTTGATTTTCTTAACCAGATTACCACCTGCTCTTACACCGGGAGAATTACCAACCACGCGGATGGGAACATGCATCACTACCGGACGATTGGCTTCAACCTGCAAAAAGTCTACGTGCAGAATTGCATCGGACACAGGGTGAAACTGTATATCCTGCATGATGGCATCGTACTGTTTTCCTGACAAATCCAATTTTACCTTGTAAACATTGGGGGTATATACCAGGTTCTTGAAATCAGCCTCATAAACGGCAAAATTTACATTTTCTCCTGCGCCATACATTACACAAGGTACCTGTCCGGCATTGCGGAGTTCTTTTGACGTGCGGGTACCGGTTTCACCCCGCAATTCGCCTTTTAATAAAATGGTTTTCATTTCTATTTTTAACTGTTTTTAACGCTTTTCAATTCCAGATTTGTCTGTGAAGACAAAATATGTTTGTAGAGAGAACTTACACTTCCGTTCTCATGCACATTGCGAATGGCTCTGGCTATCAGAGGTGCAACACTCAGCACTTTTATTTTGTCTGAATGATGTTTCAACGGGATGGTATCGGTAACCACAAGTTCGGTAAGCACGGAATTTTCAATATTTTCATATGCTTTACCACTCAGCACAGGATGGCAGCACAATGCCCTTATGCTTTTTGCACCTTTATCCATCAGCATGGCAGAAGACTTGCATAGGGTTCCACCGGTGTCAATGATGTCGTCAATCAGCACCACGTCTTTGTCCTGCACATCACCGATTACGGTCATATTGGCAATTTCGTTGGCCTTGCGCCTTTCCTTATCGCAGATAACCATGGGAAGATTCAGGGCTTTTGCTACCTCACGTATGCGGTTGCTGGCCCCGACATCGGGAGCTGCAATAACAATGTTTTCCTGATTGAGAGCACTGATATAGGGAACGAAAATGATGGAACTCTCCAAATGGTCAACAGGAATATTGAAAAACCCCTGAATCTGAGGTGCGTGCAATTCCATGGTCATTACCCGGTTTGCACCAGCGGCGCTGAGCAGGTCAGCAATCAGTTTGCTTGCGATGGATACCCTGGGTTTATCCTTTCGGTCTTGCCGGGCAAAGCCGAAATAAGGAATAACTGCAGTAATATAATTGGCACTAGCCCGCTTGGCAGCGTCTATGGACATAAGCAGTTCCATCAGATTGTCGCTGTTGGGGTAGGTACTTTGCACAAGAAACACATCGCAACCCCTGACACTTTCGTTGAAATTGGGCTGAAATTCACCGTCGCTGAAGCGATTTACAGTGAGATCCCCCGGCTCTATGCCGTAATATTCACAGATGCCCCGGGTTAGCGACAGACTGGCGCTACCCGCAAAAATTTTTACTGGGTTGATTAAAGATGACATAGCCTGGGATTCTACTTTCTCCGGCTTCAAATATAACCGGATATCATTAAACCTGCTTTTGTTGTCCGACTAGGGCTCGAACCTAGACTCTTCTGAACCAAAATCAGACGTGTTGCCAGTTACACCATCGGACAATTTTGGGAGTGCAAAAGTAGCACTTGGTTTTAATATGTGCAACAGGGCAGTAAAAATACTTTGTAAGGACCTGCTGATTGGGCTTACAGCACCGACAATACCCGGGTGGTTCTTTGATTTCCGTGAGATAGCTGGTAGAAATAGTTTCCAGGTTTAAGCCCTTTGGTTTCCCAGCTTGCAGTATGTTCCCCTTTGACAAATCTGCCTGATACCGGTATGGCAATGCGATTGCCCAAAGCATCGAAAACCTGAATATCCAGGTGGCCGCCGTCCGTGTAGAATCTGAAAGTTGCCGAATCTCGCACAGGATTTGGCTGTACATCATACAACTGAACCCTGCCGGAAACCTCCGCCCAGTCATTTATCCGGCTGAGATTTGCCTTAAATACCGGCAATGGATTGAACGATTTGCCGCCCATTGCTGCACTTACTTCTGAAGTACTGAGCCCAAACCAATCAGCCAGTACGCTGGCGTACACCTGGCGGAAATCGTACTGCATAGGCACATTGTCATTGACCGTTACCGTGGAAGGGATGGCTGGATTGTTGCCTATAATGCCCGACTGTACGCCGGTGCCAAAGACAACCAATGGTGCCGCTGCGCCATGGTCCGTACCCCCACTTCCATTGCTCATGATCCTTCGTCCGAACTCTGAAAAAGTCATACCGGCCACCCTGTCTTCAATACCCATCAATTTCAAATCGTCCTGAAATGCGTATATGGCTTCGCTTAACCGTTTAAGCAATGTGGCGTGTGAACCTATGGAATGATCCGTGGAATCCACCTGCTGGCTATGGGTATCAAATCCCCCCATGCTGACCATGTATACCGGGGTTTTCAATCCCCCTTTTATCAGTCGGGCAACAATTTTTAACTGGTCGCTGAGTGAGTTGCCAGACACATATTTTGAACTCTGATTGGATGCTGCTGCCGCTGCCGCTTTTATCACTGTGGCATACTGGTTTGTCTGATTGGCCATAAGACGGAGGAAGGCGAGTTCATCTCCGGCATGGGAATTTGGTGTTGGATCGGTGCTGCCATTGACCAGGTTGTAAAAATTGGCCGGGTCAGTAATGGACATCGCCATGTTTTGTGCAGGCCCCATAAATGAAAGTGAAACCTGCGAACCAATCTGAAGTGCAAGAGGATCCGGCATGGTTGTGTTTGGATACCCGGTGGGAAATGCCGGGAACTGACCGTCAAGGAAACGCCCTAACCATCCTGTGGTCCAGTTTTCATTACTGTCGCTGCCTGTCATCCAGATATCGGTTGCCCGGAAATGGCTGAAACTGGGCGAAGTGTAGCCAACCGATTGCACAATATTCACAAGGCCATTGTTATACATTTGACGCAGTCCATCCATGGCCGGATGCAATCCGGTGGCACTAACGCCAGACAAACCCAATACCTGGGTATCCGGAATCAGCACATTGTTTCTGGCTTTGCTCAAATTGCTATACTGATCCAATGGTATAACCATATTCAATCCGTCATTTCCACCATTCAACTGGATAAGAACAAACACTTTTCCGCTATCCATAGCACGTGCACCCAAAAGACGAAGCAGTGATGACTGACTCCATGATTTCATTGAAAACCCGTTCAGACTAATAGGGAGCAATGTTCCTGCAGCGGCCGTTTTAATAAATTGTTTTCTTTTCATTGTAAATGAATATTAACTCAATTGGTACTCGCTTAAATTCATGATTGCCTTATACAAAGATTTGAGTTTTGCAATTACAGAACTCAGGGCAGTTGCATGGTTTGAAGCGCCAGTATTCAGTGCAGCATTCCAGTCATCAGTCCAGTTGTAGGCCGGTATTCCACCGGGCAATAAGATTTCACGCAAACCAGAAATTTGCGAGGAGGACAGGGCCATTGGTATCAAAAATTCCACCGCTTCAGCGATCAGTTGGTCGGCATCTTCAGGGTGACTGAATTGCTTGGTGACTATCAATGTATCAACCACAGTTGTGAATCCACCCCGCTTAAAACCTGTATATAAAAATGCATCTGTGAATTGATTGCGTTTAGGCAGACTATCACTGGTAATCCATGAACGGTAAAATAACGGTTCCTGGTACCAGGCCGGCCAGCCCGCCACGTTGGGCGGGTCACCCAGATTCAATTGCAGTGACTGAATGAATGTGTGCAGATAACCCCAATGGGTATACTGTACTTCAGGATTACTTGCAGGAGGAAATGCCATTTCCATTTGCCTGCAAAATCCCGAAATATCTGAAATCGGGTCTTTGATGATACAGGCCATATTGCCAGGATCAAAAAAGTGTTCACTTTTCAGCAATTTGGCCAGTACCGATTTAATATCATAATTGTTATTTCTGAAATGGTCCGCCAATGGGGCAATGACATTGGTCTCTATCTCGGGAGTAATATCGTAATAGACAAAATACCTGTACAGTTTACGGCAAATGAATTTTGCAACCTCATTCTGGTTGAAAATCATGGTTAACAAATCATCCAACTCCAGATCTCCGGCATTGCTTGTATTCTTACCTTTAATTGTAGCATTGCCAAAAAATGATGAAAAACTTTTATCGGTTGTGTCGTGCTTGCTCAGGGTGAAAGTATTTGATGGCACCGAACCACTTACGCTGATACTCCAGCCTGTGAGAATCCGCGCTGCTGCTTTTACATCATCTTCTGTATACTTGCTGTCCGGACCTTTTCCCAGAGTAAATAATTCCTGAAGTTCACGGGCATAGTTTTCATCCGGTGCGGTTTTAACATTCAGATATCCGTTCAGGTAATACAACATCGCAGGATCAAGGGTCATGGCTTTGGTAAGGGTTTTAAAATTCCCCAGGGCATTGTCTCTTATCGTTTTCAGATACAGGTGGTTCATCCTTGCATCCGGCACAGATTCTGACTCTGTGACAAAATGGTTGTGCCAAAACAGAACCATTTTTTCCAATATGGTTGTGTCCTGGTTCAGCGTTTGGCCCAGATGCCAAAACTTCCAACTGCTTCTGCGCAGAAAATTGACAGTTCCGTTGAATGGGGCAGTTACCCAGGTTTGTCCGTATGCCACATCAGGATCTGTGGTGGTATTGCCGTAATAGTTCAAAGGTAAAACTGACGGAGTGGTGTTCACATTGAGCAAAGCATCCACTGCGGAGGCCACATCCATACCGGTAAAAGATTTCATTTCGGAAACCCTGACCCCAAACAGACAACGCCGCAGTAAATGCAACGCTTGTGCCTTAGTGAGATTCCCTGTAACCGGGGTCAATCCGGTTGAGGCCCGTCTGCTTGCACGTTTCACCGCAACCGGAGAAGCGTTGCTTCCATGAATTGATAAAAAGTCTCTTCTGTCCATAAATGGATTTACCATCTTTAGACTGGCAAATTCCAAAATGGTTTGCTCAAATCAAAAAATATTTTTCAGGATTAATCGAATCTGGCCATGATGCCATGTACTTTCCGAGCCGTCAGGGGCTTCAAGAATCACCCTGCCAAATTGGTCCACACCCCTGAGAATGGCCATAAACTCACTTCCGTTTGGCAAAAGTGCGGTTACCTCCTTGTTCAACTTCCACAGGGCGTTTAAAAATTCCTGTTCTATCCTTGTTTTCTGCTCCCAGCCAAATGTATCCAGCTTTTGCTGAAAATGCCGGACAACAATCTTTAATACATCCAGTAAAGCATAATCGTTGCCGGTAAACCTCTTCAGAGAGGACGCATTGGGCAAATCTTCCCAACGGGTTTGATTTACATTGATTCCAAGCCCAGTGCAAAGCCAGCGCTTTCCTTCAGCTATTTGCGAAACTTCCATCAGCAATCCCCCAACCTTTCTGTTTCTTACAATGAGATCATTGGGCCATTTGATAAAGACCTCAAGTCCTGAAATTTCTTCAATGGCGGAACGCGCTGCCAAAGCGATGGCTTTATTGAGGAGCACAGATTCATCCGGGTGTGGAACAGGAGAGACCAGACTAAGTGCGATGTTGTTTCCGGGCTGTGAATTCCAGGTGTTCCCACCCTGCCCCCGGCCTTTCCGCTGATCGTATGTGTATAGCACAAATGGAGGATTACAATCCGTTTGGGCTGCACAAATAAGGGCCAGATTTTGGGTACTGCGGCAAACAGGAGAATAGAACAACTTCCACCCACCCACAATATCCGTGAAATAGAATTCTTCCAAATTCGCGTTCTTTGCAGCAAAGAAAACGAATTCATGTCCATAAAATCCGGGAAAGAGTCAGATATACTGGCAGCCATAGCCGTAAAAGGCATGCAGGAAAAGAAAGCACACGACATTGTCACACTGGATTTGCGAAAGCTCAGATCTTCGTTTGCAGACATCATGGTGATATGCCATGGCACCTCAGACAGGCAGGTGGACTCCATTGCCGACAGTGTGGAAGCCGAAATACAAAAAGCCACCGGAGAGAAGCCATTGCACCGCGAAGGAGGGGACAAAGCAGAGTGGGTGCTGCTGGATTATGTCAACGTGGTGGTTCATGTTTTCCTGGAAGAGAAACGCAGATTCTACGGGATAGAGGAGCTTTGGGGTGATGCTGAGATGAAAAATCACCCGTCAGAAGCATAACCTGTTTGCATATTCCAAATTTATCCTTACCTTTGCAGCCCTGTTTTCAGGAACGTTCTTTTCATATGGCCCGTTCGTCTATCGGCTAGGACGGTTCCCTTTCACGGAACAAAGAGGGGTTCGATTCCCCTACGGGCTACTTATCAGTTAAACGCTTTAACACCATGGCTTATCTGAGTCCTCTGGTATCAAAACCATAACTGAAAAGATACATCGCGGGATGGAGTCCCGAAATTCAAGGCCTTCAAGGACGTATGAATTTCGAGGATCCTCGAAAAATGAGCCAATTGAATATTGGCAATTTTTCGGGACAGTGGTAGCAGAATGCAATTACCGCAGTCCTCTCCGAAAGATACATCGCGGGATGGAGCAGTGGTAGCTCGTCGGGCTCATAACCCGAAGGTCACAGGTTCGAGTCCTGTTCCCGCTACTAAGTCAAAGACCCCTGGAAACAGGGGTTTTTTTATTGTTTGATTTGAAGGTTTCAGGTTCGTCCCGATAGCTATCGGGACCAGTTCCCGCTACTAAGTCATCACCTGAAGCCCCTGTAAACACAGGGGCTTTTTTATTTTAGGGCAAAAAGCGGGTACAACACACCCTTATCCCTTTTAAAAGACAGAATATCAAGCAGGTTTCCCAAGTGACTTCAGCATGCGGGCATGCGCCCGGATGGCCGTTGAGAAATACCTGTAGCTGTTATACGGCACACCGTATTTCTCTGCAGCATCTTTTACCAAAACAGACAGCGCCGGATAGTGTACATGGCATACATGGGGAAACAAGTGATGCTCCACCTGAAAATTCAGCCCCCCGACAAACCAGGTAAACCATTTGCCACACATGGCATAATTGGCACTGGTATGCATTTCATGCACCAGCCAGTGGCTTTCCATCCGGTTGCCCTTGTCCGGCAGCGGATAATTGCACAGCGGCACAATATGCGAACACAAAAAAACCAGGGAAAGAAAAAAACCCGTGATACACTGCATAAGTAAAAAGCCTGCAACAACCCACCACCAGGGTGCAGAAATGCAAACCATGGGAATAATCAGCAGGCACAGCGCATACACACATTTCCATCCGAGCAATTCTGCCCACAACCGGGCATAATGTTTACCCTGATCCGGCAGCATTCCCGTTTTCCTGTAATGCCGCAGCCGCACAAAATCTGTTACAAGAAACCATACCACCGTTTGCAGCGGATACAGAAACCAAGCATAAAATTGCTGATACCGGTGGTGCGGAAGCCAGGGTTGATGCGGTGAAAATCGCAGCAGCTTGCCCCCGTGCAGACTGTCGTCGTGCCCTTCAATATTGGTATAGGTATGGTGCAGGATGTTGTGCTGAATTTTCCAGTTTAACTGGTCCACGCCCAGCAGGCAAATGATTTTTCCCATCCAGTGGTTTTGCCGGTTTTCCCTTGCCAAGGCGCCATGATTGGCATCATGCATAATGCCTGCACCAACCCCGGTCATACCCGCTGCCATTATCACCCACAAGCAGAGGAAAGACAAAAGCCCCGTATATAGTTCCCCCAGGATAAAAAAATACGGGATTGCATACAAACCCAACATCACCACCAGCTTGATTTTCATCCCGGTATTGGCCTGTTTGTGTATGCTCTGCTCTGTAAAATAGGCCTCTGCCCCGGACCTGAGCACTCGGGCAAATTCCGTGTGGTCCTGGTGATTGAACCGAACATGATGTGTCGTCATTCTGAGCTATGTTCCTGGGATTGCACTTTGCCAATCTGCATGGAAGAGGTACGGAAAACAAATTCCATCCCACTCAGGCTTTTGGCGTCTTTCAGGTAATGAAAAAAGGGCACTGTATTCGGCATGGGCTCCTGAACCCGGTGCAGATGATACGCAGGGATTCCGGGCCAGGCATGGTGCTTTTCATGGAGGTGAAAATTGAAATACAGCCAGCGTCCCATCAATGTATTCAACTTCACACTTCGGGTATATTTCACCTGGTCTGCAAACCTAAGGGGTTGCACCTCCCGGCTGCCCGCCAGGGGAATTTCAATGTGCGAATGCTGACTGAGAATAAATAAATCACTCAGCATCAGGCTGAGCAGGTACCCCATCCCCAGATGCCCCCAGATCCAGTGACCCCAAAAAATAAAAATCAGCACGGTAACAATTGTCTGAAATACCATATTGCGGTAAATCACCGGCATCTGCCTGGCCGGGATATGATTTTTCATCTTCTTCAGATTCCAGTAGTTGCCAAGCCGGTAACCCACCGTAAAAAGCGGAATCCAGAATAACCAGGAAACGTTTACCACAAAACGCAGCACAATACCAAACTGCGGATTTACCGTACCTTCCGTGGTAGGGTCTTTATCCCGATATCCGGTCCATTTGTGGTGCAGGTTGTGAATGGCCACCCAACTGGCAAATGGGATCAGGGAAATAAAAGCGAAAAGGTGCCCGAATAACGGATTGAGCCAGCGGGTGCGGAAATAAGTCAGGTGACCGCACTCATGCAACAGAATAAAACATTGAAAAAAGAAAACAGCCAGTAGCACTTGTGCTAACCACCAGTGCAAACCCCATATCTGTGCAAAGGACAGATATATACCAGAACCGGCTAACACCGCAGGAAGCAGCAATCCCAAAAATGCAGGGTAATTGTCTGCCCTGAATTTCCAGACCGCCGTGTGATTTTCAACTGACTTGTTTTTCATTCAATGCATTGAATTTACGCACATACAGCTCCCTTACCGAATCCTTATGTGCATCCAGGTGCTCCAGAGTCCAGCCCCGTGTATCCACCGAATCCAGTTTAAATACCTGAATTTTTCCCCGTGCAAACGGTTTGTATTTACTAAAAGGATTGCTCTCTTCGGGGATATGGATATACAGCGGATCAATGACCATATCACAAACCAGGGCCATATGGTACACCCCACGGTTGAAGCGGTCAATGCCATGGTGATGGTCATGTACACCCTCTGAAGAACCGGCAATGTTCACCTGCCGGTTTTTAATCCGTTTTTCCATTTTTTTAAAAAACCACAGTCTGCGTTGTGGGCGGAATTGCTGCGGAATATAATACACCCCAATGGCAATGGCAGACAATGTGAAAGGAATAATGCGAATGGTTTTTTCTGATAAAAGAAACCGTGTATTGGGCATGCTGAGTGCCGTCAGCGCAAAAATATCCAGATAGGAATTGTGGTTGAAAGTGATAAAATGAAGGCGGTCATCAGACGGCTTCCAGTCTGGCAATTCCAGCTGCATCCCGATCATTTTCAACGTAACGCGCGACGACCAGGAAATCAGATATTTCTGATTGAAAGGAATGAGTGTACCAAAGGACAAAATCCTCAGCAGGGCCCCGGCCAATCCCGTGATAGACATGAGTGTGAACACACAAATCAACAGTCCGATATTGCTCATTTTACCCGGCATACCACAGTTTGCATGGAAAGATTGAGAACTTTATGAAACCACAAAACGGGGGTGAGCAGAAATTGACCCAGAAAATAGGGAAATATAATCCGGTTGAGATTTAAACCCTTGCCAAACAATTTGAAATACGTTCCTGTAAAAATATAAAAATACGGAGGAAATGCGCCCCAGGGTAAATATTCCACCACTTCAAACCCATGTTTTTCCATCATGGCCAGAAACGATTTTTTGCTGTAAAGCACCGTGTGCTGTGGTGCCTGCACCCCCGGCCATTTGCGGCCAAACAGCCGAAAGGTTAGTGAATCAAGCCGGGGCACCTCAATTACCAGCAGCCCGTCCTTTTTCATCACCCTGCGCGCCATTTCCAGGCTCCGGTTCGGGTCGTAATCATGTTCCAGAAAATGCCACATGGTTACCAGATCACAGGAATTTTCAGGTATGGGCTGCTCATAAAAAAGACCTTCATAAAAGCGGATCCGGTCAAATCCGGGATAGGACAGTCCGTCCTTAAAATCCACACCGGAAATGGCACAGTTATATTTATCCTGCATATGCAGTAAAAATGTACCCACGGCACATCCCACGTCCAGCAATCGGGTATCAGGTCCGGGCTGCAGATACCTGCGGATCAGCTTGTCTTTATCCCGGTCGTGCTTGCTCATGGCCCATTCATACAAGGGTGTTAAAATACCCCAGTCCTTTTTCTTGCGGTGTGCAATGTACTCCGAGTCATAAAATTCCTTTATCTGATCCAGGGGAAGGCGTGGATTCTGATACACCATTCCGCAGGAAACACATTGCACATAAAGGAAATTTCCCTCTTTTCCGGTCAGGTCATCCTCACCTGTGAGAAAATAGCTGCAGGCCTTTTCACCGCAGTAGTAGCAGCTCACCTCCTCAAAACGGAAACGAGCAGGATTCTCTAATTTCCCCATTTCTTCCAGGGGATGTATTGCAGTTTTTTTCATAGCCATATTTTAACTCCCAAGACCCACAAAAGCATCATATATTCAAAGTATTTCACACCCGTAAAATACAACAGGGCAATGCCTGCTCCCAGGGGTAAATAATAGATTGCATGAGAAGGATCTCCCGCCACCTGAAGCCCTGTAATACCGGCCAGACAGAGCCATCCCCACGCTTTTCCCAATGGAAATGCAGGGTCCTCTGCAATTTCATAAAATACAAATGCCAGAAAAATCAGAAGGGCATGCGGTGTAAATGAATGTTCCAGCCAAATGATAAAAAATGGATATTTCAGCAGTGCCAAAACCGGCATACCTGGGGGCCATATTTTGCCCAACAAGTACAACACTTCATTGATCAGAATAAATACCGCATAACCAGCCCAGAATAATTTTCCGGTCACAAAACAAAACACGAATACAGCAAGGTGCAGGATATATACAAATGCATACAGTTTCTTCCGCCCATGTGCATGCGTGTAGTCCCTGTCCGGCTTGCCGGTATCCTTTTCAGAACTGCTGAGATCATCAAAAAGCCGCAGGGCCAGCAGTGCAACCCAGAGAACAATGCAGAGATACAGCCAGTCCACCTGCCAGCTGCCTGTTTTCACTAGCGGAGCAAAGGCAAACAACAGGATATAGACCGGAAGCAGCCAGAAAATGATTCCGCTGTAGCGCTGCCTGAAATATGTAATGATATTATTCATCCAGCAGGGTTATCACACCCGTATTAGCATCCAGTTCAATGCGTGCGCCGTGCGGTATGCGGTCTGCGGCAGACTCCACCCCAACAATGGCCGGGATACCAAACTCACGCGATACAATGGCACCGTGAGAAAGCATGCCACCCCGTTCCACCACCAGTCCGCTGATGAGGGGAAAAACCACCACCCAGCCGGGATCCGTTTGCCGGGTAATCAGTATATCTCCCTGCAACAGTTTATCTGCTTCCATTACACTGTTCAGCACCCTGGCCCTGCCCTGTACCTTACCCCCGCACACAGGCAATCCTGTCCACCTGCCCGGTGACGAGGCCTTTTCATCCGTAACCGGCAGAATTACATCGGCTGCAGCAGGGTATGATCCCAGCCTCGTGGCAAAATCATCGGGGTAGCGGTTGTTCCCTTCGCGTTCGTGTTCTTCACGGCGTTGTTTTATCAACTGTTCAAATTGACCGGGCAGCATATATGAGCCTGACAGCCATTCCGCCACTTCCTGGTACCGCAGGTAAAAAATATCATCCGGCTCCCTGAGCAACCCGTTTTGCGTCCATACATGCCCCAGCCGCAGCAGCACACGACGGAAAGCGAAATAGACCTTGGCCTGTTTCAGCCGGGCCCTTTCACGGGCAGATATCCCCTTGCCTGCCAGGTGAATAAGCCGGTTGAGTATAAAAACAGAAATACCAGCCTTGAAAATATTCACCGGATGCTTCCGGAAAATCCGTTTCCGGAATTCAGAAATCACTGATTGGCGTTCCTGAAAACGCCGTGCAATCAATTCCTCCGGGTCCGACTCCGGCAGGGCCAGATACTGCTGCATAAGGGCAATAAACAATTCGGGTTTTTCACAATAATTGGTTACGGTCAGCATCAACTCCCCGGAACAGCGGAAGCCCCATTGATCTATGTAATTCTGTATGCTTTGCAGAATATTCCTGTGCGAACTGACCTGCAGCCAGGTCCAGAAAGCTTCAGGCTGCATTCCCTGCAATTTCTGTTTCACTTCCTGTTGTGCCTCAATTTGCTTTCTTATCCGGTACATGTGAATGATGGGTTCGCTGCTCACCAGACCGGGAATGGCCTGAATGAGCCGGTTGTGCACCCCCTCGCTGTCCTGCGCATAATAGAGGCTGCAGAATTTGCCCAGGGCTCCGTGGTACAACATGGCAAAAAAATCAGCCAGTGAGGCTTTGTACCAGCTATGAAACCGGATCTCCAGAAATCCGTGATAACAAGCCTGCAATTCCGAAATGGAAAATGCGTGGTCCACTCTTTGAGCATAGGCATCCACACGCATTTCAAAATCTTCCACATTCCGGTTCAGATTCCGTGTATAATGGATTACCCGGCGAACGAATCGGATTTTATTCCCTGCGGAAGGCGTTGCGGTATCCGTTTTCGGTGCGGTATAACCCACAAAATGATCAAAGGATTTACGCAGATTTTTTGCAAACGGGGATGCTGAAATGACTTCGTGAATGCTGCTCACGTTGTAATACATGCGCGCACCCCAGGCTCCGATAATATTGATAAGAGCCGGTTCTAGTGTGCGGATTCTATCATCCGGAATACAAAACAACCGGGCCAGATTTTTAAAATAATGATAATACGAATCCCTTGCTATGGAATAAAGAATCGGGGTCAGTGGCTCAGGATAATTTTCATTTACATTGGTATTGCTCCAGTATTGCAGGGGCCCATAGGCTATGCTTGTAACCGGCCGACACTGAACCAGCCAGCATACACCGTTCTTTACGGCAAATTCCATATCCACTGCCGTTTGATAATCCACTTCCAGTTCTATTGCAGAACGCAGTAATTCTTCAAGCTGAAAAGGAATAGTTGCCGGCTCTTTTTCATCCCAGTTGCCTGCTGCACGTTCCGGATTCACGGCGCCGGATACCAGTTTTTCCCCATGCCCTTCCACGTATTCCAAAAGCCATTGCCGGTCGTTTTCCGGATTCCGGGAAAAGAAAACCCCGGCATATTCCGGTTCAATCAATGCCTGCACCAACACTGCCATTTGCTGCAACTGCTGATTGCGGGTACCGGAATATATTTTTACATTTTCTTTATCCGAAGAGGCCCAGCATTTCTGAATATGCTGCACTATTTCCTGCGGGTTGTTGCTGCAAATAAACGAATCCAGCTGACCCGCAAAGGATGATTCCCTGCCATCCTCGCCCACTGCAGAACTCCGCACCATGTATTTATCCGCACCGGTTTTGTGCAAAGCTTTTTCCACTGCGTGAAAAAATTCTTTTCCCGGTTCTTTTTTGGCCAGATAATATTCCGTGTAAGCCGAAGATGGAATAACAAAACCGGGAGGCACCGGAAGTCCTTTGCGTAGCAGGTAACTCACGCTGGCCGCTTTTCCACCTGCCTGTGCTTCGCTGAGAGGTTCCGTTAGAAAATAAATCTGCATCAGAAGGATGATTTAATATGCAACCAAACCAGCAACGCTGAAAATAAAATGTGCAAACCCACCCCGCATAAAAAAATGATCAGCATGTCTGCCAAACTTCCAGTGCCGAGCCAAAAATACATTAACGCCACTCCCAGTGCGGAATCGGATTTATCCATCAGTGCAAAAAGCAAACGGTATTTTTCCGGACTTCCGCCGGAGGGAATTCCCATCCTGCGTTTAAACCAGCTGTTGGGCAATTCAGCAGCCGCATAAGCCAGCCCCAGCAATAATCCCGTAAGCCAGTCTTCCGTTGCGCCCCAATTCAACCAACGATTGAAGAGCACAAGAAAAGCCCCGTTGACCAAGGAAATAAACAATACACCGCGCCATGTTTTGTTTTTTCCAAACCATGCTGTGTGAATGGGTAAAGCGAGAAAAGACAGCCCGTTTCTTTTCACCAGCACCATGTGCAGGATATTGGTACAGGTAAGCGGCACCAGTACAATTAAAATATGATTAATCAGCGGGCTCATCTTCCAGGTATTTCAGCATTTGCAGTGCATTGGTCAGTATGCGGGCAGAAAAGTCATACCTGACCAGAATGCCCGCCACTTCATAAAAGGAAAAACGGGTGAGAATACATACTTTCAGTGCATACCGCATGGCTTTGATCCACTCTTTCCAGGAGGTGTCGGGATACAGGGAATAATGAAATTTCACATAATCCATCAACTGCGATTGGGTAAAATCATCGGGCAGCACAAAGGCAAGAAATTCCGCAATATCCCGGTGCGGCAAATCTTTTACGGCCAGTTCCCAATCATAAATCACGGGAATTTTGCTGCTGCGAATCACAATATTCCGTGGATTAAAATCATTGTGCACCACAACGCGTTCCAGGGCAATGGCCTGTGCCTCCTGCTTAAGACCAGGCAGTGCGCCCTGCAATTCCTGCAACTGTGTTTTCAGGTTTTCCGGCGCCCTTTCCCCGATTAAAATCTGCATGAGTTTTTCGTACAGCGGCAACGCATTCCAGGGCTCAAACAGGGGAATTTCCTGCAATTCCTGCTGCAACGGATTCCGGTGAAAATTTGTAAT
Organism: Bacteroidota bacterium; assembly: GCA_016787485.1. Lineage (GTDB taxonomy): Bacteria > Bacteroidota > Bacteroidia > NS11-12g > UBA955 > JAEUUL01. The sequence goes on from JAEUUL010000022.1 coordinate 197,901, forward strand.
GGCGCAGATGGTGTTTTTTATGTCCGTTTCATGCCACAATTCCGGTGCATTCTCACTCCGTGCAATGTGCATGGCATCCATGTCCAGAAACTCCTGCACAAACAGATAGATCTCTCTTTCGGGTTGTTCCATAAATCCCGCCAGCACAGGAATATTTTCATATCCGGCCCGGGAGAGTATATGATAAATATGTGCTTCCTTCCAGTGGCTTCCGGTGTATTCCAGGCTGGCCCTGGCTGCCCTGATGCGGTCAGACAATTCCGGATCGATGGAAGCCGCCATCACGTGCAGCCCTTTAATCACTTCATCATCCGTGGCTTTGGATTTCAGCAGAAGTTTTCGCTGCCTGCCATCCATACCGGTAATTTCCAGGGGTACAAAGCCGATGAGTTTTTTGCTGATGCGCGAAGCAATATGGGTCAGGATGCCATTGTCCAGCAGGTCATGGTCCAACACCCTCACAGACCGTATTTCTTCCGCAGGAATTTGTTGCAGGGTGCGCTGCAGAAATTCAGGTGTGAGTTCCGACCGGAGCAACCAGTTGACCGGCTTATTCCTTCCCAGTTTTTCGTGTGCCTTGGCAAATTCACCGCTTACGATGGCTGAATAGGTTGACAATTCAAGTCCCAGCGCAAAACCTGCAATCAGGGAAGCCAGCCGTTCCACTTTGCCGGTTCCGCGGCATTGCATAATCTCCAGGGCTTCCGCCTGCCGGGACAACTGGGTTCCTCCGCCCACGGTACCAATGACCAGATTGGGCAGATTCAGGGTTGCTGTCATTCCGTCTGCGGTTTCTTCCAGTTGCAGAAAGCCTATAGATGACTCATGGATGCAGGCCAGGTCTTGTCCGGTAGCCGCAAAAATGGCGGCCACGGCATTTGCCACATTAATATTGTAGCCCACCATTCCATGTTTTGCGGCCAGCTCCTGCGACGGATACAGGCAGCGCAGCAAGGCTGCGGAATTTGTGCGCAGTACCTGGTGCAGCACTGCATCGGACAATGTGCAGGTGGCCGTGACATTTACCCCCCTGCCGTGCTGAATGTTGTACTGTGATATTTTCTTATCCGCCGAACCATTGCCTTCAATGACAAAATCCAGCGGAACGATCCCTGTTGCCTGCTGAAATACCTTTGCCAGGTGCAGCATGGCATGCCAGGTGCAGGTGGTGGTCATATTCTGCCCGGAGGCATCCCCTGTGGTATACACAAAATTGAGGTGCACCGCCATACCGGTTTGTATGCCACTGATTTCCTGCAGCCGGGCGTGGTTTGAGTAGGCACTTGTGATGCGCCTCAATTCATCGGTGCGGCGCAGGGCGAATTTGAGAAAAACGGCAGCATCGGCTTCGGAGTCGAACAAAAACATGGGCACCCGGTTCATGCGTTGCCATTTCACACTGGCAGTGAAGCCTCCGCATAGACTGATGGCCTTTGCCCCGCGGTTCATGGAGCCAATCAGGGCTCCTTCCAGGGTTGCGGCCACGCCATGCACCCATTCTCTTTGGCCATTCTGCACAAAGAGCAGGGGCCCGATTAGCCCCAGGGGCAGTTCCACACCACCCACAAAAGATTCTATGTTGTTCTTTACCTCGTCAGGAGAAAGGCCGGTGGCCGCCAACCGCGCATGCGGCAGTTGTTGCTGCTGCATATACCCCAGCCGCAGCTCCAGGGCGGAACGGGTTACCAGTCCCCTGCCCGGCACAATCGGAAATTCGGGCTTGTCCTCTGTCTCCATCACTTGCCTTTTGCCTTTGATTCCGGCAAGATAAGAACAATTATGAATATTAGAAATTCAAAGGGGTATCCCTATCCTCTCCCTCCAGATTGAAAATGATAATTCACATAAATCCATTTAAAACCATCATCGGAATAGGTATTATTCCGGTTTTTGCCTTACCCTGTCACCAATAAGAAGTACAGTACATTATTTCGTAACAGCAGGGCCCTTATTCCTGTCTGACTTTGATTTTCAATCGTTCCCAAAAGCGGGGTGAATACACAAAAATATCATCCCTTGTATAGGATATATTATCAGGACCTGCATAAATCTGTATAAGGTTATCCAGTTCAAAACTGGCTACAGCCTGGATGAACATGTCATCCAGTTCGGAATAATTGAACAAAAAAGGCTGGTACTGATTGCTGCGCACAATAGGAGAAGACCTTACCCCATAGGGATTGTCCTTTGAAGCATCTATAGACAATGCTGCTTTATTAAAAACAAAGGTGCTGTCTGTATTTCCAAAAACATACACCGCAGGCAAGCCACCGGGGCTGGTTGTGTTAAATATTTTAAAGACAAACGGAAAATGATCACAGGTTACTTTCAGATTTTTTTGAGCCGTGTCTCCCTGCTGACGTTGATAATGATATTCCCAGTCAAACTGGTCTAATCTGATGCCCTTATATTCTGCCGGCAGATTGATTTCCTGATGAAAATAAGCAGCATTCCATAAAAAATAAATAAAATTCACCTCTTTGGACTTGATGGCTTTGCCTGATTTATTTGCAAAATATATACGCGGCTGGTAGGTTACCTGCTGACCCATAGAAAAATCAGCATAGCGCTGTGGATCATCCATTCCCAGATTGTTCTCTATCACTTCCATCATTACACATTTGTTCTGATCCCAGTCATCCATGAACCGGATATTCTGAAATTTAGCCCTGAAACTGACAGGTGTGATACTTCTTATGTATTTCCCAAGACCTACGTATTTACTGGTATCTGATGCAGAAGGTCCCGGAATGGTATCTTTTCCCGTATAGTGAAATTTAGCACTGATTTTACCCCCATTGCCTTTTCTGCAGGATTGATAAAATATGAAAGAAATAGAAATCACCAAAAAGAATCCAGCCGTAAACAGTACATTTTTTCTCGCGCGGTAATCTTGGAATTTCAGCATGTGATCTGTGGTTTATACAAAGGTACATATTTGCAATTTCCATTCATCAAAACACTTATGTAAATTCCCGGTTTTCGTATGTGCCATATTTCCGATAAATTGCACCCATGGCCCAATCCCAAAGGTTTTCCCTGGCATGGATGACCGCCCTCTTTTTCCTGTGGGGATTTCTCACGGAGATGGACGGCGCGCTGATACCGTTCCTTAAAAAACTCTATACGTTAAGCAATTTTGAAGCAGCCCTGGTGCAGTTCAGTTTCTTTATTGCATTTGTACTGCTGTCATGGCCCAGTGCCTGGCTGCTGGGAAAACTGGGGTACAAAAAAGTGCTGGTGGCCGGACTTTGTGTGGCCGGGGCGGGATCCCTGCTGTTTTATCCGGCGGCTACCCAGGGGTATCTCTTCTTTTTGGTGGCCATATTTACACTGGCCGCTGGCGTAACGCTGCTTCAGGTAGCCGCCAACCCTTACGTGGCAAGGCTTGGAGATGAAGTGGGTGCCAGTGCACGGCTGAATCTGGCCCAGGGATTCAATAGCATGGCCAAGGTGCTGGCACCGGTGGTGGGCGCCTGGCTGATTCTGAACAAATTGAAAACCCTGCCAGAGGACCAGATTGGAACAGCAGTGCAGGGGCCCTACTTGGTTTTCGGCGCCGGTTTGTTTCTGCTGGCTTTGATTTTTGCATTTCTACCCCTGCCTTCCATTGAAAATGAAGCGCAATCACAAGACACACCCATGCCCTGGAGAAAATATCCGCATTTGCTCAGGGGTGCAGGGGCCATTTTTTTCTATGTGGGCGCTGAAGTGTGTATTGGCACATTTCTGGCTATATTTCTCAACCAGTCCCATATGGGAAGTCTGCCGCTGGCAGAGGGTGCGCGGTACCTGAGCATCTATTGGGGGCTGATGATGGCCGGGCGTTTGCTGGGGCCCTATATTTTGCGGTTCATCGGAGCCGGCACATTGCTCTTTGTTTCGGCCACAGGTGCAACCCTGTGTATACTTACAGTTCTCTTCAGCAGCGGAACGGTTGCCATGGTGGCACTATTGGGTACCGGCCTGTTTCACAGCATCATGTGGAGCAATATTTTCAGCCTTTCCATTGCAGAACTGGGGCCCCATACACCCAAAGGCTCCGGGTTGCTGATTGCGGCCATCGCGGGCGGTGCGGTTCTGCCCCCGGTTCAGGGCTGGTTGTCTGATCTGCCCGGCATCGGGCTGCACCATTCCTATGCCATTTTACTGGTGGCCTATGCATATATTTTCTGGTTCGGATACGCAGGTTATCGCATAAAAAACGCATGAAATTTTACATACTTCCGCTGATTCTTTTCGCGCTTCCGTTGCTGCAGGCCCAAACCCCGTATGAACGGGTAAATCCCTTTATTGGCACCGGCGGACACGGTCACACTTATCCCGGTGCCACCGCACCTTTCGGCATGGTGCAACTCAGCCCGGATACCCGCCTGGAAGGCTGGGACGGGTGCGGCGGTTACCACTACGATGATACGATATGTTACGGATTTTCACATACCCACCTCAGCGGTACCGGAGTGGCAGATTATTGTGATATTCTGGTGAGACCGGCATTGAATCCACTTTCATTTTCTCACAAAAATGAAACGGCAAATCCCGGATTTTACAGCGTAATTTTTAACAATGGCATCAAGGCGGAAATGGTAGCAACGGAAAGAATGGGTGTACACCGGTATACTTTTCCGGATGGCGCGGAACCCTTGGTTGTTATAGACCTGAACCACCGCGACCAGGTAATTGCTGCAGATATGTCTGTTATCCGCAAAGGATTTGAAAACGAAGGTCATTTGCACCCACAGATAATGGGTTACAGAAACAGCAAATCCTGGGCGCAGAATCAAAAGTTATTTTTCACCATGGATTTTTCTGCTCCTATAGATACAGTGATATGGCTTAGCAAATCCGGAGAACAGAAACGGGTGGCCGTGGTCAAATTTCCAAGAGAAACAACAGTGGTAGAGATATGCACTGGTTTATCTGCAGTTTCTGAACAAAAAGCATTGTTCAATATTGAGGATTGGTATAATGAACATACTCCGTTCGGGTACGCGCACTTCTTTGAAAACACAGCAAGAGATGTCAAAAAAACATGGGAAAACGCTTTGTCCCGGATTGAAATTAAAGGGACACCGGAACAGGAAACCGTATTTTATACGGCGCTGTACCACACCCTGATCGTTCCCAATATATACAGTGATGCAGATGGCGAATATCGCGGAATGGATGATAAGATACACAAAGGGGGAAATCAATACACGGTATTTTCATTGTGGGACACCTACCGCGGTGCACATCCGCTTTACACGCTGATAGAACAAAAGCGTACGGAAGATTTTATCCGAACGTTTGAAAATCAGTTTGCAGAAAGTGGCCGCTTACCGGTTTGGGAACTGGCCGGCAATGAAACGGACTGCATGATAGGCTACCATGCGGTATCTGTAATTGCAGATGCGGCAGCCAAAGGCATTTACCCAAAAATATCTCCTGTTTATTTGGCCATGGTGGCCACTGCAGACAAACCGGTCTACGGACTGGATGCCTATGCAGAAAAGGGATTTTTAAGTGCTGAAGATGAAAGTGAATCTGTGAGTAAAACCCTTGAATACGCTTATGATGACTGGTGCATTTCCAGAATGGCAGAGTGGCAGCACCATGTACCTGAACAATTTCGGTTTGAGCAGCGAAGCAAGAGTTGGTCAAATCTGCTGGATGCCCGTTCCGGACACATGCGACCCAGAGAGAACGGACGTTTTCTGCAACCTTTCGACCCACGTGAAGTGAACAATCATTTTACGGAAGCCAACAGCTGGCAATACTCGTTTTATGTGCCGCATGATTTGAAGAATTATATAGCGAAACTCGGCGGGGCTGAAAGGGCAGAACGACTGCTGGACAGTCTTTTCGCAGAAAACAGCAAAACCACAGGCCGGGAACAATCTGACATTACAGGGCTTATCGGTCAATATGCCCATGGCAATGAACCCAGTCACCACATTGCCTATCTCTACAATTCAGTAGGAAAACCCTTCAAAACCCAACAACGGGTAAAACAAATTCTGGAAACCATGTACAATGCAAAACCCGATGGACTGAGTGGCAATGAAGACTGTGGGCAGATGAGTGCATGGTACGTGCTGAGCAGCCTTGGATTTTATCCGGTTTGCCCGGGTGATGCACGTTACAGCATGGGTTATCCGCTTTTTAAATCCGCTGCACTGAATTTTGAAAATGGGAAAACACTCAAACTGATAAAAAAAGGCAAAGGCAATTATATTAAATCTGTGAATTTCAACGGAAAGAATTACACGCCGAATTATCTGAAACATGAGGAAATTATGGCAGGTGGCACGCTGATTTTCACAATGGGTAAAAAACCGGGCAAATGGGGCAGCGCAAAGGCAGACCGGTTTATGACTGAAGTGAATGTGCCTTACGCCTCAGCCCCAATCATTGAATATGAAAATGCCACATTTGATGACAGTGTAAAAGTGCATTTTATCGCCACCGAAGATGCAAATATATATCCGGTGCAAAAATATTATTCGCAAAATACTGTCAGAGAAATGCTGCATTTAGATTGCAAAAAAGAGTGTACACTTACCATTGACACCACCGTGTGTGTGGACGTTTCTCATTATATGGCAGAACGGGAACAATACGGAACAAAAGCCACTGCCTGTTTTTACAAGCGGCCAAACCACTGGAAAGTGCAGTTGCTGTGCGAGCCCAACCGACAGTATACGGCCGGTGGCCCGCAGGCCTTAACCGATGGACTCAAAGGCGATGCCGAATGGCGCAAAGGCCGCTGGGTGGGTGTACAGGGTCAGGAATTTCAAACCGTGATAGACCTGGGAGAGATCAAACCCGTATCCTACGTTTCGTTGGGTGTATTGCAGGACACCCGGGCCTGGATTGCACTGCCGAAAGAACTCACTGTTATGTTCAGTGAAGACGGCAGGGAATTTACGGGGGCAGTTTCTGTAAGCCACAGCATACCTATGGATTCCATGGGTTCCTTCCGCATGGAACTCAGTGCAAAACCCGCTGAAGCTGTAAAGGCCAGATACGTGCGGTTGATTGCAACCAATCCAGGCAAGCTGCCCGAATGGCACCCCGGTGCCGGGGGTGAAACATTCATCTTTGCAGATGAGGTGGAAATAAAATGAGCTTTTCTGTGATTTTTAATCGGGATCATACCCAAACTGGCGCAGCATGTTTTTGTTGTTTCGCCAGTCATCGCGCACTTTCACGAACAATTCCAGATAAACCTGTTTTTGAAAAAAGGCCTCCAGGTCTTTGCGGCTGGCAATTCCCAGATTTTTGATGGCCGCGCCTTTGTTGCCTATGACAATTCGCTTCTGGCTATCGCGTTCCACTATGATTTCGCAGTTCAGGCGCAGGATTTTGGGTTCTTCTTTAAAGAGTAGTGTGCTCACTTCCAGACTGTAGGGCACTTCATCCTGGTAAAGTTTCAATGCATTGTTGCGCACGATTTCGTTTACAAAAAACCGTTCTGAACGATCCGTAATCTGGTCTTCCGGGTAATAGGCCGGATGCTGTGGCAGCATATCTGCAGCCGTTTTCTCCAGGTTCTCTATGTTGTAGTTATTGAGGGCTGAGACCAGCATATACACATCCGCCTGGAAATCTTCTGTGATTTTTTGCATAACAGCTTCCAACTGGTCCTGTTTAACTGTGTCTATTTTGTTCAGTGCCAGGATTTTTTTGGCTTTGGACCTGTCGTAACGGGCCCTTATGTCATCGGGGATATCCGTAGCCCGCACATCCAGCAGCAAAATCAGCACATCACTGTCATCCAGCGATTCATTGACGAAATGCATCATTTTCTCGTGCATGCCATAGCTGGTTTTTTTAAGAATCCCGGGAGTGTCTGAGTAGATGATCTGGGCTCCGGGCAGATTTTTAATGCCCAGAATCCTGTGACGCGTGGTCTGCGCTTTTGGATTTGTAATGGCCAGATTGTCGCCCATCAGGGAATTGTACAGCGTACTTTTCCCGGCATTGGGCATACCGATGATACTGACAAACCCGGCTTTAAATTCGGTGTTTTCCACTGGAACAAAGGTAGGGCAGGTTCTGCGCAGAATTCATGCATACCTTTGCCTTTCTGGTGGTCCGCATCCTGCTCATAGGAATTTTGTGTTTCATACAGGGTATTGCCGCGCAAAACCTGGATTCCACAAGGGATGGGGTGGGGCGTGGCCGCACCGGTATTTTCTTTAAGCGGTACATGGATATGCGGAATGCAGGGGCCTCCCGACGCTACCACAGGGAGGAAAGGGAAGCCGAAAGGCTCACTTTCCCTTTTGAATCAGACGGCTACCAGCTGGTATTCAGGGATGATTTTGACAGTCTGAACCTGAAAACGTGGCAACGCGGCCAACCCTGGGGGCGGTTTCATGTGCAGCAGCCCCACCAGTACTACGGAGACAGCGAGATGTATACAAACAAAGGGATACTATACCTAGAAAACAGATATGCGCCCGCTACTTTCAAAGAAGGAGACAGTACGTATGACATACCATACGGCACCGGGTTGCTCAACAGTTACCACAGCCACAACTTCAGATTCGGGTACTTCGCCATACGATGCAAAAATCCGCGTGGTGCAGCCACCTGGCCGGCATTTTGGCTCACCGGTAAATACAACTGGCCCCCTGAGATAGACATTTTTGAGATGTATGGCAAATGTGACGGAAAGAACGTGCATGAGCAGACGATGACACTGCACTTTGGCAAAATAGAGACCCATACAAAAACATCTTTGACCAAATCCGTGCGGTTAACGGAAGATACGGACACCCAGTTTCATATCTATAGTTGTCTGTGGCAGCCTGATGAAATCAGTTTTTTTACGGATGGCATTCCCATTATCACCATGAAGCTGAACAGATGGATGCGGCAATTCTACCAGGAACCCATGTACATGGTGGTAAACAATGCGGTAGACCACCGCTATCTGCAGTGTATAGACCGCAGGAAACTGCCCTGTAGTTTGCAGGTAGACTGGATACAGGTTTACCAGCAGAAATAGGTCGTCTGTCCAATATTCCTGACAATTCATGGAGGCCGGGACTGTCGCGGAGGGGCACACAGTATATTTGCATCCGTTTCATGAAAGGGATTATTCTGGCCGGTGGTTCCGGCACACGGTTGCATCCGCTGACACTGGCAATCAGCAAGCAATTGATGCCTGTGTACGACAAACCAATGATCTATTATCCACTGTCTGTGCTGATGATGGCCCGTATACGGGAAATACTGATTATAAGCACTCCGCAGGATTTACCTCATTTCCGCCGTTTGCTTGGCGATGGAAGCCATTTGGGTTGCCGGTTTGAGTATTGTGAACAACCCAGTCCGGATGGTCTGGCACAAGCCTTTACCCTGGGCGCAGACTTCATAGGAAATGACAAAGTATGCCTGATACTGGGAGACAATATATTCTTTGGATCGGATTTTCAGCAGCTGCTGCGTTCAAACACAGACCCGGACGGAGGTGTGGTATTTGCATACCACGTAAGCGACCCTGAAAGATATGGGGTTGTGGAATTCGACAAAGAAATGCGTGCAGTGTCGATAGAGGAAAAACCCGTGAACCCCAAATCGAACTATGCTGTGCCCGGTTTATATTTTTACGACAATGACGTAGTGGAAATCGCCAGAAATCTGAAACCCAGTGCCCGCGGCGAACTTGAAATCACAGACGTAAACCGCATTTATCTTGAAAAAAACAAGTTAAAGGTTGGGGTCATGAGCAGGGGAACAGCCTGGCTGGATACGGGCACATTTGCCTCACTTATGCAAGCCGGACAGTTTGTACAGGTAATAGAGGACCGGCAGGGTTTAAAAATCGGTTGCATCGAAGAAATAGCCTGGAGAAACGGATTTATAGACAGCGACCAATTGTTGAAAATAGCCACACCGCTGGAGAAAAGCGGATATGGCGTGTACTTAAAAAACCTATTGAAACCATGAAAAAAATCCTGCTGATTATTGCCATAGCTGCATTCACCATACCGCAGGTAAGGGCACAGATCATGTTTCCCTTTATGGGGCAGGCGGATTCTGCAGATGACACAGAAATAACACGTGCTGATACAGATACCCCAAGAACCAAAGCTACACCCCCGGCGGCAGTGGCAAAGGAAAAACCCAATCCGAATGAGGAGGAGGAAATTGCAGTAAAAAAATTGGAACTGCAGAAACAGAAAATCCAGCTGGAACAAGAAGTGCTTGCTCTGACGAAGATTGAAAAAAAATCCAAAGAAGAGGAGGAAATGCTGCAACTGAAGCTTGAGAGCATGAAGTTGCTGAATGCACAGGAAAAATTTCTGATGGACCAGGAAAGGGATTTGATTTCGGCACGGAACCAGAGTGCCAAACTGAGACTGGAAGCTGAAATTTTGCGTTTGCAAAAAGAATATGAAGAGTTGAACCGGGATAAAGCCAGGAAACAGTACCCGGCCAGTAGTTTGTATGGTCACTCCTTCTTCAGGGATGGAAGTTTTAAACCTTTCAGCAAACCAGACGATGTGGTAGCCACAGAATCCTATATTCTGGGCACAGGAGACATTGTACAACTGGAAGTATGGGGAAGCAGGTATTGGAGTAAAGCGTATCCTGTTTCAGAATCGGGCAGTATTGATATTACAGGTTATCAGAAAATCTTTGTAAAAGGACTTTCATTGCGTCAGGCAAGGGCAATGATAGCCTCCAGGCTGGGTATATCTGATGCCGAGAACTCATTCAGTGTAGCAGTAACCCGTAGCAGAATGGTAACTGTGAATGTACTTGGCGAAGTTTTCAACCCGGGTACCTACACCCTGCCGGCAACGAATTCCGTTTTCAATGCACTTGTAGCGATGGGCGGACCTTCCAATATTGGCAGTGTGCGCAATATTTATATAAAACGCGACGGACGCATTCGTGATTCCTTTGATTTGTATGAATATTTTGAAGACATCACCCATCAGCGTGATGTGTATTTACAAAACAACGATTACATCATTGTAATGCCCGCCATGCATACGGTATATGTAGACGGAAGTATACGCAAACCGGGTACATATGAGCTAAAACCAGGGGAGACAATGAAGGACCTGATCCGCTATGCAGGCGGACTGTACCCCGGAACTTACACGAAGGATATTGTGGTGAACCGGATTCACGACAATGCTTTTGAGGTTGTAAGTGTAAATCTTGACAGTTTGCAGAAACGGGGCAGAGATTTCAATCTTGATGGCGCAGAACGTGTCATTTTTAAAAGCATAAGTGTAGACAATCAGTATACCGTCCTCATCAATGGAGCAGTGAGTGTACCCGGAACATTCCGGATAAAACCGGGGCTGCGGGTCAGCGGATTGCTCAAAATAGCAAACGGACTTGTAAGTGATGCTTATCTGGAAAAAGCATATCTGGTGCGCACAGGCAAGGATTTCAAGAAAACCTACATTGCTTTCAGTCCTGGCGAAGCAGTGGCCAAACCCGGCAGCAATGCAGATTTATTGCTCGACGACAGGGACAGTATCTTTATTTTCAGAAAAACCGATTTTATCAAATTCGGATCGGTTGCCATAAGCGGAGCTGTTAAAAGAAGTATAAATACACAGTATATCAGTGGCCTTAAACTCAGCCAGCTTATATTTATGGCTGGTGGCTTGCGGGATGATGCAGACCCGAAGTATGGATTTATTACCCGTGTAACCCCGGGATACGATAAGGTACTTATCACTTTTGAGCCCGGAAAGGTAATGACCGACAGCAGCGCAGATATAGAACTGATGCCAAAAGATGAAATACGGGTATACAGTTTTCTGGATAAAAAGCGCCAATATAACATATCCATTTCCGGACCGGTGAGGGTTCCCGGAGCCTATCCTTTTACTGAAAATACGCGTATTTTCGACCTTGTAAATCTCGCCGGTGGACTAGAATTGAACGCATATACGCCGCGTGCCATCCTGATCAGCACCGATTTGCAAACTGGATTTATGAACACCCGGAGCCTGAATCTGAAGGAAATCATGGACAATCCAGAATCGGCAGAAAATGTAAAGATGATGCCTAAAGATGTGTTGTATGTGCTGAACAAGGAAGATTATGGTGAAAATTTTGGTGTACTGATTGATGGTTCAGTGAGGCGGGGCGGCAACTTTGCCTTCAGCGACAATATGACCATTACAAACCTGATAGATATGGCTGGTGGGCTCACTCTTCAGGCATATAAGGAAAGGGCATTGCTTATACATACGGATTTAAGCACGGGGCAGAGAACGACCCAAACCATCCATTTACAAAAAATCATTGATAATCCGAATTCACCTGAAAATGTGAAATTGTTGCCCAGGGATGAAATCAGGGTTTTCAATTTATTGGAAATGGTTAACAATTTTAATGTATCAATATACGGACCCGTGCGCCGCAGCGGAGAATATGCATACAGTGACAACATGAGTCTGCAAAATCTGATTGATCTGGCAGGTGGCATGCAATTCATTGCAGCCGGTACTTCCATAGAAGTTGTTAGAAATTTTGCGGTTGAAAAAGGGGCCTATAAGTTCCTGTCTCCAATTATATTGAAAACCGGTGAAATCAGCTATACGCTGCGCGTGGATTCCAGCATAGGAGAGTTCCGGCTGCAACCGTTTGACAAAATATTTGTGCGCAAAAATCCCGACTTTTTACCCCTGTCTCTTGTGTATCTGGATGGTGCTGTGCGGTATCCCGGTTACTATGCATTGAAATCTGAAAACGAAAAACTGAGCTCACTTTTTCAACGAGCCGGTGGATTCAGAAAAGATGCTATGAAAAGGGGAATTCGCGTGAAACGGGTACGTGGTGGTGGAGATACAATGGATGTCGTAATCAATGCTAAAAAAGCGATGTTCCGCAAAAATTCGCACTACAATTATATCCTCAAAAACGGTGACCGTATAGATGTTCCTTATCAGGAAAGCATTGTGACCCTTACAGGAGATATGAACAAACAAACCCCCAACGATTTGGGTGCATACTTTATAGCCGGTAAACGGGCCCGATACTATGTGAAATATTTTGGTGGCGGATTTACCCGTTCGTCAGACAAGCGAAATATCGTGGTGGTACATCAGAATGGAAGAACCATTGCCACCCGCAGTTACTTGTTGTGGAGGACCACACCGCGGGTGAAACCCGGATGCAAAATTGTGGTTCCGAGTAAACTGGATGATCCGGTTAAAAACCCTAAAGGCGGCGGCAATAAAGGCCCTGGATTTAACATTGATAAATTCCTGAACCAGCTCACGGCCCGAACAACTGCCGTGCTCACACTGCTGGCTATATTCAAAGTTACTACGGCCAAATAATTATGGAAGAACAGGAAAAAGGCAGTTTTAATATTTTCCAACTGTGGGAAAAGAATAAACCGCTGTTGAGGCGGGTATTCTCATGGTGGAAAATTGCCCTCATCATTGGGTGTATATTTGGTGTTCTCGGATATTATTTAGAGAACAAAAAACTGCCAACTTTCGCTGCATCCATCACATTTATGATGGAAGATGAGATCATAGGAAACAGCGGACCGGCGAACCAGAGCAATCCTTTGCTTGCAGCACTTACCGGGCAGACCACAACATCCAATAAAGCTGTTATTCTCGATCTGGGAAAATCGAACCTGCTGATCGAAAATACCTTGCTGCAACCTGTGCAGATTGATGGCAAAACAATCACACTTGGCGATTATTATTTCGACATAAATGGCTACAGGAATAATTGGAAAAATGACAAGAAAATGTCTGCTTTCAAATTAGATCCAAAATATAAAATCGGAACCGATGAGCTGACCGATTTCTGGCTGAGGCAGGTAAGCAATATATTGAAACTGAGTCTTACATCATCCATGTCTGACGCAGGTGTTTTCTCTATCAACTTCAAATATCACGATGAAAGATTTACCAAACTATTTCTGGACAATCATTTAAAAACTATTTCTGAATTTTACATCACCAAGAAAACAGAACGCGCGATGAAGATGGCCGAATTTGCAAGACGCAAACGCGACAGTCTGCTGATGATATTGCAAGGCAAGGAATACGGTTTGGCAGCCAGGCAAAATCAGGCATTTGGTACAGTGCAAAAAACGGCCGTAGTACCAGAACTTCAATTCAAACGGGATATAACGATTCTTACAGCACAGTACAATGAAAGCGTTGGAGCCATGAATTCTGCAAAACTGGACTATGAACGTCAGAAACCTTTTTTGAGTATCATTGACGATGTGCGATATCCCCTGAACAGCAGTTATCCAAAACCTATGATGAAAGGAATACTCTTTTTACTGGTGGGGATCATATTAGGCTTTGCAGGCAGAACCGGCTGGATTCTGGGAAAAGAATTTCTGCAAAAACAGAGAGACGCATTTAAACAAGAGAGCATTTCCTAAATACACGTAATTATGCGTGGCAGTGAACCGGTAATCAGTGTAATTATGCCGGTATACAATTGTGCCGGCTATATAAAAGCAGCACTGGAATCCATCCTTAACCAAACCGAAACGGATTTAGAATGTATCGTAATTGACGATGTGTCTGCAGATGGTACGGTTGAAATTGCAAAATCCTTTAAAGACAACCGGCTCATAGTTATTGAAAAGGAAACACACAGCGGATATACAAACAGTCTGAACCTGGGTATTTCGCAAGCCTGTGGCAAATACATTGCCCGTATGGATGGCGATGATTTTTCCGATAGGCACAGGCTGGAAAGGCAGAGAATTTTTCTTGATGAGAACCCTGATACCGGAATCTGCGGAACATGGTACCATATTCCGGAAACCGGCAAAACGGTAAAAACGCCCATGTCTCACAGGGCCATCTGCACCACACTCATCTGGCACAATTGCCTGGCACACCCCAGTGTAATGATGCGCAAATCCTTGCTGACAAAAGTAAGCTACAATCCCGCATATGAGCCTGCAGAGGACTATCTGTTGTGGATACAACTGGCTGGAATAACAAAGCTGGCAAATATTCCTGAAGTACTGCTGAATTACCGGATGCATGATGACTCTGTAAGCAGCAAAAACAAACTCAAACAGGAAGAAAATGCGGCACAGATACGCAGTTATACATCAGGCTGGTTGATTTGGCCTGATGCAGAAACAGAAACCGTATTTTATCGGTTAAGAAGGATTGAACTCAAGAATGCCAATGCTTACAACCAGATATGGAACAGAATGTATGCGTTGTGGCAGACCAATCTGAAAAATGCCTTGCTGGATAAGACTATCTGGACCGCTTACATGCAGAGAGATTTGCAATACATTGTACAAAAATGGCTTGGGAAAAAAGAAAATATGCACTGGTATGTGAGAATAAAAGAGGCCAGGAAAATATGGTTGTCGGGCCGTAGATTTGCCATAAGACATGCCTTCGGGTTGCTTCCGATTACTGCAATTCAATAAGGTAATAGTCCTTCTTGCCTTTTTGGGCAATCAGGTATTTTCCATGCAACAAATATTCAGCGTTGATTGCAGCAGCCGGGTCGGTACATTTCACTTTATTTATTGAAAACCCGTTTGCCTGAATCATTTTCCGGGCTTCGCCCTTGCTGGGAAATATGGTGGTGGAAACACAGAGCAGATCCAGAATGGGAATACCTGCAGTGAGTTCAGACACGGAAACCGTAAATTTTTCCATCCCTTCCAGTGAGCTTTCCAGTGTGGGCAGATCCAGTGCCTTCAGGTCGTCGGCAGATCCTTTGCCAAAAAATATTTCAGTAGCCTTTACCGCCATTTCAAAATCACTCTCAGAATGCACACGGATGGTCATTTCTTTTGCCAATTCCTTTTGAAGGGTGCGCAGGTGCTCCTGGCCCTGATGTGCCTGAATTAAATCCGTAATTTCTGCTTTGTTACGCAGTGAATATATTTTAATAAACCGGATAGCGTCTTCATCGGCAACATTGAGCCAGAACTGGTAGAACTTATAGGGAGAAGTTCTCTTTGGATCCAGCCATACATTGCCACCTTCGCTTTTTCCAAATTTGGTGCCATCGCTTTTTGTAATGAGTGGTGCAGTGATAGCAAAAGCTTCCCCGCCTGCCTTGCGGCGAATCAGTTCGGTACCTGTGGTGATATTCCCCCATTGGTCGCTGCCACCCACTTGCAATTTACAACCCATGTTTTCGTACAGGTGTAAAAAATCATACCCCTGAACCAACTGGTACGTAAATTCTGTAAAAGACAGGCCGCCGGCTTCAAGGCGATTTCTCACACTGTCTTTGCCCATCATATAATTCACAGTGATGTATTTACC
Source organism: Bacteroidota bacterium (assembly GCA_016787485.1). Lineage (GTDB taxonomy): Bacteria > Bacteroidota > Bacteroidia > NS11-12g > UBA955 > JAEUUL01. The sequence goes on from JAEUUL010000022.1 coordinate 214,160, forward strand.
TACATCACGGATAAATCCAAGAAAGTCAAACTTACTGAACCAATCGTAATTGTTCACCATCACAGCTTTGTTGGAAACCGAATCGAAATCCAGAAATTTCATCAGCTGTTTTTTCTGACAATCGAGATTGTGGTTGAGGGTTTCCAGATTCAGGAGTTTGCGTTCGTCGCTTTTACCACTGGGATCGCCCACCATACCTGTTGCGCCGCCCACCAGAGCCACAGGAATATGGCCTGCGCGCTGCAGGTGAATAAGCAGGGTAATGGGAACAAGATTGCCAATATGGAGAGAATCTGCGGTAGGGTCGAAACCCGCATAGCCTGTAACCTGCGTGGTATTCAACAATTCCTGGGTGCCGGGCATGATGTCATGCAACAGCCCGCGCCATTTCAGTTCTTCGGTAAAGTCAAAATTCGGAGTAAAGGCCATGGGGGCGGCAAAATTAGCCAATTGGCGGCAAATGTCTCAGGCAATGCCGCTTTCTTTGCGGTTTTTGAGCACATACGACATGTACTCCTTCAACTGATTTATTTGTTCTTCCTCGAGACCACTGGTGGCAAAACTCACCACCTGACCAGATTCTTTAATCATGAAATTGATTTCATACACCAGATAGTCTATACGCTGCAAGTAATTCCATGGGATGAAAATAAGGCGGGAAACAAGGCTTTGGCGCCAGCTGATGCCATTTTCATCGGCTTTAACAAAATAGGCGCCGCTGCGCTTTTTGTAAATAAAAAATGCCAGGGGAATGGCAATTGCCAGCCATACAGCTCCACCTTTCCAGCCAAAAATTCCAAAATGCAGTGCCCATACCGCAAAAACAAACACTGCAGCTACAGCCAGCACGGGATATTCTGCGCGTGATTTGGGAATTGAAAAATAACAGGTCTGCATCAGTTCCGAATAAATTTTTTTGTTGTTTTTCCATCGGTAATCCAATAGATACCAGAGGGCAGATTGTCTAAACCGAGAGTAATCACATTCTGCCGGATGGAGGCAGAAGGAAAGACTTCTTTTCCCTGGGCAGAAAAGCAGCGGGGCAATGAAGACAGGCCTGTAACAAATAATTTGTCTGATGAGGGTACAGGATAAAGTGACCACTCACCGGGTACAACAGGTTGAAGCCAGGCTGCAGTGCCATCCACATTCAGTATAAACTGACGTATGGTATCGCCCTGGGTAATGGGGGTGGAACCCAATTTGGCATAGCCCAATGCAGCTATTTTTAATGGGTAAACTCCGGCCTGGGCTACAGTACCATATATCCGTATACAACGAACGGTATCCCATACAAAAATGCAGCGGGGGTGCAGACACTGATAGCTGACACCAGCTGGCAGACCTACAACACCTGTTACTTTAATACTGTCAACTTTTACCGGAATCTTTACTGTACCCACCATTCTGAAGGTATCGCGAACCGAAAGAACAGAAATGATCTGTTCAAAAGCCACTCCTTCCTGCTGCCGGTCGAGGGCAGCAGGTTTATAACCCGGTGTTTTAAGGGAAGTATCGGGGGTGCATATCTGGGCATTTGCCTGAAATGCAGCACCGGCGAAAACCAAACAAAAAAGGATGTTGCGTATCATTGTGCCAATAATCGGGTGCGAATTTACATGCAAAACCCCAGAAGATTCCGAATGCTTGTCCTTATGCTCTGGGCCTTGGGGAACAGTTCCCTGAAGGCACAGACCTGCCTCCTGTTTAAGGCAGAAAGCGGACTGTCAGCAGAACCTGCAACCGTAGAAGGCTGGACACGTTTTGGCATGCAGGTAAAATTCAACCATACCCCGCCGGGGGGCTGCTGGATGCCGGATCAGCCCCTCACCCGGTTGAAGGTAACAGCAGAAGGGTATGAAGTACTGGATACCTTTTTCAAAACGGACATACCCTTACAGTCTGACCTTGTACTGATTTTTGTTCTAAAACCCCGCATTCTTCTGCTGGACCAGGTGGTGGTGAGCAGCAACCGGTGGGCAACGCAACTGAAAAAAAGCCCGGTCAGCATCAGCATTCTCAAGCCCTACCTGATACAGAACCGCATCAGTACCGATTTTGGGCAGGCGCTGGAACAGGTACCCGGAGTGCATGTTGCAGATAATCAGGTAAATATCAGGAATGGCTCTGGCTGGAGCTACGGAGCCGGAAGCCGGGTGATGGTATTGCTGGATGATTTACCACTGCTGAGTCCGGATGCCAATGCAGCCCAGTTTTCCTTTATGCCTCTGGAAAATATTGCCGGGGTTGAGGTTGTAAAAAGCGCAGGCTCTGTACTTTATGGTTCCAGTGCATTAAACGGAATTGTTAATTTAAAAAGTGCAGAACCTGAGGAAAAACTACAAATTCAAGGCTCGGCATTTTCGGGCTTATATTCCTCACCCCGGCTGGACAGCATGCGGTGGGACAATACAACCCGCACCCTGCATGGCAGTCAGGGTTACATTTCCCAATTGTTGCCGAAAAAAAGCGGAGGCAACCTGCAATTGAGTGGCACCTGGAATGCGCTGTGGAACAACGGGTATCGTATGAACGAGTATGACCGGCGACTCAGGCTTGGCGGCAAAATGGTAAGAACTTTTATTCTCCGCAGATACAGACATAACGGAAACAGTTCTGTTGTATTTCCGACCCTGAAGCTGGGACTGAGTACACAGGTACAAACCGGAAAAAACGGAAGCTTTTTGTTGTGGGAAAGCCGGCAAATGGCCTGGACCCCGCTTGACAGCGGATTCACATTTTCACTGAGCCGCAAATTCACACTGGACCCCTTTGTTCAATACAATTCGGGTAATGGCAGGCATATGCACAAGCTGCAGGGACGATATTACTGGCTCGACAATCAGGTAGACAATGGAAATGCCGCCAATGACCAGAGCAATGGCAGCAGCCTGGTCTATACAGAGTATAAAGGCAACAGTGCCTTTATTCAGCGGAAACTAAAGCTGGCCTATGGGGCAGTTGCCATGCAGGGAGAAACGCATAGTCCGCTTTTCAGCGGCAAACAGCGAACCAAAAACCTGGCAGCCTATGGCCAGGCAGAATTTACAACAGGGCCGGTTACAGGTACATTTGGCACACGCTATGAATGGTACAAACTGAACCAATTCGCACAAAGCAAGCCGGTATTCCGGGCCGGATTGAATGTTCAGGCCCTGAAGGCTACGTTTTTCAGGGCAAGTGTGGGGCAGGGATATCGTTTTCCCAGTATGGCTGAGTCCTTTATCACAACATCGGCCGGCCCTGTTACAGTGTACCCAAATCCGAACCTGAAACCAGAAACCGGGTTGAGTGCAGAGGCGGGTGTGAAACAGGGATACAGAATCGGCCGGTTTCGCGGATATGCAGATCTGGCAATTTACCGCATGGAGTACCGGAATATGATGGAATTTTCATTTGCCCAATGGGGAGACATCAGCAATCCATCGTTCGGGTTGGGGTTTAAAAGCGTAAACGTAGGAGCAACCCGCATAGAGGGATGGGAACTGGAAACTGCGGCAGAAGGGAAAATAAAAAAACTGAACCTTCAGGTGCTGGCCGGTTATACCTATTCTAATCCAATCTGTCTGAACCCGGCGCAAACCTATGCCAAAGACAACGGCGGGAGCTTACTCAGTTTTGAAAACACACGCAGTGACAGTACCCGATTCCTGAAATACAGGTACAAGCATTTGTTCAGGGCAGATATACAAGTCGGGTATAAAAATGCAGAAATGGGCATAAGTGTACGGTATAACTCAGCCATGCTGAATATGGACAAAGCTTTTGTGGATTTCCCTCTGATGGCCTTTGTTCCGGGTATTGGGGAAGCCAGAAATCTGTATGGCTCGGCCGCATTGGTGGATGTGCGTTGCGGATACCAGATATCCCGCCACCTGAGGGCAAACGGTATGGTTTATAATGTCTTCAATATACTGTATATGGCGCGGCCTGCGGATATTAGACCCCCCAGAACTGTACAACTGCAGTTGTTGTGGAAATTGCGGTGATAATCGCTGCGCCAATCATTTTACATTCGATGCATGAAAAGGTGGATATGGGTTGCTGTTGTATTGCTGCTGGGGGGCGCATGCAAAAAATCGGACATGGCAAAAGCCAAAAAACGGATAAGAGAGCAGGCTCAGTGGGAAGCCGTATGGATATTGGGGCAAAAGCCAGACAGTGTGCAAACACCCAGGCCCAGGCTCCGTTTTGATTTTGCCAACGCATTGTGCGCCGGAAACGGGGGTTGTAACACGTATCAGGCCATTCTGCACATCACTGAAAAGGACCTCAGCATTTCCAATCTCACGGCGTTCAAGGCTTTGTGTGGACAACCCAGAGATGGGATGGAAGCTGCCTTCTTCAATGCGCTGAGCCGCACAAGTAAAGCCCGGGCAAAGGGGGATGATCTGGAATTGCTGGAAGCAAATGGCAATACGCTATTGGTATTGACACCCGCCCTGTGGTAGAGATTGCCGTTTCTTTGGGTTGGAGGTTATTTTTTGTTACCTTTGCGGCCCTTAAAACCCAACATAAAAATGAGTTCTGTAAAAGTAGCCATTAATGGCTTTGGCCGCATCGGCCGTCTGGTTTTCCGCCAGATTTACAACATGGAAGGCATCGACGTTGTTGCCATCAATGACCTCACCAGCCCGGCTGTACTGGCCCACCTGCTGAAATACGACAGCGCACAGGGACGTTTCAACGAAAACGTTACTGCTACTGAAAACTCCATCATTGTAAACGGACACGAAGTAAAGATTTACGCGCAAAAAGATCCCGCACAGATTCCCTGGGGCAACCATGGAGTGGATGTGGTGATTGAAAGCACCGGTTTCTTTACGGATAAAGACAAAGCTGCCGCACACATTGCAGCAGGTGCCAAACGTGTAGTTATCTCCGCCCCCGCCACGGGTGACCTGAAAACTGTGGTATTCAACGTAAACCACCACATTCTGGATGGCAGCGAAACCATCATCAGCTGCGCCAGCTGCACCACCAACTGTCTGGCTCCCATGGCCAAGGTACTGAACGACAACTTCACCATCAAGGCTGGCAGCATGACCACCATCCATGCTTACACCAACGACCAGAACACCCTGGATGCTCCGCACCCTAAAGGGGATTTGCGACGTGCCCGCGCTGCCGCACAGAATATTGTGCCCAACAGCACCGGTGCTGCCAAGGCCATTGGTCTGGTACTGCCCGAACTGGCCGGCAAACTGGACGGCGGCGCCCAGCGCGTACCCACCATCACCGGTTCTGTAACCGAGCTGACTGCCATCCTGGACAAGAAGACCAGCGCTGCAGAAATCAACGCTGCCATGAAAGCCGCTGCCAACGAAAGCTTTGGATACACTGAAGAAGAACTGGTAAGCACCGATATCATCGGAATCAACTACGGCTCCCTGTTTGATGCCACCCAAACCAAAGTGGTAACTGTAGGCGACGCCCAGCTGGTGAAAGTGGTAAGCTGGTACGATAACGAAATGAGCTATGTGAGCCAACTGGTTCGCACCGTGCACCATTTCGCCGGCCTGATCAGCTGATAGAAAGACTGAAAAACCATAAAACCCGGGCAGCCTTGTCCGGGTTTTTTTATGGCCACACGCCCCGGAACATCCGGGGCAATTCCGTAAAATTGTAATCCCATATTTTCGTTGAACCCCATGGATATTTCACTACCCAATATTCCCCCCGGCAAATACCGCCACTACAAAGGCAAAGAATACGAAGTAATGGGCATGGCCCTGCACAGCGAAACACTGGAACCCATGGTGGTGTATAAACCTCTGTATCAAACACCGGATATACCCGAAGGCATCTTGTGGGTTCGGCCTGCTGCAATGTGGCAGGAAATGGTGGTTTTTGAAGGCAAAACCATGGAAAGATTTACCATCATAACGGACCCGGAAAACAGATAATTCCTGAAAATTTGATACGGCACCTTTTCATATTTTTTGCACTCCTGAATTTCCGGTTTCTTGCCGGGCAAATAATCAAAGGACGGGTACTGGATGACGATGGACAGGCGCCTGAGGTGGAACTGCTGGTTATACTCCAAACCGATACCCTGCTGATTGATTCTGCGATTACAACCAGCGGCCATTTCTTACTGAGGGGCCCTTCGGATTTTAAAGAAAACCTGACCCTGAGAACCGTAAATCTGCCCCAGAAGAAACTGGGTCCGTGCGCATGGGATGTATCACCCCTTTATTTTGAAGTGGTGCGCAATATTTCCCTGCGGTCTGATACCACCACCGTGTTGCTCAAATGCAGCCGTGTGCTGGAAGAGTACAGCAGTCCGGTCATAGAATTCAAAACCGGCGAAAACACACTTGATACCCTATCTGAACCCATGGGTATTCAGAATCTCGAACGGCTGGCTTGCATACAGTCCCTGCTCAGATCCGGATTATACCTGAAAATAACCGGGTATGCATCAAAACAAGTCTTTGGGTCGGAAACACTGGCTACCCTGCGGACTCAGAAGGTGGCGGATTTCCTTGCAAACCGTTTTTCAGATCCGGACTGTATTGTGCTGCACACAGAAGTAAGTGATGAAACCCTGAATGAGTTTGTAACTTTTCAATTTTCAAGATTGCCTTTTGTGAAAGAATAACCCGCAGATTTCTTTCTCTTACCTCCCAAAAGGATCCGCTTTGTCTTTGCAGTTGCCGCCCGGACAATTGGTGGTGACGGAAATGCCCTGTTTCAGCAATTTCTTTTTTAATTCCAGATCATTCACTGTCCATGCATTGATCACAATATTTTTTTGTTGAAACCAATTTATTTTCTTTTCTGAAAGGTTGTTATATTCGGCATCTACCATTCCGCAACCCAGAAATGCAAGAATAAATCTGCTGCTGAGCAGCCAGGCATTGAATCCGGATGTGAGCATTTCTTCTTTGTTTGTTTTACGGTTTATGAAAGAATGGGCGATATAAATATTTGGATTAGCCTGCCGTATGGCGTATAAATATTGCGGATAAAATGAGGAGGCAAATATATGTTGTAAGCTATGTTTAGCAGATAAGGAATCGATAACAAACCCCATGCGTTTGGCTTCGTTATTTCCAAACAAATCCATATTGTTTCCTTTCACATCAAGCTCTATCACAACATCCCGGGGAAGGGAATCGAGTACTTCTGCAAGTGTTGGAACCCTCAAATCCTTAATATTCCCTGACTCATCCTTTATTTTCAATTGTTTAATTTCCTTTAGTGTATAATCTATTGTTTTTCCCGTTCCGTTTGTGGTGCGGTCCAGGGTCATATCATGCATTACGATAAGGTGCCCGTCTTTGGTTAACTGCACATCCATTTCCAGTGCTTTCGCACCGGTGGAAAGGGATTCACGCATGGTAGGAATGGCATTTTCAATACCGATTTCCCAGCCACCACGGTGCGCTATTTCGATCCCTTTGAAATGCGAGGGTACCGCTTGCAACGGAAATTTGAAATACAAGAAAGTGAGCAGAAGTATTAAAATCAAAGTTACAGTAATGACTAATATTCCTTTGGCGATTTTTCGCAGAATGTACTTTGTATTTTTCATCTGATCCTACAAACATAGGCTGAAAAAGACAAGAAATAAAAAAGCCCGGTTGCAAAAATGCGAACCGGGCTATGCACAAAAACCAGGAAGGTTGGGGGTTAAAAATGAGCCGGATGATTTCCGGTGCTGTCCTCGCGATTAAACAAGGTGTTTGTATATTCGATAAATGCATTGCGAATTCCCAACCAACCTTCGGAAGGCCAGGCTGTAAGACAACTGATGAGCCCGATAGGCATGAACAGCCATGCCAGCAATCCATCGGTAAAAGAACGGTGTGAATTTCCGCTGAACTGGCTAACCAGTACAGCAATAAGGGAAATCATGGGCCAAGCCAGGGCAATCAATAAAGTGTTCATTTTTACTCCTTTTTATTAAATGGGTTTCACATCGTCCGCAAAATCCGGAATCCGATTTCCATTTTCTGCGGGCATTTACTTATCAGACGTAAATTTCGGCAGAATGTTCGCTGAAAACATAAAAATAAATTGCAAATGACAATTTGGATACGCATATCTGATACTGTGATGACCGGACTATAAGAAATCACCCGGTAATCATTCGCCGAATGCGTGTTTCCAGCGATTCTGTGGTGAGTTGTTCGCGCAACCGGTCTACCCAAATGGGAAATGCGAACGGCGTGGGTTTTAATGGTCGTTTCAAAATGAGTTTGCGGGATTGAATGCGATGCAGGGCTGCGCGTAGACGGTGTTCCTCCAACTGATAATAAAGTGCTTCCTCCTGGGCTTGTTTCAGCAACAGATTATGCGGTTCATACTCATTGAAAACCTGAAAAAACAAATTGGCATTGGCCTGTAAATGCCGGCTTTTTACGGGCTTATCCGGCATACCGCGAAAAAGCAGACCGCTGATGGTGGCAATCTGATTGAATCTGCGGCGCACCATTTCACTGTAATTCGTGCTCGAAAGCAAATCGGCAATGAGACCTTCTGTGGTAAAAATGTCTTCTTCCAGCGCTTCTTCCCAAGGAATGGGTTGGTGGCTCAGCAGTTCAAAACCATAATCGTTCATGGCAATACTGAATGTACCCGGATTGATTTTGGCCAACCGATAAGCCAAAAGGGTAGCCATACCTTCATTCACCATGCGGCCTTCAAATGGAAACACAAAAAGGTGAAATCCTTCATCAGACTCATGAAGTTCTGTAAGCAGTTCATTTGACATCGGAATATGGCTGAGGTCGCTTTGAACATGAAACAATGGCTGAAGGGCTGTGATTTCCGGATCGGTCAATGTGGCGTGCCCTGCAATTTTACGTTGCAAGACTTCTGCAAGCTCACTGCTTAAACTCATGCGGCCACCCTGCCAACTGGGCACGAGACCTTTAGCCCTGGTGCTTTTACGAACGATAGCCTGCAAATATTCAATGCGCACCAATTCCAGCACTTTCCCTGCAAAGACAAATGAATCGCCGGGATTCAACCGGGTAATAAATGACTCTTCGATGGTACCCAGCTTTGGGCCACCCAGCATGCGCACCAGCATACTCTGATCACTTTCTATGGTACCAATGGAAAGGCGATGCTGCATGGCTATGCGGCGGCTGATTACACGATAAACTCCATGCTCATCGGCTACCACCTTATGATATTCATCATACTGCTGCAAGCTATGGCCGCCGGAGATCAGAAAATGCAACAACCACTGCCATTCATCAGGTGTTACTGAAGAAAATGCATGTGTGCCTGTGATTTCAGTATAGAGTTGAGCCGGATCAAAGCCATCGGAAACGGCCAGTGTGAGCATGTATTGCAGCAACACATCCATGGCACGGACTACAGGAATGCGGCTTTCGAGTATTTTTTCATTCCAGGCCGTTTTCAGGGCAGCAGCCTCGAGCAGTTCCAGACTGTGGGTGGGTAAAAACCAAATGCGGCTGGTTTCTCCGGGACTATGACCACTGCGGCCTGCACGCTGGGCGAAACGGGCAACGCCTTTAGGACTACCAATCTGAATGACTGTATCCACAGGCCGGAAATCGACACCCAAATCCAGACTGCTCGTACAGACCACCGCTTTGAGTGCACCGGAGTGCAGTTGTTCCTCTACCCAACCGCGCACCTCTTGTGTAAGGGAGCCGTGGTGAATGGCCATGCGTCCGGCCAGCGATGGCTGAGCCTGTAACAACGCCTGGTACCAAATTTCACTCTGGCTGCGTGTATTGGTAAAAATCAGGCAAGTGCGGCTGTTTTCGATTACAGGCAATACCTTGTGTAACATCCGGATTCCCAGGTGGCCCGCCCAGGGAAACTCCTCTATCTCATCCGGGAAAAGCGTTTGAATGTCGGTTTTCTTTTCGTAATCGCTATGCACTGTGCATACTTTATAAGATGCGGGAATGAGCACATCGCGTGCTTCCTGCAGATTTCCGATGGTGGCACTAATACCCCATGTTCTGAGATTCGGACAAATGGCCCGCAACCGGCTCAGTGCCAACTCTGTCTGAACCCCACGCTTACCACCAAGCAGTTCGTGCCATTCATCCACTACGACACAGTGCAGATTCCGGAAAAACGTTTCGTATCCTTTGGAAGCAATCAACAGATGCAAACTTTCGGGTGTTGTAACCATGCACTGGGGCTGTCGTTGCTTCTGGCGCTGTCGTTCGGCCGGTGGGGTGTCACCGTTGCGCAGCACTACTTCCCAGCCTGTGTCCAGCTCTTCTGCTGCGGTTTGTATGGCATCTCTTATGTCTTTGCTCAGTGCCTTAAGGGGTGTAATCCAGAGAAGAAAAAGTCCCTTTTTCCCTTTGTATTCCAGTTTATGATGCAGCAGTGCAGGAATAGCCAGGCTATATGTTTTTCCACTGCCAGTAGGCGCATTCACCAAACCATTGTAGCCTCTGAAATACTGCTCTGCCGCCCTGCGCTGGAACCGATGCGGCTCCCACCCTTTCTGCCCGAACCATTGTTCATACGGCGGGACCCAGGAACCTGCAGAGACAGCCTTATTCACCATTGGCTACGAAAATAAGTGCGCACACGGTGGAATGGAACGGAATTTGAATTGAATGGTGTCATGCGTTATCTCATTGTGCTTTGTGGAATCTGCATATTCCTCAGTTCCTGCTTTGAAATAGTGGAGGAAGTCAATCTGAAAGCGGACGGCACAGGCACATTTTCATACATAATCAATGCCAGCAGAAGCAAAGACGAAATTGCCGCTGCACAAAAGCTGGACAGTTTTATGGGAAAGCGTATACCCGACAAAGGCGAAGTAATGTCGCAACTGGCCCGGATCAGTGACCTGCTCACCCATTCCGACGGTATCAGCGGTGTGCAGCTCACACAAGATTACACAAACTACATCTTCCAGATAAAAGGCTCATTTGCATCGCTTGAAAAACTGAATGCTGCCTTTGCTGAAACCGCGACAAATCTGGGAGGAGATGGCGCCATGATTGCATCGGTTTTCCGTTACTCGGGAGCAGACAGCTGTTTTACCCGCAAAGCCAGTATCACAGACAAAGCCAGAAGTGGTGCCTGGGAAAAATTACTCGGTACCGGAGAGAACACCGCCACCTATACCTGCATTGTAAGAAATGAAAAGCCTGCCGAAAGCACCGGCAACACGCTGGCAAAAATAAGCCCGAGCCGAAAAGCGGTCATGCTGAAAACGACGGTGAGAAATGCTGTGTACCTGCCAGGTTCATTGAATCTGCACATTACCTATGGCAAACCAGCCTTAACAGGCGCTGGGAAATAAATTCAAAAGGGGATTTTGCAAACTGAAAATGGGGTTTTGCAAACCGATAGTGCCATTTAATAAATTATTGGAAAGGGCACGGGTATCAAATTGCGCATACGGGTATAGCTTTGCCGATTGTCTGACCATGACATCTTCCTGAGTTTGATAAGAGAAAGGAAGTGCAGTTAGCCGGCGGGTGCTGTGGGATGACCAGAAAAAAAAAATCTACCACAGTATGAAAAATACAAACAACCCATGTTTGATGACAGGCATTTTGCTCGCAAGCAGTTTCCTGACAAATCACAAAACCCAAGCCCAGTTAAATCCACCGCCGTTTAAGCAAGTTCAGAAGCAAATTCCAGCTTCTGTGGCGGCAAATGACAATTTTGGCAGCAGTGTGGCTACTTACTCCAACAAACTCATTGTTGGATCGCCAAACCAGGCGAATCTGTCGGCGGTTCGTACCGGAGCTGTGCACGTGTACAAAGGAGAAAATGGCAACTGGGGCACACCCACTGCATTGTATCCGCCTGCGGGAGTACCGGCAGGGGCCCAGTTTGGTAAATCAGTGGCGGTAAACCGCAACTGGGCCCTGGTGGGCACACCCAATGACAATAAAAAGGTTGCCGGATCCGGTTCTGCCTTTGTTTATCAATACGACAGTCTAACCAATTCATGGACGTATAAAACCAACATCAATTCTTTTAACAACGGTTCATCCGGAGCTAACAACCTGGGATATGCTGTTGCCATGAATGGCAATTATGCATTTATAGGTGTTCCGCTGGACGATACTTTGCAGACCACAAACTCCAATAATAACACCGGACTGGTTTTGGTCTATAAAATCACAGGAAATTCCTGGACTCTGGTATCTCGCCTGACAACTCCTGCAGGCACTGTAACAAACGAGAACTTTGGCTGGTCGATAGCATGCACCGAAACCGAGCTGTTTATCAACGCACCATTGGCACAGGGAAACAAAGGTGTGGTGTACAGATATGTGCTGAATAACGGCAACTGGCTCTACGCGGGTACCATTATGGGAAGTGTTCAGATAGGTTATTTTGGCCGGGGCGGAATTGCGGTTGAACGCAGGCTGCTGGCAGTTACGAACTGCTACTTATCGGGCAGTGCTACCTATACGGGCGGTGCGGATATATACCAGGATACCAATGGACGTGGAGCCTGGGTATGGACCGGAAAAGTAACCCCTCCGGGGGCACCGGGTTTTACCTATCTGGGATACAACGGAAACCTTACTCAAACGGGAAGTGTGGCTGTAAGCGGCGACATGGTTCTGCTGGGCCATCCCAATTACAGCAGTGCAAAAGGAAGTGTATATGCATTCAGAAAGCAGAGTGATCAGTGGACGCTGGATAACACCTGGGTAGCCAGCGACGGCAAAAACGGAGACCAGTTTGGCATTTCTCTGGCCATGAATGGAAATTATGCGGTGGCTGGTGCAAACAATACGACAGATAAAGGTGCAAGTTCCGGATCTGTGTACTATTTCCGGTCTCCGGATATTGTGGCATCAGACCGGGTTGCGGACGGGTATATCGACGTAGCCTGGCGCGTGTCTACCAATGGTGCACTAACAAACCCGCCTTCGGCAGTTTACCTGCAGGTTTTTGACAGCACCAACCAAAAAGAAGTTTACAAACAGGTATATGATGACATTTCGGGCTCACCCATCCTGGAGGGGAACCTGAGGCACTGGGTAAAGCCCAATACCCAAAATAAGTATCAGTTGAAACTGATTAAATACGGAAGCGGTAAAATTCTGGGAAATGTGTATTCTGATACAGGAAGCACGCTGGCTTATCTTCCTCCGTATTTTGTTTCAAGCACACCCACTACTTCCTATCCGGAAAGCGTGTATCTGCAGTTTAATTCAAACAGCACGTACCATTCAAAACTCCAGCTGTACCGCGATGGAAAGAAAATTGCCATTCTGGATACTTCGGAAAAATTTTACACAGACAAGGTTTTGATAGATAATGCCGGTTCTATCAAAAACGGACAAACTTACACCTACTGTCTGGAAGGGATAAACGAAACGACCAAAGAGAAAACGACACAGGCCTGCGGCACAGGGGGTACGATTCCTATCAATTTTCAGGCGTCAGACAAGCAATACCCCAACAAAGTTCAACTGAGCTGGAACAACATGGCAAATTTTGCCCAGTACCTGGTGATAGAGAGGGATGGAACCCGGCTTACCTCAATGTTGGGTGACAAGACAAGTTACGAAGATGTAAATGCCATACCCGGATTTAACCATGTGTACAAGCTTACACTTGACAATGGAAATGACGGCAAATTCTCTCAGCGGGATTCGGGAAGCATTTCTGCCAATGGAACAATTCGCGGTATGGTAACCAATAAAACCGGCGGATTTGGCGTAAAAGGGGTAAAAATCAGTCTGAATGGTTTTGCAAACGGAGACACCGTGAGCATGACAACCCTAACAGACAATACCGGATCATATGCATTCACTTCCATATACTACTATACACAGTCCACATTCACATTAACTGCAAGTTATTCCGGCGCAAACTTTACAGAAAACGGATTGCAGACCACTTTAAAGATCAGCAACCCCAATGCAGTTGTGAATTTTGAAAGTGACATAACCATCAAAGACTTGCCGCCGGGCAAATTCAATATTTCTGCATTTGATGTGAAAGCAAGCAGTACGGATGATCAGGCAGATGTGAGTGTATCTTATACCTGTTCAGACACAGTTCAGTTCATCATTAAAAGGGATAAAGCTGTGATAGGTTCTTACGTTGTATACCCCGGCTTAACATCGCCGTTCACAACTGCAGATGCCGGAGGTATACCCGGACAATTCTACACCTATTCTCTGGATGCATATTACATTACCAAAACCGGGTATTACCGCAGCACTTTGTATGATACACTCAGCTACCCGCGAGTACTGCCACTTTCTGCCGGTAACGTGGTTATTGTTGCAAATACAAACAATGCGAATATTTATATTTCATGGTCGCACAGCAGCCGCAACAATGGTGGTGTAGCTGTGTACAGAAACGGCACGCGCATTGGGGACTACAAAGGTGCCGGAGACGGTTACTTCTTTGATTACAGCGGTTCCAACGGCAAAACCATGAATTATTCACTGCGGTCATTCATCATTGCAAGTGACGGCAATCGCTATGAATCCAATCCTGTATCCAAACCATCCATCAATTACCCTCAGCTGAAAGCCATAAGCAACGGACTAATACAGCCCACAACTGAGAATTACATGCAATTGAGCTGGACCTATCCGTTCGATTTCCGCACGTATAATTTCAGCGGTGTAAAAATCGTGCGGTATACCGGTGCCCAGGTGGACACCATAGCTACGCTTACAAACAGTGCACCCACCATATTTACAGACCGGAATTTCGACTTTACCAACGCCGGTCTTTATTACAAAGTTTTCACCTATAAGAACCCGAATTCACTGGATACAGGCACCAAACTTATGTATGGTGCTGCGCTTACACTGCCAACCCCGTCAAGCCTGACAGCTACCACAAATCTGGAAGGCACCATAATGGCTGCATGGACATACCCCACACGCACCCAGATAGACGGCTTCAGGGTTATCTCCAATACCAGCCCCAAACCGGATACTGCATGGAAAGCTGCCAATGAAATGCAGAATTGGCTTGCATTGCCCAGCACGTATACCAATGCCTCCATTAATATTCGTGTGGCCGCATACCGTTTGGTAAACGGCAAATTCCTCCTGAGCAATAACGCTTCTGCCAATGGGGCCTCTGCCTCTTTCAGCGGAGGAAATATGCCTGCTGTAACCCATTTTGTGGCTACTAAAAATCTGCCAGACAAAGTAACCCTGACCTGGGAATACCCAAGTTATTATTTGCCAGACTTTAAAATCTACAGGGACAATGTTCTGATAGGCACCGTATCCGGCGATGCCCGCCTGTACAATGACCTTGGGGTAACAGATGCGCTGAGTCATTTGTACCGCATACAACCCACCCTGACAAACCCTGCAGATAAGGGCAGAATGAGCAGCACCCACGGAAGAAGGGCTTACAGTGCAAGGGTGCAGGGGATAGCGAGTAATATCAACAACGGTGCCGGTGTAATCGGTGCACAGGTGGATTTGTTTGAAAGGTTTCTTTACTCCGCGCCTTCCACCTATGCATACCGCAAATTTGCCAGCACACAGACAGACTCTTCCGGATTTTATGAATTTACTGATCTGAACCTGTTTAACAAAGACAGTATTGGTGTGGGTATCTATTCACCAGGTCATCTCTTTAATCCGGGCTTTAAAGGATTCAAATCAAGCGTGGAGGAAAAGAATTATGTGGTAAATTTCGAAGATACAGTGATGCCTGCAGCGAGCAGTGGCAAAACCATAAGCAAGCCCATTGCATTCCGGGCTACCGCCAATCCCCTGCTGCAATCGGTGGAACTGCACTGGAATACAAACGGACCCAATTTTACCGGATTCAAAGTGTACCGTGGTCTTGAATTGCTGCAAACCATCGCAGGCAGCCAGAGCAGAATTTATATAGACAAAGGAGGCGCGCCGGGTATCGTTTATACCTACAGGGTAAAATGCTACTGGGAAGATGAGCCCGGACATTTTGTTGAATCTGAATACGCACTGGCCTATGCAGCTACCCCAGAACTGGCGCCGGTTACCAACATGGCAAGTACGCCTTTCAATGATTACCTGCAACTGAGTTGGAACCATGCCAATGATTTACACACCTACTATGAAATCAAACGCAATGGCAAGCTGATGGATTTTGTGGCTACCGGGGTGGGTATGACCTGGAATGATACCACAGGTGTGCAGGGAATCAATTATACCTACCAGATCACTTCGGTACTGGTAAAAACGGATGGTATCTATCGCAGCACAGCCACCACCCTGACAGCAACCTACCCTATGATACCGATGGTAAGCAGTCTTACTGCAGGGTTGGACAGCAACACTGTGGTTCTATCATGGAATCCGGGTTCGAATTATGCAGATTACTTCAACATATACAGAGATGGTGTGCGCATTGGCTCAACCAAAGCCATACGGTCCACCGGATTGAAAAACAAGTATCTTGACACCACAGGAAAACCTTTTACCAGTTATCGCTATGAGGTGAGGCAAGGTTACAAGCGCGGTGCCGGAGTATATGAAGGCAAAACCAGCTTTGCAGACCAGGTATTCCCAGCTTTGGCCGGGGCACACAATGTTTCAGTGTCTTCATTAACCGGGCAGGACAAGGTGCGCATTACCTGGAAATACAATTACAAAGCAGGTACAGGATTTAAAGTTTACCGCAGAATCAATGGTTCCGGAACGCTTGAAAACCTGACCCCCAGCGCGCTGGGAAGGTATACATTCACATTTGAAGACATCACAGGCATACCAGGTAGCAATTATGTCTATTATGTTGAGGCACAGGACATACGTCTCAATACACCTATCGCCTTCAGGCAGGTGGCTTCTGCGCTGGTAAACTTCCCGTCCATCTCTAATCCATATGCCACAGGCGGGGGTATTTCTGACCAGAATGTTTTAAGTGCCTATTGGTCTCATAATTCAACTGATCCGGCATTGTCTTTTGAAATCAGGGAGGACTCTAGTTACTTATTCTGGCAATGGAATGTGAATTGTTCAAACCCTGCAGGCAGTTGTTTGTATACAATTAACGCCCAGTCCAGCAGGTCAGTGACCTATCCTGCCATACCGGGCACCATGCGGAATTGGACTAAACTAAACCATACTGCCTCTAACCGAACCTATTCTCAGGGTGGTTTCCATTGCTGCAATGGCTACTGTTGCAATTATCCGGGAACTGTGAGTTATACGGATTATTTCTATATCCGGGCTGTAAAAAATGTTGGTGGAATAAATTACTATTCTTCCTGGATAAGCATTACTTTGAATCCTTATACACCGCCCAGACTTTCCAACAGTGAAATTTCTGCATTTTCTGCATCCAAAGGCACATTTGACAACAAGGTTCTTATCACCTGGACCTTTACGGGCTATGTGGCCGGAGTTAAATCGTTCAAGATTTTCCGGGATAATAATTTACTGGAGTCTGTTGACGCAAACCAGACCGATTACAATGATCAGGATCCTGTTCCGGGGAAAAAACACATCTATAGCATTCATGTT
This sequence comes from Bacteroidota bacterium, assembly GCA_016787485.1. Taxonomy (GTDB): domain Bacteria; phylum Bacteroidota; class Bacteroidia; order NS11-12g; family UBA955; genus JAEUUL01. Next base: position 231,586 of record JAEUUL010000022.1, read on the forward strand.
GAATACCAGTCTGGCGGAACAAATACCGGACGAATAGGAAAAAGTGATTATGGTTGGAGTATACCCAACGGTGAAATTACCGGCGCAGTAGTTACCTCCCAGGGCAACAACGGGGTACCGGGTGTTACCCTTGAAGCCAGCACTGTTGTTGAAGGCAACACCTATCGTTATACAACGACAACAGATGCTGAAGGCAAGTATGAATTTACCGGCCTTTATTATGGCAAAAGTTCTACCTACACCGTTAAAGCTACAATGGCCGGGCATCAGTTTGTCAAAAACAGCCAGACCACAAGCCTGGATTATACGGTAAACCGCGCTGTTCTCCCGGATTTTCTGGACCAGACAGCCTATGTCATTACCGGGATTGTGAAACGCACAGATGCCTGCCCGCTGGACAGTGTGAAGGTAAAAATGATTACCCGATACAAGAACAACAGTACTGCAAAAACAGATGAGGTTTATACCACATCTTCAGGTCGTTATTCATTCAACATAGATCCGAACGATCCGAACCTGCAAAGTATAACCGTAACGGTAAGCGATACCCAAACCATAACCAGTGGCAGCACGAGCCGCACCAGTTATTACAAATTCAACGGTGTACAAAAAACCGGCAAGGTTTACAGCTGGACTACATTCACCAGCTTCCCATTTGTTACCAACCAGGACATTAATGACAATATGCTGTATGCGGTAAACCTGATCGTGAGGAGTACCTGTGGCAGCCTTGGCAATTACCGTTTCAAAGTGGATGTGATAGCAGACAACGGTTGTTTCCGCAAAACCTATGTAACACAACTGAACGGCAGACTGCCGTTGCAATATTTACCTCCGTACAGTTACAAGATCGTAGTAAGCGGGGTAACCCCATCCAATGCCAACAGCAATGTATTTGTAGATTATCTGAGTGTAAGACCCATCAGTCTGGATCTGGAAGAGATACACAACAATGGTGGCGCCCAAAAAGTAATTCTGGGCACTATGCCCAGCACGGATGTGGACATGATTTACCACAAGCTGCCGCAAATCGCCATTGGAGGGGTAGGCACTTACCTGTGCGATGACCCCAATAACCCCATTCTGTGGAAACAGAACGACAGTCTGTTCCTCACCATGCGCGTAACTGAAAACCATGCAGGTAACCAATGTGATGTTGATAATGGATTCCTGGTGGTGAAAAATTCGGGTGCTCAAAAAGAACTGGATACTGTTTGGCTCAATCCGCTAACCAAACGGTTCAACGATTACCGTTTCCGGGTGGGAGATCCATTTAACGTGGCTCCATTTACCAAGCCGCTGATTATAGAATACCACACAGAAAGCGACGGTTTCCTTGCAGAATTGATCAAACCTGTGATTATTGATGGTACTGTTGCCCAGCAAGGCAGTGATGTAATAGTAACTGCAGGAGATAAAAACCAGTTCCAGATGCCGCTGATGGTTCTGCGCGACCCGCCGGGTGACCAGAGTTATTCATACATAGAAGCAGGAACCACCCTTACACGCACATTGAATATTTCCGACAAAAATTCAGGTTACGGTGGCATAAAATCAGAGAATGAATTTGAAATATTCGGTATAGGTGCCGCGTTTGATACAGAATTTAAAGCGGCCGGGGGTACTGGAAATGAAGCCAGCTTCGAAGTATCGGTTACCACCAAAACCCGGATTCAAACTCCGGATGACAACAGCGTAATCAATGCTGACAATACGAACTTCCTTCTGGGCAATGCCGGTGATGTCATTGTAGGGGCAGGCATTGCATTGAAATATGGCATCAACGAGAGAATTGCAGTAGACAATGCAAACTGTAAAATAACCAAAAGCAGTATTGTGAGCATTTCTCCTGAGAAAATCAATACCACCTGGGTTTATACAGTGGACCAGATTCGGAAGTTGATTCAGGATTACCGCAATGACAGTTCGAATGTGGATTCCGACAGATACATCATCGAAGGAAAAACCAAGGACCAAACCAAACAGGATTTGCATGCACTCATCCGCAACTGGGAATCTGTGCTGAAATATCATCTGGTAGACAACGTACCTTACATTGCACTTTGCAACACCAGCAATTACGACAAGCTACCGGAACCTTTCAAATCGCAGGCCAAAGAATATGCCCGCAACGGCTATTGCAAAAGCATAGGCACCTATACCACCGAAATGCCCGGTGGCAAAGAAGTCTTCAAGCCAAACCGTGAAATAAAATGGACCAGCGACCTGATGGATAAGTACAACAAAGTAGGCAAAATTATCCGCGACCTGAGCAGCGACGACTGGCAGTTGAAATTCCGCGACGGACTGATATACAGCGATGGCGTACTGAACAATGTAAACCTGAATGACGGTTACAAGGAAATGTACGGCCTGGATGCTGAAAACATCACATTCAGCGGCAATACCAATTTTGAAAAATCTGTAACTGTAGCCAAATCAGAAAGTCGCAGCTACAACCAATTCTGGAGCATAGACTGGGACAACTTTGCAGGCGTTACCTACGACCAGGAGTTCAATGTGATAACCCTGGCAGGATTTGGCGTATATGCTGGATTCCTGAAAACCATTGCAGGTATCAAAGGGCGCACCGGAGCCATTTTCGGGTATAACCATGAATTTGAACGCAGCCGTGGCAATGAGAAGGTTGAAGAAAACACCACGGGATATGTGCTTACGGATAATGACGCCGGAGACCAGTTCAGCGTTTCGGTTTTCCGCGGAAATGACCCCATGCAAACTCCTTTCTTCGAATTGCTGGGAGGAAGAAGCAGTTGCCCACCGGAACCCGGAACCATTTACCGCGATCAACCCCAGATTACCCTGGAAGATGTGGACGGAAATTTCTACAACCCGGTGCAACGTGACCTGGATCCCAACAAACCCTTTGTATTGCCCTTAAAATTGAGCAACAAAGCCCCGGAGATTTTCAATGAAGAACACTATTTCACATTCTCCCAGGTACAGAACTATAATAATTATGGTGCGAAACTGGTCAATCAGGGGGTAATACTGGGAGCAACTGAATTCCGCATTCCTTCAGGAGGTTCTACCTATACATTCCTGGAAATCACAAGGCCAACAAACTATTATGACCTTCCGGACATTCAGGTTTCAATGGCAGCTTCCTGCCCGAATCTGGCAGCACCTGACAATTATACTGCAGATGACCAGCCCCTGGAAATGTACTTCCGTCACCCTTGCAGCGAGGTAACCATCTTGTCTCCGCAAAATGAGTGGGTGATAAAAAAAGCCAGTAACCTGCGCGGAACAGATACAGCAGAGGCCCTGGTGATAAAAATGGGAGACTATGACGTGGAAAATCCACTCCTTGAAAGCATTACCCTGCAATACAGCCGCATAGGCTCGGGCAGCAACAATCCCTGGAAAGATATTGCTACCATTAAAAGGGATGTGCTGAAACAATATTTCCTGGAAAACAAACTCACCTACAAAACGCCCATTTATCCCTTTACCTGGAATATCCGTGGCAATGCTTCCATCATAGACGGAGAATATGAAATACGTGCCAAGGCTAACTGTGGTTCCAGCGGATTTACCCTTTCTCCATCCATTAAAGGAACCATCAACCGCAGCAGTGTAAATATGGTGGGCGTGCCAGAACCCGCAGATGGTATACTGAGTCTGGGTGACAACATTTCAGTTACCTTCTCCAACGAGATACTGCCTGATACTTTCAGCATGAAATACAAGTTTGTGAATGCAAATGACACCACGCAGGTTATCCCTGCCACGGTGACCATTTCCGGCAAACTGCTCACATTTACACTCACTCCCGGCCTGGCTGCACTCGACGGCACCATGGTGCGGGCCATGCTGGACGGTGTAAAAGACCTGAATGAAAATGCACAGGATGCACCGATTATTTGGGAATTCCTGGTGGTGAACAATCCGCTGTACTGGAATCCGAGAGTGTTGAATCTGGAAGTATATGCAGGAAGCAAACCCACCATCAACGTAGATCTGGTGAACACCAAAGATGGACCGTATACCGCAAACCTGAGTATGGTAAAGGTAAGCAACATCAGCAATCTGAGTGGAGCTTCATCTGTAACTGTACCTGCTCGTGGCAAAGTAACAGTGGGCCTCGTTGTGGATGCTACAACCCGCAACCCCGGGGTATATTCAGACACGGCCATCGCCGCGGTTACCACCGGTGGATTCAAACCGCTGAAAATACCCGTAAGGGTTACGGTACTTCCCCGCCCTGTTTACTGGAACGTGGATCCGGCCAAATTCCCAAGCAACTCCACCATCGTATGTAACTACATGCTGGACAGCAATGGAATACTCAGCAAAGACACCCTGGATAAAATTGCCGCCTTTATAGACGGTGAAATCCGTGGTGTAGCCAATATCGTGAAAACCGGAAACTACTATTGTGCATACCTCAATGTAGCCGGCTACACAGCAGACAACGGCAAGAAAATCAAATTCTACGTGTGGAATGCCAAAACCGGCACAGAATACGCGGCCAATCCCAGAGGGACCATCACCTTCCTGGCCAACGACTGGAAAGGCACAACACCAGACCCGCGTGTATTTGATGTAAAAACTTCGCAGGATTCCGTACGATATATCCCCCTGAAGGCCGGATGGAATTACCTGGCTCTGAATACCACACAGAAAGATATGTCTGTATCCAATATACTGGCCGGACTCCGCGCCTCTGATGGAGACGTTATCCGCACCCAGGATGCCAGCGCACATTATAACGCCGGCACAGGCCAGTGGGTAGCCCTGAGTGGTGGCATAAACAACATCAGTACAGACGATGGCTACATGCTGTTCCTGAACCGAACTGACACCATGAAAGTGAGTGGTAAGGCAGCAGAGTTGAACAATGTACAACTCAATTCGGGCTGGAATCTGATAGGTAACCCTTATCAGGGCAATCAACCCATCAATGCAGCATTTAAAGATGCCGGTATCAGCCACAGAGCCAAAATCAAAAACGATGTTCAGGCCGCCGAGTATGACAGTGCCAGCAAAACCTGGAGTGGATTTACCAGCCTGCAGGTGAACAAGAGCTACATGCTTAAAAACAGCAAAATAGGCCTGCTCACCTATCGCCGTGGACTGGACCTGAACTGCAGCGCCCTGCAACCCACCGCGCACGAAAACAACATGACCTTCCTGGCCAGCGTAAAACTCAATGGCAATGAAGTGAACAATGGTGATGTGTATGTGCGGGCCTTTGTAAAAGATGAGTGCCGCGGCACAGGTCGCCTGGAATTTGTTCCTGCAACCAACCGCTATATGCTCAACCTCTTTGTATATACCGATACAGGTGACAAATTTGTTCAGTTCAAAATTTATGATGCAGGCAATAATATCTGGTATAATGTGCCCGACAGCCTGCCAGTAAAAACCGACTGGATTTATGGAAAACCAGCTGTGCCTTACATGTTTAGCAACCAGCGTGATGTAACCGGTGTAAATACCCCCGGCAGCAAGGCCATTGCCCTGCGTGTGATGCCCAACCCCAGCAGCTCCGACTTTAAAGTGGAATTCCACACTGCACAGGCCGGGCCCATGCAGATTGCCCTGTATGATGAAATCGGCAAATGCATACTCAATCAGAAAGTACAGGCCAAAGCCGGACTGAACGAGTTCAGGATTCAGTCTGCCAGACTGGGAATCAGTCATGGACTGTACTTCCTGCGGGTGGGCAATGACCAATCGCAAAGCACCTTGAAACTGATGAAAACCGACTAATAAACCCCAACATTGTAAAAAAGGGAGCCCAAAAGGCTCCCTTTTTTATTTACCAAAACCCGTAACTTGCAATCAATACACATGAATCGCCCGATTTTATTCTATGCTGCAGGATTGTTCATGATAATCTGTATGGGTTTTGCACTGCAAAAGCGAACCTTTCATTCCGGCCAAAAACCGGAAACATCTCTCATTCCCGCAGGGATGGTGCTGGTATCCGGCAATGAAGAGATCAGACCCTTTTTAATTTCGGCACTGCCCGTTTCCAATATGGATTACTTCATCTATCAGCAATGGCTAAATAAGGTGTTTATTGATTATCCGGAGGTATGGCTCAGCAGTAAAATCAAAACATACAAATCAAACCCTGTATTCAACGACCCTGCGGAAACCGATTACATGGGTCACCCTGCTTATGCCGCATATCCCATTCGCGGAGCCAGCTGGATGCAGGCCATGGAATACTGCGCCTGGCGCACAGACCGGATCAATGAAGCTGTCTGCATTGAATTGGGAGGATTAAAATGGGAAGAAGAATTAAAATGTACAATTTCTGAAAACAATTTTCAAACTGAGGCTTACATCAACGGACAATTTGAGTTCTGTCACAAATTCAACCGGTATGATTCGTTGTTAAAAGGCAACCGGATTCGCGACAATTTTTCAACTGTATATGACATCAATCCGGTAAGGGATTTTCCCTTCTTTCACTACGGGGGCAGGCTTCCTACCGAGGAAGAATGGCTGTATTTTCAACAATCCAAAGTAAACAAACCTGCATCATTTGTGGGAGATTTTCAACGGAATATTGCATCATATACTGGTGTTTCAGCAGCACAAACCCAATGGACAGAAAAGCAAATCTCAAAAGCCCGGGAGGTTTCTTTCTCTGCGGATTTTACAGAGTGGATGCTGGAAGCCGAAATGCAGGTAAAAAATTATAAACGCAATTACATCCGCATGTTTGCAGAAAACCATATGGCTCCTCAGAATGCAAACCTGTTTTTGGACGCGTATGGCAGCCTGGATCAAAAAGACAGCTTGGGCCATTTCCCTTTTCGTATTATGGATGTAACGCCGGGCGGGGAAGCGCTTATCACCTTCCGGTACGGGAGCCGGTATTACAAGTACCGGGCTGTAAATTTAGAACCAGACAGAGAAATGGCCGATTCGATAGAAACATGGTACCGCCGGTCTTTTATCTGCAATCCCGGGGTGGCCATGCGCACTCCCAATCCCGGCCTCAATTACGCCCAGCGGCATATGAGTATAGCAGGCAATAGAATGTGGTTGTCCAACTGGAAAACGGCTTTTAACCTGACCACAGAAATGCCGCCCTTTGTTTCAGTGGAAAATGACATTGCCTTCTTAAGAAACGAAACAACATACCAGGGTCTTACGACTGATACCTGTTTGGGCTGCCGGGAAGAACTGGGTATTTACAGGTTAAGAAGAGGGAAATCACAACGATTGCAGGGACTGGAAAATATCGGGTATGAAAACACGGGATTCCGGTTTGTTCTACCCTGGTATGGCTACGCCCTGCCGAGACCCATCGAATGGTAATTTATGACTAAAACCACTTTTTACGGCGCATATACCACACCAGTCCGCCTGTAATCAACAGCATCACCAGCCAAATGAAATAATACCCGTATTTCCAGTGGATTTCAGGCATCACCTCGAAATTCATCCCATACACGCCCACAATAAAGGTGAGAGGGATGAATATGGCACTGATGACCGTGAGGGTTTTCATGGTGTTGTTCAGCATCAGATTCTGGTTGCTGTGGTGCAGATCGGTAAGGTCGCGAAGCATTTCGCGGAAGTTTTCAAAATGCGACTGCAATACGCCCAGGTGGTCGATGATGTCGCGGAAAAGCGGGAGGTTTTGCTTGCGGATCAGATTGGGATTTTCTGTACGTATGCGCTGCATTTCCTCGCGCAGCGGGATCGTGAATTTCCGCAGGCCATTCAGTTCCCCTTTGTATTCCATTATGCGGGGCAACAGATTATAAGCCGGTTTGCGTATCATGGTCACTTCCATATCCTCAATGGGTGCACGGTAGGTTTCCAGCATGGCCAGGTATTCGTCCACCACAGCGTCGATGAGGTTCAGGAACAGGTATTCAGCTCCGTTTTTGGACATGCGTTTGTAGTTCACCCTCAGTTTTTGCCGCACATGGTCAAATACATCTCCTTCGCGGTTTTCCTGTATGCTTATCACATAATTCTCACCCAGCAGCAGGCTCACATGTTCGCGCACCGGCATTGCCGTAAGGCCGTGGCGGTAAATCATTTGCAGGCTCATAAAGCCCACCTGGTCAAACATTTCGAACTTGGGCAACTGGGCCTTGCTCAAGATGTCTTCCACCATCAGCGGGTGCAGGCCCAGTTCATTTACCATCAGTTCAAAATCTGCGATGGCACTGGTTTCCAGATTCAGCCAGTTGATACAGCCGGGTTCAAACCGGGCATATAACTCCCCAAAGCCGGAAGCCCGCAATTCCTGCAGCTCCGCTTCTGAATATCTGATTAGTTCTGGCATTTGGTACCGAATTCAATCATCCAAAAATAAGGAAAACCCAGAAACTCCGTTACATTATGCAATTGTTTAAAGATAAAAGGTCATTTTGATTTATCATAGTTTCATTTTACATTTGAAATATGAAGGGTAAATTATTTGTCTGCTTGTCTGCTTGTCTGCTTGTCTGCTTGTCTGCTTGTCTGCTTGTCGCAAACAGCAAGGTATTCAAAAAAGGAATTTAAAAGTATCTGAGCCTGTCATTTCCATTGACCTGGCCACTAAAATCGCATCCAGGATAAATCTACAAAAGTATTTTGAAAAAGTACCTTTACAAAAACGGTCCTACGACTCCTTGTTTTTCAATTCAATCATTTCATCTTATACAGTAAATGATACGAATAATTTACCTGCGTTTCATGTGTTCAATTTCGGTGATGAAAAAGGATGGCTGATATTGAGTGCCGACGTCCGCATGCAACCCATACTGGCGTATAATACTTCCGGCTCATTTGAAACATCTGACGATATTCCATCAGGTCTTGGAGATTGGCTAGATATCACGATAGGATTAATAGAAGGGCTTAGGGACTCAACTGTTAATGCCGATTCAATGGGTATCTGGAGTTGGCAGCATTTATTAAGCAATACCTATCTTCCTTCGGAAGTCCAGACATTATTGCCGGACGATATTGAATCCTATTCATCACTTCCACCCTGTGGATCAAACACGGTCTCTACTGGTCCATTATTGCCTTGTCAGTGGGGGCAATGGTGCTCCTATAATAGTAATTCGCCAACTTGCTCCACTGCAGCCTGCGGGTTTATGCCCACTGGCTGTGTTGCAACTGCCACAGCACAAATTATGAAATATTGGGGTCAACCTTCCACTCTCTGGAATTTTAGTGCCATGCCAAACAACAATGGTAATGCAGGTGTAGCTTATTTAATGAAGGATATAGGTAACGAATTAAACATGAATTGGTCATGCAGCGAATCTTCGGCATTTACCGAAGATGCAGCAAGTGTTCTAAAAAACTATTACAACTACTCGTCTGCAAACTATGTTAATTATAGTCGTTCTGCAATGCTTACTGATATTTGGAACGGCAAACCTGGTATTCTCAGAAGTTGCAGATCTCAAACAGTCCAAAAGAAAAAATGGTGGCAATTTTGGAAAGTAAAATACAAAACTGAGAATTGCCATGCCTGGTGTTATGACGGAAATCAATACATTGACAAGTGTGGAAAACGCCTGAATGAAACAGTTCATATGAACTGGGGCTGGCACGAAGTAGACTTTATCGCTGGTCAATGGGTATCCTCAAATCGAGATTTCAATGGTTTTTATAACATTTCCAATTGGACAATAGACAATCCGGAACAATGGAATTATCAATACGCCAATGGGATGGTTAAAAACATTGCCTGGTAAATCATGAAATATTTTTACACATCAATTCTGATTTCTTTAATATTCATTTCTTGTAATAGAAATAAATATAAACCCATTTGGTCAAATACTCCCTGTGGCAGAATAGACGTCAGATGGGATGAAAGCCCGGTTCAGACAATGAAATTGGGTTTTAATAATTCCAAACTATTTCAGACATTATTAAAAAAAGATTCGATCGAATTGTTATCTTTTTTAGGATATTTAGATAGTTTGATTTCATACAAAATAGGAGACACTGTTAAATATGTATCCTATGTATACTTGAACCCCAGAGATACCAGTTTAACAAATATTGATTTGAGTACAGGCAGATTAATGGAATACAGCTGGGGAAAAGGTATCAAAGATTATCTTATCCATTGGCCCAATGGGAAAGTAGATTCCCTGTTTGTGGATTTTAAACGGGATGACTCCAGAAATAACTGGTGCTGCTGTCAGTTTCCTTTACAAAAAATGACATTAAATGGTAAATCCTATACCAGAAAAACGGAGGATTACAAATACGGTACATTTCTGTTTGATATGAAGTAATAGTTCATTTTACCTGCAGTAGTCAAAGGACAATATAGGTCTTAAAGATTAAATACACAAATCTTAAAATCCAAGTATTGCTAAATTTGCTATTTGAATATTCATAGTAAATCTGCCCGGCAGTAAACTCTTAAGCGAAAGAAAAACGCTGAGCTACTTAATTAACAATTCTACTACACGGTTCTGACCGTGCTCTACTTCTGATCCGGATTCCGGGGCGGACGATTGTCCGGGCGCGGTGGCCTTGGGCCCCGGTTCTGCGGATTCTCGTTTCGCGGCGGACGACGGTTGCCCTGGTCCGGCCGATTGGGTTGCCTGTTCTGCGGGGGCCGGTTTTGTTGCTGTTGCGGATTTTGGGGATTTTGCGCATTCTGCGGCCTTGGACCACCCTGATTGGGCTTGCGGTTGTCCCGCTGCCTGTCGCGGTTGCGGTTGCGGTTTTTGTTGTTGTCCCGCTGTTCGCGTTGCCTGCGCATCTCATCCACCATCTCGCGGTCTTCGCCCATGAGTTGCTCGTTGTCTATGAAAGCCGGCTCCTCCAGGGTCTTTGATTTGTCCTGCACGTCTATAGCCGGGGCCATATCCGTCAGGTTGGGCATCTTTTCTCCGTTCTTATTCCTGCCCATCCATTCCTTCACATCGGCAAGTTTCAGAGGTACCCAACTCTGGCTGTCTTCATAGCTAAACCACATCAGCCTTTTCAGAATATCTGTTTTGCGGCTGTAAGCCACACCTGCTTCGGTTTCCAACTTAACTACCTTGGCTTTGGGAAATTCATCCACTGCCTCCATATACATGTCCAGCTCATAGTTCAGGCAGCACTTCAGACGGCCACACTGTCCTGCCAGTTTCTCCATGTTTATGCTCAGGTTTTGCACCCTTGCCGCGCCGGTGGTCACCATTTTATAGTCGGTAAGCCAGGTGCTGCAGCACAGCGTGCGGCCACACACACCAATTCCACCCAGGCGCGAAGCCTCTTCACGGTAACTGATGTGACGCATCTCAATCTTTACCCGAAACTCATCCGCATACCTGCGTATCAATTCCCGAAAATCAACCCTTTGCTCTGCGGTATAGAAGAAAATTACCTTTCTGCCATCGCCCTGCAGCTCGATATCACTGATTTTCATGGCCAGATTGAGGCTGAAAGCAATCGTACGCGCACGTTCCAGTGTGGCATTTTCCCTTGCCTTTATTTCCTCAAATTTTTCCAGATCACGTTCTGTGGCCTTGCGCAAAATATTGCGGATCTGGTCAGAATCTTCGCGGATGCGCATTTTCCGCAACTGCAAACGAACGATTTCACCGGTGGCACTTACCGTTCCGATATCGAAACCCAGGCCGCCTTCGGTACATACATAGTCGCCGTTATACAATTCAAGACCGGGATTGCGGTAATACTCCTTGCGGCTGCCCTTATAGCGGACTTCTACAATGCCGAACGGAATGAAGTCGCCGGGCAACTCCATGTCCTTGAACCAATCGTATACGTTGAGTGCGTTGCAACCACCGGTTGCACATGAACCATTGCTCTTGCAGCCGGCAGGTGCACAGCCGCCGTCACTTTTGGTTCCGCAGGATGAACAAGACATAATTTAAAAAGATTGCAATAATGCAGGAGTCACAAAAGTACAATGCAAAGTGGCTTTCTGATAATAATGCATCCAGAAATTGGACCTGATTATTTCACATCCCCCGCATCCAGCGGGAAAGTAAGCGGTGTTGACTTGAAAACCCACAGTTTCTGTCCCAGAAAATTCACCATCATTCCCACCAGTGTAGCCCCAATAACTGCAAGAAATTTATCCAGCTTCAGCGTAAGAAACGGCGTTTGCACAAGCCGGTCTGTGTATATCACGAGCATCTGAAATTCATTGTCGGGCAGTATATTCAGAAACAGTTCATTGGAAGCTACATTCATTAATCCGCTTACGACATAGAGTGCCATGTACCGGGCCAGTCTTTTGCTGTCGCGGTTGCTCTGGCCCCAGGTCCAGGATTTGTTCAGGTAATAATTGAGCAGGGTAGCCAATACCACCGAAATACTCTTTGCAACCACTGTAGGCACACCCGCACCTTCGGAAAGTCCGTAGTAAATGCCAAAGTCAAGGGCAAAGCACAGCCCGCCCACGATCCCAAACTTGGTAAGTTCTATGTATGTATCCCTGCTAATCAACCGGATTCAGATTTTGCCGGAAAAACCGGCCGTCAAAGGTACAATGCGCGCCCAACAGCAGACAAACGTTTTTTGGAATATGCCCCGCAGGAAAACCAAAAAGCATGGGATAGCCGTAGGAACCGCATACTTCGCGGATGATTTCTTCTGCTGTTTTTCCAAATGGAATGGCATTGTCTTTCATGTCAGCCATTCCCCCTACAACCATTCCAGCCAGATTTTTCAGCAATCCGGCACGGTCCATTGCCCGCATCATCCGGTCTGTATGGTACAGGTATTCGTCCAGGTCTTCTATGAAAAGGACCTTCCCATCCGTGTCCGGTTGTTCTGGTGTACCCAGGGCAGAATAAAGGATACTCAAATTGCCACCTGTAAGTATTCCATTAAAAGGCAATTGTTTTTCTGATAGAGTATTGTATAAATCTATTTCTATATTTTGTTTAAATAACAATTGTTCTAATGCCGGAATGTTTCCCGGGTCCTGTTGATGCATGTACCAGTGGATGGCCATAGGCCCGTGCAACGCCATCATTCCCCGCTTCAACAGCGCCAGGTTCAGGGTGGTGATATCGCTGAAGCCACAAAGCAACTTCCCGGGCTGCCACCATATTTCTTCCGGAATAAACGGCAACAGCTGCACACAGCCATAACCGCCCCTTGCCGCAAAAACCAGTTTCACTTCCGGGTCTGTCCATGCCTCCACAAAGTCTGCAGCGCGCTGTTCCGCCTTGCCGGCAAACTGGTTGAGCCTATCATACAAATGCCTCCCAGGCCTTACTCTGAGCCCATGCGAATCACACCATTGCATAAACGGAGCCATTTCCTCTTTGGAAACAGCCCTGGCAGGGGCTATCAAAGCCACTGTATCCCCGGGTCTCAGCGGTTTCCAGGTGTTCATTCCCAGTCTGTCATCCATTTTTCTACAGTTGCCAATTTCTTCAGGCTCAAATCTATCAGCGATTTTGCCTCCTGCAGCCTGGCTTCCAACTCATCTATCCCTGTTTTGCCGCTTTCAAGGTCTGCCAGGGTTTTTTCCAGTTTCTGGCGGGCCTCATCGTAGCTGAATATGTCCGTTTTCTTTGCCATCTTATTCTATGATTGCTTTTCTTTTACCATCGTAAAACTCCAGTATTACTTTATCTCCCGATGTCACACTGGCTGCACTACCTGTTATTTTGTTCTCTTTCCTAAGCAAAATATAGCCTCTGGCCAATGTCCGGGAGGGATTGAGCAACTCGCTGCGCAGCGCAAATTGCTGCAACAGGTTTTTTTCCTGATTGAGGCGCCAACCCAGGGTTTTGCGCAATTGCGTGCTGGTCTGTTCCAGGCTGCGGGCTGCATTCAACAGCAGATTTCCTGCCACTTGTTTTATATCCTGTTGCAATCGCTGCAAATCAGCCAAAAAACCGGTATTGTGCGTTGTAATAAACGCTGCTGACTTGGTGGGGGTTTTCTGCGGAAAGGCCGACAGCATATCCGATATACTCACATTGCGTTCGTGACCAATGCCCGTGATTACAGCATACGGGCACAATGCAATGGCATGGGCTACATCAAAATGGTCAAAGGCATTCAAATCCATATTGGATCCACCTCCGCGCACAATGGCTACACAATCAAATGCACCCAGGGTCTGGTTTATCCGTTGCAATTGTGCCGCAATCTGAGATCCGGCATATTCGCCCTGAACCTGTGCCGGAAACTCAACCACAGCGTAGGCAATGTCATATTCATTCTCCTGCAGTTCGTGTAAAAAATCGCGACGGCCATCACTGCCCGGTGCAGAAATCAAGGCTATGCGCTGCACTATTGTTGGCAGTTTTTGCCGCTGATTGGCAGAATGCCATTCCCCATCGCGAAACCATACAGCTGAGGGAATTTCTGTGGCCAACCGCTGCAGCACTTTGTCCTTTTCCTGTTCCAGTTTTCCCAGCGTATAGGCCGTATCAATACCCACCACATTCAGCCGCAGCCCATACCGGATATTGTACTGCACTTCTACCTCCAGCACCATTTCCAGGTTTTGCTCGAAAGCAACCCCTGTGGCTTTTTCAAATTCCTGGACCAGATGCAGACAATCGCGCCAGATTACAGCCCCGGCCTGGGCTACTATGTCGTTGCCACGTTTCTCCAGCAGGGTAAGAAATGCATACCCCCTGTTTTTATACACTTTTACATCCGTGGTTTCTGCCAGTATCCGGAAAGAGTCACCATGATACTGCGCATCCAGGGTATCCCGTATGTCCTGTAAAAAAGCAGAAAGCGGCAGGTAAGGCTTCACATCAGGGTGCTTTTGGATACAATATGGTGCATTTGTTCAGCGTGGTGGTCATATCATCATTCCGGCTGTCGGAGTAAGATTCCAGACATGGAAAACCCGTTTTCAGTCCTTTGCCGGAGAGTATGGATTGTATGCGCTGGTGAAAAGACAAGCCCATTCCCGCTTCGGTATTGCACATGGTTTTATAATATGAACCGCCGGCCACAGTTATGGTGCTCAGGTCTCTGGCCTTGCAGGCTTTGCTCACCGGCATACCGATAAACAAGCGTGTAGGTCCGCTTTCAGCCGGTTTCTCCAGCAAGGCGATTGTGGGCGAACCAGTAAGGGCAGCTTTGCCTGCTGCTGCCACCTCTATCACATCCCTCATCAGCAAAGGCATTTCCTGCATCATTTTACGGTATTCCACTTTTACCTCCCTGCCCAGCAGGAGCATTTCAGGTCGTTTTACTTCTTCTATCAGCAAATCGGTTCCCGCAGCAATGATCGTAGCATCCCGCCTTCCGGTGGCTGTATCGGCTGTTTTCTGCTGTACCTGCCGTCCAGCACCTACAGAGTCATCTTCTCCGTCGCGCGTGGTGCTTTTCTGAACGCAGGAGACAAATGCAAACATCAAGCCTGCCGCCAATACAATCTTTTTCATTTTAACTCCTTCCATCATTTCCCGGGGACCAAAATAGAGAAAAGCTGTTGCATCCCTTGCGTTGCGGTTGCAGAAATGACATGGACCTGATTCCCCCGCCTTTCTGCGTGCCTTCCGGGATCGATGATATACACAGGAATACCAGCCGGGGCAAAATCCAGCAAACCCGCTGCAGGGTATACTTCCAGACTGGTTCCCACCACCAAAAAAAGGTCTGCCGTAAGGGTTTCGCGAATGGCTTCCTCCATTTTCGGAACCGCCTCGCCAAACCATACAATGTCGGGCCGAAGGTCAGCGCCATCGGCAGCTTTATCCCCCGGAAAAATATCCCTGCTTCCCAGGTATTCCCTCACGGTCCGGTTTCGTGCACTGCAGCCCCAACGCAATTCGCCATGCAGATGAACAATGCGATTGCTTCCCCCCCTCTCGTGCAAGTCATCTACATTTTGCGTGATCACAGTTACCCTGTAATGCTGCTCCAATTGTGCCAGCAGTCGGTGGGCAAGGTTGGGCTCCACCTTATCCAACTGTCGCCGGCGTTCGTTGTAAAACCGCAGAACAAGCTCCGGATTGTGGCTGAATGCTTCTGGCGTAGCCACCTCTTCCACCCTGTGCCCTTCCCACAATCCGCCGGCATCACGGAACGTCTTCAGCCCGCTTTCTGCACTGATTCCGGCGCCGGTAAGCACAACAAGGTGTTTCATGTTGCAAATTTGTACTTTGCCGCGGGTTTCTGAAAGCCAAAGTTGTTGGATACCTTTGCACTGTGAAATTTTTCGCTGAAATCGAAATCATGCCCCTCAAAGGACTGCTGGACCCGCAGGGAAAAGCCGTTACCCACTCCATGCCCTCTATTGGACTGAACAATGTGGACAATGTGCGGGTGGGCAAATGCATCACCATGGAAATAGAGGCAGCAGACGAAACTGCTGCACACACCACTGCTGAGACTGCCTGCAAAAAACTGCTGGCCAATCTCATCATGGAAAGCTACCACATACGTATATCTCAGGCGCAGTGATCATCTACAACGTCACCTGCAGCATGGACCGGAATCTGGCCAAAGAATGGCTGGACTGGATGCTCAAAGAGCATTTGCCTGAGGTGATGGCCACCGGTTGCTTTCTGGATGCACGGGTGATGCGCATGATAACCCATGCAGATGACGATGACGGGGTGAACATTGCCATACAATACACCACACCCGATATGGACACCTACGAAAGATACCAGGCCGAATTCGGTCCCGGACTGCGGCAAAAAACACTGCAGCGCTGGGGCGATCAGGTTACCGCCTTTCGCAGTTTGCTGGAACTCATTCAATAAAAAAACATGGCCGCAAGGCTGCCCATACCCACCCTCCCCAAAGAACTGAAGGAATACGCACTCATCGACGTGCGCAGTGAGGCAGAATTTGAACGCGGCCACATTCCGGGAGCAGTCAACATCCCTATTCTCCGCAACGAAGAACGGGTGGCCATAGGCACCGCTTACAAACAGCAGGGGCGGGATGCTGCCGTAACCCTGGGTTATGAAATGGTGGGACCCCGTTTTGCACAACTCTATGTAAAATACAAAATCGCCATACAGGGCCGCAAACCCCTGTTCTATTGCTGGCGTGGCGGCCTTCGCAGTCAGATTGCCTCTACCTTGCTGCACTGGGGTGGATACCATGTGCATGTGGGCATAGGTGGCTACAAAGCCTACCGGCACAATGTACAGGCTGCATTTGCCCGGCCCCTGCCCTTTCTCAGACTGGGCGGACTCACAGGCTCAGGCAAAACCGAAGTGCTGCAATTGCTGCAGAAACGCGGCGAACAAATCCTGGACCTGGAACAACTGGCACACCACAAAGGCAGCGCACTGGGCAGTCTGGGTTTGCCGCCACAACCCTCGGTAGAAATGTTTGAAAACCTCATCCACACTGCCTTACAGAAACTGGATCACACCCGCCGCATCTGGGTGGAAAATGAAAGCCGCAAAATAGGAACCTGTGTGCTGCACCCCGATCTGTGGAACCATCTCTGTGAATCTCCGCTGGTAGAATTGGAAACCCCCACGGAAATACGCATTCAAAGACTGGTGCAGGAATACGGCCATTTCCCCAAAACAGAACTGCAGGAACGCACCGCACGGCTGCGCAAAAAACTCGGCGGACAACACGAACAGGCAGCCCAACTCGCCCTGGAGCAAAACCGCATGGAGGATTGGGTAAAAAAATTGCTGGTTTACTATGACAGTACCTATTCCTATGGCAAAGAAAGTCTGCCGGTACCTCTGCCATCGGTAGCCTTCGACTGGAACAATCCCGGAGCATCCATAGACCGTTTGCTCTCGCTGGCAGATACCATCCGGCTGTATGCACCCGCCGGCATTCTGGATTGAAATTTACGCCCACTCCACATCCCCGTTGTATTTTCGTCCCATGGATTTACAGGGAAAAATCGCGGTAGTAACTGGCGCCAACAAAGGCATAGGCGCAGAATGTGTATTGCAACTGCTGGAAAAAGGCGCCGTCGTCCACGGCTTTTGCCGCAGCGGCTGCAGCGTTGAGCACGAAAATTTCACCTGCCACACCGTGGATGTGCGCCACGAAGATCAGGTGGCTGCCGCCATGCAACAGATACTGGAAAAACACGGCCAGGTGGATATCCTCATCAATAACGCCGGGCTGGGCTATTTTTCCAACTGCGAAGACCTGAGTCTGGAACAATGGCATACCCTGTTTGACACCAACGTAAATGGCTTATTTTACTGCACCCGTCTGGTGCTGCCCGGTATGAAAGCACAGGGCCGCGGCCATATCATCAACATCGCATCTACGGCAGGACTGGAAGGATACCCCGGGGTAACCGCCTACTGCGCCACCAAATTTGCCGTGCGTGGTTTCAGCGACGCCCTGTATAAAGAAGTGCGCGACCATGGAGTAAAGGTGACCTGTGTGTACCCCGGCAGTGTAAAAACCGACTTTTTCCGCCACCATACCAGCATCAAACCGCATGACAATATGCTTATGCCCTGGGATGTGGCCGCCCAGATTGTATACACGCTGGAAACCCCGGACCATTTCCACACTGTGAACCTGGAAGTAAGGCCCCTGAAACCCAAAGGGTAAAGGATTTCAATATCCGGGGACTCCAATGTCACGTTGCTTGTCCTCGAATCTCTGATTGGGGTGCCTAAAGGAATGTCACATTGCTAAAAGTCAGGAGCAACGCCTCCTTGAGCCTGTCGAAATGCGACATTGCTTGTCCTTCGAAACTCTGGTTCAGGCTTGTCCCCGGAACAAATCTAACGTAAACCCAAAAGCCGGTTTCACAAAGTCAGGTCCGGCTTCTGTATACAAGCCATTTTGCTACCTTGCGTTTTTTAGAACAATACTGTAAGATTGTATTCAGAATGACACCCTACCCGATAGCAAATGCTTACAAATAGTTATCAAACGGAAAGGATAGTAGCGCATATACAGCCAAAATGGGATGATTGGCGCTATTTTGTAGCGCATATAAGTAAGTAACCAGCAAGCGTATAAAGACAACAACATAGCAGACAGACACGAACTTAAACAGACAAATTGTGACCCATTTTGACAGGTGAACACAGACATACAAACCATATTTCAAACGGACAGCGAATAAGCCGACACTCATTGCCGACCCTTCTGTGTTTTTTATTTTCCCCACCGCACATTTTTTTTAATTAAATTTCAGTCCACCGCACAAGTGGCACATTTGGTTTTGCCCGACACACAAGCCCAACGCTTCGCAAAACCAAAAGAGCCCCTTCTGCCAACGCACTGCTTAAATATTATGTTTCATATCTATATTGTCAGGTTTGTCCTGACTGTTTCACTATAAACAATAATTTTTTGACAGATTGAGACAATTAACTCAAATATCTTTCGTATCATTGCTGTCAGGTTTAACCTGACATTGCTACTATGAAGCATAAATACATATCAACGCAATCAAACGAGCTTCTATCCTATTTCAACGGCCAGAACAGGAATTGCTTTGACTATTCTTTGGCTTACAAAGCCCTGCCCGACTCTAAAGCAAGTGCGGTCAGAGAGCTACTAAGCGACATGACAAAGAGAGGTTTGTTGATGCGATTGAAAGAAGGTGTTTATTACATTATACCCTATGAACAAAATGCAGAAACCTTTATGCCCGACTGGCATTTGCTTGCAGAACATTTGGTGAATAATGCCAAACATTACATCGGCTATTATTCGGCTTTGCAAATACATAACCTCATCACGCAACCATCACTGAAAGAACAAATCGTTGTTTCAAAACAAATACGACCATCAGAAATAAAAATCAAGGAAGTTCCTTTTCAATTTATTTATCACAACGAAAAGCATTTTTTTGGTTCAAAGAAAATATGGATTGACAGCTTTAATAAAGTCATGTGTTCAGACTTAGAAAAAACTTTTATTGATTGCTTATTCAAACCCGATTATGCTGGTGGAATTGTTGAAGTGGCAAGAGCAATCTATACTTCTAAAGACAAAATAAAATACGATACACTTCTTGAATACGCTAAAATATTTGATTCTCAAGCAGTAGTAAAACGCTTGGGCTTTGTTTTAGAAATATTAGAAATCAATACGAAAATTATTCAGGAACTACAACAAATGAAAACCACATCGTATGTAGTCCTTGACACCGAATTGCCTAAAACTGGAAAGCGAATTAGCCGATGGAGTATTCAACTAAATTTGGAAACGGAAACTATTAAATCTGCTATTTACACATGATTAAACCCGGAGAAATACAGCAAAAAGCAAATGCAGTTGGTGTTCGTGACCAGCAGATTGAAAAGGATTACATTCTTTCATGGATTCTGTTTGGCATTTCTAAGCATGAGCACCTTTCAAAGACAATCGTTTTCAAAGGTGGAACAGTTTTAAAGAAAGTCTATTTTGAAGATTATCGTTTTTCGGAGGACTTGGATTTTACATTGCTGAATGCTGAATTACCTAACGAACAAATTTTCGCATGGTTCAGAGAAGTATTTGAATTCATAAAAGATGAGGCTAATATTCCGCTTGAAATTATTGACAATAATGAGCATGAAGATGGCGGCATCAATTTTTACATCAGCTACATTGGTCCACTTGGTGGACAAGGGAACAACAAAAAAGTAAAAGTTGATATTTCACGCAGTGAACAACTAGTTTTTGGGCCAATCATGAATGATGTGTTTATTGGCTATTCAGATTTGGAAGAACACCAACTTTTATGTTATCCTTTAGAAGAAGTATTGGTTGAAAAAATGCGTTCGGTAATGCAGCGAATGCAAGCGAGAGATTTTTACGACATCTGGTATTTGCTTGAAGAACATGGAATGGATGCAGATTTTTATGTAAGTGAATTTGAAGCCAAATGTAAAAGCAAAGGTTTAATCCATACCGATTTTCAGAAAAAATTGGATGAACGATTGCCACAATACAAAGGCAGATGGAAAAGCTCTATGAACGAACAAATAAAAGACCTGCCTGATTTTGACCAAGTAGAAAGAGAAGTGCAACGACACCTTAAAAAATTGAAGTTTTAGCAATGAAAAGTCACGAAACAGAACAGAACATAAAACGCATTATAGATAAATATAATCATTACAAAAGAAACAGAGCATTTTGAATCGAATCGACTACATAAACAAGATAAATACATACGCTGCAAGATTTGTTGTAGAGGTTCAGGGCTTTAATGCCATTGGCAATTACCATATCAACATTCACGCAGAAAGCTTTCTGGTTCCAGTTTTAAATGAAGTTTTAGGATTACACCTTGAAAACCTTAATACAAGTCAACGGAAGAATTTCCCTGCAATTGATTTAGCTGATTTCACAAACAGAGTTGCTATTCAGGTCACATCAACGAGCAGTTTAGAAAAAATAAAATCTACTCTTGAAACATTTGGACGTCATAATTTACAAGAACTATTTGATGTTTTATATATCTACATAATCACAGAAAAGCGTGAGCAATACAATGATAAAAAGTTAGAAGAGGCAATTCCAGAAGCGTTCACTTTCAATTCGAATGAGCACATATTGGACAAGGATTCAATTCTTCAAAAAATAAACTCTATTTCAGCTACTCCAAAATTATTGACTATTGCTAAATTATTCGAGCATGAGTTTTCTGATATTCAAATTGAACAAAGGAAAAAGAAATTTGAAAGCGGTTACTTAAATAGTGAGCCTGAAAATATTTGTCCAAACATAGTAAGGATAACATTTCCTACCCATATCTATAAAGCCGATTTGAATATTGATGAAGAAAATATCACAGCAAAACTCAATGATTATTTGTCATCCATCGGAAAGAGAACTGTCAAAAAACTAAAGCCTGCAAAACTTGTCCATCGTGCATTAAGAGAGCATAGGGCAATAGCATCAGATTGGATACTATATGAAAATTGTCTATACACATTTCGTGATTTAACCAAAAGTAGCGAACCATTTAATAAGATTGTTGATATAGGAACTATCACATCTTTAGAATGCTCTGAATTCTATGACCAAAATGAGGCCACTAATAGAGTATTTAAGAATCTACTTCGCAATACATTAATGCAGTTATGTCACAACAAAGGTATTCAATGGTATGCCCCTAGAAAGACATTTCGCTTTGCTAATAGCAGACCACCTGCAGTTAAACAAGTTCGTTGGAAGGGGAAAAAGGAATCCACAAAGACTGTAATTTTTGAAATGATAAACAAAAAAGAAGGTCATGTGATTTGCTATCGCAGTCTTGCATTTCGAGCATCGTTTCTGAATTTTGAAACTGATTGGTATTTAGTGATTAATCCTACTTGGAGTTTTACAAATCCAGGAGGCTATCGTGAGAGTCGTTTTGAATCTGCATATATGGCAGGAATCAAAAGGCTTGAGAATAATAATTCCGTTTTCAACTACTTCAGATTCTTTTCATACTACCTAGCTTATACAGATTTGTTTACTCCTGAATTCCCTTATCTCAAAGTTCACACTCCCGAACAAATAAGTATGTCCCCAAGCCTAAAGGAAGCAAAGTGGAATCCAGTAAAATTAGTGGAAAAAGATATAGATGCTCCGCCCACTGACTTGCATATTGACAGTGAACTTGATGATAATAAACTTTTTGAAGAATGAAATTGAGATACATAGAAGAGCCATCACTTCAGTTTGGCAATGGTCATCACATTTGTCCCAAAAGTGGTATTTACTCACTAAATCCGTTTGATATTGCTCAGGTTAGGCCTGATAAAATAACTATTGGAGTTGTTGGTAAAGGAGAAAGCGTTGATAAAGTTCTAGAATGGATAGAAGGCTGTAAAAATCATATTGACGGTAAACTAAGTAAAACACCACATCCAAATTTGTTTATGAACTTTTGCGGATTCAATAAGAATATTGGCTTTGAATGCGAAATAGCATACGATGAAACCTATTTGCGAAAGTTAAACAACTCGGACTTTGACAAAATTGTTAAAGAAAATAACTCTTTGGAAAATATTATTTCTGAAATTACAAATCTCTACTTGAACGAGATTAAGTTTCTATCTAAAAATAAAAAGCCAGATGTGATTTTATGTGCTTTATCAGAAAATCTGATGAAGCATATTATGGAAGCTAAACCCAAAAACACTGAAGAAGATGATGAGGAAGAAATCGTTGAGAGAGATTTTGATGAAGAAGAAGTATCGAAAAAGGAACTGAATTTCAGAAGAAATTTGAAAGCTCAGGCAATGCAATACAATGTTCCGATTCAAATTGTAAGAGATAGGATAGCAAAGCCGACTACCGAAATGCAAGACCCTGCTACAATTGCATGGAATTTTTTTACTGCTCTTTATTATAAAGCCTCAGGCACACCTTGGGCATTAATAAGAAAAGACTCCGCTGAAACTACATGTTATGCTGGAATCAGCTTTTTTAAGAGCAGAGACAAAAAATCAACTCAAACAAGTATTGCACAAATATTTAACGAGCTAGGAAAAGGTGTAATACTTCGTGGTGAAGAAATCAAATTGAAAAAGCATGACAGAACGCCTCATTTAGAGGGACAACAAGCATTTAACTTATTAACCCAATCGCTTACAGAATACTATGATGCTGTAAAAATATTTCCCAAAAGACTTGTATTACATAAAACATCTAATTTCAATGACGATGAGATTTATGGGTTTACAGAAGCAGCAAAAAAACTGCACATTAACCAAATCGACTTGGTTTCAATTCAAACCTCAGACCTGCGTTTATACAGACAAGGGAACTATCCTCCAATGAGAGGAACACACTTGACAATGTCCGACAAACATCATTTGTTATATACTCGTGGGTCAGTGCCATATTATGAAACATATCCCGGTAGATATATACCACGTGCAATCGAAGTTAAATTGGCAACTTATGATGAATCTCCCAATGTTATATGTGATGAAATATTATCCTTAACAAAAATGAATTGGAACAATACACAATTTGACAGACAAATGCCTATTACAATTGAATGTGCTCGTAATGTAGGCGAGATTTTAAAATACCTAGGTCCAAACGACCAAATGCAATTAAAGTATAGTTTTTACATGTAGCAATATGCCAACGCAGCAGTCACACACATTACCAAGTCGCACAAGCCGACACACAAGCCAAAACTTGGTAAAGAGTGTGCCTGCCTCAACGCAAGACAAAATTGAATTAAAAATCTCCACCCCTTCTGAAAATAAAAAATACGCAACCTCACAGACCAACACGACACAGAAAATGACAGTGAAACTCAACAACAACAATGGTTTACAGATACGGTGGACAAGAACGCCAGCTGGTAACATGCGTTTGGCGCAATGGGGGGTGGCGTGCAAAATTGAAAGTTCGTGCTTCTATTCAGCTTTGGTGCAGGTTGACAGTTTAGTGCTTGTAAATCCCCCACTGCGCCAAGCGCAAAACCGTTGGCAGCAAGCTTGGACAGACACGAAATGACATTAAAATACAAAAAATAAAATGAGTCTTTCAAAATTAATATCATGTAGACACTGTGGAAATATTTCTAAAATGGAAATCATTGGTAATGTAAATGACGACCATACAGAAGTAGACCCTGAATACGGACCTATAACCGAATGGGGGACACATTTCAGTGTTTTAAAATGTCCAGCTTGTGAAAAAATAAATATCGTTTCTTATCATTGGCATGACGGAATGGAAACTGACGATGAGATTAGTTATGACTTTCTTTACCCACAAAACCCTAAATACCCAATTGGACTTCCTGAAGACATACTGACAGCTTTCAAAGCTGCTGAAAAAGTAAAATCTATTGACGTCAACGCGTATGCAATTTTAATGAGACGTTTACTTGAATTAGTTTGCCTCGACAGAAAAGCCACAAGTGGAACTCTTGCTTCTATGCTTAAAGAATTATCAGACAAAAATGAAATCCCTGAAAAACTTGTAAAAGTTGCCGTTGGCTTAAAGGATTTTGGAAATATTGGAGCCCATGCAGGAAGTGGTAATTTGACCGAAAAAGAAATCCCAATTGTAAATGCCTTATGCAGTGCAATTCTTGAATACGTTTATAGCGCACCATATTTGGCCACGGTAGCTGAAAACAAATTAAAATCAATCAAAATTAAATCAAAAAAATAATAACTATGTTCATAAGAATTAAAATGACAAAATCTGACATCATTAAGAATGCTGACAAAATCGATTCGATTTTCAAAAGCAAAGTAAGACTGCCGATGACGGCAGAAGATCTAGCTCAAGGAAATGAAAAGACACTTCCATCAATAAAAATTGTTTTTTCAGAAGAAGTTGAAGGGCAAAAAGGCATAGACATGACCTTTGACTCTGAAGAGAAAAGAGATGGTGTATTTGAGCAAATAAGCAAAGACCTAGATGCAAAACTATTTAAAAGCTGATATAAAGCCAGCTGCCAACAGGCGTTTGGCTCAATGGCGGGTAACGTGGTAAATTGAACATTCTGCCTCGCATCAACATTTGTTGTGTATTGACAGTTTTGTGCTCCGAAATCGCCAACTGCGGCAACACGCAAACCCCAACCAAACCCAACAACCGCCTTTCCAGATGTCCCCAATCCGGCACAATCCTTGCTACAAATTGCCTATGCTGAGAATACAGTTGATTCTGCTTTGCTGCATACCCATGCTGTCCTTTGGCCAGCTGGGCAGCCATATGAACCGAGTGGTGGAATTCATAGGCAAAGACCAGGTGGTGAGCACCCGTGAAGAAATGGGCTATGTGGCCATGGATATCAAAACCGGGCCCAAAGAGCTTGCCATGTTCTATTTCAAAGACAGCTTTGCTGTGATGGCGGGTGTAATGACAACTGACTCCGTGACCTATGATGCCGCAGAAGTGCAGGAATTTGTAACATACAATGCCCCCACGTACACGCCTCACAGAAAATGCAGCAAGGGCAATACCACCTATCACCAGGATACGGTGCACCAGATAGAACTCCTGATACAGTACAACAAAAAATCCCCGCCGGGTATAAGAGGTTACGCCCTCAGCAACGACGCGTTTATGATCGGCAACTGGAACCGGGGCCTTACCGCCTGGGTTAAGGAGTAGTGGCTTGCAGGCAGGCTGCCATTTCCTGCTGTATGGCCAGGGCTTCACGCCCCGCAGCTTCACTGAAATCCTCGCCGGATGAGGCATAAATGATGCCCCGTGAACTGTTCACCAGCAATCCGCAATCGGCGTTCAGACCCGCTTTGCTCGTTTCCTGCAGGTTGCCACCCTGGGCCCCCACACCCGGTACCAGCAGAAAATGCTCCGGAATCAGGGTGCGGATTTGTGCTATGTATTCTGCGCGGGTGGCGCCCACCACAAACATCAGGTTGTCCGGATTACCCCATTTGCACACGGTTTCTATCACCGTTTCGTACAGCTTTTTGCCATTGTATTCCTGCAACTGAAAATCGCGGTGACCCGGGTTGCTGGTGAGTGCGAGGCAAATGATCCATTTGTTTTCAAACTCCAGAAAAGGCCTCAGGCTGTCTTCACCCATATAGGGCGCCACGGTAACGGCATCGAAATCCATGGCTTCGAAAAAAGCACGGGCATACATGGTACTGGTGTTGCCGATATCGCCCCGTTTGGCATCGGCAATGCGGAGAGTATCTGTGGGCAGCATGGCCAGGGTTTCCTGCATCCATTCCCAGCCCTGCGGACCGTACTGCTCGTAAAAGGCTGTATTGATTTTCCAGGCAACGGAAGAAGGGGCAGTGGCCTGCACAATCTGCCGGTTGAATTCCAGCAGTCCGGCTCCAGTGCGGGGAAGGTGTGCGGGCAGTTTGCCCATTTCCGTATCCAGGCCGGTACACAGGTAGCTCTGTTTGCGGCGTATCTGCTGTATCAAATCACTGCGCTTCACGGGGGCAAAGGTACTAACTACAAACGGGTAAGACAGAATTGTGGGAGATTCACCCATTCAAGCCGGAAAATTCCGGGGATGCTTGCTTTTGCTCCGGCAATCGTCAGAGTTCCCTCACATTTTAAACCAAATGTTTGGTTCTGGGGTTCCCAACCCTATTTTTGTTATCATGCGCAAATTCTTTGCCTTTCTACCACTTGTTTGTGCCCTGAGTCTTCAGGGGCAATACTGCCAGGTGGGCAATTCTTCCATACTGGGCAACGGCGGTGGTCCACTGATTACCAATATCACGAGCAACAATTACATCAGCCGGTTTGCCTATATATACCCACGGAATCTGATGGGCAACATCAGACACGGAGACACCATTGAAAGTGTCGAATTCCGCCGCGGATCGGGTGGTGCAATCAACAGCAACTGCAATCTGCGTATCTTCCTCCGCAATACTTCCAAGTCCGACTTTGGCAGTGGCAAATTGTACTGGCCGGGAGAGATTTCAGGCGCAGTGCGTGTTTACGACCAGAATCCGGCTGCCGAAATAGGCACAGCCGACGGGTTTTACCGCATTCCCTTTTACAACCAGAAATTCAGATTCGATACCACCAAAGGGGACAACCTGGAAGTACTGGTAGAATACAATCAAACCGCTGTGCAGTCTGACCGGGTGCTGTGGTATTATGAGAACAGTTTTACGGTAAGCGGATACTACATGAATCAGACCAAGACCTACCAGGGCACGGTCTTTCAGGACAGCCTGAACGGTTCATCGGATGCACACCCCACGGTGATATTCAATTTTCCAAGAGACAACTACGATGTTACGGTGCTGAAAGTGTATAGCCTGGGCAAAATTCCCGTGCCACTGGGAAACCCCGACAGTGTAAAGGCCCTTGTGCGCAATGTGGGCAAGAAAGCAGCGAATGCCACGTTTCGCACCTTTCTGAAAGGGACAAATTCCGGACTGGATTCAACAAAGGTGAACATCGCCGTCGGCCAACAAAAATTCATCAATATCCCCTCTCTGAAACCCACCAAAAAGGGCATTGATACGGTATATGTGACGGGGTTTCATGATCAGAATCCAGCCAATGACACCGCATGGTCTGTGCGGCTGGCCAATGAAAATGTATATTCCTACCGCGATATCACCCAGCCACCCGGTGCCGGCGGTATCGGTTTCAATGGAAATACCGGTGATTTTGTGGCGCGGTTTTTTTCAAACAAAACCAAGGCCATTAACCAGGTTACGGTCAATTTTGCGCTGTCCGGCAGGCCTTTTCGTGTGGGTATCTGGGACAATACAGGAAAGAACGGCGCCCCCGGAAAAACCATTTATGTAAGTGATTCTCTCACCACCGTTGCAGGCAATTATATCCTTGATTTGAAGAAACCCATCACAGTCAACGGAACATTTTTCGTAGGCGTGCGACAGTTGGGCACAAACAATGTAGCCTTTGGCTATCAGGACGAAGACCCCGTGCGGCCCAGAACCTTTTTCTACTGCGACACAGCCGGTGGCAGCACCTGGTACGACTTTTTCCCCGATGCTCCATTTAAATTCCTGATTGAACCCAGGCTGCAGGGCGATACCGACCTCACCGTTATCAGCGTGGACCAGCCCCGCGACACCATAGACAAGTACAAGGGCGATACACTGGCACCCCGGGCTACCATTGCCAACGTGGGGGCCAAAGACATGAAGGACAGTTTTGAAATACATTGCGTAATTGCATTGTATGGAAAAGTGCTGTACCGCGAGGTGTTGAAAGACACCTTACGCAGCGGTGGCCGCAGAACATACACTTTCCCGAAAACCTTTGTACCCAAAGACCTGGGTGAACTGACGGTGCTTGTATATACCCGGCATCCGCACGATCAGATCAGAGACAACGATACTGGGCAACGCAAGTTTTATGTGGGTGTAAAAAGCGATGTGATGGTGCAGCAGGTATACGACCCATTTGAGGGAGCCGTATATGAATATCTGCGCGATTCGATTGTCCCCATTGCCACCATTGGCAACCCCAGCTACAACAATGCCGGCAATTTTATTGCACGGGTGCGCATTTTCAAAGGCAGCAACATTGTGTACGAAAAAGGCCAGGTATTGAGTCTGCCCAAATTCAACAGCAAGATCCTCAGCTGGCCCACCTACCGCTGTCTGGATACAGGCGATTTAACAGTGGTATTTACCACCGAAATGACCGGGGACAAGGCCATGAAAAACGACACGGCCATTGTGCATGTGAAAGTAATCAAACAATACGATATTGGCATAGATTCCACCACAGTTCCCGATAAAAACAAATACTACAACACCGGCAATATCATCTGGCCGCGTTTCAAAGTGTATAACGATGGCATATTGCCCATGAACAGTGCACTGGCAGTTTGTCGCATTACAAGTCCATACACCAGCTCGGTTTATCTGGATAGCCAGCGATTCAGCATTTCCATGAAAGAAACTTTCTGGCAAATGACCACCAAGTCTTTTAAGCCCCTTAAAAGAGGCATCTATACGGTGATGTTCAAGGTGCAATATCCCGGAGATTATGTGGGCAGCAACGATTCTGTAAAATACACGTTTAATGTAGGTTACCCCGAAGATTACAGTGCTTTGCAGGTATTATACCCATTGCCCACCGACACCCTCGATGTGGGAGCCGGGCCCCTCGCCCCGAAAATGAAACTGGCCAATCTGGGTTTCAGAAAAAACACAGATCTGGTTCCGTTTTATCTGCAAATCTGGTGGGGAAACAAACTCGTATATCAGGACATAAAAAGTGTTAATCTGGATACAAGCCAGAGCCTGACCCTGGATATGGCCAAAACCTATACCCCTTTGTATAACGGACATCACAGGGTGATTGCCTTTACAGATTACAGCAAAGATGCGAACCGTAAAAACGACACAGCTTTGTCTTCGTTTTTTGTAAAAATTGCCCGCGATGCACATCCCGTTTCTATAGATACCCTGTTGCTGCAATCTGCCTGGTATGCACCATACAGTGATATTCCCTTTGCGGCCACCATACGCAATGAGGGAGGAAAAAGCATGGGCACCATCAGCACTTATCTTCAGGTGCGCCGGAACAACACACTTCTGCACTCTGACTTTACGGATGATACGCTGGGAGCCTATCAGGAACGTGGAATTGCATGGAGCAAAAAATTCAATGCACCGGACAGCGGGTGGTACGATGTACTCATATTCACCAGTTCGGCAGCAGACCAGTACAAGGGCAATGACAGTTTCAGTGCCCGTTTCCACGTAATGCGCGGGAAGGATGCTGCTCCCATTGCCTGGTTGTTCCCTGCGCCCGGCACCCGTCAAATCAGTGTTACACAGGCAGAACCCATGAGCATTGTGTTGCGCAATGATGGATTGGATACCACGCAATCCCTGAGTGGAAAGGTTTATTTTGCGCTGCGGGACAGCATCACAAAGGCAGTGATTTTCTTCGATTCCGGCACTTATACCAATTTGCGCGGACAGTCCGGTGTGGCGGTAAGGTCCATCGGTGATTTCTTTAAGGGAACACCGGGCGCGTTTACAGCTCAGGCCTGGAGCCAGTCCGCCGATGATGTGTTTAAAGAAAACGATACCACTTATTCCACACTCACATTATGGGTTAACGGCACGAAAATCGTATCGGATCTCAGTTTAAAAATTGGTCCGGTACCTGCCACGGATGTGTTGTTTATCCGCAGCAATGAACCTCTGAGTCATGCATATTTGTTGGATGTAACAGGACGTAAAATCCTTTCAGGAAGAATTGAGAATCATGCATTTTCCATACAGAACATTGCCGCAGGAAATTATACCCTGAGTGTGTTTTCTGCTACAGGGAAAATGGTACAATGTAAGATTGTGGTGGTGAAATAACTGGAAATAAAAGGGATTGTAATATTTTTATTAATTAGTGACGATGATGTTGCCATTCTCCAATAAAAAGAAAACAAAAGTCAATGTAAATAAGACCTCTCCTTTGCGGATTCATTAAGTCTTTGTGGTGAACGAAATAACCTATTTTACAATCACCACCTTGATGGTTTTGCTTTCGGTGCCTGCAAGCAATTTCAAATAATATACCCCGGCCTCAGATGCATTAAACGCCTTAATGTTGTAGTATTTTTTTCGATACGCTTCATACTCTCCGACAATGTCACCGCTGGTGGAATGCAACTTATAAATAACAATATTTGCGGTATCCCGCAATTTCACGATGATGGAAAAATTCACACCATCGTTCGGATTCGGGGTTACATAAAAATCCTGAATCAGTGGACCGCGATAACCCAGTCCGGATTTGATCCCGGAAGAGTCTCCGGCACCGAAAATACGAATGGGTTTTTCAAGATAATAACCACATTTTCCATAGCGGGAATGTAACCCAATGGTGAATTTTCCTGTATCTGAGAAATATAGTGCGGCAGTGTGGTGTTTTCTTTTTTCTGTCCGTACAGCGCCGGAAAACAATTTCCAATCATACACATCTCCGGCAGGTTTTGAAATATTGACTGTATACACACTATCAGAAACAAAGGCCATATCCGGAATGAGAAAATCATGGTGAATGGTTTGATTTTGCCATGCAATTTTCACTGTATCAGTTGCACTGCAGCCGTTGATATCCCGAACATTCAGAACCCAGTCTCCCGGCTTGCCTAGAATCAGAGTGTCTTTTAGTGGCTGCATGCCAGCAGGGCCTGAAATTGTACCTGAAACTGCACCCTTTTGCAACGGAAACAAGATTAATTTCTGACCTGTACACAGGGTAGTGTCGGTATTCAGCACATAGGTAAACCGGTTCACGGCCTGCACCTGAATGGACCCTGTTGCAACGCAGCCTTTCTGATTTTTCACATACAGGGTCAGCCGCCCATCTCCGATTCCGCGCAGGGTATCAGACAGCGGATACCACTGGGTACCGTTTACAGACACCTGATAAATATCCCCCATAACAGGGTTCTGTACCGAAAGGAGTAAGCTACCTGTGTTAGTACCAGCACATAAAGGAGGTACCAGGGCAGAAGGAAAAGGTGAAAATCCGGCATTTGAAAAAACTGTATCGCGGTACACAACGGTGCAATGACGGTTGTTTTGTACCATAATGGAATATATACCCCCCGGCAGATTGCGCAGTGTATCTCCGGCAGGAAAATAGCGTGAACCATCCAGGCTGTAATGGTACATATCACCAGGTCTGCCACCTGCCACTCCGGTTAGTAAGGCGCCGGTTTTGCCGCCGAACGCACACTCTGCTGTTTTGCGCCAAAGGTTAAAAGCTGAAAAGGCTGGCGGTTCATCCACCACGATGGGTTTGCCACCGGCATATCGCACCGTGCATCCCAAAATGATCTTATAAAAAAGCACATAATACCCGCCCGGCAGACCAGCAAATCTGCTGCCTGAAAGTGACTTGCCCATGTCGAGCCAGTACTCTGTAACCGGCACACCTCCCTTATGCTGAACCTCAATTACACCCTCCCTGTCTCCAGCGCAAACATTGGGGTATACCGTAGTATTGAGTATAGCCGTATCTGTATTTTCCGGTACGATAACTGTATCCCTGAAAAATTTGCAATCGTATCCGTTCCAGGGAGAAAAGTCGGTCATAATCTCATATTTGCCGGGCAGCAGAGAAAGCCGGCGGGGCAAGTTCCCGAATCGGGCAGTGTCATCCGCACCTGCGGTGCGACCGTTGAGTGCAACGGGGCTTTCGCCGCAATAACCCATGCTGTAGCGGGTTTCTTTCCTGCCATCAGCAGCAAAACGGGTAACAAATACCCTGGGTGCCTGTTTTACAGCATACCTTTCACTGTGATCAAAATGGAGCAGAATGTTGCCCTCCACACCCGGACAGGCCGGTTTTACCACTTCGGTTTTCCATGGTTTTTTTCCCAGGTAAAACACAACAGGACCAGCCACAAGCGATTCACATCCTCCGGCACAAACCCCATTTATATCGGTAGAATCAACCACTGCCTTGTAGTACCGGGGATAATTGTAAACTGGTCTGCCACTTCGAAAGGCTAGGGCACCCATACGCAGGGTATCCCCGCTGCCTATCCAGACAAAATTTTTGCCACTGCTGTCTGCTTCGTACCAGCGCACTTCAGCTCCTGCATTGCGGTATGTAAAAAGACAGGGAGCAATCAGACTCAGTGCATCGCTTTCGCAATACACCGCATTGTTATAAGAAGAATAGCCGTAGATCCATTTCACCTGATCATCGGTACCCGGGCTGAAAAAATTAAATTCCAGGCTGCCACACAGCACACCAGCCCCGCTACCAGTAGTAACACAGTTGTTGCCGGAAAAAAGCCCGCTTACAGCATACCCATTGCACAAAGCAGGGTTGCTGTTGTAATAACTGGAGCTGCTCTGCCACTGCGAAAGCACTGCGCCTGTTCCCGGATTCTTAAGGGTAAAATGAAATTCGTCGATTTTGGGATTGGGCATGGTGCCCTTCAGCACCAGCAGGCGGCTTGACGCGTTCAGGGCTCCACCCACCAGAAAGGAATCTTTGCCATGGACCGTTGATCCTGCCCTGTACTCGCACACTACCCGCACTGCACTCAACTGGCCGCTGGAAAAACTGTAGTTCCATGTGTAATGGAAGCGATAGTGAAATTCATTCTGGGCATGGATTCTTGTCAATGACAGGGATAACAGAAAGGTGAGCAGACCTTGTCTGATTCCGAAACGGAAATTTTGCAATTGTGACGAATCCATATGGACTTACCGAAAAGATTACGAATATCCAATAATTTTTTCAATCCTCACAAGAGTACAAATACCTGATTTGACTGGTATTAAAATACTATGAGAGATATAATCCTTGTTTCCGTGGTGGACAACTCGCAGACCTTACCTTTGCAGCATGGATGCAGCACTTGCAAAAAAAGAGGACCAATTTATACAAATCGCCCATTGGGAGGGAATTTCATTCCTGCTGTTGCTGGGCATAGCCATGCCCTTGAAACATTTCTTCCACATCCCGGTTGCAGTGAGTATTGTGGGTGCCATTCACGGGTTACTGTTTATCGCTTTTTGCTACTACCTTTTTGTGATGCTTACGGAGGTAAAATGGAGTTTCAAGCGATGTGTCATTGCATTTCTGCTGGGGTTTTTACCGGCAGGTACTTTTTTTATCCGCAAAAGTCCCCGCTAATTGCAGCCCGCATCAGTGAGACCAGGCTGCCAAAGCAATCAGCAGCGCAAAACAGGCTGAATACACCCCAAGTATGGCCCTGAACCAATTCCGGTCTTTTCCAAGGGTCATTTCCAGTTTTCCATTCTCAAAATTGATAATGGACCGGATGGACACAATGATAATAACCAGAATGGCGATAAACGTGAGATTGTGCAGATTGCCCACCAGGGTCCATGAACTGCCCGGTGGAACAATATTTTCTGTTACATACTTACTTCCCACACTGCTGAAGAGGCCACCCACACACAATCCCATGCGCGGACTGCTGTGTTTGGGACTGATGTAAAGGGAGCTGAGGGCAATGGCAAATGCCACCACCAGTCCGGTGATGAGCATAACCAGCAGCCGCCATGAATTTTTGCGTTCCAGTGTAATTTCTGCTACGATTCTGCTGTAGGAACTGCTTCCCTTCAGATTGGGGTCACCATAGGTTGTGGGGTATTTGTGTTGCTGGTCATATACCCTGAAACCCGCTATGTGAAAATCACCGAAATGGATACCCGGATCCATGCGGCTGTTGGCCGTATCCGCCACGCACAGGAGTGCATCCAGATCATAATGGCTGTCTTCCAGCTCTATCACCAGTTTTTGGTGATCAAAAGGGTAGTTGCCCACTTTCCAGTCTTGCCTCACCTCTGCCTTTACCTGCTGCGTGCTCCAGATATAGGGTTTACGGTCATCGGTCTGGTAAGGACCAAACTCAGCTTTTTTTGCATTCACAACCTCAGTGGTTCTGGCAAAATCAAACTGATGACCGGTGTCTTTATACACACGCCACAGCCAGAAACTGGTATTAAAACTCTTCTCTTTAATTTTAAAATCGTAGAGGGACGTGATATACAATCCCACGCGACAGGTATCCTTCGCGGCAGTGGACCTGCAGGCGCAGGCAATAGCCAGAAACACCAGAATTTTACTCAATCTTTTCACAGGTGCAAAAAAGCAGATTTTTTGCCGGATTCCGGAATGAATTCCAACCTTATCTCATACCCAGAAATTCCAGAAATTCATCTTTGGCATCCCGGGCAATGGGCACAGAATCGCCGTTTTCCAGCACAACACTGCCCCCGTCTGCTTTTATGTACTCACTGATTCTTCGTGCATTTACAAGATATGACCGGTGCGGCCTGTAGAATTGCAACTCGGGGGTAAGCACGGTTTCATATTCTTTGATTTTGCGGCTCACCATCAATTGCCGGCCATCATTGAGGATGAAATGGGTATAACTGCCGTCCGCTTTCAGGTACAAAATGTCTTCTGTTTTTACAAAAATGACCCCGCTTCCGGTTGGCAATGCCAGCTTTTTTACCGAACTGGAAATTAAATTTTGTCTGAGGTTTTCCAGCAACTCACGCTGTGGTTCACCGCGTCTTGCTTTATACTTTTCAAGCGCCAGTTCCACCGCTTCGATTTGTATGGGCTTCAGAAGGTAGTCTACCGCAGAAACCTGAAAAGCCTGCAAGGCATATTCGCTGTAAGCAGTGGTAAAAATGATACTGAACTCAATCTGTTCAAAAAAATCCAGCAGTTGAAAACCATTATAACCCGGCATTTCCACATCCAGAAAAACAAGGTCCGGCTTATGCCGCATGATGCTTTTTACTGCAGAGGGAACATCTTCCGCCTGATCCACTACCTCCACTCCCGGAATTTCTCCGGATAAAATGGCAGACAGCACATTTCTGGCTTTCTGCTCATCGTCTACAATAATGGCCCTGATTCCCATGTGTTCCTTTTGCAAATATGCAGCGTTAAATGTGGCATTGCTCTGACTGGTTCATGAATTGCGGGATTGAATTCATGAACGGTCAGCTATACGGTATTTCCATCACCACCCTTGTGCCTGCCGCCTCACCACTGGCCTCTTTGAGATCCTGAATATCCACTGCAATGGCGTTTTTCCTTCCTGCATTCAACAAATCCAGCCTGCGCTGGGTAGCTCCGGTTGCAAAACTGCGGTGGCTTTTGTTGCGGATTTCTCTGATCTGACTGCTCCGTTCTCTTCCAATCCCATTGTCTTCCACCACACAGGAAAGTACCCTTTCATTGTTTTTCCCGGCAAATCTGAGACTGAGTTTTTTATTTCCCTTGCGGTGAAGCAATCCGTGTTTCAGCGCATTTTCCACGTAGGGCTGTATGAGCATGCCGGGAATATAAATTTCCTCAGGATTGATGCTTTCATCCAGCACAATTTCCGTTTGTAAATCACCGCCAAAACGCAGTTTTTCCAAATCCAGATACAGATTTAATAATTTGATTTCATCGGCCAGCAATACTTTTTCCTCCTGGCTCATATCGAGTGTCATACGCATCAGGTCACTGAATTTACCCAGGTACTGATTGGCCAGTCTCTTTTCATTCGTTAAAATAAATTCCTGAATACTGTTGAGTGCATTGAACATAAAATGCGGATTCATTTGCATTTTCAGGGCCTGCAATTGAGAAACCTGCAATTCCTTATCCAGTTTTTCCCGTTCCAGCAACACCTCGCCTGCAGCCTGTTTGCGCCGTATAGTTATACGATTGTAAAGCCACACGGACCCCAAGGCCAAAACAACTACAAGCGCATAAAACCACCAGGTTTTGTACCATGGGCTGGAAATATAAAAAGTACATGTAGCTGTATGGCTGAGCAAACCGGAGTAACTGCGTGCCCGCACCTGAAAAATGTATTTGCCCGGTGGCAGATGGTTGTATACCAATTCAGGTTCCATGCCCTGCCGGATTAGCCAAGCGGTATCGGCATAACCCAGAAGGCGGTATTCATATCTCAGATTGCTGCCACTTTTAAAATGAAGTCCGTTGAATGCGATGCGTACCGTATTTTCAGATGGCTCAAGTTGTATGATTTGCGACAAGGGAAGAAAATTTCTGCTTCCTGCCACCAAACGATTGATATACATTTTTGGTGCCACTTCGTCCATACCGGTATTGGTCAGTGCAAAACTCACCAGCCCCTGAGAGGTTCCCAGATAAATGCGGCCCTGAGCAAGGCACATATCCATTATTTCCTGCCCGGCAATGCCATTGTGCTCACCAAAACTCCAAACCTGCCCGTTATCCGGGTCATATACATCCAGCCCTTTCTGGCTAAGCAGGAGCAACATGTCCTGCTGATATTTTACTTTATAAATCCGGTTGTCCTGCAGACCGTCTTTCTGTGTTATTGTTTTGGTTACTTTCTCACCCTGAATGATAAAAAGTCCATGGTCCGTGGCACAATACAGCACATTGCCATTCATCACCATCGATTTACTGTAAATGTCCCGGCCCTGCCATAAAATGCGTGTTTTTCCCGCCGGGGTAAGTCTGAACAAGCCATCTGTAGCGGAGGTATACACAGCAGGTTCCTGCCGGTTTACAGCCAGCCCGAAGGCTCTGCTCAGATTCAATAAAAAGACATGTTCTTGGGGGGATGTGGTGTTCTCATCTTTAATCTTTCCGGCAGATTTCCATTCCTGCATAAATTGCCGGCGCTGTTGCTGGTACTTTGTGTCGAGTACTGCCAGTGTGCTG
Organism: Bacteroidota bacterium; assembly: GCA_016787485.1. Taxonomy (GTDB): domain Bacteria; phylum Bacteroidota; class Bacteroidia; order NS11-12g; family UBA955; genus JAEUUL01. The sequence goes on from JAEUUL010000022.1 coordinate 269,065, forward strand.
TAGGAGGTATTGGCGACCGGTACAGACTGCGCTGTAAAATCCAGATCTTTGGCATCGGAAGTTTGCTCATATAACCTCGCATGGTCATTTTCCAGAATATAAATAAAATCAGCTACCAGAAAAATCCTGCCATCGGGAGCCCTCACAATGGATTTAATGGCTCTTTTTACCTGCACTAGAAACGCAGTTTTTCCCGAAAGAATATCATACCGTAAAACTCTCCCGTCATCATACCCAAGCAGTAGTGTTTTTTCGTTTTCTGCAAACAGGGAAGTGAGCAATGCAGATTCTGTACCCGTTAAGCGCTGGGTGGTCAGATCCGTCACCTGCATCACCCCTTTTTTCAATGTTCCGAACCAATAGATCCCTTCCCGGTCGCGGATACACCTGCTCAGGCTGTACGCTGTAAAAAAGGGCATTGGCCACAAAGGATGCGGTTCCATATTTTTTAACAACATTGCCCCTTTGTTGTATGTATTGATGATCAGCTCATCAGTTCCGGTCTGCTGCACAGCAGAGATAACTGCCCCGGCCAGAAAGGACTGTATGGTTGCTGAAAATCCGGTATGGAATAAAACTCCCTGAGGCGTTATCTGGTAGAATTTATGATTATAAATTGCCCATATTTTACCCTGATATTCAAATATTGACTGAAAGGGCAATTCTGCCCCATCTGCCCGGACTACAGTCCATACCCACCCTTTGCCGTAAGGCTTACCTGTTGCCAATAATCCGCCTTCACACAACACCAGTATATTCCCGTCGGAAGTGAATTGAACATGATTGATATATTTGTTTTTCTGAAAATAACGGCCCAATATTTCAGAGAGTTTCAGGAATTGATGCGCACGGTCTGCGGTATTCACTACCACGATACCGGTATCTACAACAAAACATATTTTTTGCGAATTCTGATCAAAACTCCAGCGCGCAATAAGGTGATTGAAAGAATGCAACAAATGCAGGGAATCATTCTCAATAAAATACAACTGCCCCCAAAAGGAGTGAAACCAAATGCGTCCGTTTCGGTCTTCAAGCAGGTTACTGGCCCCTTCACTGCTATACTGACGGATGCTGAATGATTTGAAACTGCGGCCGTCGTACTTCTCCACTCCCTGAGCCGTAGCCATCCAAATATAACCACGGCTGTCCTGGAATACATCATATACTTCGTTGCTTCCCAAACCATTTTGCGTACTCAATCCCCTGAACAAGGGCTGCACCTGGGAGGTGAGTATCAGTGGCAAACTGACAAGCAGGCAGAAAAAAAGACGGCGAAACATGGCAACAATGTTATTCATAAAATCCATCATTATCCCATCTCATTTCATAAAAACCACAAACCAACCCATGAATGAACCACAGCCGGAATTTATATGCTGATTGCGATTGATGAAACAGAAAACGGGATTTATGAATTTGCAGAAAATCAAATCCCGGTCAACAACTTGGTTTGCACCCATCAATCAATCATCACAACAATGAAAAACTTCATTCTTACAGCATGCGCCAGCGTACTGGCAAATCTGACAATGGCACAAAACAAAACGTACCCCGATCTGAGTGCGGACTATTACCTGTGGAGGCCGGAAGGATCTACAGTATCCAACCAGATCAAAGACGGCAAAAAGGTAACAGTAACAGACAAAAACGGAGTACTGGAAATGCGCTACACCTTAGGTGGAATGCAGGGCGGCGGAACCCTCACCCCGGCCTGGGGCTCAGAGAAAATGTGCCGGGACCAGCAGGATTATACCAGCGTACGTTTCTGCAACTCCGGTCCTACATCGTACAATTGGGGTGGTCAGCTCATCGAAGTTGAAAAAGGAATTCTGGTGATAGGAGATATGAATTACAATCTTTCTGTAAGCGGTGAGTGTACTCAGACAGGATTGCGGAGCATAAGCGCTGTTCTGCTGCGCGATGAAACCAAAAAAGCCACATTAACCCTGGCTGCATTGAAGTCCAAGTGCAATGAATTGCTGGAAAAAATGTGCGCTGTAATGAAATCGAAAACACCTGAAACCAAAGACCTGCGCGGAATGGCGGCGACTTCAGCAAATGGGGAAGGCGACTTTGCCGGGACCAAAAAGATAGCCGGCACTTATTATACCTACCGCAATGCAGATGCGGGTGCAGACTATGTTTACGGTGACTGCAAAACAGCAGAAATTTCGGATAACAATGACCATATTACCATCAATTCAAAATTCATGGGGGTGAAAAAAATCAATGTGACTTTCAGCCTGGACAAGCAGCTCTATGCGATTGAAAAAACCGGGGGACACAAGATTCTCCGCAGCGATGCCGTATGCGATCAGTATAAATTTGGCAACTCCTATCTTGTTGAAATTGAAGAAGGTGTGCTGGTAATAGCAAAAAGTACAGATATGACCTGGACCTTTGAAAGTTCCTGCGCATGCAACGGCAACAACATATGTTATGTGTTTTTTAAAGATAAGGCGGCATGCAGCAGCATGGCTATGGGTGAAATCAAAACCAAATTTACAGAAACCATGACAGCCATGTGCAAAGCCTACCAGAAAACCCTTTCAGCACCCACTTCTTCAGTGGCGGTGGTTTTACCCGAACAAAAGAACACTGAAAAAGAACTGGAAACCAAAGCATGGGCAGCCATTCAGTCATATGCCAAAAAAATGGGCTGGAAAGAAACCCTCACCGGTAGTTATGTAGTCAGTGCAGAATGGATGTCAATCACTAAAAAAGAATACATCAACAACAGTTATATCGATGTGGTAAAAGCCCGTCAGAAATATTGCATTGTGTTTTTCAAAACGGACAAAGGCATTTATAAATCGCAGGGATTCAGCATACAGCAGGATGCAGTAGCCGGTGACTATTCAGGCAAAAACTTCAATGCAGCCACTTATGTGGGAGGCATATTGGACGGACTGCCGGGAAGCGGATGGAATATGCAGATTGTTGAACAAAAAATTGCAGATAAACACAAGAAAATTTAATTCAGATTCCCACCAGACAGTAAGCCCCTGCCATGCGGGGGTTTATTGTTTTATTTGCCCGGGAAGCAGAGTATTTGCAACCTTTTGGAGATAGCATTTTCCCTGTTTCAACTGCCGTGCGGTTACAGTGGGTTGCACACAGGTACTGCGCACTTTACTGCTGTTGTGATCATACACCACTGCACCTGCCGGGGAAATATATCCGAAACCATGATCGAATGCGTACCAGGCAAAATGGGCCCCGGCAGGATTCAGCAGATTTTTACTGTACTCAAACGCTGGCTCTTTCAGGCCCATTTGTGCAAGCAGTGTTGCTGCAATGTCCACTTGCGAGCCGGGTACGGAAATTTTCCTGCCACGCCATTCTGGTTTCAGCGCCCCACCTGTAATGAGCATGGGTATCTGAAAACGACCCGTATCCTGCAGGTCGCGGTGGCGGGGAAAATTGCATGCGTGGTCTGCCACCAGCACCATAATGGTATTGGCATACCAGGGTTGTTTTTTTGCGTTGTTGAACCAGGCAAACACGCAACTGTCTGCATAATGCACGGTATTGCGGTAATCGTCGTTTACATGGTCAGGGTCATTGTGAAAAATGTGCGGCACATCTGCATCGAACCATTCATGAGAAGTAAGGGTAGATAATACACTGAAAAAAGGCTTCTTCGCAGCACCCAGTTCTTTTAGCTGCAGGTTCAGCACTTC